>JAGONT010000051.1 GCA_017992885.1 Alphaproteobacteria bacterium
TTGAAAGGAAAAACAATGCTCAAGAGCTGATCCATATTTAAAAATTAATGTAGTGACTAAATTATTTAACTGTTTGAAATATAACGATTCTTTAACTCATGTTTACTCAAAAGTGACGAAGTCAGGAGGAATGAACTGTCAAGAATTTTTTGAAGTTTTTTTGGCCAATTTTCAATAAATTAAGATTAGATTAGCAATAGAAAACAGTAGTGCTCGCACAATTGATTAGCGACCCGCACACGTTGTAATCTCCTTGTGGGAACGAAGAACGCTTAAAAGCTGCAAAACTGCCGGAATTTCACTCAATAAATCCTCAGCAATAAGGCCAAGACCTCTACGATTTGCCGCTTCTCCTTGAAGCCAAACAGCTGCCGCAGCTGCTTGAAAGGGAGGAAGTCCTTGAGCTAAAAGACCCAGCATCAATCCCGCAAGCACATCCCCCGTACCCGCTGTTGCAAGGGTTGCTGGAGCATTTGCATTGATTATGATTTCACCTTGGGGAGAGGCAATGATTGTATCATAGCCTTTAAGAACGATGACAGCTTGCGCTTCAATCGCTGCTTTATGAGCTTTTTCAGCTTTACTTTTTAAAAAGGCAAGATGTGGAAAAAGACAATGAAACTCTCCTTCATGGGGTGTTAAAATCACATTTTGATGAAGATGACTTATTAAGTCTTGTGTTCTTCCGGTAAAACTAGAAAGGGCACCTCCATCCAAAATACACAATTTTTTTGTGGCAAGCAGAAGGAGTGTCTGTTCTCGAGTAGAATCCTTAGGCACGATTCCCGTCCCCCATAACAAAGCCTTAAAACGTTCATCTTTGATCCAATCCAAAAGCTCTACTGCAGATGAAAGAGGAGTGACAATCTCACCCCAAGCTATCGTTGCAAAGATAGGGTATTCTTCTTGCTTACAGATAAGGCGCAAAAGCCCTGCACCCACGCGCCGTGCGGCAAGAGACGCAAGTCTGATCGCTCCAGGCATTCCTCCATTTGCCAGCACAAGACACGCCCCACGCGTATACTTATGGTCAAAAGGTTGGGGCTCTTGCAAAGATGAATTCCATAAAGACGGGCTATTAACAGAATGAGTCAGAGAAGGAAGCAACCGATCAGATATACCGATATCTTTAATATAAAGCTTACCGGTATGGAGACGACCAGGAAGAAGATAATGTCCTAGACGAGCACGCCAAAAAGTCACTGTATAAGTTGCCCAAATCGCAGTTTCAAGACATGCGCCTGAATTTGTTTCAATTCCTGAGGGAATATCAATAGAAACCACTGGTTTTGTAGCAGCATTTATGAGCTCTACCACTTTTAAAACAGGTCCTTCTAAGGAGGAAGAAAGACCCGACCCAAAAAGACCATCCACAATTAACTCAGCTTGAGCAATAGAGTTTTGAATAGTTTCAAAAAAAGAAAGGTCTTTGAAGGTAATAATCTCAACGGGCCAATTCATTTCCTTTAAAAGACGCGCGACAACAAAACCATCTCCTCCGTTTTTACCCGGCCCACAAAAAACAATCGTGTGACGAGGGGAAAAATGCTGCACAATCACCTCAACCACCGCTCGCCCCGCATACTCTCTAAGACATTCCTCTGAAAATCCCTCAGCCATAAGAATTTTTTCTGCGGTTTGAATTTCTTCGACTCTCAGAAGTTCATGCTTCATAGTTCTCTCCTTAAGACTCTAGACAGCCCTAGCTACTCATCATCGATCATACCTCAAATGATAATAATTTTACATCAATAAGCAATCTTATCTAAAGAGAACAAAAAAAAGATAATCTAATTAAATATTTATTCTCTAAAAATATATTGTATTATTTATTTTTTAATAATTTTTTTTAAAGATTTTATTAAATTTTATTTAATTACCCATAGATTTTATCAACATTCCTCATTTAAAATACCCATTTGACGAATCGAGAAAAAGATGTTAACAGCTTGGCAGTTTAAAAGGTTGTTCCCAAAAACAACTCTTAAAATTATTAAGACATTTTAAAGAAGTTTTTATTTAGTATTTATTTTCAAATGGCCACCCAGCCAATCAAAGGGAAACATAAAAGGATAAGATCAATGTCAGTACAAGGACTACCGCAGCAAGACCCCAAGTTTTCAAAACTTCGTGCTGCAATTTGGCCCATCCAAGGCACAGAAATGAAAAAGTTTTTGCCGATGGGACTTATGATGTTTTTTATTTTGTTTAACTACACCATCTTACGAGACACAAAAGATACCCTTGTTGTGGGCGCTTCTGGCGCTGAAGCCATTAGCTTCATTAAGTTTTGGGGTGTAACACCAGCCTCTATCTTGTTTGTGATTTTATATGCAAAACTTAGTAACATCCTTTCAAAGGAAAGCCTTTTTTATACATGTCTTCTTCCTTTTATCCTGTTTTTTGGGGCTTTTGCTCTTGTTATCTATCCTAACAAAGACCTCCTCCATCCCTCCGCAGAGCATGTCGAAGCTTTAAAGCAATCCCTTCCCGCTTTAAGATTTATCTTTGCTCTATGGGGATCTTGGTCATACTCTATCTTTTACATTATGGCTGAATTATGGGGAAGTGTTGTCGTTTCTCTGTTATTTTGGCAGTTTGCCAACGAAATCACCCGGACGAATGAAGCCAAGCGCTTTTACGCGCTCTTCCCTCTCCTCGGAAACATCGCCTTAATTTTGTCAGGTCAAACGGTTACCTATTTATCAGATATCCGTGATTTATATCCTCCTGAGGTAGACGCTTGGGGGGTTAGTTTGAATTATATGATGGGGACTGTCGTTATCGCAGGGTTGGCCACCATGATTACTTATTGGTGGATGAATCGAGCTGTTTTGACAGATCCATTCTATTATGATGCCGCTGCAACACAAAAGAAGGAAAAGAAAGAAAAGCCCAAACTCTCTATAACCGAAAGCTTTAAATATCTTTTTACCTCTCGGTACCTAGGCTTCATCGCCCTTCTTGTTTTGGGTTATGGAATGGCCATCAATCTTGTGGAAGTCACGTGGAAGAGCCAGCTTAAGCTCCAGTACGTCAATGAGAATGCGTACAGTGCCTTTATGGGAAACTTTTCTACTTTCACAGGTATTGCGACCATTGCTCTTATTTTGCTGGGTAAGGGAATCGTCCGTCGTTATGGATGGTTTACCGGAGCCATTTTAACTCCCATTATCCTCTTAATTACGGGCGCTCTCTTTTACACTTTTGTTATTTTCCGCGATGATCTTAATTGGCTCACCATTGCTATGGGCGTAACCCCTCTTTTTATGGCTGTGATGCTTGGCGCTACGCAAAATATCTTAAGTAAAGGAACAAAATATTCTCTCTTCGATCCAACGAAAGAAATGTCCTACATTCCTTTAGATCAAGAGCTGAAAGTTAAAGGTAAAGCAGCGGTAGACGTGATCGGTGGCCGTTTAGGTAAATCAGGGGGAGCTGTTGTTCAACAGCTCTTACTCATGACCTCAGTCACGGCAACTCAAGTGACCATTGCCCCTTATTCTTGTATGATCATGGTCGTTGTCATCTTTGCTTGGATGTTTGCCGCCGGCGGATTGAGCAAGATGTACAACACAAAAATTGCTGAAAAAGAGAAAGAACTTAAAGCCGCTTAAGTTTTTTATTCTCATCAAAAACCCTCTATGAGAAAAAATTTCATAGAGGGTTTTTTTATGACCAAATTCCTTGAGCTTTTAAGGTATCTGCCAAGCGATGAGCAGGTAAAATATCAGCAGGTGGCAAAGGATAGTGAATAAGTTGATCATAGGTGACCCAGGCTAACTTTTGTCCTTCCGCTCCATGAAGCGGTCCTTCCCATCTGCGGCATAAGTAAATTGGTAATATCATATGAAAGGAATCATAGCGATAAGACGCAAAGCATAAGGAGTTGAGATCTTCTTCCTCTACTGAAATATGAAGTTCTTCCTTTAGTTCACGAATCAAAGCTTGCTCGGGTGCTTCCCCCTCTTCAATTTTCCCCCCCGGCAACTCCCAAATACCCGCCAAGGACTTTCCAGGAGGACGCTCAGCCAATAAAAGCTTTCCTCTTTCATTGATCAGGGCTGCTGCAACTACCCATAATAAGGGACGCTTAATTGCATTATACCATTCGATATAGTCTTTACGAGAAAGAGCATAGTTTATCACCGGTTTTGCGCCCCTATATCCCAGTGACGTCATCTCTTTTGTGCCTGTCTGAGAAAAACCCAGTCCCTCAAAAATACGTCGAGACGGAGAATTATCAACAAGGGCACTCGTTTTCATACTTTTTTGCTGTAAAGCAAAAAAAGCAAATTGCACAAAAGCTTTCATCGCTTCTTTACCATACCCCTGCCCCCAAAAGGCCTGCCCCAGCCAAAATCCGAGTTCTTCTTTAAGCCCAATCACCCCCATAAAGGTTTGATCAACCCTTCGAATGATCGCCAAAGAAATTGAAGATCCCTTTTGAATTTCATCTTGCGTAAAAGTAATAAATTTATGAGCATCTTGAAGCGTATAGGGATGAGGAAGACGCTTAAGTCGTTCAGCAATCCTTTGATCATTCGCCAAGGTTGCCATAGACTCTGCATCCTTTTCTTCCAAAGGACGAAGCGTCAGTCGATCCGTGGCCAAGGGCAAAAAGGGACGATTTAAGAGATAGGAGGGGAGCATGGAACTTTCTCTCTCGCTTGAGTGCTAATTCTAAAGAATAATGAATGTATTCCTTTCCCGTAGAAAAATGAAGAGAAAACACTTACCTTTCACTCTACCAAAATGAATACCCTACTGAGTAATCATTTGTTGCAACTGACCGCCCCAAGGAAGTTAAATTCAATCCTACTTCCAGTCATTAAAGTGATGTCCGCCTACAAGAGGCGGACATTCAAAGGGATACAAGAAATCCTTTTTTCATTTAAATCGACTCTATCGAATGACCCGACGGCTCCCCAGCGTTTGGGCAGGAGCGCTTTGTGTTTCGCTATAGATAAACCCACAATCAATAAGAAACTTACGCAGAGTACTTAGACGACCACCATCAAGCTCACCATTGTGCTTATCATGGAGATGAATAGACGTTTCGTAATGATCTTGCTTAGTTCTAAATGAAAAATGCATACGAGATCCCGCCATGCTCTTATCAATTTTTATACCCAGATTTTCAAAAAGGGTACTCACATACCCAAATCGTAGTCCTTTTAGATAACGTATGGGAGTATCCATAAAATATAAAAAGTCAGATTCTAAGTTCTGTGGAACCTTGCGGGATAAGGAGTGTATTAAAGAACCTTGTTCAAGCATTTGCAATCTTGTGGCAAGACCTACCGTTGCTTCTTGGACTTGTTCGAGAAGGGCAGAATTTTTTTCAAGCATAGAGTCAAGTCTTAGTGCTTTTTCAAAAATGCCAAAGGTCTCATTTTTAGATTGGCTCGCTTTGATAATGTCCTTAAGCCACTCCCTTACAAACAAATGAGGGTCTATATTTTCCAAATCATCTTGACTTACCTCAAGATCGGGAAAGCTTGAAAGATCTGAAGAACTGCCACATTCTGTGGATGGGATTTCTGCAGTAAAAGAATCCTGAACGCTTGAAGACTTACTTTTTAGTGGCAAGAGAATATCGCAAATAGGCTTTTCTCCTAAATCTTTCACAGGTGAAGAAAGCTCAAATTCCCCTAAATCGCTCGCATCGACTACAAAATCCTGGGAACTTGAAAGTTCACTTGACCTTGTGGGAAGAATACTGATTACTTCTTCTATTTTCTCCACGACGGATGATGCAGCCTTCGTTTTCACGCGAGTTCTTTTTCGCTTTTTCTTCGATCCACCATTCTTCTTTTTTATCGGCTTTTTTATAGGAATAGAGGGTGCGGATGCTCGAGATAAAGCGATGGGAGCTTTCTTTTCTAGTAATTCATCAAGGAGAGGTGCATTTTGGATTCGTTCCTCAGGTGATAAGGCAGTTCCATCCGAAAAACGAATATCAAGAGGACTAAAACAAATCATATTATCTCGATCCTGTATATGCACTAATTGAGAAAAGACTTTATAGTTTTCAGTGCTTAAATAAAGTTCTGCGTTACCAGGTATTCTTCCGTCACCAGGGTGTGACATATCGGCGTCTCTAATTCCATTCGTTCTGGCTCCTATAACGTGAGTGCTCCGGCCAAAATACTCTGCATTCTCTTTTTTGATTCTATCTATTTCTTCTTGAAGACACCGCTTATACTTTTCAGGCAAGGCAAGTTGTTCCAAATCAAGCAGAGAAAGCCTATTAAGAAAATTTCGTGCGTTACGACGTTGTGTAAGATACCAATCCGCGTCATTTAAACGTACAAAATACTTTGTTAATCCATTTTTTCTCCCATTTTGCTCTATGCTTAAAAAAGAAGACATAATGTCAATGGTTTTAGGGAAATACCGATGGTAAATATCTAGCGACTCAATACCTTGCTCCGTATCTTTACAATAAATTGAGCCTAGCTGTGCCTTAGATTTTTCTGTATATAAGTTTTTTATTAAGTATACTTGTCGACAATAGGCAGGAAATAACGCTTGCCCGAGTTCATCCTCACTTAATGCTGTCCAATTTTTCTGTTTAGCAAAAGAATCCATATTAAGATAACAGAGGCGGAATAATTCCTTTGTTTTTTCAACTTGGGTATCATTTACATATTTTTTTCCAAAATATTCTTCAGTGTTGCTTTCATTTAAGTCTTGAGATCTTTCATACAAGGACCTTAGCTGAGCGACCTTATGTGTAATTTCTTGCGCAAAGTCATCTCCCACTCCTGCAAAGCAGGATGACAAAGAGCAACATAAAATAAACAAAATTGTGAAGATAATTCTCATTTTAATTTCTCAATAAAACAAACACTAAATTGAATTTAGTTAATCAATCATCATTTTGCAAGGGTTGACGAAAAATAATATTATATTGAAAAATAATTTTTATATTTTTATATTTGTTAGAAAAATAAGATATTTGTTGGTTTCTTCATCATAGAATTTAACCCGGTGTAAGGATTGGGGGTAGTCTTTTCCTGCAAGCACTCCTGTCAATCGTATCGTTTGATCACACCTAAACCTGTTGCTTTGTCTACTGGATGAAAATAGCTATGATGAAGCTCTATCCGATGAAGTTTGGAAAGCTATAACAAATGCTGGTATAGATTTAAAGGAAGATGGAACGCTAAAATTTTTAGAACATACAGAAGAAGTGAGCTTATTACACAGTTTGTTCATTGTACCCTCATTAGAATCGCTCAAAACGATCTTATTAACACTATTAAAACTAGCAAAAATAAAAATGAAGAAGAAGCGCACAGACAAAAATTTGATTCTATCCGCTTCTACGCTCGTACGAATCCAAGACAATTTGCTAATTATCTTAGGAGCTCCCTAATGAGTAAAGATCTTACGGGTAAGTTAATGCACAAGGACTCGCCTATATCTATTTTTTATAGAGCAAAAAAAGAGGCTGGAGTAATCCATGATTTGGTGCGTTTTCGATTTTTAACAGAATATGAAAAAGTAACTCAACAAAGGAGGAGCTCTTTATCAAGCAATTATCTCCCCTTAGATAGAATAATGAAGATCACCACTTCAGACATGCGTAATTATATTCGTAATTACCCTTAATATCATAAATTATTTTATCTATAATCTAAGGAGAAGAAACAATAAATTTTGTTTTAAAAGACGCTTTGCCTTTTTGACATAGTCTTTTTCTTGACTATTATACGTATACGTATAATATTGACTCCATAAGCAACTTATAGGAGCCATTGATCATGTCCTTCCCCTCCCCCACTTTGAACATCTTATTTGTTAATGATCCTGTTAAAAGCAGCGCTTTTTATAGCCATCTCTTTGGTTATGATCCTCTTGAACAATCTGCAACTTTTGCAATGTTTGCCTTTCCTAACGGCAGTACATTAGGCCTCTGGTCTCGTGTTACCGCAGAACCGTCGGTTCTGGGGATACCAGGGGGAAGTGAGCTTTGCTTCAGTGATGAGAATGTAGATCAACTTTATGCGCATTGGATGAAACTAGGCGTCGAGATAGCCCAGCCGCCAACTGATATGGATTTTGGCCGCACATTTGTAGGTCTGGACCCTGATGGCCATCGCCTACGCATTTACAAGCTCCACCAGGAGTAGGAATGCAAAACCACTGGTTATGTGTCGCCAGTCGAAACCACGTCATGCGCGGCGTTGCAGGAGGCTTTATTCAAGTCTGTCATGGCAAAGCTGGCCCCTTACGGTTAATGAAGGAAGGTGACGGAATTGTCTATTATTCTCCCACGGAATATTTTGGTGAAAAAACACCTTGCCGTAAGTTTACGGCCATAGGTATTGTAAAGAAAGAGCAACCTTATCTTTTCCAAATGAGCGAAGACTTTTGTCCTTGGCGTCGAGATGTATCCTTTCTGCCCTGTAAGGAAAACCCTATAGAGCCTTTCATCCCTCACCTCAGTTTTATTCAGAACAAACAACGCTGGGGGTTTCCCTTTCGTCGAGGGTGTTTTTCGATTCCAGTAGATGACTTTCGTTTGATTGCATCAGCCATGGAAGCCCCTTCTTCATGACAAACAGGGTTGACTTCGACCACATAAGTTCCTATTCCGCTCCGGAAGAAAGTCCTGGGTTTCTTTTATGGCGAACCAGCACGCTGTGGCGAAGATCTCTCGAAGTTGCTCTCAAGCCCTACGATCTCACCCATCCACAATTTGTTGTTCTCGCAACTGTCGGGTGGCTTACCAAAGAGGGTCAAAAAACGAGTCAAATTGCTGTTAGTCGTTTATCGGGGTTAGATCCAAACACGGTTTCACAGATCCTACGAGGCCTTCAAGCAAAGGGCATTCTTGTACGCTCTGCTCCTCAGGGTGGAAAAAGAAAAACACCTCTGCTCACACCTGAAGGCGTTGATCGCTTAAGTCATGCCTTACCCGCTGTTGAACAAGCAGATGCTGAATTTTTTTCATCTCTTAAAAGGGAAAAACAAGATTTCCTCAAGGGATTGAGAAAGCTTGCATATATAGACAGGGGAGAGCTTTAGTCCCCCTCCCCTCAATTCTTAATGCATATGATTTTTAATTTTAATCCGAACTATGGATAAGGGTTAATTTACGAGATTCTTTGCGAATCTATTTTGGGGGGCCTAACACTTCTCTCTCTTATTTAATTTCTTCCTGAGTTATATTCTCTACATAAGCACGTATTCTTTCGTAAGAAAAATTAACAAAAGATAGTTTTTCATTAATATTATGTAAGTTTGACTCAAAATCCTTCTTATTCAGACAAAACTCTCTAAATAGATCTAATTTATTTTCTAAAACGTCTTTTTCTTCTAAAAAAGAATTATGAAGTTCATTAATAAACTCTTCTTTATTTTTTGGGCCTGTCTTACAAATCTCACTAAACGAGATTGGGCCTGCCCCATTTATAGGACCACGGGCAGTGAGAAAATTCGATTTTTTACTCTTCTTTTAAAAGAAAAGTATTGTCTTGGAAACTAGCAAACTCTTCAGGTGTCATATTGCCTAGAGCACT
>JAGONT010000077.1 GCA_017992885.1 Alphaproteobacteria bacterium
AAGTTATAACAAGCAAATTTTTTAATATGTCAATTTATCCTGAGGATATGAGATATGATGGAAAAGAATGTGTAGTACTAATAGCTGATAAAATTGCTGCTCCCTAGATCAATAGATTTCCTTTATTGGCGACTTGTTTTGAAGGGTAAATTTAACAAAATGTGAGGGTTGAAATGTGGACGTAAAAAAGAGAGCTTCTGCGAAATAAGGATTAGATGTAGCGGCTTGACCTTATAAATGAGTTATACATAGTGTATGGTAGGGTCGAGAACTGGGGCGCTTTCCTTAGAGTCCGGTGTATTATCTGCTACTTTCGCTGCAGTCCTCAATTCGGCTCTCTAAGTCACGTTTCCAGCGCCTCCGGGTAGAAAGGACTGCACGCTTGCAGCCCTAACCCCCACAGAACTCGGTGTACCGTTACAACAATGTTGCATACTGACGTTATTTTTATACTCAGGCAATTTGTGATCTTGCAACCTTTTAGTGGACACTCCGAAGAGATACCTCAGGGCGATTCAACGCATTTAATTACATAACAAAATTCAATACATTTTCTAATTTCATGGCGTTTTCAACAAGTATTCCTCTTACAGAAGGAGATTTGTTTGAATTAAAATCGAAATTTTTTCGAATAATATTCAGAGCAAAGCTGATACATGTCGAAAAATTTACTGGATTTATGTGACGCTTGGATGAATCCTCCAGGAAACTAACATCTTTGACATAATTAAGACTGTTCTCAATAAACCAATGCTCTCGAATATATTTTGCATAATCTTTCGCTTTTAAAAAATCATTGCAAACATAGATGGGCTCTTCAATACTTATTTTGCCTCCTTTTATTTCACGTATACGCTGTACCCGAATCATTTGGCGGATTTCTTTCCATTCTGGAAATTTGCGAAGACATTCCTCCGCTTCGAAAACTTCATATATGCGCTGCTCGATTCGGCCATGAGCACACTCCCATTCAGACTTAAAGCGATCAATAGGTTTTTGAATTTTCATCCCATGTTCCAGCTGTTTTCTCAGCGTTTCTTGGTTATCTTTAACTTGCGTAATCAAGGTCGCATTTGCCTCTCTTGCGGCCTCAAACGTTTTTTTTGGCAATGAAGGGCATCAACAGTTACAACCCTTCCTGCTAAGGGAAGGGTTGCCAAAAGCTCTTGCATGACAGGAATTTCATGATCTTTTTCTACTATGGGAACATGACCGAGGACGATTTTGTCACAAGCCGAAAAAATCTCAAAAAGTTGAATTGCTTTTTGATCTTTTAAGTTTTGGAAGCTGCCTCTTAATGTTTTCCCATCAAAGCATACATGCTTGCCTTTGGAAGGCCCTTCTTCAAGTAACTCAGAGTGTTTTCTGAATGTTTTTTCAAATAGTTCAGGTATAATTCCGATAAGAATATTTCGGACAGTCGTATAATTAGGGGCTCGACGCCACTTCAAAGCATATGTTTTTTTGAGCGTTTCAAAATGAATTAAAATAAACCTCCAAATATCTTTGTAATTCTTCGCGTTTGATAAAACTGCTAAAATACTAAACAGTAACATATGTGCCAAGTCATACATACGTCCTTCACGATCCCGATGATCAGGTATTTCTTTTAGAAAATCTAATAGCATTTCTTTGTCCCCTATTTTTTATTAGAATTTCTAATTTATATACCAACTATTTCACAAAATTATAACAAAATTTTATATGCATTGAATCACCCTGGTTGACTGATGAGTTTGAACGTATTCTCAGAGCTGTCGAGCCCCAATGGGAGAAGAGAGTTATCCAGTGCTATAAACGCCCTGGAAGAAACAATAAATTTTCCTTGAGCGAACAGATTTTGTAATTGCTCACTCCCCTTTCAGGTCATGGGATAAGAATAAAATTTGAGTAAAGGTTTAGCTTGTAAAGAGAGTGATATAATGATTGTAATATTGCATGATTACAAAAGAATAACTGACAAAGCTAACAGTAGAAGAAAAAGATCATCTTATTTTGGAGCTTTGCTCTAAAATCCAAATGCTTGAAGCGCGCATTGCAGAGCTTGAAGCGCTGATCTTATCGCCCAAGAAGACCTCTAAAAATTCAAGTGTTCCCCCTTCGCGAGACCAAAAAGCAAATCTTTTAGGGGGGAAGAAAGGTGGATGTCGAGAGAAGAGTCTTGGGAGAAAAGGATATGCTCGAGAGTTGCACCCTGATCCAGATGAGATTTTGGAATCAAAACTCAAGACTTGTGGTCAGTGTGGAGAATCACTCGAAGAAGACGATCAGCAATTGTTGGTTGAATACGATAAAATAGAGATTCCGCCACTTAAAGCTAAAGTGACACGTGGGCGTCTTTACGCCTGCACTTGCAAGACTTGCGGCATCATAAGCAAAGCCCCAGCGCCTCAAGGATTTGAAGAAGGCTCTCCTTTTGGAAGAAGCGTTGAAGGGTTGATGACGTATATCCGTTATGGGCATCACGTAAGCTACAAGCGCCTTAGCGAGATGTTTGATCATGTGTTTGGGCTCTCTCTTAGCCAAGGAGCCATTGCAAATATTTTTAAGCGTCTTAACACGCGATTTGATCCGCACTTAC
>JAGONT010000020.1 GCA_017992885.1 Alphaproteobacteria bacterium
AGAGGGTTATTTTGAAGGCGCCGTTCGGCTTCTGCTTTAAGAAATGACATTGTGTGTCCTCTTATTTTCAATGCCTTATTCTATAAAATTTACCCAGCCAACTCAACCCCTTATGCAGAGGTCTTAGAGATTCAATTAAAGCATTCGCTTGATATAAAGCCATTTGCTTAGAAGTAGGGGTGGGAAAGTTATTTAAAAGTACTTTTGCTCTGGCAAATCGGGAAGGAGGGGTGAAGTCTCCTGGTGTTCCTAAAAGATTAGCTTCACCTTTATGTGCAGCCTCTTTGTAGATCGTATCATACTCATAAAAGCTCTTACTAAATGCCTCATTTGGCATTTTATTGCCCGCTAATAGTGAATCGTAATGACTTGCATTCTTGCACTGCCAATCAAATGTGGGAGCATTTGTAAGAATATCTCCCGAGTCTTCATAAATTTTGACTTGCCCATCTATAAATTCAATAACAGCACTTTTTCCTGTTTTATCCCGAACGACACAATGGATGGGGAGATCCTTTATAAAAACACCCCCAAGGTATTTAATTGCAGATTGAACCCATTGGTAAGAACGAACGAGGTGCAGAGCTTCTGAAACTGTCTGTGCTTGAGCTAAAAGAAAAGAAGCAATATCATAAGTCGCAATGACCGGTTTTTTGTTTTGTGGATTAAAGGCTGGATATTTTGTGCCAGGAAGATAAAGGATGTCCACCGCAAGACCCTCTGTATTTATTCCATCGACGATCTTTTCTCCATTAAACGCTGCACGACCAAAATAGCCGTATTTGTTTTTCCAAGTGGCAAGTTGTGAGGTGGGAATTTGCTCAGCATCAATAATAATATCTGTTGTATTTTCATCACCAATAAAACCAATTTTATCTTGAATAGCCAGATTAACAAGAAAATCGAAGGTACGTGCCACGATATGGTAACCGTTCGTATTAATAAATACATCACTACACATGGGATGTGATCCCAACTAAAGTTGCCAAAAGGCTAACCTGTTTTTTCATTGCACGTTCCCCCCTCAAAAAATTTTCAAGATGTAGAAAATCTATATTAAAATCTTTCATAAATCGTTAAGAAGGCGAAATTATTTAAACCTTTCAAATTACTCCCATCCGCAAAAACAAATGGAATTTCCTTGATGCTATATAAAATTCATGATTAAAAGATTAAAATTTAGCTAAAAAATAAAAAGATAACTGCTTATGAGAACTTCATCAAATGCGACCTTATTTAATAAAGCAATAAGCAGGGAAGAAGTTTCAAGTAAGCTTTGTAAGAGGGAGCTCCTCAAAAAAAATGACGCCATCGTCGATTCTCTCATTGCAATTGCCTTAGCTCTTCCCGGTGTTTCAGCAGCGAAAGCTCAAGATTCAATTTCTACAAGTCCTCAAATGGAGACATTCTATTCAACTTATTCTGAAAATAAAAACCATTATAAGATAGATTCTTATGAGGGTTCAGTACTCTTTCCTCTTTCCTCAAATTTTGAATTTGGCCTGTCTGTAACCAGGGATGCGATGACAGGGGCGAGTACGGTTGGCTATTTTCCTCATATTATTGCGCCGGTAGGTATTGTTATTCCTGGCACCAGTGTCGATCCAAACTATTTTTTGACCGAAGTAAGGACAGGTGCTTCCATTGTAGAAACAAGAAATGATGCTCAATTAATTGCAAACTACTATTTTCCTGAGAGTAAACTATCTGGAGAAGCAGGATATTCTACTGAACATGATTATCAATCTTTTTATGCCAATCTCAATACAGAATGGTATTTCAACAAAAAAAATACGATTCTTTATACTGGTATAGGTTATGCATTTAATATCAGTCAGCCTTCCAATACTTCTTACTCGGGTCCTATCCTCCATAATAGTGGGACAAGTAATACAGAAAGTATTCTTGTTGGTCTTAAACAAGATATTAATAAAAATTTCGTTGTTCAGCAAAATGTGGAAATTATCATAAATAATGGCTTTCTTTCTGACCCTTATAAGCGAATTGCTTTCAATGGACCCAATACTGTCAATTGGCCTGGCGCAGGGCTTTCCGGACCTAATATTTTTGTCGGATATGAACGGCGCCCCTCTGCGCGGGTAACAGGTGCCTTTGGTACACAGTTGGTCCATTATGTGCCTTATTTTGATTCTTCCATCCATTTTAATTATCGTTTTGCTCTAAATAACTGGAACCTTCGTTCTAGTACTTTTGAGCTTGGCTATTATCAGCCTCTCTTTAAATCGTGGGAGATAGCTCCTAAAGTAAGGTATTACTCTCAAAATCGTGCTAGATTTTATGCTCTTTCCTTTCATACAACGCCAACTCCCCTTTTCCTTCAAAGTAAACCCTTGAAAAGGGGAGGTGCAGCCTCTTCTGACTATCGTTTAGCAAATTTTGGTGTTATTGGCTGGGACATTACAGTTACGAAGATATTCACTGAACCTAATATAAGTCTTAGTGCTACATTTGGTCTTGCGAATCGTTCAACGGGCTATAGTATGACTAGGAATCGAGGGGCGAAAAACCCTGATAACCAGTTTCAATCTAAATATGTAGCCATTCAGTTAAATTCCGACTTACCGAGCAAGCCCTCTTACAAGCGAAAAGAAAAATTTAACTCTGTTTATCAAGCAGGAGATATTGTTATCCAACCTATTTCTATCGCATTTAGCGGGCTTAGTTTTGGGAGAAGAAAAGTGGATACAAAATTTACTTCGGCCCAATCCAGCCCTTTTATAACGGCTCTTGATGCTTATAAAAGCCAAAGAGGTTTTGGGTTCAATGATACACAACGCAATGGGATTGGGTATGATTTTCAAATCGGGTATTTCCCCTTAGATTTTCTCGAACTCTTTGTCGATCTGGGAGTTTTGAATGAAAAGCCCGTTTCGACACCTATAATAGCCATGGCAAATGCTTACAAATTTAATACAAGAACAACCTATCGAACAGATATTGGAGGCAAATATTATTTTAACACTGAGACAGCTTTTTCTCCTTTTACAGGAATCATGGTTGGAACAGAATGGCAGCCGGAAACACGATCAGATGTCTATTATGCCAATCATATCACTCAAGTGGTGGGTCCAAAGATTGGAAAGTTTAAGATTTTTAAAAATCAGAACTTATTTAATGGAGCTTTACTCGCCGGTATAGACTATCGATTCAATACGAATATTGCTGTTTCTTTTCAAACAGGTATCTATTACTATCAAAGAAATAAGTCTAAAAAACTTCGCCTGTCAAATGACACTGTAACTATTTCAGACAATAAAAATAAATTTATCGTTCCCTTTAACATTTCTTTAAGAATAATTCTTTAATGATAATAGATCATTATCATGGAGTTCTAGATGCTTAAAAATAGGAATACTCTTGCTAAATCTGTACTGTTTTCTGCGGCTCTTCTTTTCCTACTCTTTTCTAATGGGGCCATTGTGCATTCTGCGTCGATGGGAACAATGAAATCTTTTTCTCTTCCTAGTTTAAAGGGTGAAAATACCGTTAGCTCAAGTAGCTTAAAAGGAAAAGTCGTTCTTATCGATTTTTGGGCATCCTGGTGCGTTCCTTGTGAAGCTTCTTTCCCCGCCTACAATGATCTTTATAATATGTATAAAGACAAAGGGTTTGAAATCGTTGGAATTAATATTGATGATAACAAAGATAAGGCTCTCGAATTTTTAAATGACCACCCAGCAAATTTTACTATTTTAAGTGAAGGAAAGAAAACTGCTGAGGCTTTTGGATTGGAGACCATGCCCACAAGTTATTTAATCGATCGTACAGGAAATATAGTTTATATAAATTCGGGATTTCATGAAGAAGATATAAATAAAATTGAAAAAAAAATAGAATCTGTATTATAATGAAATTAGATAAAAAAATAATATGGACGTGGTTTGGTAGTGTTATCGTTTTAGGTGTCGTTGGCTGCACAAATGTTGAACCTTGGGAAAGGGAGAATCTTGCGCAAAGCCATATGAAAGTTATCCCCAATCCTTTGTTAAATGCTTTTACCAAGCATGTCGATTTTAGCCGAGAAGGGACAGAAGGGGGTTTTGGTATTCAAGGAGGTGGGTGTGGTTGCAATTAGAAATGATTTGCCTTATCAGAGGGCTCTATAAACTATTTTTCTTTTTAGTTTTTCTTTTAATTATCTTTTTCTCAACAGAATCAACAGCCTTATTTGAAGGGGCTTCTCAATCTGTTTCGGAGGCTAAGCTTTTGTCTTCTGTTGATGGGGTGGGAAATGAGAAAATTATATGGATAGGCTTAGATATCCATCTTGATTCAGGATGGAAAACCTATTGGCGTACTCCTGGAGCTGCGGGGTATGGATTAAAAATAGATTGGACAGGATCTCAAAACTTAAGCACATTTGAAATGCTTTGGCCAACTCCTTCTAAATTTCAATCTTTTAATAGGATCGTTAATGGTTATGAAGACCATGTTTTGTTTCCTCTAAAAGTAACTTTAAAAAATAGTCATGCTCCCTTGCTCCTCCAAGGGCATTTGAATTATTTAGCCTGCGATCAAGCAAATTGTATTCCTCAAAATAAAGCCGTAACTTTATATGTGCCCCTTGGACCGAGTACTTCTTCTCCTGACGCGAGTGCAATTGAAGCTTCCCTTCATCGTGTTCCTCATAAAAATGTCCCCTTTTTAAACATTCAATCAGCCTATTTTATTCCTAAAGATAGTCCTCCTTCTTATTTAAGAATAACAGTTTTCCATGAAAACCCACTTATTTCACCTTTACTATTTATTGAAGGAAAAAATAATAATTTTTTTGGGGAAATAAACAATATAGAAAATAATAATAAAAATGGGCACATTTCAATACTTGAGGTCCCCGTTTATAAGAGCACCACAAACGACATGGTGCGTTCTCCTAATCTTATTGGTCAACCTCTAACTTTTACTTTGAAAAGTGGGGAGAGTTCAATTGAAACAACCCTTCCCATTGAAGCCAGGCCAGCAAGTATTGAGGAAACAATGACGGTGTTTTCTTTTGCAATCCTAGGGGGGTTTATTTTAAATTTTATGCCGTGTGTTCTGCCCGTCATCTTGATGAAGGTTTTTTCGTTGTCTCGATCTCGGAAAGAGTCTACGCAAGCCATAAGAAAATCTTTTTTTGCCTCAGCACTAGGCATTATATCGTCATTCTTTCTTTTGGCTTTGATTCCTATATCCTTCGGTTTCTTTGGAAAATCATTTGGATGGGGAATGCAATTTCAAGAGCCTTTATTTTTGATCTTTATGATGATCGTCCTCACCCTATTTACAGCAAATTTCTGGGGATTTTATGAAATTATTTTACCAACTCACATGACTGATATTGGGTATAATTATAGTCTAAAAGAAGGATATATGGGTCACTTTCTCACAGGTGCCTTTGCCACTCTTCTCGCAACTCCTTGTTCGGCCCCCTTTTTAGGCACAGCCGTTACGTTTGCTCTTTCACGAAGTTCCTTCGAAATTTTGCTTATGTTTATGGGTCTGGGAATGGGCCTCTCCTTACCCTTTATTCTGATTATGATTTTTCCACAAATAACGTCCTTACTTCCTAAACCTGGCAAGTGGATGATTTATTTGAAACATGTGATGGGCTGGGGTTTTTTCATAACCATGATATGGCTCTTTTTTGTTCTTAAAAGTCAAGTTTTAGGAGTGAATGCAATGCTGGTCCTATCGATGATGCTATGCATGCTTGTGGTGTTGTGGCTACTTAAAAAGAACCCTCAATATAAGAGAAAATGCATTTCCCTTATTCTTATTTTAATTGTTACCTCTTTTACTTCAATTTTTATAAATTTTAAGCCAGAAGATCATAATATTTCCCCTGATGAAACAATGGCAGAAAAAATAAAAGAAATTAAAATGGATTTACAACAAAATAAAGTTGTATTGGTGGATGTTACAGCTGATTGGTGTTTAACCTGTAAGACGAATGAGCTTTTAGTTCTTGATAATAAAGAAGTAAGGGATTTTATAAAAAAGAATAATGCTGTCTTGATAAAGATAGATTGGACATCTGAAGATCCCGATGTCTATGAATATATAAAAAGCTTTAATCGAAATGGAATTCCTTTTTATGTCGTTTATGGGCCGAGCCTTCCTTATGGAAAAGTGTTGCCTCAAATTATAACTTTTTCTATTGTTAAGCATGCAATTTTAGATGCTAAACAAAAAACATGAAACTCTATAAGAGACAATTCCGCTCAATGGGGTGTATATGTAACCTTTACATATATGCACGTGATGATGTAGCCGCAGAAAATGTTTTTAACGCGATTTTTGCAGAAGCCGATCGGCTAGATCGTTATTATACGAATTATTCACCAAAGAGTTTTACGGCTGCTATCAATCGAAGTGCAGGGGATAAAAAAGGGATTCTTGTGGATCCAGAAACGGCTATCCTTCTGGATTATGCTCAACAGTGTGTTTATGCAAGTGATGGACTTTTTGATATCACAGCGGGTGCTTTACATCGAATTTGGAACTTTGACGTAAAAAATCAAAAACTCCCTTCTGAGGAAGCCATTAAAAATATTTTAAAAATTGTAGGATGGGAGAAGATCTCTTGGCACAATCCACGGCTTATTCTCCCTGAAAAAGGAATGATGATCGATTTTGGTGGCGTTGTTAAAGAATATGCGGCAGATGCTGCGGCAAGGATATGTTATTCCATGAATATTAAGCATGGCCTCATTGATATGAGTGGGGATATAAAAATTATCGGAGCTCATGTAGATGGAAGACCTTGGTCAATTGGGGTGCGCCACCCTAAACACCCAGAAAAAGAGATTGCTCACATACAACTCACTGAAGGAGCCCTTGCTACAAGTGGAGATTATGAAAAATCCATCGAAATCAACGGAAAACGATATACCCATATTCTAAATCCTCGCACGGGCTTTCCTGTTGAAGGGATAAGTAGTGTCACTGCTGTAACTGATCATTGTTTGGTTGCAGGAAGCCTTACAACCATTGCCTTCCTGAAAGGCCCTCTTGAAGGCGTAAAATGGTTAGAATCTACTCATCTTCCTTATTTCTGTGTGAATGACAAAGGCGTTCCTGTTGGCTCAAAGGAATTTGACAGCTCTTTAGCCATTTAAATTTTTGATTGACGCCTCCCAAAAATTTATTGCTCTTCCTTGTTCTCTCTCGTACTCTTTTCACATCATATACGTTCGATAAAAATGGAGAACACAGATGGCACTACAAACTGCCCCGTCTCTAGAGATTCTTCCCGATGGATTTGTCTATCTGCAGGACATTGACTCCACTATTTTGCAAGAAGTCCGGTATGCAGGATTTCATAATTTTGTAGGTCGTCCCATTCCTTCTTATAATGCACCCCTCATTATCGCTTCCTATCCTGTGGCGTTTGCTTTAAAAGCCGTTCAAGCAGAATTGAAATCCTTTCAGTTGACCCTTAAGGTCTATGATGCTTACCGTCCCCAAGATGCAAGTGACGCCTTTGTAAGATGGGCTGCAGATCCGGATGATCAACTCATGAAAGCCGCGTTCTACCCAACCGTCGATAAGAAAAATCTTTTTAAAGAAGGATATATTGCAACACGTTCTTCCCATACACGGGGGTGTGCTGTGGATTTGACAATTGTCCCTCTTCCTATTCCTCCTCAACCTATCTGGAAGTCCAGCGATCCTCTTGTCGATGGGCGATTCCCTAAAGATCAAAGATTTCCTGACAACTCAATTGACATGGGAACAAGTTTTGATTATTTAGGCGAGGCCTCTCATACAATGAATCCAAACTTTCTTCCTGAAGTTAGGGTTAATCGGTTATTACTGAAGACCTTAATGGAAAAACATGGCTTTCAAAATTATGCTCTCGAATGGTGGCACTTTAGCTTGGTGGATGAACCTTATCCCGATACCTATTTTAACTTTCCAGTGGAGTAAAACTGAAACTTTCTTTATTTCCAGAATTTTTCCATAAGGTCATCGTGCAAGATGCTTGAATACTGATAAATGAGACCAAACGAAAAAAAGAGATCTTAAAAGAATATTTTTTATTATTTTAATGTGGAGTGTTTAAAATGAAAAATTTAATCTATACGTTATTTACATATGCAATAATAGTCTGTTATTCAACAATTGCTTGGAGCGCAGATACAGATGAAGGTCAAAAAAGAGTTTTACAAAGAAAAGCTACTATCGGTCTCTCTGAAGAAGGGGAGAGAGAGGGGATAGTTTACTTGAAACAGTCTCGTCTTTATAAGATACTTTTCTCTCCTCCTGGCAAATATGAAATAAAAAGATACGGGACTAATCCCGAATTAAACGGATATAAATATGTTACATTAAAAAACGAAGAAGGACAAAAAGAAAAATATCTATTGCTGTTTTCTAGTGTAAACAAAGATGAGGTTCGCCTTCATAGAAATAGTAAACTGATAGCCCTTCCGATTATCGCGCTCTTTCCTAAAATACCAGCTTGGGGAGTGAATGTTGATCTACCTTATAAAAAGAAGTCCTCTAAAAAGAAGATATAGATCTCATTTATCTCTCAAAGAAATCAATTTAAAAAATTTAATTACGCAGGACGTACCTGCGTAATTAGCTTGATATCAAAGCAAGCTATGGTTTCCTCTACTTTTTTTTCCTCACTCCTCCCATCCCTGCGGCACCCAAAGAAGAGATGCCTCTTACTGTGAAAAACCTCAGGTTAGCCCAAAAATTAAGGTTATGTTAAGTCGCAAGCGATGAGCAGAACCCCAAGCAATTTAACGAAAAATTAACTTAATTTTTATGTGACTCACCACAAGCTTACGCTCGCGGTATCTTTTGTTTCGAACTTCGTTCTCTCAAAATTATCAGTTGATGCATATGCTCCTCATAATTTTTGGAATACTCCATCCATGAGCTTATACTCAGGGTTTTGCGCTCTATGAAATAAAAACAATACGCCGTTCCTTAAGGGAGTTCAGAAGAAAAGTTATTTTTGAATGGGGTCTTCATGAATATTGTTTATCTATACCTAATTAAAATTTCTTGACTTTAAAAAGAAAATGGTGTACAAAGTCATGCTTTAGCTGATGATTATATTATTCTCAAAAGGACTTTCCCCCATGAGTAACATGACCTTAATGACAGACTAACGAAATGCATATCTCCTCTCAAAGGATTTTTCCTTCTGAGAGTTTGTTTCTTGTCATTTATATAAAGGTCATTAATCATGATTAAGCTCGAAAACCTAACCCTCCGAATTGCAGGTCGCACGCTTATTGAAAACCTTACATTAACGCTTAATGAAGGCCATCGGTATGGTCTTGTGGGGCGAAATGGAACGGGGAAATCCACCTTTTTTAAGATACTTCTCAAAATCATTCATCCGGATGTAGGACGCCTTGAAATCCCTACACGTATACAAATTGGCCATGTTGCTCAAGAAGCTCCTTCCGGTCCAACAACTCCTTTAGACGCTGTGATGGCCGCTGATTCAGAGCGTCTCTCCCTTATGGCTCAGCTTGAAGAGGGAAATGAACCTGAAAACCTGGCTAATATCTATGATCGCCTCATTGCCATTGATGCTTTTACAGCTGAAAGCCGGGCTTCTGAAATTTTAGCGGGTCTTGGATTTTCTCAAGACATGCAAAAAGAACCGCTATCAGCTTTTTCGGGAGGTTGGCGCATGCGAGTAGCACTTGCCTCTCTGCTTTTTTCAAAACCTGACTGGCTTTTATTGGATGAACCAACAAACCATTTAGATTTAGAGGCCTCTATTTGGCTTGAAGATTACCTCAAAAATTATCCAAAAAGTGTGTTGATTATCAGTCACGATCGCCATCTTCTTAATAGTGTGTGTGATCGTATCCTTTTTTTACACAACGAAAAGATTCAATCTTATGGTGGAAATTACGACACTTTTGAAAAAACATGGCGAGCTCAGCAGGAAACCCTCAAAGCCCAGCATGTGAAACAAGAGGCCAAACGAAAGCACATGATGGCTTTCGTCAATCGATTTCGTGCTCAGGCTACAAAAGCTAAACAGGCCCAAAGTCGCCTTAAAGCTCTTGAAAAAATGGAGCAGCTTCCCGACATTGTTCATGATCCTGCGGTACGCTTTGACTTTCCAGAACCAGCAAAGCTCGCTCCTCCTCTGGTTGTTTTGGATCATGTGAATGTAGGGTATACGCCTAACGTTTCCATTCTTAAAGGGCTATCGCAACGTATTGATGAAGATGATCGTATTGCTCTCTTAGGCGCTAATGGGAATGGAAAATCCACCTTTGCAAAACTTATTGCAGGACGCCTTGCTCCTCAAGTGGGAGAAATTAGGCAGTCAGGAAAGCTCAATGTCGGTTATTTTGCTCAACACCAAGTTGAAGAATTTGATATAGAGAGCACAGCATTTGAACATGTTATTCGGAAAGCCCCTTCTCTTTCCCCCGTTGGCGCGCGAGCTCATTTAGCCCGCTTTGGTCTGAGCGGACCTAAAGCTGACGTAAAGGTAAAAAATCTTTCCGGTGGAGAAAAGGCTCGCCTTAATCTCACTCTCATTTGCTTAGAGAAACCGAATATACTTATCTTGGATGAGCCCACCAACCACTTGGATATGGACTCACGCCAAGCACTGATGCTCGCCTTAAATGATTTTCGAGGAGCTGTGATTCTTATCACCCATGACTGGGACTTGATGTCTTCTACCATGGATCGTCTATGGCTTGTAGCCAATCACAAGGTAGAACCTTTTGAAGGAGATCTTGAAGATTATCGTCGCATGATTTTAAAAGGAGAAGTTGCGTCATCTAAACCTCAAAAACAAAAACAGGTAAAAGAGTCAGATTTAACGCTCAAAAAAGTAGCTCAAACTGCGAAACTTAAAATGGATTCCCTTGTGTCTTCCCTGCAAAAGATCGCAGAAGAATTAGATAATCCTGAGCTTTACGCTCATCATTCAGAAGCCGTTTCTGATCTTCTGAAAAAACAGCATGCTTTGGAAAGAGATCTAGCAGTTGCAGAAGAAGAATGGTTGCTTGCTGAAGAGAAGATAGAGAAAGTTATCTCCTAAGCTTGCCTCTTTTCAATGCACTCTATATAAAAAAGGGGGGGGTGCCCGTAGCTCAGCAGGATAGAGCACAAGATTCCTAATCTTGGGGTCGGAGGTTCGAATCCTCTCGGGCACACCAATTAAATAAAGGGTTTTTAAGATTCTTTCGGATAAGTTCATTTTACATTATCATCATATTGTCATCTTTAAGCAAGATTTTTTAAAATTCAGACTCAAAGTTTCCAGATTATTTATTAGCGCAAGAAAAATTCTCCTACAAAAAAACTGGCATCTATCAAGGCTTGTCAATAGCAAGGGCTGGACAAAAAGATTTGTAAAACCTATCATCTCCCAACAATATACCTCCTTCTAAAGAATTATCTTCTTTTTCAGGCGGAGCTTTCTTTATGAAATGAAGAAAGAAAGGCTTTGTTTATGGGAAACTTAAAAATTTTTTATGACCAATGGCTCCAAAGTATTTATCGTAACTCATTAAAAATATTTTCTGAGTTTAAGGCGTTATATTCTTCTCTGCATAGAATTTTTATTAAAAATAAATACTTTTCTTTAATTAAAAACACGTTTCTTTTTCTCTGTTTTTTTCTTTTGCCTATATTAGGATTGTTCATCAATGATTATGTTTATGATCAAAGAGAAACAATGAAAGCTCAGCAGAATTTAGAAAAATCGCTTCGCTCTTCTATAGAGCTTTACACAAAGTTTTTTGAAGATGTTGGACAGAAAATCTTATTAGAAAAACTTCATAATGATTCAAAAGGCTTAAAAGAACTCTTAACAGACGTTTATGCTCTTAACACATATACAGAGCAATTTCCCAGAGGAGCAACAACAGGCATTCGATGGATTACAGCTGATTTTAAAGCAATTGGTCGTTATGGACCTCTGCAAAATTTTAACCCAAATACTTTTTTTCCTTTGATTCGTTCTTTAGAAAAGATGCCAAATATCATCCAAGTGTATAAAACGCAGAGTCAAACCTATCTGGGAATGGGGATTGGAATAGCAGAAGATATAAAAGGATATTTGCTCTTACCTTTTTTTTTGAGAGACATAGAAAGCCAAATACCTTTTCTAAAAACGACCACGCTAAAATTCTCGGCGGAATTGAGCCTGCCTCAGATGGTTTCTTTAAGTGAGCTTTATCAAAATCCCCTTATGTTTCTGAAGTTCCATAGAAAAATCGAATGGTTTTCTTATTTTTCTCAAAATTTACTGAGCTATCTCATTTTTTTTCTATTTGCCCTTACGATTTTCATTTTTAAAAAAAGACTGGAGACTAAAAGAGCAAACGAACTTTTCGAAGCAGAAAAGAAACTTTTTTCTTTAAATGAAAGTTTTACAATACAACAGAAAACAGCCAATTTTATGATCCATCATTTTCAAAATACTGTTGGAAGCATTACGGAAATCAGTAAAATTCTCATAGAGACCAATGAAAAACCTTCTTCAAAGGTTTTTGATGAAAACGAACAGTTGAAGCTTTTTAAAAAAATTCATGAGATCTCTTCATTTCTGGAAGGTAGCATTATCAAAGCTAAAAGTAAGGATGAGATGGATGTTATAGACATTATCAATAAGTGTATAAAGTTTTACTCCTACAAAATAGAAGAAGAACAAATCAATCTAAAAATAGAATGTAATATAATAAAATTAAATTTTAAAACGGATAAGAATGCTTTTTATCAGCTTATGTTAAATTTAATTTACAAAGCTCTCGAGAGAACGCCCGAGCGAGGGACTATTTTGATTAACATGAGAGAGCCTACAAAAGAGGAAGAATGCCTTTTCATTATAAATATTGAGGACAATGGATACTTTTTTACAGAAGAAGAAATAAAAAATTTCAAACCTATTAACAAAAGTAAGAGCGAAAAATATTTTGATTTAAACTGGGAGAGAATACGTACTCTTGCTCATAGTTTAAGCTGCCATGTTTCTCTTGAGAGAGCTTCTCCTGTAGGAAATAGAATTATTATTTACATCCATGAGAACAAAATCTCTCAGGAAGAGGAATTTTCTTATGCTGATAACATCATTAAATTATTTCCAAAAACATGAAGATATTTATATTTATAATAAACATAGTATTTCTAATGATAACTCAATCCCATTGTTATAAAATAAAAGCAGAAAAAATAGGAAAAACTAACATTTTTCTGCCAACAAACAAAGAAGAAGAGATTAAAAAAGAAAAAGAGGCCCAAGTTATCCCTAGATTTTTCAACCTTCTTGAGCAAAATCACTTTTTTACGGGTAGAGAAAAAGAAATCACAGAAATTTGCTCAACTCTTTTGAAAAATAAAAGCAATATTCTTGTCATTGAAGGAATGTCAGCTATTGGCAAAACTCAAATTGCAAAAAAATATGCCTATGATTTTCTTGATCGATATGATCTTATTTGGTGGTTTGATTCAGAAAAAAATAGAGATGTGCAAGCAGAGGAGCTGCTTAAAAAAATCTTACAGCACGAAGGACAACCATACTATCGTCCTGTAAATTCATTAAGTCTCGCAAAGAAGCTCAGAGATAAATTAAGTTCTCTTAAACTTAATTGGCTCCTTATCTTCGATGATTTTGAGAATATGGCTTCTATAACTCAATACGCTCCTCTAAATGATGATGGCATTTTCACAAAACACGTTATAATAACCTCTAAGAAAATGAACAGCACTTACCCATCACTTGTTATTCATAAATTTCAACGGAAAGAATCTCTCGCCTTCCTCTCAAAAATTCTTACGAAAGAAAAGCCAGAAGAACTGAATGCGCTGGCAGAAGCCCTTGGAGACTTTCCTCTAGCTCTTGCACAAGCAGCCAGTTACATTAAGATGAACCCTTCCATCGATGTTAATGTCTATCTTCAACTATTTAAAGAAAATTATTTTGATTTATCGAGTTCTGAAGAAAAAACGATAGGACAATCTAAAAATAATATGTCTTTTAATGATAACTATAATAAGACCGTAGCTAACGCTATAAAGATGAACATAGATTCCATCAAAAACCGTTCTCCTCTTGCCTATGAAATGCTCTGTTTTTGCTCTCTTTTTAGTCATCAGCATATTCCCCTTGATATTTTAGAGAGCTGGGCATGCGATAAGCATGGAAACTCTAAGAGAGAGTTTCATGAAGCGCTCTCTTTGCTATTAAATTTTTTCCTCATGGAGAAGGAAAATAAAACGGGTGAAACATACTCTACTGATTTATTTAACCAACATGAACTTATTCAATTAATTATCGCAGATGTTATTCCTAAAGACACGAGAAAGATAATTCTAAAGGAAGCCTCAGAATGCTTACTGCAAGACCTCTTAAATTTTCCTGGTACTTTACAAGAACAATTTAAGGGAAAAGAGCATTATTATAACCATATGGAAAAGCTCTCTAGAACTGCAAATGACCTTGGCTATAAAGGCAGCCATATTGATGAGCTTAACATTGCGCTTCTGTATAACATTCATTTTATTCAGCACGATTTTAGCCGGTCAGCAAAACTCATTAGACTTTTCAATAGCTTATCCCATAATAATATTGGTTCTTTAGCACAATTATGGTTTTATTGCACAGTGCTTAATGATCAAATGTTCGAAGGTTTTTCTCAGGTTCAGCAAAGCTACAAGAAGGGCTTAGAGTGTTTAGAGAGAATTCTGGATAATGAAACAAAAAAAAGCTATCTCTTACATTTAAATATAAACTATGTTGAATCCCTTAGTAATTTTGGAAGACTAAAAGAAGCAATATCTTTATGTGACAGCCTCAAAGAAATTTTAAAAACTACAGAGAATAATTCTCAAAAGATTGCCTTTTTAGGAGTATCAGCCCTTATACGCTTAAAATATGGTCAGTATGAACAATCTTTGAAGGATCTTGAGTATTGTTTTGAGGTTATATGGGGGCAAAAAGATATAGAAAATTATGTTCCTTTTTTTATGGTAACAAAAGCACACTGTTTTCTTTATCAAGGAAAAGTAGAACAAGCCTATCAAATTATTGAAGAATATTATCCTCATCTTCTCGAAGTTTTCGTATCACCTGAGTGTATGGTACTCGTAAATACCCAGCTCATTAAAGGAGCGTGTCTTGCATCATTCGGAAAATTAGAAGAAGCCATGCATCTTGTACAGACATCATTGAGTGCATATGAAAAATCTACTGGTTTTGCAAACGATACCTTAAAGGGAATGGGATATCGAATATTAGGAGAAATATTCGAAGCTAAGGGAAATTTAAAAAAATCATATGAAGAATATAGAAAAGCAGAGAACTTTTATGAACACATTCTGCAAGAAAAGAACTTAGATGATTTGGGGCTTTTATACACTCAATTAGCTATTTTAGGAGCAAAGCAAAGAGATGATGAGATGGTGAGTAAGTATCTTTCTTTGCATATTAAGCACTTCGGACTTACTCACCCTCGTACTTTTAAAATTAAGCGTTTTCTTGATTACCAAGGACTTTCTCTTCCTTGATATCTTTAAGTGTGTTTAAGATATGGATCTTAATTTTTTTTCTAGGAGTAGCCAAAAATGTTAAGAAATCAAAGGAAACAACTGCTATAAATTCAAAGTGTTCTTTTAGGTTAAAATTATTAAATGCAGATTTTCTCCTTATGCTGCATTATTCTGTTTATTAATGCAGTTTGATAGACTAATATGCATTTAGGGCAAACCTAATGAAGATAGAGGTCTTTTCGTGCATTTTGGAATTTTCCAAGAAATTACAAGTGGTGGAGAAGCTTATAAAGTATATATTCCTGGCGCTTTGCCACCAAAGATAAAGCTCGAGCCTTTCTATGCCTTACTAGACCAAGCTAATCAGGGATTAGGCAAGCTAGATGCCATGAATTTTTTCTTGCCTGATGCCAATCTGTTTATTTATCTTTATGTAAGGAAAGAAGCTCTTTTATCATCGCAAATTGAAGGAACTCAATCTTCACTTGCAGACCTTTTCCTTGTGGAAAATAATAAAAAACCATCCGTTCCTCTCAGTGATGTGGAAGAGGTTACAAACTACGTAGCAGCAATTAATTATGGCATAAACAAAATTCAAAAAGAAAATTTTCCAGTTTCTCTCCGGTTAATTCGAGAAATCCATACTATCTTAATGCGCGGTGTTCGGGGGCAAGACAAAAACCCAGGCGAATTTAGATATTCTCAAAACTGGATTGGTGGAACACGACCAGGAAACGCCATCTTTGTTCCTCCTCCTCCTCAAAAAGTCATCGAATTAATGGGTGATCTAGAGGTATTTATCCATTCTAAAGGTATTAATTTACCTCTTCTGATTAAGATTGCTATGATCCATTTACAGTTTGAAAGTATTCATCCCTTTCTTGATGGAAATGGAAGATTAGGTCGTCTCCTTGTCACTTTATTGCTGTGCGAAAAAAATTTAATTAAGCAGCCTATTTTTTATCTGAGCTATTTTTTTAAAAAACACCGAGCAGAATATTATAAGCTGCTACAGAAAGTTAGAGAAGAAAACGACTGGGATAAATGGATAAAGTTTTTTTTACAAGGGGTTATTGAAACCTCTCAGGATGCCTTTGAAACGGCAATGAGATTAACGCACCTGATGAAAACAGACCTAGAAAAGATTCGTACATTAGGCAAGGCTTCAAAGTCCGTTGAACGCGTATTCACCTATCTTCAAAGAAAGCCCATCATTGGTATACCAGAATTATCCTCAAGCCTAAAGCTTTCCCCCCATACCATAAAGCTTTCTTTAGACTACCTTGAAGCCCTTGGGGTCATAAAGGAAATTACAGGGCTACGAAGAGGAATGACCTATACCTACGATAAGTATCTTTCAATTCTAAGAGAAGGGGATGAGCCTCTTTAACAAGTCCGACAATGGCTATAAGACTAACCTTGTCTTTGCTTAGTAAAGATCCATTTTGCGAATTGCTCGTCAATTTCTCGAGGATCTTTCTGAGAAGAATAGAGGTAGGTTTCTTTTATAATAATCCATGCTTGGTCAAGTGTAAGAGGACTATCTTCTCTCTCAAGTAAAGAAAGCATTATTTTTACAGATTGAAGAAAAAGTTCGGGGAATTCTAACCGGGGGGATGGTGTGCTTTCTTCTTGAGGGGCAGCTTCTTTGCCTAAGAGATCTGCCACGGTACAGTTAAATACCTCTGCAATCGCTTGAAGAGTTTCAGCTTTTGGATGTTTTGTTTTCCCCAGAAGAATATTTCGCACAGCACTTAGCTTTAGCCCTGCAAGTTTTTCCAAGTCGCTCGTTCTTAAGCTTTTTTCTTGCATAAGCTGTTTAAGGCGTGTTTGGAGTAGCGTGGGCATATACAAAACCTCAGTCATATATTGTCTTTCCAAAAGATACCTATTTGCACATCAAAAAGAAATAAAAAAGCACTTGATGAGTAACTTTACTCATGTTATTAGAAAAATAGGCATTTTTCAAGCAAAAATGCTTGAAATGTTGAAATGAGTAACATATACAGGGTACTTGGAGAAGACATATGAAGAAAAATTTTTTCACAAAAACTAAAATCAGCTCCTTTTTTTTGAAATCTATGAAAATCTCTCTCATTCTCTCTCATTCTCTCTCGACTTTATTTCGATCTATAAAATTCTATCTTATTCTTGTAAATTCTCCATAAGTATTTGTTTGTTATTGAAAAACTAAAAATAAAATATTGACATCATGGCTTGAGAAGGTAGATATTAGAATTAATTTTTGAAGAGCTTCAAGAGCCAAAGACAAGAAGGAATAAGGTTTATGAAGGACAACAAACTTACCCCAGCAGAGCTAGCCGCACTTTGGGAGATTACTGAAGCTACTTTAAGTCAATGGAGATGGACGGGAAGAGGACCAAAATTTCAGAAAATTGGCCGCCAGGTTAAATATCGTATTCGGGACATTGAGCTTTTTGAAGAGCAACAAGTTCGAAGCAACACGGCTGATCACGGTCCTTTTCCTATAAAGTCCATAAAAACAAATAAAAAAGAGGATTAAAATGATGTAACGAACATAACCATAAATTAAAAAGCACCCGTGCTCATTTTTGCCGACGATCACAGGTGCCCGATGTACAGAACCCATCAAGGCCTATACACCTGAGATTGTAGCGAATAAACATCTAAACGTCTACCTCTCAAATCAAAGCTCTTTGTTGGGTTCTCTATAACCTGGATATCAACAAAGGAGCTTTTATGCTTAGAATTATCGAACCACCCTCTCATGTGTTTTATCAATCAAAGATTGATACTTTATTGAATCTTTTCAAAGCCTACCAAAACCTTAAGCTTTCTTTAGAAGAGCAAGAAAAAACCACCTATATAATTGCTGAAGATGAAAAATGTGGTGTCTATGGAGGCGCCTTTCTTTGTAAGAAGAAGGCATACGCTTTTGATGATAATATTGCAAAAATCATCTCATCTTTTCATTCCAATAAACGCAAGGTTTGGACTGCCAATCTTTGTCTTTGTATAGAGGAAGATGAAACACTATCCTCCTTTGATAAGCTAGATCTTTACCAAGACTTCTATCAGAGCCTTTTCAAAAAATTCGTGGCTTTTGGAAAAAAGGAAAATGCTAATTTTCTAGTTCTATCCTTACACCCCACAGACTATTTTAAAACAATAACCTATGGTTATTGGCCTTTTCTCTTTGAAGTACAGCCGAAAGACTCGCTGGATGGCCTCTTTCATGGAATCCTCGCCCTAAAATCTAAAAAACAAGCTCCTTATAAACAAGCTTGGCCATCCCTTGAGTGTTTAAGACAATTGGGGAGAAGAAGCTGATGACAAATTTTGCTCATTCTAGGAATACGTCTTGGGAAAAGGGTTCTCTCTCTGGCTCTTCTCAAGTCGTTGTGATTCGACGAGAGCTTGTCAATTTAACAGGAGATCATTTCAGTGCTGTGGTTCTCAATCAACTCTTGTATTGGACTCAACGGATTAAAGATTTTGATCTTCTTTTAGAGGAAGAGAGAAACTTTCATCCTGAATGTAATGTGTCCCCCCGCCATGGGTGGATCTACAAAACAGGCCATGATCTTATTGAAGAAACCATGCTCGGCATTTCCCATCCTACCATGCGAAAGTATCTAAAACTACTTGTTGATCAGGGGTGGATTGATGAAAGAACTCCTCCTGTCAACAAATGGAATAAGACAACTCAATATCGGGTCAATCTCAGAAAGCTTCAGGAAGACCTTGTGGAGCGGGGTGATACTCTTCCTGAGGCTTATCTAAGCGTTTTTGATTCCTCATCACGAGAAGAAATAAATTCGCAAGCGGCTCCCAACAAGCTCCTTTCCGATGAGGAAGCCTCGAGTGCAAAAAATTTACATTCGAATGCAAGTTTGAGCGAGTCTACTTTCATTTCTTCTCTCTCAAGTGAGGAATCGACGAGTGTAAGAAATTTACATTCGGATGAAAAATTTGGGGATTTACAATCGAATGCAGAGAATTTGCATTCGGATGCAAGAATCTTACAATCGAGTGCAAGCTCCTTACAATCGAATGCAAGAAATTTACATTCATATACCTATACAGAGAATAAAACAGAGAATAAAAATAGAGAGCACGCGCAGAGAACGCGCGCGCGTGAAGGGGAAAAATTTTTCATTCAAGAAAAAATTTCTAACCCAGAAAATACAGAGTGCGTTTTAGAAAAAATGCTTGAGCTCTGGAAAGAGTACGTGGGTCAGGATGTCACCCTTACAAGAGAACGCAAACGTCAGCTTCAGTCCGCTCTCTCTCTTCATTTCCAAAGCGATATGCAGCACTGGGAGCGTTTCTGTAAGCGTGTGAAAGGGTCTCCATTTTTGATGGGCGAAGGAGGAAGGCGATGGCACGTCACCCTTGATTGGGTTTTAAACGAATCCAATCTTTGCAAGGTCTTAGAAGGAAATTTCGATAACCCTGAGAGCCTTGAACTCAAAAAAACAGAAAGCACCAAAGTCAATCGAGATCAAGAAAGAACGGATACCCTAGCCTCCATTCAGGATTCCACTTGGCAAGACTGGTGCACTCAACTGAGCTGCCAACATCAACAAAAACCCCCTGTGTCCTTGTTTGTTCTCAAGGAAATCGCTAATGCCAGATTTGCTGAATTTGATGGGAGGCTGGTGTGGATTGAGAGCGAAGATCCAAAAGTCTTAAGTCGCATTAATGATTTGCGCTTACAACTCCTCCCCATTGTCCAAAGATCTTTTCCCGAAACTCGGAACATCAGGACGCAGATGAGAGAGATTATATCTCCTTCTCCCTTACCTGCCCTCAAGAACGATTCGATCATTCTAAACCACTCAACTCATTCAGGGGAAAACTATGCTCAATAAAGTGATTTTAAGAGGACACATTGGCCGTGACCCTGAGGTCAAGGTGACCAAAAAAGGAAGACAAATTGCCACTTTCTTCTTAGCCACCCGCTTCTCTTGGAAGGATGAAGATGGCGAATGGCAAATCCATACCGACTGGCATCGCATTACCATTTTTCGAGAGTCAACGATCGATTGGGTCAAGAATATCTTAAAAAAAGGGGATATAGTCGATGTGGAAGGAAGGCTTTCCTATCATTGCTGGGCAGATAAGTTTCAACAGAGGCGCTTTACCACTCACGTCGTCATTGAAGACGGACAAGGTCGGGTTGAGTGCTTACCTAAGGCTTCTCAAGCAGAGGGAGCAAACGCTCAAGAGAATTATTTTAATCAAAAAAAGTCCTTCCTCATTGAGGATACACTCCAGGATCTCTCTTCGTCTTCACCCTTATCCTCGCAAAGGCAGGGGACACGAGGAATAGAAGAGAAATCCTCCTTTCATGCGTCTCAATCTTATTCTCCAACCTCTCAAAACCTCTCTCGAGAAGAAAATCTACAAGAGGACATAAAATGAAAACAGCCACACTCTTGCACACTCTTAAAAACCGTTTTGCCGGCGTAAAGCAATGCGTCAATCCTTGTTTCTCTGAAAATGGGAAACTCGCCGGTAAAAACCTGGGAGGCTTGTGCCTCTTGCTCTCCCAGGGTGACGCGAAGTCTCTAAAGGCTGACCTTGGAAACCTTCTTCAAGGGAATAACTCCTCCAGAAACCCTCAAGGAAATTATTTCCAAGGTCAGTCGAGACACCCCTTCAACCCCCATTTAGATCAGGAACAAACGATGTATCAACCCCTAACTTTAAAAAGTGTTCTCAACACTTTCCTTCCCAAAGCTTTTGTAATCAGTCTCCTTTTAGGAACCCTCTTCTTTTCACAAGATCTATGGGCTCATGATGGGAATCTTCTTAAGGATGAAATTACCGCCCTCGAAAAGCTTTTTACGGGAGGATATATGCGGCTAGGGTTGCTGGGTGTTTGTGGGTTTGCCGCTATTTATGGAATTGTTAAGCAAAGTGGCTGGATTTTTGCTTCTGGCATTTTGGGATGCATCTTTGCCTACTTCATGAAGGACTGGATTACCAAGACATTCACCATGATCGCTTAGGGATTGGTAAGTATGTCCACTGATTATGACCAACATCTCATTTTGCATCATTTAGATGATCCCTTACGCCTTCTCAAATGGACCGTAGATGAAGCCGCTATCATTTTAGGACCTATATTCTTTGGCCTTGGTATTGAGCATCCCTTTCTAGGACTTGTGCTTGCAGGGGGCGGATATTGGGCTCTTCGTACATCGAAAAAGAAGTTTGGCTTGAGCACACTCCGACATGCGCTTTATTGGAATCTTCCTAAGAATGCTCAAAAGCTTCCCCATATGCCGCCTTCTTATATCCGGGAGTATATAGGATAATGAAAATCCGTCTTCTTAACACACGTCTTGGGGATTTATTGCATCAAAGGAATTTGTTGTTAGCTTTGATTGCTAGTTTGCTGGTGATTAACGGGATTCAAGCTCTCTTCACTCTTTCCCGCAATGAACGTGTGATTGTTGTTCCCCCTGATCTTAACCAAGAAGTCTGGCTGGAAAAGAATAAAGTATCTGCATCTTACTTGGAAGAGATGGCTCTTGTTTTTGCGTATTTGATTCTGGAGAGCAGCCCAGAAAGTGCGGCTTACAAGCGGGAGGTTATTTTACGCTATGCGGCTTCAGAGGGCTATGGGGCCCTTAAAAGACGCCTGGTAGAAGATGAGCAACGCCTGAAGAAAGATCACGTCACCACAAGCTTTCAAGCGAATTCCCTTAAGGTTGATTCTCCTAAGCTTACCGTTGATTTAACAGGTGACCTCCTCCGCTTTGTCGGAGAAAAGCGTATTTCTCAATCAAGAGATACCTATCGATTTCAGTTTGATTATCACCATGGCCGTCTTTTTATTAAATCTTTCAAACTTTTAACCACTGACCATCAGGAGTCATAATAATGAGGAAATATCACCCTATCATCATTGCTTTAGGATTAAGTTTTTTAGGCGGCTCCTGCCTGGCTCTGCAAACCTATCCTCTTGTGGATCAACAAAGCACAAAAGTCATCATTTCAAACACAGAGCAAAATCGTATTGCTGTTTTAGGCGATCGCATCCAGCAGGTCTTTGGGGCTGAGGGAACTTTTGATGTCCAAAGTGATGAGGAAGGAGGACAGATCTTTCTCATTGTGGCAAAGACAGGTTTTGCTCCCACCCTTCAAGCGTCGTCTTTAGCCAAGCCTATGACCATTACCATCATTACGGAAGAAGGTTTAACTCAGGATTTAAAACTCGTTCCTAAATCAATTGAGTCTCAAAGTATTCTCTTCAAGCCAACCCTTTCCCTACAAGAACAACCGAAAGAAAATCGTCTTCAACATGCCATTCAGCTCCTCAAAGCTCTGGTGAGAAATGAGGGATTAATTGGCTATATCAAGACGCCTTTTAATCGATACAGCCACACTCTTTGTTCACGATTGACTCCTTTTAAGTCGCTTAAAGCTGATTTGATCATGACTTATCAAGGAGAGAAGTTTGAAGGAAAAGCCTATACCCTGCTTAATCAAGGGAAGGAACCAATTTTCTTAAAGGAGTCAGATTTTGCTCATCCAGGAGATATGGTCCTTTCCCTTTCTAAGCCTTTGATTCAGGCAGGAGAACAAATAACCCTTTATGTGGTTTCAAGGAGGTTTTTATGAGTACCCCTCCTTTTGAACTCAAAAAAAGGCAGCTTATCTATGCCGGGTGTGCAGGGCTTTTTGGTTTAATTCTTATTGGCACTTTGTTGTGGTCTTTTGGAGGTGATATGGCTTTAGAGCCTTCAGACTCGCCCCCAAAAGAAACAACCATTACCACAGCAGGGCAGCGAATTAATCCTCAAGAAGTTTGGGTTGAACGGATTGAATCAGAAAACAAACTCACCCAAGAGAAATTAGGAGCTTTGGAAAAGCTGCTGATGGCCAGCATCCAGGATAAAGCCATCAAAGAGGATCAGTCTCAGATCCCAGCATGGACTGAGGAAAACCCTGAAAAAGATGAACCTCTTCCTATGACTCATGTCTTTCCTCCTCCTCCTTCAGAAGGACAAGAGGGAGGACACTCTTCAGGTGTGCGTAAAATACTATTGAAACTGTCCAATCGACTTCTTGATCCTCATCATCCCGAAAAATCAGGAACAGGCAAGGGTCTTGATAAATCCACTCTTGAAAACACTCTTCCTGCGGGAGCTTTTGCGAAGGCTATTTTGTTGGGAGGGGTGGACGCCTCAACGTCTATCTCTTCCCAAGCTGATCCTCGTCCTGTCTTGCTCAGAGTCACAGATCACGGAAACTTGCCCCGCAAATTTAAATCAGATCTCAAGGCTTGTCATATTTTAGCTTCTTGCTATGGAGACTTATCTTCCGAACGCGTTTACATGCGTCTTGAAAAGCTCACCTGCACGGAAAGATTAACTGGCGAAATTTCTGAAACGCAAGTGGCAGGGTATGTCGTTGGAGAAGATGGTCGTGCAGGTGTGAGGGGAGTTGTGGTTGATAAAGCCGGTCCTCTGATTCGCAATAGTTTGGTGGGAGGATTCTTTAGTGGGATGGGACAATTCTTTGGAGCCCAACAACAAAGGTCTACTTTTCCCGTTTCACCTTTGGGCCAGACTCAGTTCTTAGCTCCTCAACAAATGTTAACAGCAGGAGTCTCTCAAGGAGCGTCCAATGCTTTAGAAAAGTATGCGGACTTCTTCATCAATCGAGCCGAACAGCTTCAGCCTGTCCTACAAGTGGCTGCCGGTCGTGAAGTTGATGTTGTCTTCACTCAAGGAACCAAGTTTGGAGAAACAACCGTTCGTCAATCTCTTAGCAAAATCCGTAATCGATCTCGTAAACACACGCTGCAAAAACTGGAAGACCAAGGCGATAGTCAAAGTTGGCTACCCCTCGAGAGTCCTTCTGACAGAATTTCTGACAACCCCCAAGATGGAGAAGAACCATGAATATCAAACCTATGACTCTGCTTATGACTGTAGCTATAGCCAATGGCTGCACACCTTATTCCGAATCTTTTGATTGTCCCCCTGGAAGAGGGGTGGGATGTAAGTCTTTAAACATTGTGAATCACATGGTGGAAGAAGGGCAGCTGCCTCTCGAGAATGCTCCGTTCGAAAGTGAGTCACTCAAGAGTGAACCTCTTGAAACAGAGTCTCCTAAAACACTTTCTGACCAAGGAAAAGAAGAAGACAAAAAGCCAACTTCGCCTTCTTCCTGCCTTATTGAGGCCATGGACTCTCGTGCTCCTCTGCAACTTGTGCATCAACGCGCATCTCATGCAGTACCTAGGCGCGAAACACACCTGAAAGTTTGGGTTGCAGCCTACGAGGATGAAGAAGGCGCTTATCATTCTCCTTCCTTTATTTACGCAGCTTTAAAGAAAGATTCATCTCCTCAATCTGTAGAAGGGAAGAAATAGGCCCATGTTAAAAAGTGATGACCATGCTTAAGCGATTTTCCCAGCTTGGACACAAACTTGCTGTTCTTTTGAATGAACGCACGGAGTATGGTGTTAAGGCTGATTCTCCTTCCTTAAAATTGATCAATCAGTATTTGGGTCATTATCCTCTTAGTTCTCTATTACCCTATCGCAGCTATGATCCTGCAACAGGGCTCTTTCATAATGAAAACAGTACAGGATTTGTTCTGGAAACCTATCCAATGGTGGGGTGTACAGAAGAAATGCAACGGGAAATCAGTGGACTCTTCCAACATACTCTTCCCGAAGGATCTCACATCCAGTTTATCCTGTGGGCTGATCCCAGAATTGGACCTATTTTGCAAGCTTGGAAAAGTATTCGAGATTCCCAGGGGGATGAGTCCCGGAATGGTATCTTCCGCAAACTTGCAGAAAGGCGCACATCTCATTTACAAGACATGGTCTTTCAGGGCGATCCTGCTTTACCTTCTTTAACGTTGAGGGATTTACGCTGCATTGTGGCTTACTCCCAACCAGGGATTCTTGATAATCCTGTAGAAGAACAGAAAATCTTGCAGTTACGAGAGCAGGTTAAAACAGCTCTTAAAACGCTGGGCATGCCGGTTAAGTCTTGGGAAGCTCATAATCTTCTTATGACGTTAGATGGAATCATTAATTTTAATCTCTCAACAGATCCAACAAGCTTAAAATGGAATCCTTTTGATAGTTTGGATCAACAAATTCCTCTCTCGGGCTTTAGCTATCAAATTACCAAAGAGGGTATCGCTCTGAATGAGGGAGAGTGCGTAATTCGGACCTATTCGGTAAGACGCGAGCCCGATCAATGGTCTTTACATGCCATGGGAGATTTAATTGGTGATCCCATGCGAGATCTCTTGCAAATCCCTTGTCCTTTTATGATTCATTACGGCATTCACATTTGTGATCAAGAGAAAACCAAGCTACGGGTACAATCTCGGGAATCCTGGGTTGAGAATCAAGCTCGTTCAAAAATCGGCAAACGTATTCCTATTCTCATTAAACAATCGCGAGAACTTAATTTTGTCCGTCATCAGCAAGGCAAAGGAGAGCGATTTGTCCAAACCAGCTTTATGGTTACCTTATTTTGTTCTCAAGAGAAAATATCCCATGCGGATCAAGTTTTAACCAACCTCTTTCGTTCCAAAAGATGGCAGCTTCAAGCCGATCCTTATATTCAACTGCCTTCCTTTTTATCAACTCTTCCTCTTAATTGGGGCGAAGGCATCACCCAAGATCTTTACTATTTGCAAAAACTCAAGACAACCTTGAGCACGGAATCAGCTAACCTTCTTCCTTTGCAGGGAGAATGGAAAGGAACACCCTCTCCTGGCATGCTTTTTGTGGGAAGGCGCGGACAAGTCTTTTGCTGGAGTCCTTTTGACAATGAAGAGGGTAACTATAACGTTTCTGTAGTGGGTAAATCAGGATCTGGCAAATCCGTCTTCATGCAAGAGCTTGTCGCCAGCACCTTAGGGCAAGGAGGACAAGTCTTTGTGTTGGATGTGGGACGCTCTTTTGAAAAGACGGTTAAGCTCTTAGGGGGAGAGTATATAGAATTTACGCCTCGTTCCCCGATTTGTATCAACCCCTTCACACACCTTCCCATCGATAATCCAGCTGAGTCTGAAGATGCATTGGCTATGCTGAAACCTATTCTTTCCCTTATGGCCGCTCCTCGTGAGGGAACAGGAGATTTAGAAAACTCCTTCATCGAGCAAGCTTTAAGAAAAGCATGGGAGACTAAAAAACGACAAGCCTCCATTACAGATGTGGCAAATTATTTAAAAAAACATCCTGAGGCCATTGCGAAGAACTTAGGCCAAAAGCTTTTTCCCTATACACAAGAAGGAATTTATGGCCGTTTCTTTAATGGTCCAGCCAACGTGAATCTCTCTAAATCCATGGTGGTTGTTGAATTGGAAGAATTGAAAGAACGTAAAGATTTGCAAGAAGTCATTGTCCAAATGGTCATCGTGCAAATTACCAACAAACTCTATTTGGGAGATCGTAAAACCCCAAGCCTCGTTGTTCTCGATGAGGCCTGGGATATGCTCCGAGGTCGGCAGTCTGGGGAATTTATTGAAACGGCAGCTCGACGTTTAAGAAAATATAGAGGGGCCTTAGTTGTAGGCACTCAATCGGTTAACGACTTTTATGCAACCCCTGCGGCAAGAGCTGCTTTTGAAAACTCGGATTGGATGTGCCTTTTAGCGCAAAAGCCAGAATCCATTAAGCAACTCAAAGAATCTGATCGAATCTCCATGGACCCCACGATGGAGACCATGTTGATGTCGGTAAAGACTAAGCAAGGGGTTTATGCTGAGACCATGATTTATGGGTCGCATGGGTATGCCATTGGCAGACTTTTTCTCGATCCTTTCTCTCTTATTCTTTACTCCACCAAAGCGGAAGAATTCGCCGCTGTACAAGAATTAACAACACAAGGAATGGCGTTGCCTGAAGCGATTGAGCATGTCTCAAAAAGGAGAAAAGGATGAAGGACATTTCTGTTGAGAGTGGGGATGTTAATGATATTTGCATTAATGACACACGGGCCTATCACAGTTGCGTTGATAGCACTGACGTTAATAACCCGCAGGCTCACCATAATCGGGGTAACAACACACCTATTAATAATACTTCCCGTCAATTCTGGGGGAATACCATGGTAGGAATCGCAAGCCTTGGAATGATTTTAACTGTCTTACTGACTCAAACACAGTTAAACATCAATCGTACACCCAGTCTTCCCTACAAGGTGTTTTTTTCCATCAAGGGTCTTCTCCCCCAACGAGGGGATTTTGTGACCATTGAAGATCATCCCACGGCCTATTTTGGAAAAATCTCTTATACAAAACGGCTCGTCGGTCTTCCTGGGGATCAAATTCGGAGTCATAACAACCACCTCTATGTTGATCACAAGCTCATTGGCCCTCTACGAAAAGAAACCAAAGACGGAAAACCTCTGCATCCCCTCGAAAACACAACGATTCCTGAAGGATATGTGTTTGTGAGTGCAGATCATCCTCGCTCCTTTGATTCTCGCTATCAAGAGTTTGGCCTTGTCTCTCAAAGCAAGATTTGGGGAAAGGCGATTCCCGTATTGAGTGAGCAATGTCCGATGTTCAGATGGTTTTTCTCGTCTAAGAGTCAAGGAACGAAAGGGAAAGAATGAAAGCCTTGTGTTTCCTTCTTACTTTTTTAAATACCAAATACTGGATACTGAACACGGTATTACTACTGACCGCTACATTACAAAGCCATGCCCTAGCGAAAGACTTTGGTGTTCAAGGTCATACCTTTGAGATTCAAGAGCCTGATTTATTGAAGCAGATGGAGAGCAAGCTCAAAAGGCTGAAACAGGAAGGTAAGCTAGCTGAGCTCAATGAAAAGATGGTTGAACGTACGAAGGCGATTCTTTTCCATCCTCGGCCTGTTGCAGGCGTTACAAAAGCCATTCAGGCTAGAACATTTACGTACGATCCTTCAATTATCGTGCCCTATGATCTCAAAGACCATGAAGGACGAATCTTTCATAAGGCGGGAACAAGGATTAACCCTCTTCACACACATTCACTTTCCTCATTGCTTGTGTTTCTGGATGGAGAAGATAAGGCCCAAGTCAATTGGGTTGAGAAAACATACCTTCAAACCCCTCAGCATCCCAAAATAATCCTCACCTCTGGATCACCCTTTCAGCTCATGGAACACTGGAAGCATCAGGATTATCCCCCTGTTTATTTTGATCAAGGCGGAAAACTTACAAATAAGCTTGGCATTCGTCATGTTCCTGCTGTTGTTATTCAAGAAGGTCTGAAGCTCAAAATCTCAGAAATTGTATTGCAGGAGGAAATACCATGAAAGCGTTTCGGGTTCTGATTCTCACTCTTTCAGTTGTTATGGTGACGTCCTTAGAAATGCGGGGCAGGAAACTAACGCACAAGCTCAAAATCTCAGAAATTGTGGTGCAGGAGGAAACACCATGAAAGCGTTTCGGATCCTGGTTCTCGCAATTTTGGTTATTATGATGACGCTCTTGGAAGTGTCGGCTAAGTGTGTAGGCCGGTTTGTGAATCCTATTACAGACATTTGTTGGCGTTGTATTTTCCCCATGACCATTGCGGGTATTCCTGTCGTCAAGGGCGAAGATACAGCCACTCCTCGAAGTTTTATTTGTAAGTGTCCTCACCCTCCCTACATTGGCATTCCGATTTCCTTTTGGGAACCTGTCAGATTAGTTGATGTCACTCGTACACCCTATTGTATGGTCAATCTGGGAGGCATTCGGGTGGGTCCCGCACTTGGCGTTAGAGGACACGGAACCGTAGGTCATGCTTCAAAAGGCCGTATGCAGCAGAGCTTTTATCAAATTCATTGGTATGTCTATCCTTTGATCTATTGGCTCGAACTCCTCGTAGATTTTGTCTGTCTTGAGAAAGCCGCCTTTGATGTGGCCTATTTCACTGAACTTGATCCCTTCTGGAATGATGATGAAACCAGCTTTATTATTAATCCAGAAGCCGCTTTGTTTGGAAACCCTGTCGCTCAAGCTGCCTGTTCTGCTGATTGTGCCGCTGCAAGTCTTGGCTTTAGCTATGATGCTCTGTTTTGGTGTGGTGGATGCCAAGGGTCTCTTTATCCTTTTACAGGAACCATTTCTGCTCATAGTGGAGGTGTGCAAGCGAGTCTACTTCTCACCCAACGTTTTATCGCAAAGCTTCATCGGGAAGGACTGTTGTGGGGATATGCAGGTCTCCCTGGCCTCTGCGGGAAATATCCTATGCCGATTATTCGCAAGTCCCAATACAAGACTCAGATGACTTACCCCATTCCTGCCACAGTGGATGGTTGTCACCCCTTAGGCAGGAGTGACCTTTTATGGTCTGCGGGGCGGAATTATCCTTACAAAGGAGAAGATTTTGGCTATTTGATTTGGAGGAAGAGGCTGTGCTGCGTGTTGTGAAACTTAGCTTTTTTATCTTTTGGATGAGCCTCATAACCTTGGCACGGGCTGAGAAAACTGCATGCAGCCTAGATCATGATCTTTCCTGGGTGAGAGAGTTAAATCTCCAAGCTGAAAAACTCTCAACATCCTCTCAGCAAAATGCCCAAACGATTGTGGAGATAGCAACAAAGGCAGCATCACAAGGCAAGCAGTGTGCGGTTGTTCAAAACCTTGTTCACCAAGGAGAGAAGAGTGTCCGTCAAACCTTAACGCACGCTCATCCAAATCTTGCCAAAGATGAAGACAATATTCGCTATCCCAAATTGCTCGTGTTTGTTTCCTTTTCCATGCCGCGTGAATCTCTCAAAGCTTTAGGAACTCACGTTAACCAACTGGGCGGCAGGCTTGTTTTGAGAGGACTCCTTAACGGCAACTTTCGAGAAACGGCTCAAAAACTCAAAGATCTGCAAGAAGAAGTGGTTATTGACCCTCCTTTATTTGAAGCTTACCAGGTTGAACATGTTCCTACTTTTGTGCTGAGACAAAAAAATACAGAGAGAGCTGAAGAAGAAGTCATTCACGATCGTTTGGTAGGAAATGTCTCACTTGAGTATGCTTTAGAACAATTTACCTCTAGCGGAGAGACGCACCAAGAAGCGGCTGAGATGTTGCATGTGCTAAGGGAAAAATCATGAAAAGGCCTCTGCAACTCACATTTATACTAACAACGACAATGCTTTTCATAAGCTCTGTCCTGAACGCCTCGTATAAAGCGGAGGCAGCTCAACGTCAGAAAATGACTAAAAATATAACCAAATCAACTTCTCCCAAGATTGTTCCAGGATTTGAGACAGCTTCCCCTCCCGAAGTTGGGCTTGATCATTATCAAGTTCTTGAAGGAGAGATTGAAAAGGTGTTTCTCAACAATGATGACGCAAAGGCGTTAAAGCAAACAGCTGAAACCCGGCATTACTTTGTTCTTGATTTAGAACGCGATCCTCTTATTAAAAACTCAATGGCTTCTTTGCATGATCCTGAACGCGTTTTACGCTCCGATCTTTATAGCAAAAAGCTGAGCACAGATTATCTGATACGCACCTGCCGAGAATCAAAACCCGCCATTGAATTTAAATGTTCAAAAAGCCTTATTCCTCCTACCGTGCATGTAGAGCCTGCCAAGTATTCTCGCTATTGGTGTAAAAAAGGACATCATCGTCCTGATAATCCCAAATGCAAATCTAAAAAATATTTTCGGGTTCCCAAGATGTATGAACCTGAAAAGGTTCAGACTACCCCTGAAGCTTGGGTATCTGATTGTGGAACCATGGAGGCTGAGACAAAGAAGCGAGCTTGTCGTCTTGTCATCGAAACTTGCCCGAAAGGCTCTGAGACACGGGAAGTAACGGCAACAAGTGGTCCTAAAAAAACACCGGTTGCTCGGCAAATCACACGACCCTGCTGGAGGTATGAGTACGTTTATGAATGTGCTTACCCCTCCGTGAACACATGTGAATCTTTACGAAAATCTACCTGCGAGCAGATTCAATCAAAGTGTGTGAAGGAGTTTGCTGGCGTTTGTATTGAATGGGAACAAACTTACCGTTGTCCCACCCAGGTACGTGAAGAAAAGGAAAGAGTGTCTACGGGAGGCTTTTCCTTGCCTCCAGAAGAACCTTCCCCTGCACTCACACCTAACCATGACATGCAAGAAGCCATCGCCAAGCTCTCTGTCTTAAATGATATTCAAGATGAACTACGTGCTAATGGCGAGTCTTATGATGCGGACTCCATTCGAATTTTTAAAGGTAAGTCTCGTAACTGTACCATTGCTTTTGCAGGATTTAAAAATTGTTGCGGCAATAACAAAGGATGGGGAGTTTCTCTTAAGCTCTCTGGGTGTAATGGGGAAGAAAAAGATCTGGCAGAACGCCAGAAAAAGAGGCTGTGTGTATCCATTGGTACCTATTGCGCAACAAAAGTTGCAGGCATTTGCCTTCGCAAGAAGAAAGCCCATTGTTGTTTTCCCTCAAAGCTTTCACGAATCCTCCATGAGCAAGGACGGCCCCAGCTTAAACTCGGGTGGGGAAAACCTGACCATCCCCATTGTCAAGGATTTACCGTTGATCAGCTCTCCCGTCTTGATTTTGATAAACTTGATTTAAGTGAGGTCTTTGCAGAAATCATTGCTAAGACTAAGCAGGTTACCCAAACAACAGTGAATGTTGTGACCCGTAACTTATCTGATCGGGTTTCCCAAATGACCTCTGGCTTTAAAACGCCTGATTCTGCAAACAAACCCAAATCGGGAGATTTTTAATGATTAATATAAATTTCTCTTCGATGACCCACACCAAGCACAACGACAATCAATCGATGGTCTTCAATCGCACAAACAAGTCTATAATCCCCTACACGATATCTCCAAAATCCTTTGGATTTTCCTTGCAGGGGCAATCCTACCGATCGAGGAGACTCATGATGTTCAACCAATCTATCCAAGAAATGAAAGATCTGAGCTTGAATCTTATGGTCCAGGCTTTTGAGCTCTTTAAAGGCTTTGGGCTTAAATTCAACCACCCATTTTTTAGGCATCAAAGAAACCAAGCTGCTTTTTGGCTTCTTCTAAAGAAATATGAGGACCTTTTTCTTCCATCCGGGCAAGAGCTAATAAGTAGTCTTCTTGCTCATCTAAAAACTGCTCCAAAGCTCGTTCAACGTAATAACTTTTGGAACGCTTTGTCTTTTCAGAAAGATCAACAAGTCGATGTTCAACTTTTTTGGATAATCTTACGGAAAGCATGACCCATCTCCTTTTTCAAACTCTTATTAAACAATATACCATCTACAGGATATGTATGTCAAGTATGACACATATTACACATACTGCATTATCCCTTTTTATCTTTTTAGCGCTGACCTTTCAAGCCCATGCAAGCTATTACGATCGCAAAGCAGAGGGGTGGCATTGGTACGAAAACATCTTGAGGTTAAACGACCTAAAACCACATGGTAGTAAAGAAAAAGCTCTTAAAAAGAAAGAAAAGCCAGAACTCAAAACCTCTGAACTTCCAAAACCTCAAAACGATCCCGTTGCACATTTAGAGTCTTTTAAGAAAGCTGTTGAACGTCTAAAGGCCGTTGCTGTTTTGAATCCAACCTATACAAATGTTAAAGCTTACATGACCATTCAAAAAGAGCTGATGGATCGCTCGACCCGTTTTGCGCAGAAATGGATGGAGGTTGTGTATAGAACACCTCTGTTGGATTACACCATTCAGCACCCCACCTCTCAAGCAGCCCGTCATGTGTATCTGGATCAGCAGGGTAAAGAGGTTGAAGCACAAATCCGAGCCTTAGCAAAAACCCATGGGTTGTTTTTCTTTTATTCCGGTCAGTGTGTTTACTGTCGGCAATTTGCTCCGATCGTGAAGTCTTTTGCCGAAAAATATCACTGGGAGGTTTTAGCTATTAGTTTGGATGGGGAGAGACTTCCCGAGTTTCCTCAGTCGCGGAGAGATAATGGATCAGCTGTTGCCTTGGGGGTTCAATCTGTTCCAGCTCTTCTTGCTATTGAGCCCACAACAGGAAAAGTCATTCCCTTAAGCCATGGCATGAGTACTCATGATCAGATTGAAGATCGCGTTCGGGTATTGATCATGAAGGGAGGAAAACTATGAAAAGACTCCGTCTTCTTGTCTCCCTTGGTTTTGTTTTTCTAACGATTTCTTTAAACAATCGCGTTCAAGCTGACGTCAATCATGATTTGACCCTGTTCTTTAATAAACTGGGGCATGCTTCCAATATCAGTAGGCCTGGCGCTTACCAAGATCAAACAGCAGGATATTATACAGGTGGAAACCTTTTTGCCCGTAATCAAATCCATAGTTCACAGTTGGTCACTATCCAGCTCCCTGACTTTCGTGCAGGGTGTGGGGGAATTGATATGTTTATGGGGGCGATGTCCCATATTAGTTCAGCAAGGTTGATCGAAGCTTTAAAAGCCATTGGCTCCAATATGGGCAGCTATGCTCTTCTTCTTGCCATTGAAACCATGTCTCCCCAAGTCAAAAACATTATTACAGAACTCAATGATCTTGTGCAAAAGATCAATAATTCCAATATCAATTCCTGCGAGCTTGCAGCCACAGCTTTAGGGTCTGTCTGGCCCAAGTCTAATGAGAGTAAGCGTCATCTCTGTAAGATGATTGGGACAGAGAGAAAGTATGGAGGCTTTTCTGATTATGCGGCCGCACGGCAGGAATGCGGCGCCGGAGGAAAACTCTCTCAAACCATTAATTTGGCAGAAAATGATCCTCGCTTTATGAGTATGTTGGGCACAGAATTTAATTTGGCTTGGAAAGCGATTCAAGAGAATGCCTTTCTTCGCGCTGATAGAAAACTGGCTGAGTTCTTTATGTCTCTTTCGGGAACAATCATCTCGAAAAGGGAAGTAAATGGGAATTACTCTATTCAGGTAAGGCCTTCTTTGGTGGATAAGGAGGCCCTTCTTGCGGCTTTCCTGCATGGAGGAAGAGTCACCATCTATCGATGTGCCAATCCCAGAGAGAATAAATGTCTGGATGTTCAAGAGGGTGAGATTGAAATTGCAGGCAAAGATTCTCTCATTGAAAGGGTTAAAACCATTCTCGTAACCATTCAAAATAATATCTATGAAGATTTGCCTCTAGGACCAGCAGAAATTGCCTTTTTAAATTCAACGCGACTCCCTTTTTACAAGATCATCAATGTCGCAACTTCTTACAGAAGAGGAGGGTCTCCTGTCGATATCATTGACTATGCTGAGTTGGGAGCGATGGATATTCTCTTTCATTATCTTTCAGAAATTCTAGATGTGATTAACGAGAGCATTGATCATATTCGACTCTCGCAAGTGGATGATACGCAAATCCATCTTTTTCAGAAGTCTCTTCATACTGCGCGCCAACGGATCATTAATCGACGTATGGGGAGTTTTAAGCAAATTGAGCAAGTGATCAACATTGTCCATAAGACAGAGCTCTTGGAAAAAAGCTTGATGAATAAGGTCAGCAGCCTTAGCGCTGAGGGGTTATAAGTGATGAATTTTACGATTATCACCTATGGAGCTGGAGAAGTCCTCAGCACGACCTTTAATGCCATTGCGACCCTGATCAATTCAAAAACAGGAACTCTGTATCAGCCTCTGGTTCGTTGTGGGCTTATTGTGGGACTTGTGTGGGCTACAGCCAATATGGTGCAGGGAAATCATACAAAATTTTTGACCCATTGGGTCATGCCTCTTTTTCTGATTCTCGTCCTGTTTTTTGCTCCAACCTGTCGCGTTCATATTTACGATCCGGTGACAGGCTATCGCTTTCCCGTTGACCATGTACCTTGGGGATTGGGAGCTGTGGCAGGAGCCATTAGTAAAATAGGGGATCGGATGACCAAAGAAGTTGAAACCGTCTTTTCTCTACCCGACGATTTTAAGTACCATAAGACGGGAGCTGTCATGGCCTCAAACCTGATTGCTAATGCGAGAACCTTTCATATTACCAATTCAGATCTAGCGGAAACCCTTCAGTCCTTCGTTACGCAATGTGTGGTGTATGATGCTCTCCTAGGAAAGAAGTACACTCTGCATGATTTAAAAAATTCTCCCAATATCTGGGAATTGGTGATTGATAACCTGTCTCCTGCGCGATCCTTTACTTTTAAAGCTCCTGGTAAAGGACAAAAGTCCCAGATTGTTCCTTGCATCAAAGCTGTCCCTCTCTTGAATCAATGGCTTAAACAAGACATGCAAACTGCCTTTCAACTTTTTGAAAGCATAGTCTTTGGTAAAAAAGAGAAAAAAACGGCTCCCCACCTTGCTTCATTAGCTGCTGGAACACAACTTAAACAATATCTGCCGGGGGCTTTTCAGTACATGACCCAAATGGCCAAATCTGCGGAAGAGGTCATGATGCAACAGATGATGATCTATTCCGTGGTTGATTCTATTGAAAACACCTCAACCTCACTTGGCAATGCACCTAACTTTGCCATAAGACGAGCTTATCTTCACCAACGAGCCAATCAAGAAACATTAGCTGGCGTTGCTGCTCAAAAGCTCATTGCGATGAAAAATGTGCTGGAAGCCCTGATCTATGCAGGATTTATCTTTATTCTCCCCTTAGCTCTTCTCCCTATGGGATGGAGCTTCATCAGCAGATGGATTGGTCTTGTATTTTGGATTCAGCTATGGCCACCCCTTTACGCCATTCTTAATTTTATTATGAATGTTTCCGCAAGGTCAAAAGGAATCGGAATGATTTCTGGACCTGAAGGATCAGGCATCACCATTGCTAATTCTGTTGGCTTTATGAATCTCCACGCAGATATGGCAGCGCAAGCTGGATTTATGTCACTTGCGGTTGGATCTATCGCTTATGCTCTTGTAAAAGGAGGAGCGGCAAGCTTCGTGCATTTGGCCTCCCATCTAGGAGGACCTGCCGCAGCAGCAGCGTCTCGAGCTACAGAAGATCTCATGAGTGGCAACTATAGCTTTGGGAATGTAAATCAAGGAAACGTCCAAGCCTATAACACCTCCTTTGGACAACAAAATCTTTCTCCAAGTTATTCCTCAGGAGCTTTTACCCAAAATGATGGGGTGATTAGTCGCACAACAGGAAGTGATGGGAGCCATATGGTGACGGTTTCCAACTCGAATCTTAGATCAAACCTTAACTTTTCTGAGAGTTTAAGCAACAGTTATACGGAACAAGCCTCAAAGGCTAAACAAACAGCTGAAACCCAATTGGTGGCAGCATCCCAAGCTGAAGCTGATCATAATCGCCAAGTCATGGATTTTAGTGAACACAAAGCCAAGCAAGTTTCAGGGAGTGAGAGCTATTCTACAGGAGACACAGCCACAACCAACCAAGCCTTTACTACGCTTGATGGGCTTGTGGATCGATTTGCAAAGGATCACAGCGTTTCAAAAGAAGTGGCGGCTCAAGTTATGGCGAGAGCCTCTGCCAGCACGAGTGTAGGGGTTGGGTTTAAGCTATTCAAAACTGGTGCTTCAGCAGAGTTTAGAGGCGAACTCAGTGGCGTTGTTTCAGGATCTGCAAATGACAGAGACCTCTTTTCCGCAGCGAAAGACTATTCCCAGCAAAGCAACTTTCAAGAAGCTTTGAATCAAGCCTCCCAAGCGGCAAGAGATGGCCGCTATGCAGAACTTAACGACAAAGGACAACGAGCTGTTTCTAGCATCAATGATTCTTATGAAAAATCCCATCAATACAGAGATGAGGCCAGCGCTAGCCTTCAACAATCGGAATCTTTCTCTCAAATGGCCTCTTGGACCAAACAAAATGCGGGTAGCATTAACGCGAACTTGAATCAAGAATACGTCAATTGGCTGCAAGATCAATCTCTTCCCAATTCTT
>JAGONT010000021.1 GCA_017992885.1 Alphaproteobacteria bacterium
CACCGCCAACTTTACGCACCTTAAGAATCTTAAATTTTTGACCGTGTAAGGGGTGATAGGGATGGGTTATCTGAGCATACCCAAAATCTCTATTGTTATTAAGTGTAGTTTGTTTTATGTGTGGAAGAAAAACATTATGGTTTCCTTATTACTACGATCTTTTAGGAATTGGATGCTCTGGTTAAGAAGTCCTATGCTTTGCTTTGCAAATCAAGAACTTCTAGCCCTAGCATGACACGGGTTGTTAGGAGGCGTAACCACACCTCAATCAACCTACAAAAAGCTTACATTTTGAGAATGATTAAGATCATTATTGAACCCCAAAAGACTCCAAGTTAATTCAATCAATTATTTTTCTCTTGCAATTGTTATGATGCAGTGTACTTATCATTATATGTATAAAAATATTTTTATAATGATGAGTTTTGATATGTTTTTTTTAAAAAAATACTCTGCTGTTTTTTCTGTCGTAGCGTTAATATTCCTTATGGATCTGCGCCTTCATGAACTGCGTGGTGTGGGGGCAAGTGTTGATCATTCAAAAGTCGACCTTGGTCTTAAATACCCTTTAACCATAGAAGGGATGCTGGCCCTTAAAGCAGATGAAACCCTTCTACATGAGCTTGTGGATCGGTATGAAGCCGAACAAGTTGTACTTTCTGCAAAAGAGTTGGAAACCTTGCCTACGCTGTTTATGAGATTAGCTGAAGACTATTCAACAAAAGAAAAATTTAGTAAAGCAGCAAAGTATTTTCTTCGGGCAGAAGACTTGGGTGATCCAACAGCAAGAAAAGGCTTCCTTGGGCTTGCCAACACATTAAAGAATCTTCCCAAACGGCAAAGAAAAATCCAAGCTCAAAAGCTAAGTCAGGTCTATCAGCAAGATGCTGAAAGAGGGGGTACGCAATCCTTTATGATTCGGGCAGAGGTTTATGCTATAGAGAAAGATGATGGTAAAGCAATGGAGTACTATCTTAAAGCGGCCCACCAAGGCGATGCCCAGGCTTATTCAAAAGCCTACGATTATTATTGTATGGTGTATGCTATCGTTACAGACTCAATCACGCGTTTGGCAAGGTGTGTGGAAGCCGTGGAGAAAGAAGAAGAAAATAGCAATCCGCATGCCGCTTATATGAGAGCAGAATTGCTCCTTAAAGATTTTAGAAGGCAGATGGAATGTTATACTAAGGCTGCAAAATGGGGGCACCCAGAGGCGTGGACAGCTGCTGGGAATTGTTATGTTGAAACCATGAAGAGAGGTAGAGTTTCTAGAGAGCATAAAGTGGCTTTTGCCCCGCTTCTGGCTCACTATAGAGAATGCGCAGAGCAAGGGGATGAAGCGCACTATCTTAATATTGCAGACATGTATAAAAAAGGAATTGGTGATGATCCTGATAAGGAAAATCTTACTGAGTGGTACGGGAAAGAGGTGGCATGTTTAAGTCGATTAGCAGGAGCAGGAGACGATAAAGCCTACCAGGAAGCTCTGAGTTTGAGTGAAGGTTTAGTAAAGGAATCGTTCGCCCCAGATCAAAGGTTAAGGATATTTAAACCCCTTTTTGAATTAAATCTCCAGAAAGCAAAAGAAGGTTCACCCCTTGCACAATTAAATGTGGGCTTTGATTATAAATGGGGAAGGGGGGTTGTAAGTGACATAGAGCAAGCTGCCGTTTGGTTTTTAAAGATAAAGGCAGAAGAAGACCTTTCTTTATATAACACAGCTCACTCAAGCTTTTATAAGTTATATGATTCTTCCAGAAATGATCTAGATGATCTTAAAAAGCTTTTTCCTTTCTATCTAGCAGAAGCAACAGCAGGAGATCACAATGCTCAATATATCGTCGGAAAAATGTATCTTAAACAACGTGGCGTTGAAAAAGATGATGAAGAAGCTCGCAAATGGTTTGAAAAAGCTTTAGAAAATGTAAATAAGGCAGCCTATAGGTTAGGTCGGCTTTGTGAGTTAAAAAGCACACCAGATATAGAGCGTGCCTTTGCCTATTATAAACAAGGGAAATCTGAAAAAGGCATCAAAGAATATATTAAGAGAAAAGAGACAAAAGCATATATAAGAAGCAACAGTGACATAAAATTCGACTCTCAAGACCTTAACGTTGCTTTTGCGGAATTTCATAAAGTTTTAGCTCAACCCGCAATTCTCTCTGATCCAGCTCAAGCTCAGGTCGTAAAGGAATCGCCCCTAGGCAGGGCGTTGACCGCAGTTGAAGAGTGCATGATTAATCTTTCTGAGATTGATTCGGAAGATTTGGCAAAGAAGAGGACTGGCTTTTTATTGACAGCAGTAACTGCCAAGAAAACTGTCCCAGAATTTATAGAAACATTTGAATTTGCCGGCAACACTTACGTTTCTATTGGCAAAGAAAATTGTGCGCTTGCAGAAAGAGTAAGATTTGTCTTATGTCAGTTCAAAGAAATTGAAGAGGATATGAATGAGAATATCTATGCTTGTACTCGTGCTATTCGCAACAACTCCTCAAAATTAATCACACTTGCCGCTTTAGCGATTGGAGATGAAAAAAGCCAACAAAAATATGCACGCTTATCTAAAGCTCAAGAAAGATTGGTCTATGAGAGGGAAAGATTAGAGGCATACAAACCCGCGAGGTCGGCACTTAAAAAATTCTTAAAATTGAGTGGGAGTCGTAATGCTGACTTTTTCGATGACAACGAATTTGGATTCTTATAATAGCTTTCACCATGAGGGTTTTTGAATTATTTCTTTTCTTATGGTTTGGAAAATTAAAGCAACCATAAAGAAGGATCATTAAAGCTTCATGCATTATAGCTTCTATTCCCTTAGGCGCTCTCTTGACTTAAAAAAATTATTCTATACGATAAAATGGATCAACGGAGTTTACGAAGATGGGTCTTATTCTCACAAGCTAACAGTCGGTATTTAGGATTTTCCTAAGTACCGTATGATCAAGTCATCTTTATTTTTTCCTCTATCATGCGGTTAATTGAAGCCATTTTAATGGTGGCTTTGGTTTTTATTACATTTCTTGCTTAACGAAGGATGCATGCGATGAACCGCTCCTATTATTTTGTAGTTCCCTTTTTATTGATATTGATTATTGCCACGGCTGAAATGGCAACGGCAATTTACACACCCAGCTTACCTACTGTTGCTCAATACTTTCACGTTTCTGAGGCTGTTGCCCAGTGGACGGTGAGCATTAACTTACTTGGACTTGCTTTATCAGGGCCGATTTATGGACCATGGTCTGATTGCCATGGAAGACGGATCGTTTTACGTGTTGGCATGGGATTGTTCTTATTTGGATCTGTATTTTCTTGGATGGCAAATTCAATTGAGATCTTATTAGTTGCTCGTTTTGTCCAAGGACTTGGGGCTGGCGTTGCCGTTGTGGTGGCTTTTGCTGTTGTGTGCGACGTATTCGATGAAAAGAAAAGTGCTCAAGTGTTGTCTTACATGGGGATGGCGATTGCTTTATCTCCAGGCGTGGCGCCAATTGTAGGAAGTTATCTGGCTCATAACCATGGGTGGAAAATCTGTTTTGGGGCTGTCAGTCTTACCGCTGCAATTATTGTCTTGCTGCTTTTTTTCTGGATGCCTGAAACCTTGCCAGAAAAAAAGAGACCCAAATTTTCCTTTCGTGCCATTGGACGTGGATATTGGAAGGCTTGTAAAAACAAGCGTTTTTTAGCTCTTGCCTTGATTCCGGGTTTGATGATTGGAGGGATATGGACGTGGATGGCCGCGTTGCCGGTATTTTTTATCAGCTATCTGGAAGTCCCCCTCCAACACTATGGTTACTATGGCTTTTCAGGTGTTGCCATGTATGTGGCAGGGGCGTTCATCAACAGCAAAATGGTTCATCGATTTTCCTTGAAAACCCTTTTGCTAGCTGGGTTGAGTTTGTGTTTAATGGGCCCAATTTTCTTGCTTGGAGCAGGATATGAGGGCGTCAATAATCCGTTGATTTTTCAACTATTGAACTTTCCCTTTTCTTTCGGGCTTGCTTTTATTTTACCGAATGGAACCGCGCTTGCCTTTTCTGAAGTGCGTGAAGGACTGGGAACAAGTTCAGCGCTTATAGGGTCCTTGGAAATGGCTTTAGGGGCGCTAAGCGTCTTTTTAGTGGGTAAGTTATTTAATGGAACGATGATCCCCATCGCCAGCATTATGCTGGGAGCAACGATTTTAAGCTTATGTTTATATGCCTATTTAGTACGTGATTCACAAAGGGAATAGATTTGTCAAAGCGTTTCTTTAGGTTATACAAACAAAGTATGATCTTGTATGGATTCTCTGGATAAGAAAAGCTAATGCCACTGCTTTGCAGTGTCCAAGCTTTTCTCGTCTGAGGATGACACTCCGGTGAATTTTAGAAGGATCTTCTTCATAAATTTTCTTCGCGGAGCCTATTTCATTCTTATATTCCTACAAAACTTGATTGATCTTCTTTATGAAGAGCGGCTTTGAAGGGGATAACTCTCACTCATAATCTGGATGGCTTTGGCAAGATCAGCCGGGGTATCTACGCCAAAAAGGGCTTTTGTCTTGACAACTTTTACGTCTATGCGCATTCCGTCAGCTAAAGCCCGTAGTTGTTCAAGCGATTCTTGTTTTTCGAGACAGTTCACAGGCAGGGACACAAATCGATTGAAAGCTTCCCTGCGGTAGGCGTAAAGACCCACGTGATGATAATGAGGACCAGGGCCCCATGGAATGGGAGAACGGCTAAAATAAAGAGCCCTTCCCACCGTTGCGTCTTGGTGTAAAGAAAGAGCAACTTTCACGAAATTCTCATTTTTTAGCTCAAAAGGGTCTTTAATGACTGTTGCAAGCGTTGCTATATCCACAAAGGGATCTGTCAAAGGGAGCAAAGCCTCTTCCAACAATGCAGGGTCAAGCGTTGGCAAATCGCCTTGAACATTGATGATAGAGTCATAGCTTTGGTGAGGATCATAAAGGTCAGCGGCTACTTTTATACGATCTGTTCCTGAAGGAAGACGAGGGTCTGTCAGGATAGCTTCGCCGCCAAACGATTTGATGACCTGCATAATTTCTGCATCTCCGCACGCGACAATGACAGGTCCTACATTAGCTTTTACTGCCTTGTCCCAGACGTGAACGATTAAGGGTTTGCCACAGATATCCGCCAAAGGCTTATTGGGTAAGCGCGTGGACGCTAAACGACTGGGGATGACAACGAGTGCTTTGTGCGACATATTTCTTAAATTCCTAGTCATTGAAAGTCCCTTATCATTAAAGCCTTCTTTTCCTGTGTCAAATAAAATTTCTGTACGGCTTTCTTGAAAAGAGGTAGGAATGTTTTGATCTTTTTTGGATAGCACACGATTTCCATAATATAAGCTAACAGATGGTTTTTAGATTTAATCCTGCTACTTTGATATTATTACTTCTGGATTGCTTCCCTCTGCTCGCAATGACGAACTTATTGGTATCATAAACGATTCTCAAAAGATCCTGAACCCATCTCTTTAAGAGTCCGCAGAATACCAGACTAAGCGGTTACCCTAGGGATTTTTAAAGGAGAATTCAGGATCATATTCATTGAAAATAACAATAGTCTAGTTTAATAAACCTTCAGTTTGAGTGAGCGTACTAATTTGAGAGAATACTTCTCCAAATAAGTCATTTTTCTTTCTTAATCTTTCTGTCTCCTCTTGAAAAGAAGAAAGTTGTTCTGCGAGCTTAGCTTCTGCGAGCTTTTGAGCTATTATTTCCGTTTCAAGCTTTTTGAAGAGCATTATTTTTTCTTGTTCAACTTTTTTCAAGCGATCTATTTCTTCCTGAAAAGAAGAGATCTGTTCTTGAAATGCGCTTTCTTTATCTTGTGCGGCTAAAAGAGCCTCTTCACGAGCTGCTCTTGCCGTTGTAAGCTCGGCGAAGAGATCATCATTTTCTTGCTTTGCAGCCACGAGAGCTTGCTCGTGAGTAGATCTTACCTCTGTAAGCTCTTTGGAGAGAGTCGCTTTTACATAACCTATAAGGCTAGCTGTGTCACGGGCCTCAGCTCTTAATATCCTTCGTCCCTCTTTTCGCGTAAAGTATTGACGTGGTGGGTGACCCATCGCCTCTAAAAGACCTTGGATCGCTGCAAATGTTTTGCCACGTTTAATGGGTGTAATAGCTGCCAACATAGCTTCCAAAATCTTTCTCTCGTGTATAATAGGCCATAAATCTTTATCTAGGTCTTTTTGAGTTATCTCCTGAGGTAATGTAAATGTTCTCATAAGTACCATTTCATTACTGTACGGTTTTTCCCAAGGAAATACCTCACGAGAAGTCTCACGTAGGAAACCTAATAGGTTCCTTACTCTTGGCTCATCTTCAGCTTGGTAGAGTTGAATAGGCATAAATACGATTGCCTTATCATCTTGTGAAAAGAGTATGTTTCTTTTTGTTTCTTGATCTTCACTTGTAGATGCTGCTTCTGTTGGCAGTAAAGGAACAGTTGAAGGCAGCCTATCTTGCTCTTCAGCATTCATCCCCATACAGGGAACATTCAAAAGGTGGAATGCGAAGACACTAGAAAGTAGTAGTGGGTATTTCATATAAAACTCCTTATTAACTCGATAAACTCTTAACTTTATGAGAAGAGCGTATAGACTTTAAGAAATGAAATAGTTTGATGTCACAACCCTTCTTTTCTAGAGTAATTACTGATTTTTTTCTTACTTTAACCGTATTTTAAGAAATATATCTGATAATATTGAAAGAAGAAAAATTGATTTCAATTAATAAAAATTAACAGATACAAATTGAGGGAAAAGGAAGCTGAATATGTCAAAAAAATTTCTTCAAGGATTAATTTTTACGGGGGTGAGCTTGGCCTTCTTCCAAGAAGGAGCAAAAGCACTTAATTGTAAAGATCAACTTGATAGCTGTGATAACTCTTGCCCAACAAAAGGTTTCAATCAAGTTAATGCGGAGTGTGTCCTTAAGTGCATTGAGGTCTATGATAAATGTATTCATAGATAGCTTTTATTCACGTAGCTTACTCGTTTCCTTGCCTTCCAAGGCCATTCTTGAAAACAAGATGTCAGTTTTCATTTACAAAAACGAATTAAGAACAAGTATCATTCTGGATTGCTTTGCTCCGCTCGCAATGACGAACCTATTGTTTTTTTATATAAAAAATTGTCATTGCGGGGAGGGATAAAGTCCTGACAAAGCAATCCATTTAAATTACGTCGTTAGCATTACTGTCCGTCACTAACTTTTGTGGATAGTTCCTCAACTGTTGCTAAAACATTTTCTACGTGACCCGGTACGCTTGCCTTACGCCAGATTTTGGCAATTTTTCCCATTTCATCAATGAGAAAGGTTGAGCGTTCAATGCCAAAGTACTTGCGTCCATACATGGATTTTTCGATCCAAACGCCGTATTTTTCACAGGTCTGTCCTTTTTCATCAGAAGCTAAAATAAAGTTCAGTTGTTCTTTTGCTTTAAATTTTTCATGACTTATGACAGAATCTTTAGATATGCCAATAATGATAGCATTGCTTTTATCGAAATTAGGTTTGTGATTGCGGAAAGAACAGGCTTCTTGTGTGCAACCAGAGGTAGCATCTTTTGGGTAAAAATAAACAATGACTTTTTTACCGATAAAGTCGGAAAGGGTGATAACTTTTTCTTCATCCGTGGGTAAGGTAAAATTTGGGGCAATGTCGCCTACTGCTAATGTCATATTCTCGCTCATTATTTGATTTTTGGAGTGTCCGTGAACGAAATAAAGTCTACCTCACCTCATCTCTCCAGGAAAGGGTTCTTTGTTAAAAAATCCATACGTCTTGTTTTTGATGTCATAAAGTCTCTTTGTGGTCTTGTTTTTGTAATTTTTCTTCTTCTTATGGTAAGGCTTTCTTGGGGGCCGCTCAATCTTAACTTCCTAACTCCACAGATTGAGGAGGCTTTTAAAGCGCCTCAGGTTGGGATTAGTGCTACTATTGGTCATACCCAGCTTGTTTGGCGAAAGTGGCACCGCCTTTTTGAAATCGATCTCGTGGATGTTCAGTTTCAAAAAGATCAAAATCCACAGTGGATTTCGATTGAACATATAGGGGTGTCTTTCAGGTTTTATCGCTTTCTTTTGGGAGAAGTTTCCTTAGAAAAGCTTCGATTTTATCATCCTCACGTGCTTTTCGAGAAGGATGAAAAAGGGGAATATGCTTTGGGGCTTGGCCAGTCCGCGCTGAGCCAAGACTTCGCTCTTGAAAATCTTTTGCCGTTTTTTGCATTGTCTGGTCCGAGTACCGTTCTTGGTAAATTAAATGAAGTCACTAAAATTTCTATCATTGAGGCTCATACTTTTTTAAGGGATCAAGAAGCAAATCAAGAATGGGAACTTCCTAAAACAACATGTGTGTTAAGACGAAAGCTTGATGGGTTTCGTATAGAATTAATTTTACAACCTCAGCAAGGAGCGGGAGCTCTTAAGGCAGAGTTTGCTCATCAGATAGGATCTGCTCGTTTTGATGTTAATCTTGATTTAGACCATATCTCTTTTGAAAGTTTACTTAAAAAAAAAGGACCTATTTTCTGTCCTCTAAATCCTGAAATCCTGGATTTTGATGATGCTCTTAATTTTCTACAATGTTGGGATGTTCCCCTTAATGGTAAAGTGCATCTGGCAGCTGTTCCTGCTACTCTTCAAGTGATCGAAGGAACGTGTGATGTGGATCTTGGAAAAGGAACGCTGACGTCCACTATGCCTACTCTTCTCCCTTTTGTGATAACCTCTGGCAATGTTTCGTTGGTTCTCTCCCCCCATGAGATCGATCTTAAAAAAGTTGGACTCTTATCGGAAGAAGCTCTTTTTCAGTTTTCAGGAAAGCTTGTGTCTCCGAATAGTCCTCTCTCTCTTTTAGAACCGATGCAAATGGGGCATTTTATGGAGATTGAAGGAAAAATGGAAGACTTTCCCATAGATTATTTAGAAGTTCTTTGGCCTAAGGATCTTGCGGTTCCTGCTCGGGAGTGGCTGACGCAAAACTTGCGAATGGGAGTTATAACTGAGGCGACATTCTTATTTAAAGGACATGAAGGAGAGAGTGGATTTAAAGTTGATGGTCTTGATGGTACGCTTGCAGGAAAAGGAGTAGAAATTACTTATCTTAAAGGATTGCCGGCGGCGAAAAACGTTGCTGCACAGGCGATTTTTGACAAAACAGGCTTTAACATTCAAGTTCTTGCTGGAGAGATTGATCAGATTAAAGTTCAAGAAGGTCATGTTCTTATTTCAGCCCTTGATACAGATGACGAACAACTCAGTTTGAATCTTAAGGTGAAGGGACCTCTTCCTGACTTTCTTGATGTTATTGATCACAAGCCTCTTGAATATGCCTCTTATGGAAAGATTGATCCTAAAAATACCAAGGGAGAGGGGACGCTGTCTCTTAATCTTGACTTTCCACTCAAGGCAACTCTTAAGTTTAAGGATGTTAAAATGGCGGCCACGGGAACATTTCAAAATGTGGCTCTTGACAGAAAAATTTCAGAGGAACTTACCTCTCAACTTACGGACGGAAGTCTTTTGCTTAACCTTACTCACAATCAAATGGAAATTAAGGGAGAAGGGCTTCTTAACCAACTTCCTGCGACTCTGACCTATCGCCATTTTTTTGAGGACACGGCTGCTCACGAAGTGTGGCTTAAAGTGGAAACAACTGCCTCGTTTGCAGACTTTAAGCGTTTGGGATTTGATTGGGCAGAGTACGCTCAAGGTCCTACTCAAGCGCTTTTTATCTATACTCTTGACAGGAATAAGAAAAGTAATTTTTTTGTGAATTTAGATATCACGCAAGCGACTCTCTCATTCTTTCCTCTTGAGTGGGAAAAAATGCCTGGAGAGAAGGGGAGGCTTTCTTTTAATCTGCTTTTTAATGATGGCCAGCTTGCTAAGATGTCCGACCTTCGTATGTTGTCTCCCACCTGTGTTTTTAAAGGGGAAATTCTTTTTGGCGCGGAAAAAGATTGGAAAACCATTCATCTCTCTTCATTTAGAGGACCACACACGCAAACTCAAGTCACGCTTCATACCCCACGTAAAGATGCATATGAGGTCTCTTTTAAGGGGCAAAGCGTGGATTTAGAAAAATTTCTCGATTATGTTAATAAAAAAGAGGATCAAGATCATCCTCCTACAGATATTAAGCTATTTGCGGATGTAGACCAATTGCGCCTTGGTGAGGGAAAAATTTTTCAAAGTGTTAAAGCTGAGGCTGATCTTTTCTTGCAAGGAAAGATGACAACATGGAAAACCGTTCATCTGAGAGCTAAAGCGGGCAAGGGAACTGCAAATAGGGGAGATATGGCCAAAGTTTCGGGAGGTGTTTTATTTGATATTACCCCTGGACCTAATAATACACAAACCCTTGAAGTTCGGGCCAATGATGCAGGTGCCTTCTTAAAAAATTTGAGTATCTATGAAGACATTGGCGGGGGATATATTACCATTAAAGGTAAGAGGCAAGGCCAAGGTCCTTATAAAGGAACTTTTAAATTAAAAGACTTCGAGGCTTATGAAGTTCATCTTTTAGGACGATTTGCGGCTCTCCTTTCTCCCATTGGAATTGTGAACTTATTTTCAGAGAAGAAGGTTTTATCAATGGAAAAGTTTGAAGCTGATTTCGATTATAGTGAAGATCTTGTCGTCGTCCGCAAGGGTATTGGCAAAAGTCTTTCCCTTGGATTTACGGTCGAAGGAAAAATTGATCAAAAAAATCGCATTTATGCATTAAATGGCAATATTACCCCGGCTCGATTTTTAAATTCGATTTTAAACAATATACCCCTTGTTGGAGATCTGCTCAATGGTGGAGAAGGGGAGGGGATTTTTGCCATTGCGTACTCCGTTAAGGGTTCTTTTGATGCGCCTAACATTCACCTCAATCCTCTTTCAATCTTGGCGCCAGGATTTATTCGTAATATTTTTCAATCAATTGATGGTGACTGACATGGATACTCTATTCTCTCTTTTTACCTCGGTAAGATGATTCCGGAATCACTTATTGTATTCTTCTTTTAGAGTAGGACTCTCTTATTTTAAGTAAAAAACCTAAGAACTTCGCTAGCTTTCGATCTGATTCTTTGATCTTTAAGTTTGAGTCATCCATTTGATCACTTCAGAAAATTCTCCCTAAGGCCACAAAGCGATTGTTCTCTGAAGTATCTATGGTGATGATTACATAAATATTAAAAAAAATCAATAAATAGATAGAAAATAGTCAAATAAATATGAGGATATTTTCCTATTTTACATTTGCTTCTTAAGTTGTTGAAGTCCTCACTCTTAATAGATCATCTTTAAACCCTAATGTACGGATATCTTGCATTTTTTGAGGATACAGGATGCCATCGAGATGGTCGCATTCATGCTGAACAACTCTGGCATGAAAGCCATGCGCCACTCGTTTTTCTTCTTGGCCTTTTTTATTGAGAAACGAGTATTCAACAGAATGGTATCTTGGCACCTTCCCCATTAGGTCAGGTAATGAAAGGCGACTTTCCCACCCAATTTTAATCTCGTCAGTGAGGGGGCGAACTTGGGGATTAATCATTACAGTCCAGGGTACGCCATCAGGATCGTACTCAGGCGTTAATTCATATGAAGGATTGTTGGTTGTTTTCAAAATTCTAAAAATCACGATTCGCAAAAGAGAAAAAACTTGGGGAGCTGCTAAGCCACTACAATTCATATGGTTTACAGTGGCTTCCATGTCTGCGATGAGATGGGCGACCTGGGGAGCTAAAGGGTCTTCAACTCTTTTTGAAATTTCTTTCAGAATAGGGTCCCCCATTCGAGCGATTTTTAATATTCTGGGCTGTTGTTTCATTGTTTCTTCCTTTCACTTTGTGAACGATCTATGCTATACGATGGGTGCTGCTGAAATAATGTCTATGTCATGTTCGTTAAGGGGAATATTTTTGGTGCTTAGATGAATAGCGCTCATGTTAATATTTTAATGAATTTTTTCTTTTATAGCGTTGTCTGACAGCTATTTGTTCATTGGAAAGCTCTACTAACAAGGTTGTATGAGCGCCAGGATAAGACTCTTGGTCCCACTTGTGATTGGTTGTACTTCATGGATATAGTCACAAGAAACTAATAATATTTCTCCTGAATTTGGTGTATGCACACACTTTCTTTCTTTTGACTGATAAATCATATGCTGACCTTCTGTATAATTTCCGTCGAGAAAAAAATGGATAGCGTACTGAGACACATTACTGTTATTATTTGCTTGATGAGTTGGGATAAAGTTTTTTCCTTCATATACATAGCAAACGCATTGATCGACGGTAAAATGACTTACTCCAGTGATTTCCATAACAAAATTTCTTACTTGAACTGAATTCATAACATCAAAAATAGCCTTGTTTTTTATCTCCATATTTTGTGGCATTTTAATCTTTGATATTTTTATGTCTGAGCGTTCATTCACATTTTCAAGTTTAAAGGTTTCATATTTTAATTTACTTACCTCATAATTTAGTGTCTTCCATTGATCAACAGTAAGAGATAAGTCGTTTTTAGTAATCAGGCAGCAGCCTTCTAATAAAATATTCTTTTTTAAATAATTCACTGAGTCGTGCTGTTCTTTTACATTATTTAAAAACATTGAATCCACCGTATACTTTGTCATTTCTTACTATCAATAGAATTAAACCATCTAAAAATCCTTGGGTGGTGCCAAACTCAAGAAATCTAAAAGGCTTTTACAGTGTTTTCCTTTTCTTATCTAAGGGAGTAAGCAAGTTTTAGTCAATGGCTTTCATCTCAGAATAGCTCAATAAGGTAGAAAGAATGAAATGAGCTAAATGAATCTGAACTTCTTTAAGGGCATGTAATATTCTGTTTATTGTTTTTAACAATAATTTAACTCTTCTTAGAAATGGCATTAAGCGTTATTTTATCTTGTCAATTGAGGGAGAAAGCGATGATAAAAATTGTATTTATTCCAGGAAACAGCAGGCTTACAACACAAGATAATTGGTTTCCCAGTGTTAAGGCAGGGTTACAAGCTGAAGGATTAAAAGTTATTGCAAGAGAATTCCCTGATCCGGATTTAGCGAGAGAATCTTTTTGGCTTCCATTTTTGTTAGATGACTTAAAAATTGATGAAAATGCAATACTTGTGGGGCATTCGTCGGGGGCTATTGCCGCGATGAGAGTCGCTGAAAAACAGAATATTTTAGGATCTGTATTGGTGGGTTCTTACTATACAGACCTTGGGATAGAAAAAGAAAAGCAATCTGGTTATTTTGATAGGCCATGGGATTGGATCAATATGAAACGTAATCAAAAATGGACGATTGTCTTTGCATCTCAAGACGATCCATGGATTTCTGTCGAACATCCACGTTATATCCAGCAACAGTTGACTAGTGAGTATCACGAATATAAAGATCAAGGTCACTTTGGGGGAGATTATTATAAAGAAACCTTTCCAGAACTGACCATGGCCATTTTATGAAACATTAAGGGAGCAAGAAAAGTGTCTTTATAGAGCTTTTTAAGAATAAAATCCTCTCGTCGACTATGTTTGAGCTTTGGTAAGCCAGTTGAGCTTTTATAGTTTAGTGTTGGTATCTTCTATTGATAACAACTTGATGTAACCAACTAAGGTTGTTTTTAGTATATAAGGAATATAATGGGTGTTATGTTTTTTAAAATTAATCATTTTATACTTTAAGAAATGAAATATATAAAACTTTATAGGTATCACGATTAAAAAAAACATAACAGAAATGACCAAATTGTATTGGTAAGTGAAAGTAAGTTCTATTAATTTATAAGTTAAGTGGGTTAAAAAACTATTAAAGCTAAGGCTCATTACTAATTTTTTTAATATTGAGTAAATATTTTAAAAATTATGGTTGTAATTTACGAAAAGCACCTTACCTCAGGTGTAGTGTTAATGAGTAATGAAATGGTGATGATGATGAAATGTAAGATAACCTCAAGAACCTTGTTAGTGAGTGCTTCTGTTTTTTCAATGCTATGTGTCAACGGGGCTTATGCACGTGATAATAGCGATGTAGAAACAAGACGCGCTTCAATTGCGCGGCAGTTTGTTAAGAAGGGTGAAGAGCTTTGGCAAAATGCCCCTGACTTAGGCTTTACAAAGGCTGTTGTAAATGGGGCTAACTATGTTGGTGAAGCTGTTGTAGAACAAAGCAAAGGTTTTGTGAGAGGGAAAGCTTCGGATGCATTAGATCGTGCTTCTGATCAAATTGGTAAAGCCGCAGCTAATAAATTTCACGCACTTGTGTATAGAGATTCATCAGTTCACGTCGTTAATGATGCAGGTGAGCATATTGGCTACGTTGAAGCAGTGGCACCACGTCTGGTTCGAAATATTCTTAACAATCAACTTGGTTTTGACTTAGACGGTTCTGTGCCAGGTGTTCCTAAAGCTGTCATGAAAGCCATTGGAAATTATTTGGAAAATCAAGTTGCTATGATGCTAGAAGGTCAAGTTTTTGATCTTGCGAAAAAAGCAACCCAAAAGGCAACAATTGCAGCCGTTGGTAAAGCGATGGGACTGACTCAAGATCAAATTAGTGCAGTTCTTCAGAAACAAGGCGCATCAGCGACAGTAGGACAAGTCGAAGTTGCTATAGATGAGAAGGCTGCTGCTCAGCAGATAAAGTCTGAGCTTTCCAAGGAAGTACAAGCCGATGAGCAAGAAGCCTATGGGAATATTGCCACTGGGTTGATAAGAAATTTTTCTGCAAGATTGAAGATTAATCTCAATGAGTACATTAAGACAGCGGCACAAGATGTTGCAACCTCTTATGCCCATCAATTGATTGAAGATACGGGTGAATTGGTTCTTCGTTATGGAGAAACTGTAGCAGGAGCTGGTGTTGTTGCCGCTGCAGGAGTTGTTTCTGGTGGTTCAGGGGCAGCTTTCGCTGCTACAGCTGTGACTGCAGACCAACGTTTAGCAGAAGGGGGTCATCAAGACTCGCTTATCCGTCGTGCTGTTAAATGGATGACAGGATATGATGCCCGTAAAGAGGAAGCAAAAGCAAAGGCAAGCTTTGTTGTTCCGATGACCTTGAATGTTGATGGCATTTTGAAGCAGTTAGGTTTGGGTGACTTTTTAGTTCCAACTCAAGCTGATTTTGATTCTGCCTACGGTAAATATAAAGCCGTTGCTATTCTTGATGAAGAAGGTGACGAATGGACGACATTCGATCAAACCGTGAAGCCTGTTAATTTTACGATGCTTTTTGAAGAGGCCAGAGATACTCTCGCCGCAGCAAAAGCGAAAGTTGCAGAAGTTGTAGAGCAAGCGGCTACGGTTGTTAAAGACACAGCTAAAGCCGGTCTTAAAGAAGCAAAACATGTTGTTGTGGCGTTTAGTGAAGCTGCAGATGATTTTGCAGAAGCTCTTAATCCCATGATGCGTTCGGACTTCTGGGATGATGAACCTGAAGTATCGGCTAAAGTTAGTGTGCCAGTTGAACAAGCTAAAAAATCTTGGTGGAAGATCTGGTAAGACTTTCTTAAGAAAAACCAAAAAAGGCGGCCTATAGGCTGCCTTTTTTTTCTATTGAAGCACCCCATCATGAAGGGTGAGTATACGATCCATTCGTTGGGCAAGACTCATATTATGTGTAGCGATTAAGGCCGCCAAGTTTTCTTGGCGCACCAGTTGAATAAGTTTATCAAATACCGCGGCTGCCGTATGTTCATCCAAATTGCCCGTTGGTTCGTCGGCAAGCAAAACTTTAGGTCGATTGGCCAAGGCGCGAACAATGGCAATCCGCTGCTGTTCCCCCCCTGAAAGACGCGCTGGACGATGGGATGCTCGTTCTAAAAGACCTACCTCAGTCAGCAGGTCATGGGCTCGTCTTTTGGCGTCATGATAAGACTTTCCAGCAATCATTTGAGGGAGAATAATATTTTCTTCTGCATCAAATTCAGGAAGAAGGTGGTGAAATTGATAAACAAAACCTAATACATCACGACGAATTTGGGTTCGAGCTGTATCATTGAGGGAGGAACAGTTCTTTCCATCAATGATTATGTCACCCCCATCGGTTTTTTCTAAAAGACCTGCCGTTTGGAGAAGAGTGGACTTTCCTGAGCCTGAAGGCCCCACAAGAGCGACAATTTCACCGGGGTATAGGTTAAGGTCAATCCCGCGTAAAACATGAAGGTCTTCAGGACCTTGATGGAAGATACGGGTAAGCCCCTTAAGGGAAAGAACAGCATTATTCATAGCGTAAGGCCTCCACAGGATCAAGGCGAGACGCGCGCCACGAAGGGTATAAAGAAGCTAAAAATGTTAAAAGAAGGGCAATCATTACCACCAAAATCACTTCATTAGGATCTACCTGAGCTGGAAGGCGGGAAAGGAAATAAATTTCAGCGCTAAAAAGTTCGGTTCCGGAAAGGGATTCAATGATTTTACGAATAGAATCGATGTTCCAAGAAAATAACAAGCCAAAGAGTGTTCCTATCAAGGCCCCCATGACTCCAATAGAAGATCCTGCAATAAAAAAAACTCGCATCATCATTCCTCGGGTTGCTCCCATAGTGCGTAAAATGGCGATATCTCGTCCTTTGTCTTTAACCAACATAATTAACGTAGAAATAACATTAAAAGAAGCCACAAGAATGATGAGGGTTAGAATGATAAACATAACATTTCGTTCAACCTTAATGGTACTAAAAAATTCCTTATTGGCTTGCTGCCAATCAAATAGGCGCACATTTTTTCCATGAACAACAGGAAAAATTTCGTCTTTATATCGGTCTATTTTTTCAGGATTTTCCGTAAAAACCTCAATTCCCGTCACACCTTCGCCAAGCTGAAAGAATTTTTGAGCAGATTCGAGAGGGATAAAGACAAGGGTTAAGTCATATTGAATCATCCCTGCATCAAAAATACCTGCAACTTCAAAGGTACGCGTACGCGGCATTGTTCCAAATGCAGTTGCATTTCCTTCCGGGGCAACAAGTGTAATTTTGTCTCCTAAAATTAATCCTAGTTTTTCGGCCAAGCGTTTGCCAATCACTGCAGCATTGGGTCTATCAAAAAGCCGCATTTTCCCCATAATTAAATTATCAGAAATTGTCTTGCGGGCTTGAAGATCTGCCGAGCGCATGCCGTGCACCTGAACTCCCGTTGCATTGCCATGGGCTGTTGCCATGGCTTGCCCTTCTACAAGAGGATTGGCGCCCGTAATTCCCGGTAGTTTTTGGATGTCTGCTGTTAAGCCTTCATAATTGGGTAGAGATCCTGCGTTGCTGTAAATGGCTAAATGGCCATTCATACCAATAATCCGTCCTAATAATTCGTGGCGAAAGCCATTCATAACGGACATGACAATAATCAGTGCGGCAACACCCAGGGCAATCCCGAGAAAAGAAAACCAAGCGGTTACAGAAATAAATCCTTCTTGTCGCCGAGCTCGAAGATAGCGAAACGCAACAAATCTTTCAAAGGCTGAAAACACTTACATTCCTCCCGGGTTTTATGGAAAGATCATATAAGAAACAGAGGGGATCCAGCAAATGATTTTCTTTGAAACCTTCATATCTGACAATTTTTTTAGCTTTCTTGTGGGGGGAGTGGGCAAAAGCATAGTACTGAGGACAAGCAATGATTATTGTGGTTGCTTTTCTTGCAGAAAGAACGCATGGGCTAGAAAAAGAACCTGTCCTTCAAGGACTTGGATGCTTATCATGTTTTCATTCGTCTGATTGAAACAGGAATTAAACCCTGGAAAACAAAGCGTTTTATTTGTTAAATCCCACTTTAATCCTTGAGTAATAAGACGCGCCTGTGGCAAACCAATCAAAGAAACTTTCGTGTGAAGAGGCAGTTTAAGAGTGGTTTGGAATTGAGAAAGAACACTTCCATACAAGGGAGGTGTATAAAGTAAGTTGCCAGGGGGGGATGCCATGAATACATTGATATTATTTAAGATATGATCTAAATCTCCTCCACTGCTGCCTAATATGATTGTCGGTAACAACCCATGATTTGTAAGGTATGCCATGGATTTTTCATAATCGCATCGGTTCTGGTCTTCTACGTGAATACGTTCAACTTCTAGATGAGGATCGATACTATCTAAATCTCCAATAACAACATTTGGTGTAATACCTAGCTTATGTAATTTGTTAGCGGCTCCATCTGCCGCAATAACGGGTAATGATAACGTTTTAAAGAAGTCTCTTGGTGGTAAGTCTCCATTAAGACATAAAATTGACTTATACATCATCTTTGAAAGTACAGTTTTTGACCCAGCAGAAAGCAACTTGCACATAATCCAGCAACATTGGTCATAAGCACATAAGGAGAATTCGTCAAACCACCGTATAGCATCCACGCTAAAGAGCAGATAGAGAAGTTAAGTAACATTAAGCCAGATAGATCTTGGACTGACCTGGTTTTTTGATTTTTATAAATTTGTGGCAAAAATCCTGCCACTGAAGTGACAGAGGCAATGATTCCTATGGTATCGATATAATTCATATTTATGATTTAAGCGGCCAGCTTGTGCGGAGCAAGAGCTCCATTTTTCAATCGTAAAGTGAAGTGTATCGATTTAAATAACGTAACATGTACGATATCCGCTGTAACAGCTACGGAAAGAGTTTGCGTCACAACATCATAATTTTCAACTTTTACATGAATATTCCGCAATCGTGGTTCTGCCATTTGAATGGCTGTTTCCACAAAGCGAGATATTTTTGACCAAGTTTGTGGATTCGATCCATTAAAATAGCTAAATCCGCCTAAACCATAAAAATCAGGATATCCAAAAAAAGGGATAGTTTCGATATGATTTTCGTAAATGCTTTTTCTTAAGGTGCATCTTGTATTGAGTAAAATAGAAAGCTCATAAATGATAGACTCTTCAAGCTCTTGTTCGCTTAAAAGCTTGCTGTCAATTCCTTGATTTGATTCGTCCCCTACAATTCGATTAAAAAGAGGAGGGACAGACCCTCTCATAATTTTTCTTGGCTTCATTCATCCCTCTCTACAGGAAAGTGTTATTCGTTCCTACTCTCATTATATCATTTTTTTTTTGTGAACCCTATAGAAAAAAGGCGATTCCGGAGAATCGCCTTTTTATGGATCAACACAAGTAATAGATTCTTATCCTCCAGCTGCAGGAGCTGTGGCTGCAGGAGCTGCTCCACCACCACCAGCTGCTGGTGGGGTAAGAACTCCTGTGGAGAAGTTAATTAGCGAAACAACAGAGCCTTGGGCAACTAATGTTTGTGGATTGTATGAGTTAAGCGTGTGGGTCAATTGTTGCCATTGGAAGGTCACTTCCAGAGCATTGGCTAACCCTGTTCCCTGCTGGCTGGTTTCAGCGAGGTTTTTATAACTTGTAAATATTACATTCTCAAAGGCCCATATTTCAACAGCTGTGAGGACCCCGAGCATATCTTCAAGTCTATAAATAGTGATTGCAGGGATAGGTTGTCCTTGATTAAGACTATTTTCGACATAAACTGAAGCGGGCGTTGGATAAATAACAATTCTCGCATCATATCCAATAAGTTGCCCAGATCCATAAGCACTGTTATTGGAAACGTTAGGATTCAGTTTTTTTTCCACAGTATAGTCAAATTCGTGCAGCCAATCTGGCTTGCTCGTGATCGTCGGGTCCAAATTCGTCATAGTGCTGGATCCTTCAGTACCGATGGCTACCACAAGGTCTGGAGTCATTGCACCGTTAGAATTTGATATCATTCTACTTTTTGGCATTTTATGTTCCTTTCATTCTTTCATTGTTTTTTAATCTTTGCCATCAATGTGCGCCGGGAGGAGGTAAAGTTGCAACCAGTCGCAAAGAGGCTGTTAGTTCTTCAAGTTGGAAGAAGGGTCTTAAGAAAACCACGGCCGTATAACTGCCTGGTTTTCCAGGGGCTTCTGTCACATCTACGCGTCCTTCCCGAAGGGGGAATGAGGCTTTAACAGCTTCTGGTGCAACGTCAGTGAGCAGTATATATTGGGCAAGCCATGTGTTCAGGAACACAGACACTTCTTGTCGAGACATGAAGGACCCAATCTTATCTCTCATCATCACCTTAATGTAGTGCGCAAAGCGTGAGGCGTTAAGCATATAAGGCAATCTTGCTGAAGTGCTTGCGTTAGCGTTCGCCGAATTGTCCACGTATTCTATAGGTTGCTGTGTTGTTTGCGAGCTAAAGAAAGCAGCATAGTCAGTGTCTTTGCAATAACATAAGGCCATAAAACCAAGGTCACTGAGCTCTTTTTCGCGCCGATCTGTAATTGCTGTTTCCGTTGGGCATTTTACAGCTAAATCTCCATCGGCTGTCTTGAAGGTATAAGCGGGTAAGTCAGAGACAAGTCCCCCTCCTTCAACCCCACGAATGGCGGCTGTCCATTTATAAAGCGCAAACGCAGCTGTGATGTTCTGGCCCATTGCGTAGGCAGCATTTCCCCAACAAAACTTATCATTACTTGTTCCATCAACTGATTCCTCATAATCAAATCCTTCAACAGGATTTGTGGCATTTCCATAAGGAAGTCGCATAAGTACATGAGGAAGGGTTAAAGTAAAGTAGCGAGAGTCATCGGTTGCTCGAAAACTCCTCCACTTGATGGCATCTGTACCATCAAAGAGTTTAGAAAGGTCTCGAGGCCCACTCAACTCAGTAAAACTGTCAAAGTTGAACATTGCTGGTGAAGCTGCTGCAATAAAAGGTGTATGCGCACAAGCGGCTGTATTGGAAATTAATGTTGCAAGTTCCACATCCTGAGCGTCTCGTCCAAATTCAAAATCGCCGATAAGACAGGAGAAAGGAACTCCGCCGTATGTTCCGTATTGCTCTTCATAAACCTTCTTAAAGAGCTGACTTTGGTCAAACTCAACAGCACGCTCTAGATCATCCAAGAGTTCTTGTTTAGTAATGACTAATAGTCTTAGCTTAAGCATTTCACCTGTTTCAGTTGCCATCACAAGCTTATGAAGGCCTCTCCAGGATCCTTCGAATTTCTGAAAAGCAGGATCATGGACAATTTCATCCATTTGTAAAGAAATGGCATTGTCTATCTTGCTGATTCTGCTGACAATAAAGGAATAGACATCGTTACCAATGCTTCCTTGAGGAGCTTCTGCAACTTGGCTTGCAAACTCAGCAAGCATTTGCTTTGCATTGTCAAGTTGGGAAGGGTCGCGAGCAAGTCTCCCATTTTGAATGATAGAATTGAGAAGACCCGAGCTGTCTCCGGAGCCACCTCCAGATCCACCTGCGCCTGCACTTATCGCTCCCTTTGCAGGAGAGCTTGTTTTAACGGTTCCAGCATCTGCTGGTGTATTTTTTGTATCGTCTGCCATGATTTAACTCCTTAATCTTGAGCATCCTAAAGAATTGCTATTTACTTGAGCTAAGCTCTTTTTGTAATTGAGCTAGAACATCAGGATTTTTAATAATGTTTTGAAGCTCAATGTCTAAAGCATCATTGCCATCTAATTTTGACAATAGATCGGTCAGTTCCACTCTCTGTTGATAAAGATCTGCAAGAGGACCAACTTGACCGACAATATTAATCGGGTTAAGGTCATCTATTGATTTGAAAGAAAGAAGAACATTATGGTCGGGAAGGCTTCCTCCTAATACGTTTTTAACACGTAAGGGAAGTTGAGCAGTTAAAGACGCCATCACGTCATTAAAATTATCTCGATCAATTTCAATGAACTTTCTTTCCTTTAAAGGCAGCAACGGTGTTGATGGTGTTCCCGCAAGGTCAGCCAAGATTCCCAGTACATAAGGAAGTTCATATCTTTGGGAAGCGCCCCCTGTTTGTACGTCGTAGGTAATTTGAACGCGAGGTGGACGAATGCGATCAAGTTTATGTTGTGTACTTGCCATGGTAATATACCCCTTTCTTAATTTATTAATATTGTTAAAACTTTTTCTTCTATAATTTCATTAAATAGGAATCTTCTTAAAAATCGGTAAATTTTTATCATTATTTTTAAAATCAGTCTTTAATGAGCTGAAATAAAAGTATATTTTATAAATGGGAAAAAGGTAAAATTTGAGATAGTGATAAAATTATATATTTACAATTATTTATTTAAATGTTTAATAAAATAAATATTTAAAAGTATTTTTTGAAATTATCTTAAGTTAAAAAGGAGGAAGAAGAATGGTTTGTTATTTAATTTTTAGGTGACTAAACATCTAAGTCGCGCACAAATTGTGCATTTTCTTGAATGTAGGTAAAACGCTTTTCAGGATTGCGTCCCATCAGATCATTAACAAAAGATGCAATCGATTGACCACCACACTCAGGCGTCAGAAAAACCCTTTGCAAAATACGTTTTGCTGGATCCATGGTTGTTTCCTTAAGCTGGCTTGCTGGCATTTCTCCAAGTCCTTTAAAACGACTGATATCTACCTTTTTAGCTCCTTTAAATTCTGTCGCTAAAAGACGTTCTCGATGAGCATCATCATGGGCATAAAGGCTCTTGCCTCCCTGGGTTAAGCGGTAGAGAGGCGGCTTTGCAAGATACAAATACCCTTCTTTTACAATAGGATACATCTGCTGAAAGAAGAAAGTTATCAGAAGGGAGGCAATATGAGCGCCATCCACATCAGCATCTGTCATAATAATGACTCGCTCATAACGTAGCTTCGTCGGGTCACACTCTTTCCCAGCTCCACATCCAAGGGCTAAGATCATATCGGCAATTTCTTGGTTAGCCTTCATTTTATCGACGGTAGCGCTCGCAACATTCAAAATTTTTCCTCGTAGCGGAAGAATGGCTTGAGTTTTCCGATCCCGAGCTTGCTTTGCAGAACCCCCCGCTGAATCTCCTTCCACGAGGAATATTTCAGTTCCTTTCGCCACCCCAATGCTGCAATCAGCAAGTTTTCCAGGAAGGCGCAATTTACGTGTTGCAGACGCTCGGCCAATATCTTTGGCCTGCTTACGACGCAAACGCTCTTCCATTTGCTCAATACTATAGTCGAGCAAACTGCGAGCAGCTTCAGGATTTGCAGTTAACCAATGATCAAAATGATCTTTGAGGCTGACCTCTACAAGTCGACTTGCTTCTTGTGAAACGAGTTTTTCTTTTGTTTGGCCCTGAAATTGAGGATTTCGTAAAAACACTGATATAATACAAGAAGTTCCTGCAAAGCAGTCGTCTGCTGTGAGTTGACTGGCCTTTTTATTGTTAACCCGTTCACCATAAGCACGAAATCCACGGACAATGGCTTGACGAAAACCTGTCTCATGAGTTCCCCCTTCGGGGGTTATAATTGTGTTGCAGTATGAAGTATAAAATCCTTCTCGTTCTAAAGACCAAGCAATGGCCCATTCAAGATGACCTTCCTCTTCAGGAAAGTTAGCTTCTCCTATAAAAGGAGCTGGTGTAATGAGTGTTGCTCCTTCCAGGGTCTCGTTTAAGTAGTCTACAATTCCTCCAGGAAAATGGAAAATTGCTTTGGGAGGAAGGTTGTCGTGGCACAAGAGCTCATCACACTGCCAATGGATCGTAACCCCCTTAAAAAGATAGGCCTTAGAGCGAGCCATTTTATAGAGGAGTGAAGGCTTCAATTTTGCCTCACCAAATATCTTTGGATCAGGCCAAAAACGAATGAGAGTACCTTTACGATGAGGGCTGGGTCCTATCTTGTCTAATGATGTAAGAGGATGTCCCTCAGCGTATTCCTGACGCCATAATTCACGATTTGCAGAAATTTCAACAATTAAACGTTCTGAAAGAGCATTGACCACGGATAGTCCTACCCCATGAAGTCCCCCTGAAGTATTATAAGATTTTCCACCAAACTTTGCTCCTGAATGCAAAGTAGTTAAGATAACCTCTAGCGCAGATTTATTTGGAAATTTAGGATGGGGATCAATGGGAATTCCTCGACCATTATCCCTAACGGCAATGGATCCATCACTATGAACCATAAGATCAATACGCGTTGCGTGACCGGCAATGGCTTCATCCATTGCGTTGTCTAAGATTTCGATGACAAGGTGATGCAAGGCTCTTTCGTCTGTTCCGCCTATATACATGCCTGGACGACGACGGACAGGCTCTAATCCCTCTAAGACTTCTATGTCTTTGGCGGAATAACTTTCAGAGGTGGCTTGAGGTTTGGAAAAAAGTTCACTCATGTCGCGCATTATGGTCAAGAAAAAAGTTAAACGCAAGGCCCCAAGTAAAGTATTACCTGAATGGTGCTTAAGCTCTTTGCGTTAAAATTTTTCCAAGAGTAGGCAGTGGGGCTGTGTTGTCCTCAGAGGAATCCTTAAGAACATAACCGCGTCCCCAAACGGTTTCGATATAATTTTCTCCATCAAGTGCATCACACAGCTTCTTGCGGAGCTTGCAGATAAATACATCAATAATTTTAAGTTCCGGTTCGTCAATGCCCCCATAAAGATGATTTAAAAACATTTCTTTTGTGAGGGTTGATCCTTTACGAAGAGAGAGAAGCTCTAGGATTGCGTATTCTTTCCCAGTTAATCTGACAGAACGGCCATCAATCTCAACAGTTCGCGCTTGCAAATTTACAACCAGTCGTCCGGTACGAATAATGGATTCTGCATGGCCTTTTGATCGACGAATGATGGCTTGTACACGAGCGGTTAGCTCATTTTTATTAAAGGGTTTTGTTAAATAATCATCCGCGCCAAATCCTAAGCCTTTTACCTTATCGGAAATCTCACTTAGACCAGAAAGGATGAGGATTGGGGTAAGAATATGGGCAGCTCGAAGACGCCTTAAAACCTCGTATCCATCCATATCCGGAAGCATAAGGTCAAGAATAATAAGATCATAATCGTAAAGTTTGCCGATTTCGAGTCCGTCTTCTCCCAGATCTGTTGTATCTACAACAAATCCCTCAGCTCGTAAAGTCAACTCCACAGTTTTTGCTGTCGTTGAATCGTCTTCAACTAATAGTACACGCATTAGTCCTCCTCCCTGTAGAGGGTATTGGTATTTCGTTTTTTCTACGAGACATATACCTTTGTTTCTTAATTTTTAGCAAGGATTCAGTTAATTTTTGGTTAATTTATTCGCTACTCTAAAAAAAAACATTTTTGGGATAAAGCGAGCTTATAAGAACTAATAGTCGAAAATCAATCTAACACACTTAGGCTGTTACTATTTTTCTGATTTAAAATATTAACGATTCATTCCTATTGCCCGTTCAATGCCGGCAAGATCTTTAAAAGTCGATAGGATGTTATAACCTGACTGCTGGAAGATGACTTCCACATCATTTTTTTGTCCTGCACCTATCTCAAAGATAGCAAAACCTTTAGGCGTGAGAAAAGGCTTAATTGCTTGAGAAAGGATACGATAACAGGCAAGACCGTCTTTCCCCGCAAAAAGGGCTTGAGGGGGATCATAGTCGCGAACTGCTTTTTCAAGTTTTTCATGTTCTGTGAGTGGTATATAAGGGGGATTACTAACGATAATATCAAATGAGCCTTTTAGATTTTCTGTCCAATTGGAGGAAAGAAAAGTGGAACGTTCTTCAACACCATTGAGGATTGCATTTGTACGAGCCATCGAAAGAGTTTCTTTATGAAGGTCAACACCAACGCCAATTGCCGATTTAAGCTCATGCAGCAAGCTAATGAGAAGGCAGCCGGTTCCGGTTCCTAAATCTAAGAGGCGCCATGGATTTGCCGTTCGAGGTCCTATCCATCGCAAAACCCCTTCCACTAAAACTTCAGTTTCTGGTCTGGGATCGAGGGTGTGGGCATTCAGATGAAAGGGAAGGCTCCAAAATTCTCGTACGCCTTTTATCCGAGATAGTGGTTCTCCTTGAAGTCGTCTGTTTAACCAATCTTGAATTTTGTTGTCTTCGTTGGGAGAGGTGAGGGTGGTGAGGTTTAAGGTTATAAAAGAATTTTCTTGCCCTAACGCTGCAGCTAAGAGCCATTTTGCTTCTTGCTGTGCGTTTTGAAAACCTGCGTTTGCAAGAGCTTTTTCAGCTATAATGTACCATTCCTTAAGAGTCATTATCCAACTACTGTTTTATGGGCGTAATGGCATTCTTGACGGACAGGACAAGAGGAGCAAAGTGGTTTGCGAGCTTTACAGATATAACGTCCGTGGAGAACAAGCCAGTGATGTGCCTGCAAAAGCCATCGAGCAGGCACGCGTTTCATCAATCCTTTTTCAATTTCAAGAGGTGTATTGCCAGAAGCAAGACCCGTTCGGTTTGCAACGCGGAAGATATGTGTGTCAACGGCAATAACAGGCTTATTAAAGGCTGCATTTAGAATAACATTGGCTGTTTTGCGTCCAACGCCAGGTAAAGATTCAAGATCTTCACGCTTTTCTGGAACGTTGCCTCCGAAATTGCTGATAAGTTTTTGACATAAGCTAATAATATTGCGGGCTTTTGTGTTATAAAGACCTATCGTATTGATGTACCTTTTAAGATTTTCCTCTCCGAGGTCCAGCATTTTTTGAGGCGTGTCGGCTCTTTTAAAAAGTTCATTTGTTGCCTTGTTTACCCCCTTGTCGGTGGCTTGTGCTGATAAAACGACAGCAACAAGGAGAGTAAAAGAATTTGTTGAATAAAGTTCACCTTTAGGATGAGGATTGTGGGCAGCAAGATCTTCAAAGAAAAGCTCAATTTCTTTTGGAGTGAGAAGAGTTTTCATAAAGAAATTTCCACAACGTCGTCGATGGTGTAAAGCCCTGTAGGTTTATCAAAGAGCCATTGAGCAGCCTTGATAGCGCCTTGAGCAAAGAGAGCGCGATCCAGTGTTCGATGCTCAAGTTTGATGAGATCCTTTTCTCCAGCAAAAATAACGGAATGATCACAAATCGCGCTGCCTCCTCGTAGCGTCGCGCATTCAATCGTTCCTGAAGGGCGGGGAGACAGGGAAGGGTAGGGAGGGGCGTTTTCTTTTAAATGGTTGAGCGTTGTGAGGGCCTTCGCAATGGAAAGGGATGTTCCAGAGGGAGCATCGGCTTTTTGTCTTTGGTGCATTTCGACAATGCTAATATCATAAGAAGGGCCCAAGATTTTTGCGGCGAGATAAGAAAATTTTCGTAAAACCGCAATTCCTAGACTTGTATTCGGCGCATTGATCAGAGGAATTTTTTTGGAAGCTTCTGCAAGAATTTTGCTGTGATACTCATTGAGTCCTGTGACGCAGAGAACATAAGGTTTTTGTTGGCGAATGGCTTCCTGTAGCTGGGTGTTGAGAGCTTCAGGACAACTAAAATCAATGATGACATCAGCCTCCGCAAAGGCTTGTTTTGGGCTGTCTGTAATAAATAGATTGAGAGGAGGTTTTCCGATAAGATCTCCTATCTCTTGCCCAACCAGAGGATTCCCAGGGCGTGTGAGAGCGCCGATAAGGTCAACGGCAGTACTTTGTGTGATCTCTTGAAGAACCACCTGGCCCATCCGTCCTGTACAGCCCGCAAGTGAGAGTTTAAGCATGTATTCCCTTTGTCTTTTCTGAATTAAGTTTTAGATTAACCTTTATGGCGCCTAAGGGGTCGTTTTTTATAAGCTTTAAACAAGGAACTTTAACCCCATAATACTCAATAAAGATAGGTTCTGGCAATCGATCTGGAAGCTTTTCATCACAAATGTCGACGCAAAGAGCTAAGGGAGCGGTTTCTTGATAAGGAAAGGTGCAAATGCCGACCCCTCTTACTTCCATGAGTCCTTTAAGAGAAGGAGGGGCAAAAACAAAAAGCACGTCTCTAGTTAAGTTAATGAGGGTTTGATCGTCAGTAATGAGGAGGGCTCCTCGATCGATAAGCTGTAATGCTAACGAAGACTTTCCCACACCTGGTTTACCTGAAATTAAGACAGCTTTACCGTTAATTTCAACACATGTGCCGTGGATAGGCTGCTGTTGCATGTCGTGACCCTCTTCAATTGTTTTCTGTTTATTCTATTGTATAAAGAAGAATCTTGCCATCTCTCCGTTTTGATAGAGTATTTCACACTCCCCGTTATTTCTTATGGCGAATTGAAAAATAAGATTCTTTGAACTCACTAATTAAGTTGCTCATGTAGTTGTACATTAAAAAAGAGTAACATCATGATCTCTTCTCAGTAAGTTAAGGAGAGGGTTAATGGCTTTAATTAAGGAGTGAGAAACCAGAAATTGAAATTTTATAATTCTTCTTTTTGCACAAAATAATTCCACAATATATATTTTTTTACTCATTTTTAATGAATTATTAAAACCTGACAGGTGGTATTTTCAGGACTACTTATTCTTACTTATGAACATCAATTTGCTTTATTCAAAATTAATTATTAAAAAGAGGCATGACAGTGTAGGGGAGGGCATGATATAAACTACTATATACATCAATGGGATAATCGAGATAAAAAAATCATGGATCAAAAGAATAGACAACCTAGCGTGAAGTTTTTAAAAATTTGCAAATTATTAAGTGTTGCTGTTTTGGTGGGAGGGATCATCACCTCCTCCTGTCTTTATGCTCAGCGAGATGATTCTCAAAATAATGGAGCTCTCGTTGTAGAGCTCATTAATCGTGTGGGAGCTATTGAAGCTGAAAATCGAGAATTAAGAGGGCACCTTGAAGAATCACTCCATGAGATTGCTCAGCTCAAGCAACGAATGGAAACGCTAAGTGCAGATGTGGATTATCGGTTAAATAATTCTGAAAGTGGATCTGCCGTACACCCTAGAGCTTCTCCTTCGTTTGAAAAAGAGTCACACCGTGCTGACTCGAAAGCTTCCTCATCATCTGCTAAAGACGAGTACGAGAAGGCTCGTGCCTTATTAGAGCAGGGAGATTATTCAGCAGCTGAACATGCGTTTTCGGCTTTTGTAGCTTCTCATCCGAAGGATGAATTTGCAGGGGCAGCTCAATATTGGTTAGGGGTCACTTTTTTTGTACGGGGTGAGTATGAGAAAGCGGCTGCAACTTTTGCCAAGGGGTATAAGTATTATCCTAAATCGCCGAAGGCTTCAGATAATTTATTAAAGCTTGCAAAGTCTTTAGCTGCCAGTGATCGAAAAGCTGATGCGTGTACGGCCTTGGAGCAGCTTGCGACTGAACATCCGAAAGCACATGTTAAGGAAGTTGCTAGTGAGCGAAGAAAGCTTGGATGTAAGTAGGATTCGTAAGCAAAATTTCTGAATGAGATTCTTCTAAAGTGCACCGGATTGTCATCCTTGTAAACAATCGGGTCATTTGTTGATAGTCCCCTTCAAGTGTTATTCTTGGATTAGAAAAGCTTTGATACTGCGAAGTAGTGACGTTTGATTTTCTTATCCCGAGAATCCATGAAACAGACCTCACGGCAAGAGAAGACTTAAATCCTTGTGGGAAGAATTTATGGAAAACTCATCATTGGATCTTCGGCAAAAGAAAGGCTAAGTTCTGCTTCGCAGCGCAAGATTTTCAGATCCATACATGACACACTTTTTGGATCTACTCTGTCAATAAAATGCTTAACTTTTACAGGAAAAGCACTAAGGGTTGATCTTTCAAAAAATTTGCTCACGCGGATCCTCAAAGTGGAGTTAGTTTTTTTGCCTCCATGACCAGGCGGCTTTTTTCAAAAGGGGGCCGTAAATGTCGTCTTCTAAAGGAATCTGAACGGCTTTCATTTCTTCCAATGTTGGAGGATGTGATAAAAATTGAATCCTTGGAACATTTCTGAGGAGAGCTACAGGGGTTTGTTCGGCTCCTTCTCCCATGGCAAAGACTGCAGCTGTAGCAAGGGCGTCTAAATTGTTGATTTGTGTGACGCGAAGAGGACTGCCAAAAATATCAGGTTTTCCTATATAGGTGTATAGAGCCTCAAAGCCGCACCATCCCAAGGAAATACCCGTGACGCCTCTGCGAAGAGGAGAGGTTGAACTATCAGTAATGATAATACCAAGCTTTTGAATCTTATCTCTCTCTCGTAGGTGATTCCAAATTAAAGTGGCTGAGGCTTGACAGTCAGCTGGATATAAAATGTAGCAATCATTTCCATTAGATTCGTCAATGCCGGCAGAAGGAATGAGCCTACCATTAGTTAGTGTGAGACAGATACCATATGGCGAACCTTCTTGATTTTCTAGGACAGCTTCAGCTTCCTGTCTGATCAAGTCATCCTTATTCACCATATTTTGTTTAGCAATTACACGATTTTCACAAAGGCTGATAATTTTAGATGTAATGGCCAGAATGGATTCTTCTTCTAAAGGAGGCACATAGGTATCAAGGATTTTGATGAGAGATTCACCAGTGCAGATGGGGTGAGTTTGAAATGCTTTAATGTACATAGCTTCCTATTGCTTAGTCTTCACCTAAACTTTGTTATATGAGATTTTCGTACGTAAAGATTGGTTACAAAGGAGTGGGGGGAACTACTTTTGCTCCCCCTTTTCAATTTACGGTAAGGCTTCCTCAGGAGCGAGCTTGATGGAAATATAACGTGACTCATTATCACGATTAATTAAGAGCAAAGCCGATTTACGGTTTTCTTTTTCGGCTTTTTTCAAGGCATCAACAGCATTTTGTGGTGTTTTGACTTCTTCTTGACTAATTTCAATGATAACATCGCCAGGGCGAATGCCTTTTTCAGCTGCTGAGCTTTTAGCATTTACATCAACAATAAGGACGCCTTGAGTTTCATTAGAGATACCAAACCGCTGACGAGCGTCAACTGTAAGAGGTTGTAAGGTCATCCCGTGCATTTCTATGCCCTTAGCAAGCTCCTTTCCACCCTCAGGTGAAGGAATCACACCCACTTCCTCAGCCTCTTCATATTCACCAATTTGTACAGGAATTGAAAGAATTTGGCCTTTTCTCCACACGGTGACAGGAACTTGTGTTCCAACTGTAATATCGCCAACAATTCTAGGCAAACTACGTTGGTCCTTAACGTCAACCTCACCCACTTTCAAAATCACATCGCCTGTTTGAAGTTTAGCTTTGGCTGCAGGTCCATCTTTAACAACGCTCCCGACGAGGGCGCCTTTAAGATTTTTAAGGCCTAAGCCTTCCGCAATGTCTTCTGTGACGGGTTGGATGTGAACACCAAGCCACCCACGCTTTGTCCTGCCATATTGACGAATTTGGCTGACAACTTTTTTAGCGATTTCGGAAGGAATGGCAAAACCAATTCCCACACTGGCACCAGTGGGTGAAAAAATAGCCGTATTAACGCCAACAATTTTTCCCGTCATATCAAACATAGGGCCCCCTGAGTTACCTAGGTTAATGGAGGCGTCTGTTTGGATGTAACCTTCAATAAAATCACCAGATCGGCTTCGTTCACCAATGTCGCGACCCAGGTGAGAAACGATGCCTGTGGTTACCGTTCCTCCAAGACCAAAGGGGTTTCCGATGGCTATAATTTGATCTCCGGTGCGAAGTTTTTCAGAATTTCCCCATTGAACATAGGGAAGGCTTTTATCCGCATTGACTTTTAAGACAGCTATATCTGTGCGTCGATCATGACCAACGAGTACGGCTTTAAGTTCAGTTCCATCATTTAAAATAACTGTAATCTGATCCGCGTCGGCAACGACGTGATAATTTGTAACTATATATCCTTCGGGGTCAATAATAAAACCAGATCCTAAGGCTGTTGCATTTCGAGGTCCTTCAGGTTGCATGCGTTCTAAAAATTCCTTAAAAAAATCCTCAAGAGGAGATCCTTTGGGAAAGGGACTATCAAGGGGCGTTTGCCCCATGTCTGAATGGCCACGAATAAGTGTTGTTGTGGAAATATTAGCGACGGCTGGCAGCAAAGGTTCAACAAGATCCGCTAAACTAGAGAAAGTTGTTGCAGGCGGGCTGGCAATTGTCGATGGAGATAAAGTGGTAGACAAAAGTACAGCTAAACTTATTGCCCGAAAACACGATTTAATAAACATTTTTTACCTCTCCTTACCGATTTAAATACTTAAAAAAATCATCTTTAGGGGACAGAATAAAGGTTGTTGTTTCCGTATTCAAAGCTGCTTTATAAGCGTTTAAAGAACGATAAAAATCATAAAACTGAATGTCTTTCCCATAAATTGACGCTGCTTTTTCTGTAACATAAGCATCGCCTTGTCCGCGGATGATTTCAGACTGTTTCGTTGCTTCTGCAAGAATAATCGTCCTTTCTTTATCAGCGGTAGATTTTATTTCTTGTGCCATTTCATCGCCGCGTGAGCGAAATTCCTGTGATTCTTGTTTGCGTTCACTAATCATACGATTGCAAATGGCTTCGCTGTTTTCAGGAGGCAAATCAGTGCCACGCAGCTGCAAGTCTACAACTTGGATGCCAAAAGCTCGTGCTGCGACATCCATTTGATCTCGAATCGTCTTAGAGATTTCAGACCGTTTAGGGGAAAGAACTTCCGTTAACCGCACTTGACCTAAAACACCAAGCGTGATGGACTGGTTTAAAATCCGCAATCGTTGTTCAGCTCCTTCTACGTTTTGGACTGTACGATAGAACAGAGCAGGATCGATGATGCGATAGCGTGCAAAGGTATCGACGAGGAGTCGCTTTTGATCAGCGAGTGTTGCAGGGATTGAGGCTAGGTCAAAGTCTAAGATACGGTTATCGTAACTTTGAATGTTCTGTAAAAAAGGAATTTTTACATAAAGACCAGGGTCTTTAATGACCCTTACTAATTTTCCAAACTCAAGAATAAGCGTTTGTTGTGTTTGTTGAACAACAAAGAGAGATCCCATGAGAATGCCAAATACGACAAGGATAGGGATGGTAAAGACGATAAGTGATTTAGAGTTCATTGAGAGACCTCCTGAGTCTTTTCTTTCTTTTGCTTGAGTTCGGGGAGCGGAAGATAAGGGAGAACCCCTTGACTTTTTTCTCCATCCATAATCAGCTTCTGCGTTGATTCAAGAATAGTTTGCATTGTATCTAAGTAAAGTCGGTTTCTTGTCACTTCAGGCGCTTTCAAATACTGGTTTAGGACAAGAAGAAAACGCGTTGTTTCTCCATCGATGTCTGCCGTGACTTTTGCCTTATAAGCTTCCGCATCTTGGACGATTTTTTTAGCTTGTCCGCGTGAGACAGGAACAATCGAGTTTCGATAGTATTCGGCTTCATTACGCTTACGTTCCATATCAGCCTTTGCTCGCTGAACATCTAAATATGCATCGTTGACTTTGGCTGTAGGAGGCGTAACTTTTAAAAGCTCAACCTGAGAAATTTCAACACCTAGCTTATAGTCGTCAATTAGTTTTTGCAAAAGCTCACGCAATTGAATATTAATCTTACTGCGACCTTCAGATAAAATTTGAGCAATAGGCGTTTGGGCAATGACCGCTCGCACAATACTATCTGCGGCAGCGCGTATGGTTGTTTCCGGAGATTTAACATTAAACAAATAATCGCCTAAATTTTTAATTCGCCAGTTTACGGCAAACTGTACATCAGCAATGTTTTCATCTCCGGTTAACATCAAAGCGCCTTCGCCATTCAGTCCTGTTGGAGAGGATTGGTTAGCATTTGTGTTGGTAAAAACGTTGATAGCCGTTACATTACGAATAAGAGCTGTTTCAATGGGGGAAGGGAGATGATAATTTAGTCCGGGATCAGCAATACGGACCCATTTTCCGAAACGCAAAATGGCTGCTTGTTCGTCTTGTTGCACTGTGTAAATGCCGGTTAGAAGCCATAAGAAAAAGATACCCCCTGCAATATACCAAAGTGTACGTCCACTGCCTTTTCCATTTTTATTAGGAAAGAAACTTTTGAACTTATCTTGGCTTTTCTTAAAAAGCTCTTCTATGTTAGGGGTGTCGTTCCCTGTTCGTTTTGGTTTTTTTGACCACTGGTTGTTATCTCCATGTCCCCATGGACCATCGTCATCTTTAAAGCTCATGCCGTGCAGCTCCTTTTCATTCTCTTAATTGTGGAGTATAGATGTTTTCTCTCCTTTAAGCAATTAGGATGGTTTTATGTCTCTTGAACTTCAGATTGTAGACGCTCTTAAAACTGTTATTGATCCCTTATCTCGAGAAGATATTATTACAAGCGGGATTCTTCAAGGTTTAAATGTTACGACATCAGGGATTGTTTCTTGTGTGATAGAAGTTAATACAGAATATATGAATGAAGGGTTAAAGCTTAAGGAAAATGTGACGACTCTTTTAGAAAAGATCCCTAGTGTAATGAGCGTACAAATTGCCCTTACAGCTCAGCGCAAGCCTAAGGCAGATAATTCTTCGCGGACAGGCATTCCTCAGGTAAAGCATATTGTGGTGGTGAGCTCAGGAAAAGGTGGTGTTGGGAAATCAACCACAGCAGTTAACTTAGCGGTAGCCCTTCAGAGGAAGGATTTAAAAGTTGGAATTTTAGATGGCGATATTTATGGTCCTTCTTTGCCACGTCTTTTAGGAGTGAATCAACGACCGACATCTGAGGATGGAAAGATGATGGATCCTATCGTGGCACACGATCTAAAATGTATGTCCATGGGATTTATGATTGCCGAAAGAATGCCAACAATTTGGCGAGGCCCAATGGTGCAGAAAGCGTTTTACCAGATGCTTCGTCAGGTAAGATGGGGGGATCTCGATATCCTTATCATTGATTTACCTCCCGGGACGGGAGATGTTCATTTGACTCTCGCTCAAACAGTATTGTTATCAGGCGCTATTATTGTTTCAACCCCTCAAGATTTAGCTCTGATTGATGCGCGTAAGGGATTGGAAATGTTTTTAAAGGTTAATGTGCCTATCTTAGGATTGGTAGAAAACATGAGTTATTTTCTTTGTCCGCATTGTCAAGAGCGGTCAGAGATATTTGATCATGGGGGTGTTCATAAAGAAGCTGAAGCTCTTGGAATTCCGCTTTTGATCGAGATTCCTCTTCATATGGCTATTCGAGAAGCTTCAGAGAGGGGTACTCCTCTTGCTTTTACTAATCAAATAACTTTAGAGGGGCAGTGGTACCAAATACTTGCCCAGCGTGTATGGGAAATTTTATCCTAAATCGAAGAATCAATTTTATAAATAAAAATTGCGTTTTTATTAAATAAAAAATTTAATATAGAAAATATCATAAAATATAAATTTAAATAAAAACATATCCTTGCTCATCATATGATCTTTCTCAACTCAAAATAAAAGCTCTTATTATTTATTTGTTAATATTTGTATCGTATTATTTCGATATAAAACTATAAAAAAAATTAAATATTAAGGGAGAAAAATATGATCAAGAAATTTACATTTGCATTGGGCGTTACAAGCATTTTGGGTGATTCGCAATCAGCGTATGCTCTTGTCAGTAAAAATAAGTCATTTGAAGATGAACATTTCTCTAGCACTCGATCTCAATCAGCACCAACAAAAAAGATAAATGGTGAAAGCTTACCCTGGACAAATCCCTCACCTAAGTTTCCAGAAATGAAAGAGAGAAGCCCCTTTTCAGAACAAGTAAAAAAAGACATTACTCACATTGGTAGCATTTTCCATAGAGTCCTGGTTTTTCCAACAAATAAGGAAATGCAAAGAAGTTTGCGCTTGAAAAAGAAAAGCATGCGAGAAGAACTAAGAAGGAAAAAGAAAAGTTCAATAAAAGCAGCAATAACTCAAAGAAAAAGAGCAAGATTAGAAGCAAGAAGTGCAAAAAAACTTGCACGAATGCTGAGAAAGAAAAGAAAGGAAGTAGTTCTAAAAGAAAAACGAAATCAGAAAATTGCTGCGAGAAAATTAACGAAAATCAAAAGACTAAAATTAAGAAAAAATAAAAAAAGTTCTTTTTCTCTTTTCTCTAGAAAGCGATTTGGGCGTTTTGAGGGCATTACTCAGCAAAGAAAAATTTTGGCTCTTAAAAAAAGGTTAAGCACTCATTTGGCTCAACCTGTTTTTGACCGTCAGTTACCTTCTGTTAAGCAAGGTGGAAAACCTATTCAGCCTTTGCATGTTTCAATTATTCAAAGCCCAGTGAAAGAAAATTTCGCGCGAGTAAGACTTGGAGCAAAAAAACAGCCTATGGTGACTTCTCGTCAGGTTCAACCCCAGTTGTCTAAGAAATCCGTCGTGAGTATAAAATCCGTTACTAAAGCTAAACCGACTTTGGCGTCTGTCATTAGTTTACATCCTGTATCTGGTATTAATAAAGGGATACTTCCTGAAACCAAACAAAATATGAACCGAGAAATAATAGGGAAAACGAGTCGTGTCCAAGCGAAAAAATTACGTCCAGCAAGCCTTGCGACGCTAAAACAAGTAGGAATTAATTTAGAGAATATTCCAAGGGGGTCCCTGTTTGAGCCTTCGTTAGTGCAGCAAAAGATATTAGCTAAAGCTCTAAGACCAGCAAGTCCACAAGCAAGTCTGACCTCAGCTGCTGTTGTGGAAGAGACGACTCTTGCTCAAGTCCTTCATGTCAAACCAGTTACTCAGTTGTTTGATGAGGCCGTAAAGTGGGTTGAATCACAAGTGGGGGGGAGCGTTGAGGTTCATAAAAATGAAAGAGTGCTTGAGGGGGAACCGTCTGTTCTTCAAAGTCTATCGATTGGACAAGTCGCTACGCATCAGCCTGTAGAGGAAAAAAATAAAGAAGAGATTCGTCAGGGAGCTCGACCGAGTAAATTGGCGAAAAAATCTCCGCTAAGGGTGGATTCCCCCATAGAAAAGAAGGCGACTCCTCTTGATCCCCGCAATGAAGAAGTTCAAGGAGAATCTCGATCGATTGAGTTGGCGAAACCACAGGTAGTTGTGAACTCCTCTGGAGCAGAAGATGCAACTCCTCTTGATCCACGTTCTGGAGAGGTTCAAGGGGAATCTCGATCGATTGAGTTGGCGAAACCACAGGTAGTTGTGAACTCCTCTGGAGCAGAAGATGCAACTCCCCTTGATCCCCGCAATGAAGAAGTTCAAGGAGAATCTCGATCGATTGAGTTGGCGAAACCACAGGTAGTTGTGATCTCCTCTGGAGCGGAAGATGCAACTCCTCTTGATCCACGTTCTGGAGACGTTCAAGCAGAAGGGCGCTCGATTGAGTTAGCGAAACCACAGGTAGTTGTGATCTCCTCTGGAGCGGAAGATGCAACTCCCCTTGATCCCCGCAATGAAGAAGTTCAAGGAGAATCTCGATCGATTGAGTTGGCGAAACCACAGGTAGTTGTGAACTCCTCTGGAGCAGAAGATGCAACTCCTCTTGATCCACGTTCTGGAGAGGTTC
>JAGONT010000022.1 GCA_017992885.1 Alphaproteobacteria bacterium
TTCAAGCTCTTGAAAAGTTCCATGAGCTTCGCCTCAAAAGAGAGGGTTTAGCCCATAAAATCATTGAGGCACCTGAAAAGGTTCAGGATTTTCTAGAAGCGCTAAAAGTCAATGAAGACAAACTTTTGGAGCAGGCTGTTACTAAAGAAATCCGAGAGAAAATTCAAGGCTATCTCAAGGAAGAAGATACAGATCAACGCTTATCTCAGGCTCAAGATCTCAAAAAAATGCTGACAAACACCAGTCGTTATCAGTATCGGCTCTTCAAAGAAAGCGGACTGGATCAGAATCGGCTTAATTTTGATACTATCTTTTATGAGAAGCTGAAAAGCGGAGAACTTCACTCCCAGACCCGTCCAGATCACATTTATGAGCCCATTCAAGATTACCTAGAAGCCTCAAAAGATGCTTTCCTTCTCTGGAAGAAAGCAGAACAACAAACCCATGAAGAGACAGTCAACGCTCTCAAAAAAGACCGACAACTCGCTCTGACAGCTCGGAATGAAAATGCCTGTCTTCTGGCTAATGATCAAGTAAGCTTGTCTATCGTTTCAAGTATGCGGCAGGGGATTCACCGCCATATTCTGCAACAAGCAGGGGTTATTGAAAACGAATCCCATAGAGTCGAGAAAATAAAACAGACCTCCTCTTTACAGAGCACATCTCACTTATACACACAAAGCTCTCCTCAATCATCACACTCTGCCCCCTCTTTTATACCTATCGAGCAAGTTCGCGCCGCTGCACGGAGAAATATGACGTCTTTAGCCATAGATTTGCTGGGAGAACCCAATAAGCATTTGGGAACGAGGACAACCCTCCGATTTGGGACAAGGGGATCTCTGGTGGTTAATATTGCAGGGGATCGAGAGGGTTTTTGGAATGACTTTGAAACAGGGGAAAAGGGAGATATCGTCAGCTTCGTTCAAAGAGAAAAAAACCTGGACTTCAAAGAGGCCATTAGTTATTTGGTTGATGTGTTAAATGTGAGATCTGGTCAAGACATCTCTCATCATAAAATCTCTTCTCGTCCGCAACAGCCCACAAGCCAAGACTCTATCGAGCAAATTAAAGAGAATGCCATGCGCCTCAATGCTGTTTCTGAACTCAACCTAAAATCAAAACCCATTGAGGGGACCCTTGCAGAAATCTATCTTCAACGTGAGCGAAACATCAAAGAGTCTCTTCCCTCCGATTTACGCTATATCTCCAAGGGCACCACATTCATGTACCAAGGAGAACGGAGAACAGTGCAGCATCACTGCTTAGCAGCCTTTGGGCAAAGTCAGGAAGGGCGCTTAAGTTCCGTGCAGCTCACTAAACTTGATGATCAGGGAAAACGCGCCCTTACGCAGACGGGAGAAAAGCTTAATAAGATTCATTATGGCATTGCCAAGGGATCTTTTGTTCTCCTGCAAGAGGATACGACAACAAATCGGGTTTTTATGGCCGAAGGAATTGAAACCGCTCTTTCTCTCAAAGAAGCAGGCATAAAAGGAAGAATTGTTGCCTCCATGGGTATTTATAACATGGCAAACTACCAAGGATTTGAGAAAGAAATCATCATCTGTGCCGATAATGATCAGCATAAGCCTCATTCCCAAACCTATAAAACAATTGAAAAAACACAAACTCACTTTCAAGCTCAAAACAAATCCGTATCCATTATTAAGCCCACCCAACCTGGTGATGATTTTAACGATGTCCTCAAGAAACAAGGACTAACTGGCGTTCAGGAATACGTGAAGCCTTATCTCAACTTAGATGGACAAAACGCCCATGATTCTCATCCCTCCAAAGAAACTGATCTTGTACAGAAGACCGCCTTTGATTCCAAGCTTTCCTTAAAAGAAGAAGCTCTGAACCGTGTGCCCTCCACTTCAATACCGTCCTTACCTTCCTCAATGGATAAACCTAAGCCAAATCCCATCGAATCTGTCTCCCAATACCTGGAATCACTGCTCAGAAAAATAAAGAATTTTGAAGGTTGTTCTCTTGCAGATGAAGCTAAACAAGAGCTGAAAACCTATATGCAAATTCTCCAAAAAAATGAAATAACCCTACAAGCTCTCAAGTCATATAATCCCGATCTGGCTCAAGAAACTCACCTTTTTATGCAACGTCAAATGAATAACAAAAGCAACGAGATGGAGAGATGAGTTCTTTTTTATGAAAAAAAGAAGGAGAGTCACTTTTTAGAAGTGTATCTTTTAAAAAAAAGTTCCCTTATGCTTATGAGAGCAGACAGGCCAAAATCTAAGCTAAAGAGCCACTAGAAGTGGCAATCTCCACAATAACTTAAGAACTTCCAAAAATAAGTGTAAGAGAGTTTTCGCTTTGATGCCTCCCTTATTTGCAGGAGGCTCTTATTATGTTTTGTGTTGGCATTTGCCCCATGTATTGTCTCCACCCTTTTGTTTGCTTTCTATCACATAAAGCCGCCTAAATCTCTGAGGACGCAAAAGAAGTCTAAAGCTTAAATACAAAAAGACATCAATTTAACCTTATCGATGCTTCTTCTATGAATATTTTTCCAATTCTTCAACTGTTACACCTGTTATGCGTAAAAAGGCTTTTGGTATTTTGTAAAGTCGTTTAAAGTTGCATGCCATGGAACAAGTCCTTTTTTGTTATTGTTGCAACTATAACTAAGGGCTTGTTCTTTTTTTTTCAATAAGTTATTAAAAACTATTGTAACATCTCAATAAGTTGAGGGGATGTATATGACCCTTAATTATGATATAAAGTTTTTATGAAAAATAAATATAAAGTACCTGCAATTCAGCTTCCCGAAATTCCTGACGCAGAACAGACGTTCACCACCAGACTATTAATCGACATCATTGACAAGCAACAACTTATGCTCAACGAACAAGGAGAAGAGATTGCTATACTGAAAGAAGAGATTAAACGGCTGAAGAAACACAAAGACAAGCCTAAGATCAGGCCTAGCAAGATGGATAAGGATGAAACCGCAAAGGACAATCCAGAAAAGAAAAGGCCAGGTTCAGAGAAGCGCCAGAAAACAGTTGATCTCAAGATTCATGAAGAAAAGAGAATCCCAGTTAAAAATGTTTCTAAGGGAGCTGAGCGCAAAGGGTATAAGGACTATGTTGTTCAAGATTTAATCATTAAAACCTACAATATGTTGTATCTGTTAGAACGTTGGCAGCTTCCTAATGGAGCTTATTGCATTGCTCCTCTTCCTACTAAGATAAATGGCTACCATTTTGGTCTTGTTTTACGCAGTTTTATTGACTACCAGTATCATAAGCAGCATGTTACTCAGCCTGCCTTACTGAATCAGCTGAGGTCTTTTGGTATTGATATTTCTGCTGGCCAGTTGAATCGGCTATTAACAGAAAAAAAAGAGTCTTTCCATCAAGAAAAAGAAGAGATTTTATCTATAGGCCTTGAAGTTTCCTCTTATATACACGTGGATGATACAGGTGCCAGGCATCAAGGAAAAAATGGATACTGCACTCATGTTGGCAATGAGCTTTTTGCCTGGTTTGAGAGTATAGGAAGCAAAAGTCGTATTAATTTCTTGGAACTTTTAAGATCTGGTTTCTTAGATTACGTGCTGGGTGAGCATGCTTTTAGTTATCTGAAGAAGCAAAAGCTTCCTCAAAAACCTTTGGGTTTTTTACACTCAACTGAGAGGAGAGCTTTTTTAGATAAAAAAGTATGGGAAAAGCATCTGGATGATTTGGAGATTAAGGAAGCCCGCCATAGACAAATCGCAACGGAGGGAGCTCTTGTAGGAAGCACATATTGTCTCACAGGTTTCGAATTGATCTCAAAATTATCAGTGATGACGCAGGGCAATTTAACACCTTTCAACATGCTTTATGCTGGCTTCATGCAGAAAGGAAGATCAATGCACTCATCCCGTTAAATGAAAAGCATAGGAAGGATATAGATCATGTTCGCACCTTATTTTGGAACCTTTATGCGTTATTGAAAGCTTACAAGCTAGCTCCTACAAGTACAGCAAAGCAGGAGATTGAAAAGAAATTTGATGAGGTGTGTGCCACAAAGACGAGTTACATTTTGCTAAACAAAGTTTTAAAACGGATACACAACAACCGTGAGGAATTGCTTCTTGTCTTAAAATATCCTGAATTGCCCCTTCACAATAATTTGAGCGAACGAGATATTCGAGAATATGTCAAAAAAAGGAAGATTAGCGGCAGTACCCGTAGCTTTGAGGGCCGACGAAGTCGAGATACTTTTGCGAGCTTAAGAAAAACGTGCTTAAAGCTGAAGGTGGTTTTTTGGGACTATCTCATCGACCGGCATAGAAAAACTTTTGCTATTCCTCGTCTCTCCACTCTTATTCGCCAAGCCGCTGCTACTACTTAATTCCCTCTCTTATTGAGATGTTACAAATTATTTATGTGATGATTGCGGTGTGTAGCTATTTATCTGCACTGCCAATGACACAAGCTCTAACCTCTGATTTTTTATGATGTTGGTAGTAGGTTTCATCCCTGCATTTCAGGCAAACGAATCCTTTGCTATCAAATTTGGCAAGCCAAATCCAAACTTTTGCCGTCTTTTCGGAATCTAATCACCTAGTAAGTCTTGCAAAATTTCATTCTTAGGTATTTTATCAACCTCTCTTCAGGGGAGTTTAGCACATCTTTCTTTCATATCACAGGTACTGTTCGGATAAGCATGCACTCTTAATATGACAACCCTTGAAGCTAGAATAGACCAGCATGAAAAGGTAGAATAGGGGATGAATTTTACTATACAATGAGTAAAAGTTAGTTCTATGAATTTCTGCGGGTTATGCTTATTGTATTGGTAGCGTCGACATTTATGTGTATAACAGCATAAGTTTTTACTTATTATTCTCGTAGTTTTGAAATACTATTTTTTTAGATTTACACTTAGAGTTTTTTATGCTTATCATAATAAAAGATTTAATTCAATTTAAGCCTTTTAGGAAGAGCATCGGTTCCTAAATAAACTTAACAAGAGGCCTTATATGAATAAAAAAACAAACCTCCGGAAAAAAAAGTATATTTATTTTACTAAAATATACTTGGCAGTCTCTGTTTGCAGCATACTGAGTATAAATGATACCTTATCAATGTTTCCTGAAGAAGAAACAGCTGAAATCCTCACAAAAACCCAGAAAAAAACTTATGCTGGTGGCCCTAAGATAGAATTAATTGAAGTAAATAGTGATCATAATCATAAGAGAACGTTGACTCAAATAGAGGAGGAGGACCAACCTAAAATAGAGCTAATCCCTTTTGTTATGGAAAAAGCAGAACAAGAGGATAGTTACCTCCATTCTTTTATCCAAAAATATCTGGTTGAAAAAGAAGAGATTCCAGAATCTAAACTTAAAAAAAGTCTACGCATAGCTACAAAAAGTGTTTCTGTTGTGCTTGGAGGTTTGTCGGGTATTCCTTACTTCGCAGTAGGACGGGATGCTGGCGGAGAAAACGAAATTGTGAGTTGGGGAGTAGGGCTTACTAATACAGTAGCCATATCAGGGATAGGGTCATGGTCTTACTTTAATCTTGTGAAGGGCTTGGACCCTCAATCTCCTGAGGAAAAAGCCTTGCTTCAAAAAACAAAGTTTAATCTTCCTGCACACCTTGCGTCACATGCTCTGGGTTTAGTAGTAGCTGTTCCAACGGGGTACATGGCTGCGAGGTATAATACATATAAATGGCTTGCCCTTATAAGCTTTGGAACGGATTACACTCTTAAAACAAATGGTTTTCTTACTCTATTGAACCATGTTACCGCACCAAACAGCCGAATTAAAAAATGCTTTTCACTGGAAGGTAAAGAAGAGAGCGAAATAGAAGCTTCAGTTCTAAATACGCAACAACTATTAGTAAATCATCTATCAAAGAAAACGATTCCTACCCTCCTTACTATGCGAGATGAGGAAAGAGAGAACCTCATCGTTTCGCTTTATCAGGCTGATAATCAAACAGTAGAAAGTTACCTTAGCTCTCTATTGAGCCTGGCTTCTCCTGAGGTTTCTCCTCTAGAAACTCCTGAGACATGGAAGAAAGGTTATCCAAGAACAGCTTTTGTGAGCGCTCTTAGTTCATCGGCTTTTATAAATGTGATTCATAACTCTGTCTGTGCGTATTCGGCATGGAGCATGCTCTATGATAACCCTGCTTTTGATGTACCTATGGCTGCTTTGAGTACTCTACCTATTTTCATGCTTGAGTTGAATGCTACTATTAAGACAGGGCACGCATTATATGATACGGTTTTTTATCGTGTTTCTGGAAAACCTCAACCCTCATTAGAACATTCACTTTATCCTAAGCTTATGAGAGCGGCGCCGGTTCTTTCTGTGGCTTTAGCAGGAGTAACAGCCTATGTAGGGCGATTTATGGTTGAGGACATTTTAACAGGTGTACTTCCTCAGGAGTACGCTACATTCCTTACAGTAGGTGGTGTCCTTGGGCCATTTCTCTTTGCGTCTTATGCTAACTATTCTTTAATGAAAGATATTTTAGTGGGTTGCACAAGATCCTATGGGAATGAACCTAAAAAGAAACTCGTCCTTCTTATGCAAGATGTTGAAAAACTGGCTCAAGTTATTAAGCTTACAAAATTAGAAGAAATGAAAAAATTTCTTGAAAATTCTAATATCCAAAATACTCTATCTATATTAAATAGAGAAGCAACAGAAGAAGAATCTTCAGGTATCCAAGGAATAAATTTAGGAACAGATGCAAGAAGAAACTCTCGCTTCCGTTTTAGTTGTGAACTTTTGTAAAAGGCTTATATGAATTTTTCTTTTTTATCCAAAAGCTCACTGCATAGTGCAATAGCGCCCTAAAGTTTTTTATGTAAACTTCAAAGTAGTGGCGGCTACTTGAGCCAATATCGCTAATTTAAGAAAGAGTTAATAATGAATAAACATGGCGGAAATCCTAAGAAAATAGAAAAGAGGTTTTGTTAATCTTGACTTTTTTTGAATAGTTCAACTGTAGAGTATTTATAAAGCTGTAGGTTAAGTAGAGAGGGATTAATAATTAAACTTTACGCATTAGATAGTGTGGCCACGAGATTTAGCTCAAAGGACAATGCAGCGTATATGTACCATGGCAAAGGAATGAGGCTGAATTTTTAGCATATCGTATGGCAATTCTCCTCCAACGCTTTAGATATAGAAAAGCATTCTCCCCTAAATGCCTCAGCTTATAAAAAGCAGCATCATCTTCACGAGGATTTTTACGATTTTTTCTTGGTGGGGTGATAACTTGCATCCCCTGTTAAATGACTTGAACCATTGGCATCTACTTAACCTAAGATTACCAGTTTAAAACTTGGGAGAAATATATTCTCCTATTATAGGGCGGGGTGAGGAGGTGGTAAAGCCAGCTCTAAACAATAACTTCAGATGGGAAACCAACGGCGATTATAGATTGGAGCGATGAATCCTGGGATAAAATGCAGGCGTAATATAACTATCTACGTTGGTTGAGCTTTTAATCTTTACTGGAGTAAAGTGGATAAGCAGCTTATCTTATCTATACTAAGAAGCTGTGAAGGAATTACACCCTAAGTAAGTTAAAAAGAGCTATTGAAAGTTAATAAACACGGTGAATCAGAGAACCCAACACCTGGCACTACAGCTTCTCCACTCCAATTAATACCATCATAGGTAGAAACATATGCAAGTTTGTGATCATGAGTACTTCCCTGATAGGCACAATATAAAGCGTTATTAAAAACTGCTAATGAAGGAGAGGAATAAATCCTAGCGCCTGGTACTACAGATTCTTCACTCCAATTAATGCCATCATGGGTAGAAATATATCTAAGTTTTTGATCACAATTTTTTCCCTGATAGGCACAATACAAAGTGTTATTGAAAACTGCTAATGAAGGAGACAAAGAAAGCCCAACGCCTGGACCTACAAGTTCTTCACACCAGTTGATGCCATCAATTGTAGAAACATATCTTACGTGTTTATCTTCGTCACTTCCATGGTAGGCACAATATAAAGCATTGTTGAAAGCTGCCAATGAAGGAGAGTAAAAAATCCTAACACCAGGAACTACAAGTTCTTCGCTCCATCCATTACTATTGAGGTCTATTGTACTATTCCTAAGATCTCTTGTAACGTATCTAAGTCTGTGATCAAAACGGCTTCCCTGATAAGCACAATACAAAATATTGCTGAAAACAGCTAGCGAAGGAGAATGAGAGAGGCCAACATTTGGAACCGCCTCTTCTGCTTCCCATCCTTTTTGCAGTGGATCTGTATTTACATAGTTTGTAGTGTACCTGAGTTTTGGATCATGGTGACGTCCTTGATAAGCACAAAATAGCTGAGATCCAGCAGGATAAGAAATTTCACACAAAGATAGCGAATGAGAGAGGCCAACATTTGGAATTTCCTCCTCTGAGGTCCATGAGTCGCCATCATGGGTAGAAACGTACTTAATCTTTTGATTATTACATCCCTTATACGCAATTAGCATTCTTCTTGTTTTGTTGCTGGCCTCATTATCTTCTTCCATAGCCCAGGAATTACAAGAGAGGATAAGTGTAGATAGCAAGATAATGAATAACTTTATTTTCATATAAGCTCCCTTTTTAGTTATTTTTTAGTAGAACAAAAAATTACTTTTTAAGGAATAAATTTATTCTATAGCTATGTCCTTTTATGATGAACAAAGAAGGCTACCATGCACATTGCAAAGCCTCATCACCTACCTTATTAAACGCGCATATAGATTTCCTGCGCTACGCTCCTAATATCTATCTCAAATCCTAGTTAGCCAAACAAATCACAAGCAAAAAAGCGAGAGTTCACTTATCTTTTCTATTTTCTATCCTAGCTTCACACGCTTCAATATCTGGGTAATCAGCTTTTCTAACTAGCGTAGCAAGGCGATAATAAGGACTAGCCATTCTCCCCAGAAGACCCGTTAATTGTCCTTGTGTAGATTCATAGTGAATGATCTGAAGAGAGTCGACAGGCTCAATGATTTGGGTTAAATTTCGGTTGATATCTGCAAATATAAATTTTGTGAAAAAATTGAGAAGTTTTCTAGCATACGAAATGGATTCCCTATCATCAACAAGCTTTTCTAGAACCACTATTTTTCCTTTAGGAGAGAGAACACGCTCTGCTTCTTTCAAAGCTAATGATGGATTAGGGATTGAACCTAAAGAAAGAGGAAAAAAGATTTTATCGAATTTCTCCTCATTAAAAGGGAGCGCTTGAGCATCTCCGAGCATACATTGGTCTTCAGGAATTCCTAATAATTGAGCTTTTCTTTTAGCTTGTTTTACCATTTCTGAAGAGTAGTCAAGAGCCCATATTTGTTGTTTTGCAATTTCCTCTGGCAGGACTTCAAAGTCCAACCCACTTCCTTCACCTATAAGGAAGATTCTATCATGTGGCTCCAATTCAAGAAGCTCCATAGCTCTTGTGCGTGCAGGTTTAAAGCCTTCCATAAGAGGATCCCAAAAAGTTTTTGCCATTACCTGGTAACAAAAATTTTGAGCTTTTCTTGTCATTCTGCTATAGAAACTGGCTTCTTCAAAATTATTTTCCATAGCAACTGCTTGCGAAGCAAATAGAAAAGATAACAATAATGCACGATAGATCATAGAAAGACTCCCTATAGATTTTTATATGATTAACTTTTTAGCTTTTTAAAAGTAAAGTCAAGAAAAAACATGAGCTACTTAAAAAATTTACCATAGAAGAGGCTTTATGCAAAGTTTTTGCTCTGCTTTTGTTATGTTAGAAAGAGCAAAAATTAGAGTAAAAACTTTTTAGGCCTATGCGCTTGACCCACGTTTTTGAAAAATATTATTTTGAAGTGTGGAGAACTATCTTATAAATAAAATTGCTGGAATTCGAAAATGGGTTTTCCACCGAAGAGGCATGTTGTAATTACCTCATTCACCTTTGTTGGGCAGGTGGATTTCGATGTTAGCGCTGTGATTATAAAATAAGGCATAATCTATAAATCATAATAAACTCTATTGTGATGACATATGTAGTTATGAAACCTCACTCACTGCAGATACAATATTTCAGGACACTAAAAAGCCGCTTCATCTTTGGTTCCGCGCGATGTGGTACATTCCACCTATTCTTCTAAAAAAGAAAAATGCTCCCTGTAAAGTTTTTTAAGAAAGCTGGACACCTCGAAGAACACATATTTTTGAGCAGGTTTGAGGAGGGGAATCAAAAAAACGAGCCTCTTTAGCAAAAACAGAGGAGCCCAAAAATATATTTTTTGGTTTTTTTAGGGCTTAGACGGGGAATTTAAGGAGATTTAGATCATTTTAGGCAGACTTATCCTGAACAAGCCATTTTTGTTTCCCAAAAGACGAGCCTTTTCATGTTATAGACGATATTTGCAAGAGCAATTTTAACAATTGCTCGCTTGAGTCCGATCGTTCTAATAAAGATTCTCATTTGTTCCTTTTGAACAGCAAAAACATGTTCTACCTTTGCCCGTACTTTAGATTTTTTGCTATTCGCTTTAAGAGTACGAATAGGCATAAGTTTACCCTTTGGTTTTTTCCGATGAAGTTTGGAGACAAACCCATTGTTTTGAAGAAGCTGCTCATTTTCTTCGCACCGGTAGGCTGTGTCACCCCAGATATCTCGTGACTACACTATCTAATGGATCTCCAAACTTTGAGAGAGTCTCTAGACGTCTTTCCATATCAAAAAGTCTAGGTTGAACCATAAACTCCTCCGTTCGCTTATTATCTAAGAATTATATCACTTCCTTTAAACTTTTTTCGCGGTTTTTAGAGGTGCCCAGCTTGTATTTGAGTGTGGTTGTCTTATCCTGTTTAAAAAAAGTTGCTAATTAATATTTGACCCACTAAAAATTTATCATATTCTATAAATGCTAAAAAGTTCTTGTCAGAGTTTGGGGTAAGGAAATTTTCGCTGAAAGTGAGATAAAGTATCGATGGCTAAATGTCAGATATCACAAATACGTAGAAAATTTTTTAATTTTATGAAGCTTTACTTTATGCTATACTTTTTTAGCGTCTTTTATATTAATAATGCTTTTGCAATGCTTCACGAAGACGCTAGTTTGTCCGATGATTCTGTTCATCACACTGTAAAAACCAAGAAAAATGAACCTCCCAACGTAGAGTTAATTACCTTTGCATTACTGGCAGACGAAGAAGAAGAAAGTCTCCTTTATTCTTTTATCGAGAAATACCTTGTCCAACGTAATAACATTCCAGAATCAACACTAAAGAAAGCTCTACGTTCCGGCGGTAAGGGTGTAGGGGTTGTGTTTGGTAGTTTAGCAGGTGTACCTTATTTTGAAGTGGGAAAAACAGCAGGAGGACAAAACGAAGTAATAGCTTGGGGAACAGCTATCGCCACGACTCTAACCGTATCTGGAACAGGATCTTGGTCTTATTTTAATTTACTGAAAGGGTTAGATCCCCAATCTCTTGAAGAAAAGAATCTTTTACAAAAAACAAGGCTAATTATTCCGGCTCATGTTGCATCACATGCGCTTGGGCTAGTTAGTGCTGTCCCAACTGCTTATCTTGCTGCCAGGTTCAATACCAAAAAATGGCTCGCTGTTATAAGTTATGGGCTAGAGTATAGCCTTAAAACGAATGGATTTCTTACCCTTTTTACAAACATTCTTCCGAAAGAAGATCAAGTTCAGAATTCCTTATTAACAGGAGCTCAAGTACCAAAAAAGTTTTCTTTTTCAGAAATTCAACCGCTTTTAGCAAATCACCTTTTGAAAAAAACGATTCCTTCTATTATTGCCATGCAAAACGAGGAGAGAGATCAGCTTATTTCACTACTTTATCAGGAAGATAACCTAACAGTAGAAAACTATCTTAACTCTTTATTAAGTCTTTCTCCTGTGAACCAAGCTCTTCAAGAAACACCTGATACATGGAAAAAAAGCTACCCTAGAACGGCCTTTGTAGGCGTTCTCAGTATTTCGGCTTTAATCAATGTAGTTCATAATTTTCACTGTGCTTATGGGGCATGGCGTATGCTCTATGATTACCCACCTTTCATTGTTCCCATGGCGGCCTTGAGTATTGTGCCTACATTTATTCTTGAGCTTCACGCCACTAATAAAACAGGACATGCATTCTACGACTCAGCCATTGATTGTATGGCTGGTACGTCTTCTCCTACATTAGCGCAGTCACTTTATCCTAAGTTTATGAAGGCATTGCCTGTTGTTTGTCTATCTTTAGCAGGAGTAACGGCTTACGTTGGTCGATATATGGTTTTAGAGGTTTTACACGACATCCTTCCTCATGAGTATAGTTTATTCTTTTCGGTGGGAGGTGTTCTTGGCCCATTTCTCTTTGCGTCTTACACGAATTATTCTTTAATCCAAGATCTTGTCTTAAGTTATACGCGGTCATATGGGGAAGTACATCAAAAAAAATTAGCACTTCTTGTTCAAGATGTTGAAAAATTAGCCAAAGTCATTAGCCTTACAAAACCAGAAGAAATGCAAAAATTTCTCATTAATAGAAATATACAAAACGCTGTGTCTCCACTAAATAAAAAAGAAGCAACAGAGTCAACTCCGCTAATAAAAAAACAGAGATTTAAATGCGGAATTATGTAAAATTCTTTTTCTTTAATTTTTCTCCAATAATAAATGATAAGGCAGAGTTACTTCACTCCTATTCCAAAGGGAATAAACAATTCTTTCCCCTTAATTTTAACTTGAACCCAAATCTTCCAGAAGCCTGGCTTATTGGGCTCAACATGGAACTCAAGTTCCGGACCTCCCCTATCTGAATTTTTTGTAGGTTCAGCTCCCATGGGATGTACATGGGCAATCGTCTTAAAATCTTCATTGATCGCTACGATATGTGCAAACGCTCCCATTATAGGTTCAAGTTGAGTAAAAGGAGAACCGTGCGAATCTTTAATAAAAATTTTTCCCATCGCAGGTTTTCCGTGTATAAGCTCCAAGGAGTCAAATGAAAGGCTAAAATGAATTTTATTTACTTTTTCCCCAATACTATAAGTGGAGTTAAGAGTTTTATCTACTTTTTGAGGATCTTTTGAGAGACCTCCAAGGTTATCCATAATATATTCTTGGTGGTTTGTACAAAGAGGAGTCAAATCAACCCAAACCTTATATTGACCTGTTTCCTTCGGAGTCCATTCAAACTGATAGATACCAGGCTTGTGGGTAGGGAGAGGGTGGATATGTTGATAATCGGTCAAAGTCTGATCAAAAATAAGCAGATGTATTTTCTCTCCGTGTGTTTCTTTAATTCCTGAAGGGAGTAAAAGTTTATTATCTTTTTTTGAAATAAGTTTAAGTTCAGTGCGCGTTTTTTTATCTTTTATGAGAGGTTCCTTAAGAAATATTTCTGCTGTGATAGCACTGTTACCAACTTCGGAAGCTTTCGTTTCACACTTACGTGTAATCTTCTCTAAAGCTGTAGCTGGCAAGCTGCTTATAAATGAGAAAGCGAGAATATTACAGCTTATAACATTTAAGAATATCTTATTATCCATCTGTATTGATTTCTAAAGCAGTATTTTTACGCTTATCATGCTGCCGTTTTCTCTATTTTTCAACATGAAAATGAAGAGCAGGGATTAACCGTGATTATGAGTAACAACGTTGATAGAAAAAGTCCGCCTACTTTGCTAATGGACATTACGATTTTTTACCAACAAGTTATGAAGATTCACTCTTCAAAAATCCATGGAAGCCTAATACCTAATAAATCAACACGCCCTCCTCATACTTTTAGATAGTCTCCCAAAGCTTTCTATAAGCGATTGCATTGTCGTATTAAAGTGTGCACTTCATAAATGCAGCAGGAATTTTTAGACCTGGCAACCATTATCGGGAACAAAGATACTGGGTAAGATGATACTTTTGTGCACCTGTTGGCAATGTCATCAATGACCCAATTCTCAACCATACTGAAAATGAACCTACCGACAATCGCCAGTACTCGTTCAATTTATTTCATGCCCCTATTTAATTACGTGTGAGGCTCCAAAAAGTACTTAACAAACTGTTTATCTTACAATTAAAATTTTAGAATTTATAATAATATTATTTATTATTTTTATTGGTCTTGTAGGCTTCTCCTACTGCAAACCTAGGAAGCTGGTGCTCTATATATAGTCTTTCAATACTCCAAGCTCTTCCTCTAGGAATACAACAATCTTACTGCGTTGCTCAGTCTCTTGCTCGATGTACCCTTGGCCGTGTATTGAGTCGAAGAACCACTTTTTTGCTCTGGCGCCCCATGGGGCGTTAGCAGCACTCGCTTCCTCGATAAGTTTCTGCCCAGCATTGGCTCTTTTGACTGCGGTTTCTAGCTGTTGAACGAGTGTTTCATTCATCTCTTTAATAGCTCTTTTGCTAGCCTCTTCTATAGGGCACCCAAGGCGCTCCTCGATACGATTTTTAGCGATTATGGCATTTTCAGTATTTGAGTTTTTTTTGGGGAGGTGGTGTTCGATCTGATCATCCTCCTCATGATCCATAGCCCTTGCTTCAATAGATAGTAAGCTTAAACCTAATCCTAACAAGCTCGCCCTAATGATGTTCTTATGATACCTTCTTCGCATCGGTTTCTCCTCTTTTTGTTTAATGAGTTATTTTTGTTAGTCCTATCCCTCCCTAAGCCCATATGCCTCTAAAGCTAGATCCATAAAAGAGCTTCAAACGATGTCTTTCTACCGGTTTGGTGTCCTGATTACATGTAAGATTAACAAAAAGCTATCAACTGTCAAGATACACTTAGTGTAGGTTCATGTTGAATCTTTCTCTTGTTTTTTCACTCCTCTCTGTCCAGCCACCAAATTAAGAACTAGCAAAAGAAAGGTGTGTTACTTGTAGAAACCGCCCAGCTATCAGTACTTTTCGCCTTGTGATTTCTTACAGTGAATCCTTTATAATTTCTGAGGATATGCTTGCTTTAAGGGAACAGCTTGTTACGACGTTAAAGGAATGGAGCTTACCTGTTAAAGTTTGGCATGCCGAAGATTTGATTATGGGGATTGAGGAGCTTCCCAACCCAACAGAACCGGTCTAAAAGTAGAAAATTTCCTAGAAGTTAATCTGTAAGATTTTAAATCTCATGAACCTTCATTTTGGGGGAAATAATAGTCTAAAACTCTTGACTCTTTTTACAAAAAATATCTAAAATTTTATAATAAAAAAGCATATAGGATAAAAATGACTCTTACAAACATCCTACTAACGTTCATAGTAATAATGTTGGTTTCTACACCACCAACTTTTTCTATGGAAAAGGTTTTTAAAGATACATCTTCTTCGCCGGCTGTTGTTTATATAAAACAAGAGGATGACGAAAGAACTCCCATCATTAGAAAAGAAAATAAAAAGAAAAAATATTGTAAAGACTGCGATATGGAATATTGGGGATTTGTCCATTGGTTAGGATTAGCCAGAGAATATTTTGCCCAAGGCCAGAAAGATGATGCTGTAGATCGCTACCTCTCTGTCTGCTGTTGTCCTTTTACGGCGGGTGGGTGGCTGATAGCTCTGCCTTTTTCTTGCCTTGCTTGTTGCTGTTGTTGTCCAAGCTTGATAGATGACTGTAAAAAAGATTTTGAGCAACAACGGATGAAGAGAATAAGAAATAAAGCGAGCTTGTATCAAATTGTATTAACAACAGAGAAAACACTTAACTAAAATGATGCTTTTACTTTTTTGTTTTTTTATCCTTGACAAGATAATATACCAGAACTACGGATATTGTTCTACAAATCTTTAACTTTTTGAAAACACCGGAAAAAAGACCAAAAAACTTAGAACTAGCAGGATTTCAGTCAGGTGATTTTTAGGGCTATTGGGGAGAGCTAGTCACAAGTTGATGATGGGTTATATTAAGGGGAAGGTATTTTATCAATGGCGATGGGTTTCCCGACTTTCAAAAGTTGAGATCAAAGATATATTTTTGCAACTATTTTTATGCTATTTTAAATAGCCTTTTCTATGGATTGTAAGAATTATTGGAGATCTCTAATTTTTTAAATAATAATAGGTAATATCGTAAGCCTGATAAAAACAAGTTAATATAGTATGATATGATGAATAAAAGAGAATCTCCGGCTATTATCTGGTTTCGTAGGGATTTAAGGCTATGTGATAACCCCGCTCTAACTCAAGGTGCTGAGTTTCCCATCATCCCTCTTTTTATTTGGGATGATGAGGATCCTTATAACCCTGGAGGCGCTTCTCAATGGTGGCTTTATAAAAGTTTAATTTCTTTGCAAAAGTCATTAAATGCCTATGGACTAAAACTCGTCTTAAGGCGGGGAAACCCATTAAAAATTCTTAAAGAAATAATCGCTGTTCACAATGTATCTGCACTTTATTGGAATCGTTGTTATGAACCTTATGCTATACAGCGAGATAAAAAAATTAAGGATTTTTTTAAGTCCCTCATAAAATGTCAAAGTTTTAACGCTTCCCTCCTTACTGAACCATGGACACTCAAAACCCAAGCCGGTACTTCCTATCAAGTTTTTACACCTTTCTGGAAGGCATTAAAAGCTTTAGGGGGTTTTCCTACTCCTTTACCCGTTCCAAAAAACCTTCAAGGATATAAGGAAGTTATCTTCTCTGATGATTTAGAAAGTTGGGCTCTACATCCTATGCACCCCGATTGGTCACATGGTTTGGAAAAAGAATGGATGCCAGGGGAAGAGGGAGCACAGGAGAACTTATCTTTTTTTCTAAATAATCTTCTGCAAGCCTATCACAAAAATCGCGATTTTCCAGACTTAAAGGCGACCTCAAAGCTATCACCTCATCTTCATTGGGGGGAGATAAGCCCAACACAAATTTGGCACTCTATCTTTTGTAGTTATTTGGGGGAAGTTAATGATGATGGATGGGCTTTTCTAAGTGAAATTGCATGGCGTGAATTTTCTTATTATTTGCTTTATTATTTTCCTGAACTTCCTCAAAAATCTTTACATAAGAAATTCAATCAATTTCCTTGGAGCACGGACCAAAGCGCTCTTCATAAATGGCAAAAGGGCATGACAGGGTATCCTATCGTCGATGCAGGTATGCGCCAACTTTGGCATACAGGGTGGATGCATAATAGGGTGAGAATGATCACTGCCTCGTTTCTTATTAAAGATTTGCTGATTTCCTGGCAAGAAGGAGCCTCATGGTTTTGGGATGCCTTGGTAGATGCGGATCTCGCTAATAACTCTGCAAGTTAGCAATGGGTTGCAGGTTGCGGAGCAGATGCTGCTCCTTATTTCCGTGTTTTTAACCCTGTAATTCAAGGACAAAAGTTTGATTCTCAAGGGAAGTATGTGCGTCACTGGGTTCCTGAGTTAGCTCTTCTTCCTGATAAATATATTCACAATCCATGGGGAGCCCCAGCAAATATCCTGAAATCCACAGGAATTAAATTAGGTGATACGTATCCTTTTCCCCTTGTTGATCATGCAAAAGCCCGTCTTCGTGCACTTGAAGCTTTTGAATTTGCAAAAGCTCAGTAGAATAATCAAGTGGCGGCTTTTTCAGTATAATCTCTTTTGTTATTCATTTTGTTATTCTTCTTTTAAATTTTCTGACGATTGGAAATCAGAATTTTAAATGGAGGATCAAATCTTGTTAATAACGCATCATAGAGATTTTTTATTAACTCAATTGCTTATCGAATAGGTATACACGACTAAAACTCTCTTATTGACAGTCCAAGGAGAGAGGTAAGAATAGCGGAGTTTAGTTTTACATTAAAGACATCTAACTAAAGATAGACAAGCAGTCCCAAAAATAGTATAAAAAGATCATGGAGGTGAGCCATGATAAAGAACTGCTGCAAAAAATGTGGGTCAGAAAAATTTATTAAAAATGGGTTTGTAAGAGGGTTACAACGTTATCGATGTCGAGAGTGTAGATGCAACTTCACATATACAAAAAGACGCGGGATTCATCCAGCTTTAAGAGCGCTTAGCATTGTTCTTTATGGGATGTGTGGAGTTTCTATGTATAAAATAGCTAAGCTATTGGGCGTAAGTGACGTTGCCGTTCTTAAGTGGATAAGGAAAGAAGCAAACTTAATTGAAGAGGTTCCTTCCCATGCCGAGAGCAAGATCGTTATGATTGATGAAATGTGGCATTTTGTGAATGGAAAAAAAAGAAAGTTTGGGTCTGGAGAGCCATTGACGGCGTATCACGTCGACCTCTCGGATGGGAATTGGGCACTCGTGGCGATTCATGCTGCAAAAGGTTAATTGATCGAGTTGATGATGGAGAATGTGTATTTGTAACAGATGAATGAGCGGGTTTCTATCGATTTTTACCTGAAGATCGCCATTTTCCAGGCAAAGATCTAACCTTTCCAATTGAAGCTTCGAACAGCGACATTCGTAACCGCTTATCTCGGTTTATCCGAAGAACAAAGGCCTCAAGCAGAAGTCTTCATATGGTGCATGCCAGCTTGAAGCTCACCCACCATCTTCAACATGATTCTGTACTTCAGGCTTATCTTCACCCTCTGTTATCTATTTTTAGTTAGATGTCTCTGATTAAGCTTAGCATGAAACCTGTATTTTATAATGTAGTGGAGAGAGTTCTTTGTTTCATATTTTTCTTCTCAGTTTTTCTCTTACCTTGCTTGCTGAATGCCATGATGGAGGAAAATGACAATTCAGAAATTTCATCTCGTATAGGCTCTCAACCTAAAAAGACAGTAGAAATAATAGAACTTCCCCAAGAAGAGAAGTTTCTTGAGGGAGTATCAGAAACTCTTCTCATACCTTTGTACGGCAGAGCTTTAGAAACAGAAAGGGAGGACGGCGTCATTAAAGACCCAAAGGCCGTGGAAGTTGTTAATAAGATAAAAGAAGAGCTGCCTACATTGCAACTATCTTGCTCCCCTCAATTACAATTAGGCTTGTGTATCCGAAGCCAGATTTTAGATGAAAGGGTTAGAAATTTTCTTGAGGCGTCTCCAGATGCAAATATTGTTAATTTAGGAGCAGGGCTATGTACGAGGTTTACACGGGTTGATAATGGGGAATGCCATTGGTCAGAGCTAGATCTACCTCAAGTAGAAAATCTATGGCACCAGATTTATGAGGAATCAAGCAGACATAAATTTGTTAAAGGTTCAGTTACAGAAATAGATTGGCTCGATAAGGTTGCTCCAAATCCTGATTCTAAAACCTTGTTTATTGCAGAAGGGTTATTCATGTATTTTCCTGAGCAGGTGGTGCAATCCATTTTATCTAATATTGGCAACACATTTCCAGAATCAGAAATATTATTTGACGTTGTAGGAATCCCAAAATTTCTGACATATGTTAGTGACTGGATTTTTCCAGACTTGCGACAATCAGGAACAAAGTTCTCTTGGGGAGGAAATAAGAACACTTCTTTTGAGCAAAGAGAAGATCTCTCACTAGTAGGGTCATGGCCTTTCCTTGAAAGAGAGAGCGCTCGTTGGTATCAAACAACCAAATTAATATACTTATACTCTCTTCCTGGTATGGGCCCTAGCCCAAGGGTACTTCAATTGAAATTTAAAGAAAGATAAAAACTATATTCAAAAAGTCAAGACATATCCAAGTTTTCTTGGATATGTCAGTTTTCGAAGTCTATTTGAGGCTTCATGAGAATGTCGTATGTATAGCCGTGTCAAAAAGATTGAAAACAAAAAAGTAGCATCTATGTGACTCTCTTCAGATAAAATAAGACTTCTTAAACATTTTTTGTTTGAAGAGAAAAGAAAATTGTCTTAAATTTACTCATTAAAAATAATTAGAAAACATTAAATTTATCAGGGATAATGAAAAACAAGATCACGTTTCGGAAATTTTGGGGTGTTCTATACTTATTTTTAATCTTTAACCTTCCTGTAAATGCTGAAAAAACCCTAACTTTAGATCAAATAGTCCAGAAAGCTCTTCAAAATAATAAAGAATTAAAAGTTGTAAAGCATAATGTTGATATTGCTAAAGCTTGCTTAATCCAGGCTAGCCAATACCCAAACCCTAAGCTTAATTTAGCAAATAGTGATGACACTTTACTGACAAACGAGGGGGAATACGCAAGAAGTATTGGAATTAGCCAAGAATTCCCAGTGGCTGGTCGTATTGGAACTCAAGAAAATGTTGCCCAAGTAGATATAGAAATAGCTTTAGCTGAAATTAAAAACGCGGAACGAAAATTGAAAGGGGAAATAGCTTCAAACTTTTACACGCTTCTTGTTATTGATCTTCGCATAGAACAAATGAATGTTTTTCTAGCAGTTACTAAAAAATTAATGGAAGTCACACGTAAAAGATACGGAGCGGCAGAGGTTTCGGAATTAGATGTGAATGCCGCTCAGCTTGAATATGAACGTTTTCTTCAAGAAAAAAATTTACTAAACAACCAGCGTCTAATCCAATTTGCAAATCTTAATGAGTTACTTGGAGGAGAGCTTTCTTCTCAATTAGCCATAAATAAAACTTTGCCTGCAATGTTTATTGTACAAAATTTGGATGAAAAGATGAATTTCGCCTTTAAGTTGCGCCATGAATTGCAAATAGCAAGGCTAAATATTAACCGGGCAAAAGCCGATAATGAACTTGCTCACGCACAAAAGTGGGAAGATTGGACCGTAGGCGTTGGATTTGAGCAAGACAAATCAGTCATTACAGGGGCTCCCCCTCAAAAACCAGATAAAAAGCTGGCTCTTAACCTCATCATTCCCTTACCGCTCCTCAATAGTAACCAAGGGCGAATAAGGGAGGCAGCTACGCTGCACGCTCAAGCTTTATGTAAAGTTGAGGCCCTTAAATTAGCCATACAAACTGAAGTCAAAAAAGCTTACGCAGAAGTACAAGCCTTAAAAGATGTTATAGAGCGATTTGATAAAAGCTCCCTTGTACTTAGTAAAAAGAACTCACATTTAGCACAAAGCGCCTATAATAATGGCCAAATTTCTTTTCTCGAAGTTGTTCAAGCACAACGGCAGCAAAATGATATACAAACGCTCTATCTCAATACTTTAGACAAATATTTACAAGCTTTTGTAAAACTACAAACCTCAACTGGGGAAATTTGAATTTATGCGTATGGGGATGTAAAAATGAAAAATAGTGTAAATAGACAGAGCTCTTTTTTTAAAGTTATTTTTGTAGTTATTTTAAGTCTTATATATGATTTTCCTTTGCTAGGTCATGGGAATGAAATTGAAATTGGAAACTCTCAAAAAGAAGAAGACATTCATTTAGATACAGGCCAAGCAAAAGCTATAGATTTAAAAGTAGCCCACCCGAGCATTCAAAGCCTTACAAAGTCCCTAAGCTTAAATGGCGAAGTTCGCCCCCTACCTAACTCTCAAGCGGATGCAAGTGTACGTATTAATGGGCAAGTTACTGAACTTTATGCTAATGCGGGAGATAGTGTTCGTAAAGGCCAAAAACTTGCAAAGGTTCAATCATTTTTAGTAGGTGATCCTCCTCCAAGTGTTGTGATTACAGCTCCCATTAATGGCCTCATTGATGTGAGGAATGTTAAATTAGGCCAGGCAGTGCAACCAAATACCGCCCTTTTTAGCATAACCAATAGAGATCCAATTATGGTAGAAGCAAATCTCTACGAAGAGGATATAGGAAAAGTCAAACGAGGGCAGACTGCAAATATTAATGTGCTAAGTTATCCTGGTCGTATATTTACTGGAAAAGTCATTTTAATCGAGCCTAATCTTGATTCTGTCACACGCACAGTAAAGGTGCAACTTGCCTTAAATAATCCTCAAGGTCTTTTAAAACCTAATATGAGTGCTCAGGCCAATATAGTGCTTGAAGAAAATATGCGCGCTCTTGCCGTTCCAAATGCTGCTATCTTAGAAGATAGAGGTGAAAAATTCATTTTTACGCAGGATGGAGAAACTTACAAGCGAGTTACCATTACAACAGGTGCAGGTAATAATAAGTATACAGAAATTAAGAGTGGTGTAAATATTAATGACAATGTTGTTATTCAAGGACATCGTCAATTATATACTTTATGGCTTACTGGCGATCAACATAATGAAGGTAAAAAGTAGTGATGTTCACTTCTCTTATTGCCTGGTCATTAAATAACCGTTTTCTCGCTTTAGCTTTTACTCTCCTTGTGGTTATTTGGGGAGGCTATACCCTTCAACATATGCCCGTGGATGTTTTTCCTGAGTTTGCTCCCCCACAAGTTGTTATTCAAACAGAATCACCTGGAATGTCCCCGCAAGATGTCGAAGCCTTAATCACTTATCCTCTTGAAAGCGCCATCAACGGAACCCCAGGCGTTACACGCGTTCGTTCTAGAACGGCTGCAGGACTTTCAACAATCGTCATTGTATTTGATGATGCGACAGATGTTTATAGAGATCGACAGCTTGTAAATGAGAAAATTCAACAAATCATGGAACGACTTCCAGCAGGCATCAAGGGTCCAACCATGCTTCCTGTCACATCTGCCGTAGGCTGGATGATTAAGTACGCATTAATGAGCGATACAATTTCTCCTGAAGATTTAAGAACCATTTCTGATTGGGAGATTCGTCCTCGTATTCTTGCCCTAGGGGGAATTGCTTCAGTTGTATCCACTGGAGGAGAAGTTAAACAGTATCAAATACTGCTAGATGCTGCCCGCATGTTTGCGTATCATATTAGCCCCTCAGACGTACGTCAGGCCTTGGAAAAAGCAAATACCAATGTCCCTGGAGCATTCTTTTTAGGTGATTCAGGACAAGAATTAATTATTAGCGCTATCGGTCGTGTACATACCCTAGAAGATCTTAAAAAAACAGTTATAACCGTTCGAGAAGGAATCCCTATTACGATAGATAACGTAGCTACTGTCACTTATGGAGGAGAAATCAAACGTGGAGACGGAGCGTTTAATCTTAAAAAGGCAGTAATAGGCACCGTTTCTAAAGCTTACGGAGCGGATACCCTTACAACGACCTATAGAGTCGAAAAGGTTTTGGAAGAGATTAAAAAAATCCTTCCCTTTGGAGTCACCCTTGATACTCAAGTTTTTCGTCAAGCCAATTTTATTGACTCAGCCATTTATAACTTGAAAATGGCTCTCTTAGAAGGAGCTGTAATTGTTGTTGTCATTTTATTCATTTTCTTGATGAATTGGCGGGCTTCTTTAATCACATTTTTGTCTATTCCCCTCTCATTTGTAGGGGGCGTTCTCGTTATGAATACCTTAGGAATGGGAATCAACGTTATGACATTGGGAGGGCTCGCTATTGCCATTGGAGAGGTTGTCGATGATGGAATTATTACAGTTGAAAATGTTGTGCGTCGATTGAGATTAAATCGTTCTTCCTCTCATCCTTTGCCTGCCATTGAGATCGTTTTTGATGCAATTCTTGAGATCCGCAGCTCGGTTGTGTATGCGACAATGATCATTTGTATGGTTTTTATTCCCATTTTTTTCCTAGAAGGAATTGCAGCTCGTATCTTTAGTCCCTTAGGAGTTGCGTATATAGCATCCGTTATTGCTTCTCTACTCGTTTCGATTCTGACATTACCTGCTCTTTGTTACTTACTATTAGTGCGCTCCAAGGAAAAAGAAATGACTGCTAGGGTAGTTTTACATGAATCAATAAAATGCAATATCGTAAAAAACGACGTCTTTACTTCTACAGCAGTTCTCCATGCGGAAAAAGAGACGCCTTTTGCTGTTTGGCTTAAAGATAAATTTTCATCTATTTTGAATTGGTCCTTAAGGCATTGTTTTTGGGTTATTGGACTTGCAACCACTGCTTTAATATTAGCTTTAGTTCTCCTTTCTTTTTTTGGGCGGGCCTTTTTGCCAGAATTCCATGAGGGAAATTTTATTATTTCAATGAATACTCTTCCTGGAACCTCATTGGAAGAATCTATGCGATTAGGTAAATTAGTTCGGCAAAATTTATTAAAATATCCTCAAGTAATTTCAATTTCTCAGCGTGCTGGAAGGAATGAATTAGATGAGGATGCAGAATCCCCAAATTTTAGCGAATTTGATATTCTTTTGGATTTTGATAAAGATAAAAATATTCCACCCGTGGAATTAATTAAGCGTATACGCGAAGATCTAGCAAAAATACCAGGAACTATATTTAATGTTGGTCAATTTATTGCCCATCGAATGGATGAAGTTTTATCAGGAGTACGGGCTCAAGTCGCTGTTAAGGTTTTTGGAGAAGATTTATCAATACTTAATGAAATAGGCCAATCTATAGAGAGGACTCTTCGCACTGTTCCTGGCGTTGTAGACATCAATAGAGAGCAGCAAATTTCTGTACCACAAATTACAATTAAAATCGATCGGGAGAAAGCTCTGCGTTATGGTGCTCAAGTAGGAACAATTGCTGATTCCATACAAACCTATCTTAACGGTGTTGTTGTTTCTAGTATTCTAGAAGGTCAACGTAGTTTTGACTTATTTTTGCGATTAGATGATAAAGACCGTAATACTCTCAATTCACTTCATGATTTGTTTATTGATATCCCAGAAACAAGCTCTAGCAAAAAGCCTAAAATTCCTTTACGTGCTGTTGCAAAAATAGCAATTGAAAATCAGCCGTATTCTATTAAGCGTGAAAATGTTCAGCGTCTTATTACTGTTGCCTTCAATGTAGAAGGTCGTAATCTAGGAAGTGTAATTCACGATGTCCAAAAAGGCTTACAAGAAAAAATAAAATTACCTTCTGGATACTATATTGAATATGGGGGTCAATTTGAAAGCCAACAACAAGCGACACGAATTTTATTAATTTTTGGAGGGTTGATTTTATTTGCTACTCTTATACTCCTTTTTAAAGTGTTCGGAACTTTTCGAGAAGCTTTTCTTGTTGTGCTTAACGTTCCTTTTGCTTTGATAGGAGGTATTTTTTCTCTTTTCCTTGCGGGAGCCGAAATGAGTATAGCCGCAATGATTGGGTTCATTACCCTTTTTGGAATTACGATGCGTAATGGTATTATTTTAGTTTCGCGCTATAATCAATTGCGTGCAGAGAAAAAGCCACTACAAGAGATTGTGGTCCAAGGTGCCCTTGATCGTCTCGTGCCTGTTTTAATGACAGCTTCTACAGCCGCATTAGGCTTAATTCCTTTGCTATGGGGATCCCCTGTTGGTAAAGAATTAGAACGGCCATTAGCTCAGGTTCTTTTAGGAGGGCTTTTTACATCCACAATGCTAAACATGATCGTAATTCCTACCCTTTACTTTCATATTGAAAAATGGAGAGAATGGCAACGTGAGAAGCATACACGATCCCTCCAGGACAAATAACAAAAAAATTAATAACAATTAGAGTTAATCAGGAGAGAGAAGATTAGGGGAATTTACAGAAAAATTGTTGCACTACTCTTAGCTTGATTTTTATCAAGATTAGAGGTTTCTAGTAAAAACATAGAAATTATCCTATTCAAAAAAATTAAATTAATTAAATTCAATTGACATTTTCAAACACCTCTTTACTATTTATATGATTAAATAGAGAAGAATTTATGAATTTTATTAAATACATTGAGCGTTTTTTTATTTTTTTTAAGCTGCAATATTTAAAATTAATTTTGGTAAAACATTTTTCTTTCCTTGTTTTTTAGTTTAGAAAAAGAAAAATGAGTTTTTATGAATAAACTTCTTTTAATATTGTTTTCTTTTTCGTTTTCTTCTTCTGCTGTGGCGGTTCTTAAAGAAAATGATGATGAACATGGACTCAAGAGAACTGTTATTAAGGACTTAAGAGTAAGTCAAAATCTTCCTCCTTATCAATCTGATGAATTTCCTTTTCAAGAATCTGACCTTATAGGAATGAGCCATACAAATTTTTGTCCAAACTTACCAGAGATAACACGAACTCATAAATTGCTTGCAAGTCCTTACACGCAAGATTCTCTTAATGTCGCATTTTGTGAAGACGGTCGATGTGTAGTTATTAAACCTGAATCCTTTCCTCTTGGGAAAGAAGCGATCTTAAAGAAAGTTATTCCAGGGAAAGATGGACGTGTTCGTGTAATAAACACCAGTGAACTTCCTTATCGGTTTTATGGCCATATGATTATGGAATTTTCAAATGGGAAAGAATATGTCGGATCAGGAATGCTTGTAGGACCTCATCATATTTTAACAGCAGGGCATAATATTTTTTCTCATAAAATAGGAGAAGGATGGGCAACATCAGTTAAATTTATTCCAGCAAGAAACGAAGCAGAAATGCCTTTTGGAGGGGCTCAGGGTGTTGTGTTGCTAAGCGTTAATAACTGGGTAGAAAATCAAAATAAAGATTATGATTTTGGAATGGTTATCCTTGATAAACCAATTGGTTACCAAACAGGATGGGCAGGAATGCTTTCTATTTTTCATGATCTTTTAAAGCAAAGCACTATACATGTGAGTGGCTATCCAGGAGATAAAGGGGAGAAAGATCTACAGTCAACCCAAATGTGGACAATGAGCCATCGTGTCAAAGTGGTTCTTAGAGATCAAATCACTTACGGAATTGAGCCATATCCAGGACAAAGTGGGAGTGGTGTATGGACTCAACTACCTGGCTATAAAGGATATTATATAGTTGGTGTTCATGGCTATAGGGGGGAAGACCAGAGCAATGAAAATGCAGTCACAAGAATATCTGCTGTAAAGCTTAAGCGCTTGGTGAGTTGGATGCGGGAATATCAACTTCAAGATTTCTATCATCCAGAGCTTCCTTCAGAAGAAGAAAAAACAGAAAAAGCAACTTACGTAACTTATAAGGACGAGGCTAAGGGAGGAAATGCTGAATCGCAATATCAACTTGCCCTGTGTTATAAAGAAGGTCGCGGCGTTCAAAAGAACCCTGATAAAGCATTTGAGTGGTATAATAAAGCCGCAGCTCAAGAACATAAAATAGCGCGACGTGAGTTAGCGTTGTGTTATAAAAAAGGTATTGGAATTGAGAAAAATGTGATTTTTGCGCTTGGCATTCTTTTGAAACTAGAAAATGATGCTTGGGCGCAAACCAATATTGGAATGCTCTATGATAAAGGTCACGGAGTTGCACAAGATTATGTTGAGGCGATGCGTTGGTATCAGCTGGCAGCAACTCAAAATCATCCAGCCGCACAAGCAAAAATTGGGGAGCTCTATCATAATGGCCTAGGTGTCCCATCGGATTATGGTGAAGCGAGGCGTTGGTATCAATTTGATCTTGCTACTATTTGTTAGACAGTCAGAAGAGAGTTATACGAGAAGAAAAAAGGTATAATTCTAGGAGACAGTAATTGATGAGAACTTATGATAAAGAATTTAAGAGAAACGTTGTAAATTTATTAAAAGTAGCGGGCGCTCACTTAAGACGATTGCAGAAGATTTAGGCTTATCAATATCAACCCTTAGCCATTGGGTTCAAGGCTATAAGAAAGATGGGGCTCAAAGCTTTCCTGGGAAAGGGCAGGTAAAGTCTGCTGAAGAAGAGCTAAGGATTTTACGTAAGGAATTAACTCATGTTCGCCAAGAAAGAGATATTTTAAAAAAAGCAGTCGCCATTTTTTCAGGACCCCAAGGGAAAGATACTGCGTTAGCCGTCAAGAGAATTTTTAAAAATATTTAACATGCCAATTACTTCTGAAACGTAGTTTGAGTTTTTAAAACGCCAAAGACAATATGCAGGAGCTTTCTCATTACAGCTGCTACGATAACCTTTCCTTTTTTGCCTTTTCCACGTAATCTTTCAACAAATTGTTTCATAGGTGAAGAGATACGTATCACAACCATTGCTGGAAAAAAGAGAATTTTTCGGAGCGAGGCATTCCCAGTTTTAGAAATCGTTTCTTTTCCTTTAAGCGCTTTAAAGTTACTACACGCCAAGCTGAAAAGCCCTCTTTTGTGGCTCCTGATCTTATTCAGCAAAATTTTAAAGCTCATGAGCCCAACGAAGCCTGGGTCAGCGATATTACCTACGTTTTCACTCAAGAGGGATGGATTTACTGCGCCATGATTTTAGATTTGTTTTCCAGAAAAATCGTAGGGTTAGCTATTGATTCTCGCCATGACAGCGGAGCTCGTGCTCGGTGCTCTCAGACAGGCTCTTACCCACAGACACCCACCAGCAGGTGTTGTGATCTTGTTACAGTAAAAGGGACAGAAGTTGAAAGTTCCTAAGAGATAGAAGTATGGTCAGCTGCATAAAATTCTTGCAAAATTTATTTCTTGTTGCGAATTAAAAATTCCTTAAATTTGATTGATTTTTCTTCAACAAGAATTTATATTTTTATTGTAATTAAATTAGAGGATGAATTATGAAAATTAAAAAATATTTTAATTGGATGCTCATAATTTCTATGTTTTTATACTCGAATCTAAGCTTAGCCGTAGGTTCATCTGACGAGGAGATAGAAGATATCGATAGTGGAATAAAACAGAAAAAACCTCATAAGAAGGAAAAACCTTTTGAAAAAAAACAAGACTCCCTGCTACTTGAAAATAATACCACTGAATCTTATGGGAAAAAGCTATCAAGCTTAAATGCTCAGCTTTCTGCTCTTACAACTCAAGTTGGAGATTACTTACTTAAAATAAACGAGAACAATGCTCGTTTGGCAAAAATTGGTCTGCCAACCACCGTTATTCCTTGTTTTCAAGAGATAGATATCCTGAAGTCTTTAGCTCAAACAGAAGAAGCAGAGAGCCAGCAAAACCACATAAGCGTAAATATTATTTCCTCCTCGCAAATTTACGACGATGTTATAGAAAATTTTGTGCTTTATGAACAGTTAAAAAAACTACATTCTAAGGCCATGCCAAATGGAGATGTTAAGATAATAGACGCAGGAGGAGGGACAGGCCTTTTAGCAAGACACTTAAAGGCAGAAGATCCAAGAAGAGATATAGAAATATTTGATTTAAGCGATAAGATGACTGCAGTTGCAATTAACAAAGGCATGGCTCAAACCAACGTTCATATTTCAACTATGACTAATTTAATGCGATCAAATGGCGTAAAGGTTCCTGACGATTCTATCGATGGAGTAATAACCAACCATGTCCTTTATCAATTATCATTGCAGGAAATAAACCAGTTTTTTACGGAAGCGCGCAGAGTCTTAAAAAAAGATGGCAAACTCTCTATTGCTAGCATGAGAACAGTAAGTAAGAAAAAAATGGATAAATTTACTCACTTTTTAAAATCTGAAACAATGAAAATGGAACAAGCCGAGCTTATTCCGCAAGGTTTTTCCAACTTATTCTTTGCGTGCCGTGAGAGCCTATTAGCCCAAAGCTCTCCAACAACATTTACCGGCCAAGAGATTATATCTATTGGAAATACTAATGGGTTTCAGGAAATTACTTTGGATGAAAATTGTTACATGGGAACCGTATTTTTTTCTTCCTTTAAGAAATTATAGAAAGTAATTATAATTTTTTTCCCAATAAATATATAAAAATATTGTTTGTATATTCTGTGTGTATAAGTTTATCATATTTAAGAATATATTTTGCTGCGAGATCTCAAATGAAAAAAATAGTAGCTTTAGGTTTAGCTTTTCCTCTTTATTTTAATATAAATAAGGTGAGTAGTACTCTTTTTATAGAATATCCAGGCCTTGGAGTTGAAGACCCACCAAAAGCAGGTCTTAAGGTTAAAAGTCGTTTAAACATTAAAGATATAATGGTCGCGGTAGGAACTATTCTGGCGAACAGCCTCTCGCACAGATCCTAGCGGGCAGAATTACTGTACTAGGCTCTTACCTTATTTTCTTTTCAGGAGCGTCTCCAGTTTTTGTTTTTCCTGAACACTCATTTTTGAGAAAGCGGCTTTATACTCGTATCCCAGGGAGTACATTTTCATGAGGTCTGGTGGAAGGGAACAAGGATTTCGTTTTGCATAAAAATAGCCGAGTCCAGCGCCAGATAATCCGCATAATAAACACCCCAGGATGAATAAAAATCTGAAGTTTCGGTATCTTGTTGTTCTGGAACTATCGAGAGTTCTTTTAGCATATTGGACCGATTGATCAAGGGTTGTGAGAATCTCTTGGACTTGATTTTCAATCTTTGTAGAGAAAGCTTCAGAAGCGCTATGAGCCATGTCTTGAGCAGCGCCTTGTACGGCTATCTTCATGTGCTCTTGAGCGGTCCTGGAAAGTTCCTTAAAGACGTCTATGTGAGAAAGAAGAGCTGTTGTGGCGTCTTGTAATTGGGTGACATTTGGACCAATTTTCTTAATTTCCTCATTGATCTCGTCACGTATCTGAATAAATCTTTGGATGTCTTGTTCGTTTTGATTCATTTACTCTTTTCCTTATTTATGTCTTTTTTGGTTTGATGAATCATTGTGAAGTTCTCCAATTTTTGTTGACGTTTTGTGAGCTCAGTTTCAGGAATGGATCTGAAGCTTTCTGTGAGGGTAGGAAGATTTTTGTATGTCAGCCTTGTTTTACAAATAGGATAAGGCCCAGGGAGTTTGATAAAAGCCTCAAGATCATGCAGATTCGCAATCTCTGTAGGAAGAGTCAGAGGCTTAGTTCGTGTTTGAGGAGAAAGAGAAACGCCATCTCGAATACTGTGGGCTCCATAGGAGAGGTTTTCAAGTTGTTCTGTTGTTTCTGCTTCCCCTAAAACTTTGGAAATCCAGCTTGTAATGGCGGGGTCCGTGTTTCGAAAAAAGATTTTCGTATTGAATTGATCTAAAATAGATTGAGCTTGGTTTTGGCCGTAAGCGTGATAAAGCTGAGGAAAGTTTTGAATACCCGCTAAAACACAACCTCCATATTTACGACTTTCTGCCATGGCTGTTTCCAGGGAAGGAAGCTTTTGAAGAGAGGAGAGCTCATCAATGATAAACCACAGCCTTCGTTCCGCATTGGGAGGAAGAGTCATTAGGGCATTAATGGCTGTATCTAACCAAGCGCTAATAAGGGGAAGCAGTGTTTCTCGTTGATCAGGTTTTACAGATAAGAACAACCAGGAATCACTGGAAATGTGCGCCTTGCTGATCCATTTGCGAATGGAAAAACCTTCAGCTGTTGGTTGGAGATACTTAAATCCTTGGAGGTGATTTGCAAGCGTTGCCCGAATAGACAACGTCATCTTTTCTCCTTCTGTATGAGTATACGCGGCAGCATCGGTGTGTTGAAAGAAGGTACTAAAGTCATTCAGGTGACTTCTAACAAGTACATGGTAAAGCTTTTGAATATCGCAGTCTTTTTGTTTGGCACATTCTTTTAAGGCTGATGCTAATAAGACCTTTCCTGCATTTTCCCAGAATTTATCATGGGCTGTTGATCTTGGCACAATGGCAGCCGCTAAGGCATCATAATGAGTTTCTGTGAGACACTCTGCCCAAGGAGACCATACTTCAGATCGTTCATCAAAAGGATTTAAAAGCAGGTCTTTGCCTTCTCGGTAATACTTAGCGACAAAGTCCCCCGTCATATCCACAACAATAGCCCGATTGGACCACCCTAGCTCATGGCGATGACGAATTTGAGGAAGAAGAGTGTGAAAGCAATTTGTTTTTCCCGAACTGGTTGTACCTGTAATCAGGATATGAGAGGTTTCCTTATCACGAACCAAAGGGAGTTTGTCTAAACAAAGGTCTGAGTCAGTGTTTGCTCTGTTAAGAATACCTTTCATTTGTTTTGCGGAAACAATATGGTTGCCCCGTTCAAGCTTTTTCTTAGATTTGACGTAGCCTTGATAGATGAAAAACCCCATGAGAAGGAAAGATGAAAACAGAGCTGCCCATAAGCTTTTCCACAAATTCTGATGACAGAGGGTATCAATCTTCTCAATATGAACCTGAATGCGAGGGTTTCTAAGGATGTCTTGTGATTTAACTTCTCGTATCATGCCATTTTCAAATTGAAACACTTGAGTCATTTTTGAAGGATCGTTTTGACTCATATTTACCCTCCATTCAGCAGCGAGAGACTCTTTATAAAGATATCGTTGATAGGAGGTTGTTTCCTGAAAGAACAGAACTGCAAACACGCTGAGTCCAACACAAAAAGACAGGAAGCATGTGGCCACGCAAATTTGCTTGAACATATGAAAGGTGTGGAGGGTGAGTTGCCCTCCCCGAGTGTAGAAATCTAGCATTATTTTCTTGAACTCCTTATTGAATACATATTTAGATGGAGATATATTGAAGACAAAAGATGAGAGGACTTAAGCAATGACAGCAACAAGCCAGGAGAGTCAGGAATCTCCCCTTTCCCACAACCCCTTTCTAATAAGAAAGTGTATTGTTCTCTCAGGCCTTGTGGCTGGAGTTTTAGGTGGTTTAGCCGGATGGAATGCTGTGCTTGGTTTAGCTCTCTATTTTTGCTGGGTGACTCTGTGGGATGGCCTAAGTCACTCTGCTCTGCGTCTAAAGGCTTCTTCTTTTGTAAATGCGGAAGAGCTCTTAAAATCTGAGAGGGTAACGGGCGAAGAACTTGACCATTACTTTGATACACGGCGCTATATACGCTTTGCCAGCCTTGCCGTCGCAATGAGTGCTTTTGGACTCTCTTTTTTTCTATTTCCCTATGCTCTAGAAGCATTTTGTGGGGCTTATGTGATGTGCACCCTTTTAGGGATTCTTGCAGTTCGCCTCTTTTCCAAGAGGCGACGTCCACGGTTAATCTATCGAGATGAACGGTACGATAATCCCCCTTGGCCCGTATCTGATACGAGCGCCAATATGGATTATGTGTTCTGGACGTTAGGACATAATGTTTCTCTGAGAAGTTTAGGCCCTCTCTCATTTAGAAGGCGCCTTTTCTTTTCTCTGTAAAGTTTCTCTTTCAAGAAATTCTTGCTGCTCCATGAGCTTATCTTCTATGGACGTCAGTTTTTCTTTCAGATCCCGCTGAGAAGGGAGATTGATTTTGAGATCTCCTCTAGCATTCTGTGCTAAAGCTTGAGAGGATGCGTTGCCCCCTCTGCTCTCTGTACTTCCCGCCTGACCTATTTGTGTCTGAAAAGGCTGACCCTCGACAGTTTCTGCCTTAACAGTTCCTGTCTTGACGATTCCAGTCTCGATAGGTTCCGCCTGAACCTCTCTCTTTGGTAATGTTTCTGTCTGCGATGATCCTGTCTGCCCTCCCATGACTTGAGATCCTTCCCTTTGAGAGAGTCCAGCTTGGAGAGCCCCCACCTGTGCTGTTGCAGACTCCGTTGTTCTATGGTGAAACGCCTGAGCAGCTTCAGCTTGAACAACTGCTGCTGTGACCTGAGTTCCTTCATCCTGACGAGTTGCAATCTGGGCGGGTCTTGGTTGACTTACATCTGCATGGGCTGATAATCTACTTTCGACTATTCCTGTTTCAGCTGTTCCAGTTTTAATAGATTTCACTTCATCTAATCCAGCCTCTGCGTTTTCCATTTCAGCTTGTTGAGAGAAAAACTGTTGCTGTTCAGCCATATGCTGCCCTGTAGAGGAAAGTATTCTTTGGGCTTCATCACGTGGTGCTGCATTCACTTTAAAATTATTTTCAAGACTGTGTTCTGAAGCTTGAGAGGCAGCATCTTGCGACCCTCCTGTCTCTGTATCCCTTCTCTGACCTGTTTGTGTCTGAACAAACTGATTCTCAGCGGTTCCTGCCTTAACAGCTCTACTCTCAATAGCTCCTACCTCGATAGATTCCGCCTGGATCTCCCTATTTTGCAATGATTCGTTCTGCAATGATCCTGTTTGTCCTTCCATGATTTGAGCGTCTTCTCTTTGGGAGAGTCCAGTTTGAAGAGCACCCGCCTGTGCTATTGCAGGCTCCGTTGCTCTATCATTATACGTCCGCACTGCTTCACCCTGAACGACTGCGGTTTGAGCTCCTCCATCTTGGGGAGTTTCAATCTGGATAGTTTTCTGCTGGCTTACTTCCTGGGGTAAGCTACTTTTGATTGTTCCAGCTTCAGCGGTCCCAACCTCGGTTGTCCCAATCTCAGCTGTTTCAGTCTCGGCTTTCCCATTTTGTAATGCTTTAGCGTGGGCCAGTATATTCTGACCTCCTCCCATTCGAGAAACAAGACTTTGAAACACCTCACTCTGCGTTAGGTGACTCTGGATTGCCTGCGTGTTGATGGCTCTAGGTCGATCTGCATCAGCCTGGACTGCCCCCGTTTTGACTGTTCCTGCCTCGGTTGCCCCAGCCTCGGTTGTTCCGGTTTTAACGGGTTTCGTTTCCTTTAATCCCACTTCTGCTTTTCTCATTTCAGCTTGTTGAGCGAGAAGCTGTTGCTGTTCAGCCATCTGCTTCCCTGTAGAGGAAAGTGTTTTTTTGGCGTCATCACGTGGTCCTGTACTCACCTCAAAGTCATTTCCAAGGCCGTGTGCTGAAGCTTGAGAGGCTGCTGCACTCTGGTTGATTTCTTGATTTACAGGATTAGCAATACGGTTTTTGGCTTGATCATAAGATCTATCAATATCTGATGCTTGCGAAGCGAGCCCATGAGATCCCACAAATTGATCTGCCTGTTGCATCTTATCTTCCATGAATCGTTGCTGGTAATGAGAATCTAACTCAGGACGACTGGTGAAGATCGTTTCTGCTTCACGAATACCCATGGGACCTGAAGAATTGGGAAGAGATTGATCTTGCAGCCAATTGACGTATTCTTGATTCAAGTTCGCGTTAATGCTACCCGCATTTTGTTTGGTCCAAGAGGCCATTTGAGAGAAAGATTCCGATTGTTGAAGGCTGGCGCTGGCTTCATCTCTGTATTGATGGGACTTTTCATAAGAATCATTAATACTGGAAGCAGCCCGTTGTCCTTTGTCGCTAAGTTCTGCATATCGGCTATCTCTTGCCGCTTGGGAAGCTTGATTCAAAGCTTCTTGAAAGTTGCTTTGTTGGGAATAGTCTTTCGCTGCGGAAAAGAGATCTCTATCACTTGCAGATCCTGAAACACTTCCCGCAATTCCACCTGTAAACTCTGCTGAAGCGCCAGTCTTGCCAAATAACTTAAACCCAATTCCTACACTCGTGCTGGCAGAGGCTCTCGCCATGATTTGAGCGGCCACTTCTTTTGAAACACTGTGATCCTTGGCAAATCGATCCACAAGTCCGTCAAGTTTGGTGAAGGCTTGGTTGGTTGTGGCTGTGTCTCCTGTAGAATAGCTCTCACTCCCTGAGGCTTGCTTGGCTTTATGCTCACTAAAGTCCATGACTTGACGATTATGATCAGCTTCAGCTTGGGATGCTGCCACTAGTTGGGTTTCAGCTGTTTGTTTAGCCTTTGAGGCTTGTTCCGTATAACTGTTGCTTAAGCTCTCAGAGAAATTAAGACTTGATCTAAGGTTTGAGTTGGAAACTGTCACCATGTGACTCCCATCACTTCCTGTGGTGCGACTAATTACCCCATCATTTTGGGTAAACGCCCCTGAGGAATAGCTTGGAGAAAGATTTTGCTGCCCAAAAGATGTGTTATAAGCTTGGATGTTGCCTTGATTAACATTCCCAAAGCTATAGTTGCCACTCATGAGATCTTCTGTGGCTCTACTCGCTGCGGCGGCGGCAGGTCCTCCTAGATGAGAGGCTAAGTGCGTGAAGCTTGCGGCTCCTCCCTTTACAAGAGCATACGCTATAGATCCAACAGCAAGTGACATAAATCCAGCTTGAGCGGCCATATCCGCATGGAGATTCATGAAGCCAACAGAATTGGCAATGGTGATTCCTGATCCCTGAGGTCCGGAAATCATTCCGATTCCTTTCGATTTTGCGGAAACATTCATAATAAAATTAAGAATGGCGTAAAGGGGCGGCCATAGCTGAATCCAAAATACAAGACCAATCCATCTGCTGATGAAACTCCATCCCATAGGGAGAAGAGCCAAAGGGAGAATAAAGATAAATCCTGCATAAATCAGGGCTTCCAGTACATTTTTCATCGCAATGAGCTTTTGAGCCGCAACGCCAGCTAATGTTTCTTGATTGGCTCGTTGGTGAAGATAAGCTCGTCTTATGGCAAAGTTAGGTGCATTGCCAAGTGAGGTTGAGGTGTTTTCAATAGAATCAACCACGGAATAGATCATCA
>JAGONT010000052.1 GCA_017992885.1 Alphaproteobacteria bacterium
GTAGGGCTAAAGCTATCTGTTCTTCACTAAATTGCTTCTTCTTCATCAAAAAATTCTCCTTATTCTTTCTTCCTTTTATATTGAGAATTTTCTCATTTCCTCGGTCCTATTTCTAGGATGAAGACCAATCCCAAAACGAATTTGCTACGAGATTATTTCTGGACCTCTTATAAGGGGGCAGGACAGGTTATTTAATTAATGAAGCAGGAGCTGTTATCCCTCTATGGAAGCAACTGTTATAGGCGATATATTTCCATTTTTAAGGTCTATAAGATAGTACATGGTATTTTCTTGCCCTACATCTAATGCGTTTCCATTTTCAGGAAGAATTAAATCATAATTATTTGAATGTCTTGTAAAAAAAATTGTTTTTATATTTGATTTGTTATTGTTGTCTATTAACATTTTTTTTATTTTTTTTATTTCGCTTAAGGCTTTTTTATTGCTGGATAATTCACTTGTTATAGTAAAAACAATGTCTTGTGAATTCATTTTACAAGCTGCAACTCTGTCTCTCTGGCCAGAAAAACTTAAAGAACTAGGGTTAGATAAAATAAATCTCATTGTCCCTTCATCCAACGTTGAGAGAAGTATTTGTTCATAGCTTTTTCTCTTTCGTACGATGATCTTACCGGCTTGCTTATAATAGCTAATAGGGTGACAAATAGGCTTCTTATCCTCATCAACAAAGCGACCTAACGAACCTATACTTAAGACTTTTTCTATAACTTCTTTCCGAGGATGATGATACTTTCCATGGCGGCCATTACTAATAAAGCAAGCCATTGGTTTAAAGAGATTTAGCATGTCTGATCTTGTTGCTTCATCTTCAAGGGCACCATGGTGGCTTAATAAAAGACAATTAGTTCTTAACTTGCCTTCATTTCCCTTATAGTAAGCCTTTATAAAATTCCACGTACATCCGTCAGCGTCACCAGGAATAAGAAATGATTTGTATGTTCCTTGAGCACGCAAAACAATTGAATTAGTATTTTTATTATCATTTGCAATATACACTTTACCACTTGGAGTTTGGGCATGTCCCGCATTCATGGCAAGGATTTCAAAGCGCGGCGTCCCTCCAGCAGGATTAAGAGCATTTTCAATAAGAGCCTCTTTAGGAGTTATTGAGGGGTGCAAAGTTTTCAAGAGAGAACAATAAGCTCTCCCGTAAGCTTCTTCATTATTATCTGGTTTGTTTGAACCATCATTGGTGCCCGTAAAAATAACTCTTCCTATGCTCTTTTTGCTCCCCGGATTGTAATGATGCTCATATAACCAGCCTTGGAGAGTAGGGTTATATTGATTAAAAAATCCGCCTAAAATGATAGTATCAATCGCAAAATCTTTAGAAAATATTTGAGTTAATAAATTATAATGATCTTCATCGGGATGACTAATAACAACAGCGTTTAATTTTATTTTTTCTTTATATTTAGATGACTTAGGAGAAATTTTTTCTTCAATTTTTGGTAGTTTAGAAACAAGGCTGTCAATAATTTGTCTTCTGTAGTTTTTGCATAGAGTGCTTTCTGGATCTTGTTCTGTATCTACTGTATCCGAAGTTGGGTCTATCTCTTCTTCGCTGTCTGATTCTTCTGCAATATCTGTATCAGAGGTATCAGACTCGTCTTCATCATCTGTAGTATTACTTTTAACGAATATACCCTTGTGGCTCGCATCTGGCACGCTATCAGAATCACTGACTTCTTCTGGCTCAACGATTCTATAGCGTTGCTTACCGTAACCAAACAATTGATCATACAAAGCGCTAAAACTAAGCTCTTTAGAACCGGCATCTATTAAAGTTGCTTGATTCTTATGTTTTACTAATACGCAATTTCCTTGCCCTACATCAAAAATTGTAATTTCTTCATCATCGTTGCAAAAGACAGGTAAATTTAAAAAGGAAGAAAGGAATAAAACATATATAACACTTTTTCCTACAGATACCTTTTTTCTGAAAATAGTACTTTCGATTATAGTAACTTTTATTTTCTTCTTAATAAAAGGAGCCCTGGTGTGAAAGAATTCAAAGACTTTTAAGCTCATTAAATATGACGCAGTTAATCGTATTATGTACATATTTATCTCCTCAAGATTTTCTTATTTTGGCGCGTCAAAGTATCCCAGTAAAAAAAGAAACTGTAGTAATGAAATATTTTCAGAAATAAGATCTGTAACTGTCCATTTTTTTGCTCGAAGTCCTACAGATTTGATTGGCGAGCTTTTAACCATTACTTCTAAATTGACATCTTGTAAGGTAGTCTTCTCTTTCACTTCTCTTAATGATAACTCTTTTGAACTTTCCCAAATTTTAGTTCTTAAACTTCTTAGGGTGGTGGGTGATGTTTCTGACTTCTTCATTTTACCCACATATGTCCTAAGAGAAGATTTTTTGGAAGTTTCTCCAGTATCAAGGTTGAATAAAGTTATAATTTGATCATGGGTAATGTGCCCTGTTAGAATGTTTAATAGTTTTCCAATATTTTCAGGTGATTCTGCTAAAATAATCTTTGGTAGTGTACGCGATGGTTGAAGCTCTTCCTCTGTTACTACAATACTTTTTACTCGCCCTGCTTTATCTTTCGACCTATTTTGGATTATTTGATCATTTAGAAGCTCTTCAGGTTCTTCTATAACTGGAGGCTCCTCTTTAATAATTATTTTACTTTTACGCTTTGAATACAAAGGAGTAGTAGGAGCTAAAGGAGATGATCTACCTTTCAAGTCTCTTAATTCCTCAACTTCAAGAGCTTCCCACTTTAGTCCTAAGACTTTAAAAGCCTCTTGCTGCTTAATTTCCTCTATCCCCATCTCATTAAAGATGCACTTTAGTACGTCCTCTCGTGGTGTATTACTCGCTTTAAGGAGTACCTCTACTTCTTCTTTCGGATCACTGCATAATTTGGTAAGAAATGCACCAGTAGCTTCAGCTTTTTGAGCTAGGGGAGAATCAACAGATAGACCATTAGTCTTTGCTTTCTCGTAGACAAAAGTATCAAACTCTTTGCCATAATATTGGCAGTACCCATCCACCCTCAATACGTGTCCTAGATTAAATACATTCTTTCGTCCTGAACATTCATTTATAAATTTCTTAATTATTTCTGCAGTCTCCGAAAAAATAGGATGATTGTGGCGTCCTGTATCTTTTCCCATACTTTCTATCTCTTTATAAAGATCACTCTCTTTGAGCGCTTTATTTAAGACAACTTTTGGAGAATTTTGTTTTATTCCACTACCTTGCCCTTTTGATTCGGTTAAGATCATCTCTCCTTCTTCTATCGCAGTAGTGTAAACTCCATCAATTCCTTGATTACTTGCATTCTGAGAAGGTAACTTGTTAAAATAACCAAAGCTTATCATCGTCATTTCTACCGATAGTTCCCCCAAATATCCCAGCTCACCTCCTTTAGAATGTTTATGTTTAAACTTAGATAGTTGAGAGAAAGTCCATTTCTCAGCGTGCGCTTTTCTATCGTAATAATCAGCTTCAAAGTCCGTCTTATACTTATGATATTTTTCTGTGGATAGGATACCAACGACATCTCTTGCTTGCTTAACTTGAATACCATTATGCAAAACTTTCTTTTCCTGCTGTTTTTCATCAACAGCGTTAAACCAGGTCCAGAATTGGTTTTCCCATTGCTCGGGAAAATCTGTTTTGCCCTCTCTTTTGTAAAAAATGTTATTTACGCTTCTAATAATAGTTTCTTTTTTGAAGTTTTTTAATAAAATCACAGTTCCATCAGAAAAAACCGTGATCCCTTCTTCTTGAAAATCAAGTTCTCTTGGTGACTCTCTTCCTAAAGTTTTATAATAAGATATTTTATTATACTTTTGTTGATCTGTATCGAAAACGGCAATTCTTATTCCAGAGTTAGAATTTATCCCAGCATTCTGATCGTTAGGGAAACGAAAATCATCAACGTCTATAAATTTATGAGCTTCTGTTAAAGAAATAAGATAAAAAAAAGAACTGACTACTGCAATTAAATAATTAATTCTTATTTTCATAAATTTTTTCTTTCTTAATTCTACATTAAAACGCACAATTTTTTAAAAAATAATTTTGCGAAAGTATCTTAGTCCAAAATACTCACATGTGTTTTTTGGTAATTTTTACCTATGTAATCTTGAAAAATATGCCTATCGTATGAAGGAAGTTTAATAGCTGTTTCGCTAACGTCAACGCATAGCTTGTCGTTATTATGGTCTATCCCCTCTTCAAATGATTGAAAAATCTTATCGAGAGCTTCGGTAGATATTTGAGAAATCTCGAGGAAAGTTAGATTTTTATCGTAGGAATGCATTTCACGGATTGCTCGTCGTTTAAACCCTTCTATAACCTCGCCAACATTATCAAGCGTAATTTCAAAATCTAGAATGATATTGACCCTATCCGTATTTGACAAAGCGTCATCTAGCTGGCTACGATTTTCGTCATTTATAACGATAGATCCCGGAACAACTTTGCTTCTCACAAGATGACTCAGGTGGGTGCTCCATTGCCTATATTTACCTTCATTAGCATGCTCATTAAAATATCTTAAAAGTTCAGTAATAGACTTGGTTTGAGGATGAGCCGTTAAGCGTTGCTCAAATGAGCTTATGAGATGGTTCATTTCTCCAGCTGCTATAGGAATTTCTAGTTCATAGAACATAAAGAAAGAAACATCTTGTGTCGGGTAATTCTTTCTTTCCACTTCCTCGAGTGCCCTTTTTACCCAGTATCTTGCTAAATGAGGAACATAGAGCGTTCCTTCAAATTCTGAGTAAGAAAAACCCTCATTATTAAACATCTGCGCAACTTGCAGCATATTTTCTGTAGTTGCATCATATTCAGCAGCCTTTTCAATTCGATAAATTGCGGCAGTTCTAATAAGAGCGTTTCTTGTTGAAGGAGACCACCCACGCTCGGGAAGAACCTCAAATCTTCCACTTAAGGCACGATACCCAACGTGCGCTGATACATGCTGAGCACTCCGACGGGCTTGTTCATCTAAAATTTCATTGTGTCCCCAAATGAGAGCCGCAATTTCGTTTTTAATTTGATATTTTTTAGCAAAAAATTCCCATGCAACTTGATCTGAAGGTAAAGTTTTCGCTACCTGCATATAGTGGTAAAAATTAGGAAAGTAGTAAGTTGTTTCGAAACTACCTGTCACCCGATCTAAGGTAAAAAAGAGAAAGCCTTCTGGAACAGGTTGTCTAACTTCTTCCTTACCTTTTTTACGTGTTATTTGCAGAGGATGTTCAGCATAAATAGCTAACTCTTTGTAAGAGTATCCTTTTGCTTCTACAGCCTGCACTAAGGGATTGCGGATAAAACGATTATAGTACGCATTTTGAGGAGTATAGTTCCTGACATCTCCCGTTGAATTAGAATCATTATGAGTAATGGTGATAGCGTGATCTATTCCATGCCCTGGATCAAAAACAATGTCCTTATCAGTAGAGTCAAGTTTTCGTTTATCCCTCTTTTTCTCAATCTTCATTTTTTTTTCTGTGAGAGAGTAAACTTCAATAAATTTTGGTTGGTGATGTCGACCATAAGAACCACTGTCGATTTTAGGGTCTTTGGCTTGAGGCACAGCAAAAGCTTCGTATGTTGGCAATAAATCATCTTCACGCTGAAGATAGTTTAGATGAGTTGGCCCTACATAAGCGACCTCTTCCCTCTCTGAAGGGGTCACAGCTTTTTTATGGGGTGCTCCTCTAAAATAGACTTCTCCTCGATGGGTTAAAGGCTTTTCATTTGCTTTTAATTGACCAAAGACTTGTTCAAAATCTTGAGGAAGAGTTTCAACATCGGGCGTCAATTTTAGGGGTTGTTTATACCTATCTTCCCAATCTCTATATCTTTCTTCTTCTTCTTTTTTATAGTTAAGAAGACCATCAGAGCTTGCAGCAGACCCCACTTGAGACTTTTTCTTAAGCTCAATTGGAAGAAGCTTAGGCATATTTTCTTCTTCTGGTTTTTTTTCTTTTTTCTTAGTTGGTGCAGAGACAACAGGGGTGGACGAACTTTTATCTATGAAATCTTCCATCGCCCAGGCTTCGCTTGCTCCCAAAAGTAAAGCTGTAGACACTAAAAGTGATTTTTTAAGAACGTTCATAAACTCTCCTTGTTATCTTTTGTTTATCCATAGGTTTATCTAAATAATTATTATGTGATGAGAACAGCTCCAAACTTTCTTGTTGAGCAGATCGCAACACATTTTCTTTATTTGGACTGTTGGAAAGCCTTTCAAATAAGCGACATTTAATAAAGTGTTTAAGCAAAGGGAGGGATCGGTTGCTATTACTGGCTTCCTTTTCATAAAAAATTCTAGCTTTCGGGCAACTTACATGTATGAGTAGACGGTAATGATCCCAAGGAAGAGGGTTTTGAAATTCTGTAGTTTTTGCTCTTCCACTGAGGGTGTTTTTCTTGGGGAAAAGGGAATAAATTAGGTAGAATTTGCAACTATCTTCTAAGGCTGAAAAATTAAACGGCTCTCCAAACTCTTTTGTTAAGCGCCCAGAAAGTTGGGATAAAAGCTTATGATGATCTTCACCGCTGATGTTTTCATCACACTCAACCTCAATGATCAATTTCCCCATATTCCAATAAAGATGAAGTGTTTTTATTCGAGATATTTGTAAAGTAGGGACTTGCGTTTGATGAAAGAGAGAAGAAATTTCTGAGTAAAGTTTTTTTACGCCTGCGAATGGAAGAGAGAAAGAATGTAATACATGTGATTGTTGGCTCATAAACTCCCTATAAATATTAGTTTTTTTATTTTTATCGTTAGTAATAATAACAGGGAATAAAGTTGAATTCAATTGCAATTTAAGTCCTTGAAATGCTGCTTTTAAGCTCTTAAATTAGATTTTCTTCCTTTTTTTCTTCAAGAGCTTCTGGATTGACTTGGTTTAAATACACTCTCTTTTTTTCAGGTTTCAAGAGGAAAGCTTCTTTTTTCGTGTCTGGTGCTTTTTGATATTCTGTTTGCAGTTTTGTGCAAGGATAATCGCCAGGGAGTTTGACGTAACATTCTAAATTTTTGAGCTGAGAAAGTTCTGCGGGCATGATGAGGAGCTTTTGACGAGTCTGACGGCTGAGAGATACACCATCTCTCATGCTGTTAGCTCCAATGGAAATGTTCTCTTGGGGCTCAGCTTCTTCTTTTTCACCCAAAATTTTAGAAATCCACTGTTGAGTAGAGGGTTCTGTACAACGAAAGAAGAGTTTTGTGTTAAAGAGATCTAGCATGGAATCAGCTGAAGACTTTCCATAAATTTCTTCTAGCTGGGGTTTACTTTGGAATCCCACGAGAAAGCATCCAACACTTACCTTAGAAATCTCTTCTTTAACATCCATGGCAGCTTTTGATCTCTATCAATATGACGTATATATGCGAGAGATATTCAAAAAAGATCCAAAATATGTTTATAAATTTATAAAGGGTTTTCGTTATAATTTTTATGCATCCCCAGAATACATCGAAAGATACGGATATCCAAAAGTGGTAGAAGATTTAAAGAAGCATAGACTTATTGAATTTAACATTCGCAGAGTTTCTGGTTTTTATAAATCTACAGATTTTTTTGAGTTTATAAACGCAAATGAAAGGCAAAAAATCTCCATTGATTCAACTATGGGTGAGTATCAGTTAGTTAAAGGTGGAGTAGGAATGGATGTTTGTGTGAAGAGTTGAGCTTTTTAAAAGATTCGAATCTGATTCCTCTGCTCACGAATATAGAACCTATGATAGTAGACGTATTTTTTGTTTTTCATGAAGCTTTTAGAGATAATAAAATCCTTCTGTCTCTTCTTAAAGAGGTTAAGCTTCATGCTTGATAAGCAAAGTTTGTAAGATAATCACCTTGACGTACTATTCTCAGCTTTTCTTGGTAAAAGAACAGCTTAACTTAGCAATAACGAGATGGATGTAACACATACAAAACTACTAAGCTAGAAAATTTTTCTGATGGTGACAATCTGGTGACAATGACAAAAACACTAGTTTTAAAAACACAAAAAATTTAGGGTTTTACTGGTGCGCCCGAAGAGAGTCGAACTCCTAACCTTCTGATCCGTAGTCACACAGTTTAAACTATATCTCTCTATCTGAAGTTAGATAATCCTTTACAAAATCTAGAGTTTTAGCTACATTTG
>JAGONT010000053.1 GCA_017992885.1 Alphaproteobacteria bacterium
TCACATACTCGACATAGATCTCCTACGAACTGCTGCGTTAATATCCTTTCTTGCCTCGTTGCCTATCAGCTCAGAGAAAACAAGCCGAACATTAAATTTTCAAATCTCCTTATCCAAAACTGAGGTTCCTGTAGGTATAGTTCAAGAAAAATTTGACTTATGCCCATTGAACTTGAATATACCCTATCTCATACCAACCTGAGTTATTCCCCCGTAGGTGGGAATCCATTTAAAAGCTGAATACATGACTGAAGCTAAGTCGCCTCAAAAAGACTTTTGCGTTCTTCGTCAGGGCCATACATGTCAAATGTGTGTTGGAGAAAGTCTTGCTGCACCCAAAAGTGGATACAACCTAGAGTCAATTTAAGCTTTGAAGTTAAATCTCGATCTTTCTCGGGAAGAGTTGACATCGTATCTTTAAGTGAAAAGAAAAAATTCATTATCGCGGTAACAACTTCTGTGATTATAAAATCGAGGGTTAAGCTCACGCAGTTCTCATCGGCTTTGGCCAATTGACAAACTTTGGTAAAGCCTCAATATCCTCTCTTTCATCGTATCTTTTTTTAGATGTTGTAAGAGCGACGATTCCTAAAAAGCCGCAAAACATTAAAATAAAAGCAGGTGCCGTTTCATTTCCTGTCCATTTTACCAACAAAAGAGACAAAAGGGGGGTAAATCCTGCAAAAAAGATGGAACCAAGAGCCCATCCAAAACTATAACCGCTATACCTTTCTTTGGTGGGAAAAAACGTAGACATCAAGCAACAGGATGCGCTCACACCTGATCCAATAAAAGCGAGTATAGCTTGCATCAGCATAACATCATTGGGTGACGTCGTACCTTCAATAAACCAAAACAAAGGGTAAGTGATGCAGATAATGGCTAATAACGATCCTCCCATAACTTTTTTAAACCCAAACTTATCTCCAAGATATCCCATAAAGAGAAGTGAAAATATCAATATGACCATAATCTTCATATTGTGAGCAAGAACTTCTGTCATTGGGAGTTGAAGCTTATTTCGGAGAACATCTCCCATATAAACATAAATCATTTGATAAGGTGCCATCACACCCGCACAAATTCCCATGGTGCGTAAAATAACGATTTTATCGCTTTTTAAAACTTCCATGAGCGGAATGTTAGCGACTTTATGTTCCTTCAGAACATTTTGAAAAGCACGGGTTTCCCCTACTTTTGTGCGAATATAATAGCCGAACCAGCAAAAAAACGCCCCCATTAAAAAAGGAATGCGCCATCCCCATTCGGGAAAAAATGAGTTTAAGCTAATTAAGCCGATTCCTGCCCCCATAAGGCTTCCAATATTAATTGAAACATTAAGCAAGCTGCTTGTGAGGCATTGACGCCCTGGCGCTGCATGTTCAGCAAGAAATACGGAGGCTCCTGTAGCTTCACCTCCAACACAGAAGCTTTGAAGCATACGGCAAATGACCAGAATAATGGGGGCTGCTATGCCAATTTGAGCGTAGGTTGGAAGAATTCCCATGATAAAAGTAGGAATGCTCACAAACATAACGGATAAACCTAAAGCAACACGACGTCCCAGTCGATCACCAATATGACCAAAAAAAATACCTCCCAAGGGACGTGTCACAAACCCAACGGCAAAGCTGAGCATTCCTAAAAGGGCTGTAATAAAGGGATCTTCGTTGGGAAAAAACAAAGGGCTTAAGATAAACAGGAAATGAACATAGAGCATCGCATCATAATGTTCGAGTAGTGTCCCAATCACTGCAGATAAGATAGCTTTAAATCTGATCATAACAATCCTGCTGAGTTATTTTAGTATAGTATATAATTAAATTTCTTATCAGCTCTACTAATTTTTATGAGCAATTTTTCGCGGCTGGCTTTTAAGGTTTTGTTGAATGGCTAACCCTTGTTGCTCAATAACAAATTTAAAATGATCACCTAAAGCTTTTATGCGTAGTGAATCTTCTAGATATTTTGGATATATGTAATAAAAATCAATTTGAGGGCCTTCAATGTGAGTTAAAATTTGTACAAGTTCTGCATGAACGCTAAGGTCAGGTGTATTCTCATGAAAAGCCAAAGTTCCAATTCCAATTCCTTGCCGAATGAGGGTTCTAATTTTTTCACCAAGATTCACTTGCATATAGGGTCTACGAACAGTGCCTTCAGAGCAACCCAGCGATAAATGCCAGTTTAAATTTGCAAAAGGATGAGGATGTGTTCCATAAGAGATCAATCGATGGTGATCAAGGTCCCTTGGCGTTTGCGGAACCCCAAATTTTTCTAGATATTCCCGGCTCGCATAAAGCTTCATATAAAAGGACAAGAGGTATTCCTGATTTAAAAAATGGTCTTTATCTTGAATATAGGGAAAGACGGCTGCTTCTACCTCTCCTGTTGAAAAGTCAGGGGTACTATCGCTTAAAACAATCGTTAATTCCAACTCTGGATACCGTTCTAGGAAAGCATTTGCGTCATGAAGCAAAAGCTTAGAAATGACTCCTGAAGAGGAGCCAATCGTTAAAGGTCCTTTTGGTTCTTTATCCATCTCAAGTAAGGTACTTTCAGCTATAGAAATACTATTCATCATTTTTTCTAAAGTATCGTATAGAATTTTCCCCTTTTCAGTGAGTATTAATCCGCGTGAGTGTCGATAAAATAAGCTGACCTTTAATCTTTCTTCCAGCCAGGTGATACTTCGGCTTAAGGCAGACTGAGAAATGTTGAGATGATTCGCTGCTGCTGTAATATTCGTGTGTTTAGCGACGATGTAAAATAACCTTAGCTTTTCCCAGCTAACATTTAACTTCATTTTCAATCTCTCCTCATTCCTTCTTATTTAATCTGAGAGGAGATCAATGTAAAGGATGCCTGTTAAAGGGGAGGCTCTCTTATGTATTTTAAGGAAGGGCTCCCATAACAAAAAAGCATTTTAAAAGCTGGAAGTTTAAATCATATATTGCTTAAGCATATAATTATGCCTTGCTAGGTATAGTATATGGAGTGTTGGGGTGAAAGTGATCTAAAGTTTGGTGTTTTGTTAGACCCCACACTGGAAAAGGCAGAGAGCCTTAGGGCCTCTCTAAGAATGCTTTGTTTGCCTCTCTAGAATTTGGTTGGTGAAAGAAGAGTATGGTGGTGTTTCTTCTTTCACTTTCTAGAAGGTTTTAAGCCTTTGCACTAGGGTATGGGTGAGTTAGGTGCGTTTGTTGCTTTCTTTCATTTGATAATTCTAGAGTTTACCCTTAACGACCTCACCTCCCCTTCCGCTCTCGTAAGAAACAAAAACTTCTCAGTGTTTTTGATACAGCACCCGCTGTTAAATGGGGAGCTTTTATTGTGGTTTAGGGAGATGGATACTCTTTCTAATTTTCAGGATTTGGAACGAGGATAAGTATGGCTCTTCCCTCTTGTATAAGAAGGGTACGAGATGCTTTTTTTCTTGCATCACGTTCCGTTTTAGCAGGGACTGATTCATCGCTTTCATCCAATTCATTTATCTTAATTTGAAGGGCTCGAATAATATCTTCTGTAACAGCTACAGTTTGTGTTTTCTCCGCTTGTTCTCTCATGTCGTTGTAAACTGTTTCAAGTTTACGCTTAAAATCTGTGAGTGATGAGGGACGTGCGCGCTCTTTCTCGTGTAATTGGTTTACGTGCTTATTTTGTTTAATGGCTGTGGTATAACTTGAAAAAAATAAGATGTGACATACAGATGGAAGAGCTGCTATTTGAGTTTCAGGCGTTTCTTGGGTTATCGTCATGATTCTAGGAAGAATAATCTGTTGTTCTCCAAACTCTATTGTCTGAGAGTGCATATCTGATGAGCTTGATGCCATAAGCGTAGAACGATTGTTTTCTTCGTCTGAAGCAGAACTTGAATTTTTTTTTGTACTTTTTGCAGAAGAAAAAAAGAAGTTTGAGATCAAACTATATGAAAAAGTTAACCCAGCGAAAGAAGCAAAAATCTTTGCAGGAGTTGGTTTGTTTTTATAAAAAAAATAGCTTGCAAGACATAAAGATCCTCCAGTGAGAAAAAAATGTTTGGCAATAGATTGATAATCCCAGACACTATTAGAAACTATAGGTGCTGTATGATTTAATCTTGGAGAGTGACTTGTTAGAGATTCTCTCTCCTCATCTTCTAAAGCATTACAAAAGGAAAAAGAAAAAAGAAACAAAACAATAAAGTAATAAAATTTTAACATACACAGAATTCCTTTAAAAATTTTAAGATTATAATAACTATTTTGTAGGGGATAGATGTTGATTTTCTTTGTAATGTGACTCCTTGTCTTTTATTGCTAAAATTCACCAAGGCAACCAGAAGGAGTGAAATCAGTCGATTATCACTCCTTCTTAATTAACCCCAGGATGTAGGCTTTTAACGTGAACTCTCAGGATTTGGAACAAGAAGAAGGATCACGGCTCCATTTTGTATAATCATGGTGCGGGATGCTCTCTTCTTTGAGTCACGTTCTGTTTTAGCAGAGACTTGTTCAGCAGTTTCATCCATTTGATCTACTGTCGCTTGAAGAGATCTAATGATAGATTCCGTAACATCTACAGTTTGTGCTTTCTCCGCTTCTGCTCTCATATCAGCATAAACTGTTTGAAGTTTCTGCTTGAAATCTGCGAGTGATTGGGGACGTGAGCGTTCTTTATCATGTAATTGACCTACGTGCGCGTTTTGTTTGATCGCATTAGCATATTCTGGAAAAACAAAGATGTGACAGACGGTGGGGAGAGTTGCCAGTTGAAACCCCCGCTGGTCGTGGGTTACTTTCATAAGTCCAGGAAGAATGATTTGTCTTTCTCCAAACTCTATGGCTTGAGTCGGTGTTGATGAAGTTGATGAAGATGGTGGCCGTCGTTCACTTTCTTCTTCATTTACAATGCGTGATCGAGAAGGAGAAGCACTCTTCCGTTGGGTGGGGGGAGTCTTCCTGCCGGTTGGTGGGCTTGAACGGGCAACCTTAGTGGTTAATAATCTCTCAGCTTCTGTACTGCCTGTTGTTTGCTGTGTGGGTCGACTAAAGCAGCATCCTGAATAGCAGCGAGACCCAGCTGTTAATGAAAATACACATATAAAAAATAAAAAAATACGCTTAACCATACAAATATAACTCCTTGTTTTATAATAAGTTTTAGAAAAATTTATTTAAACTTCTCTCTTCTTGTATAGAATATAGTGAAAGTTTAATCAATATAATATTTTAAAATCCAAAAAATCGTTGAAAAAATGATTTTTTTGGCGGTGCAGTTGGGGCTACTTGAGGTGGTTGGTCTCTTTGTGGAAGATTTTTATGAGGGCTTATCTGCACTTGAAAGTGACTTGTCGTATCCCGGAGAGGGCTAGTTGCTGGTGATTTGATTGGGACTACTTGAAGCGCAAAGCCGCTGGGACTGTATTGTATAGGGCTCCCAAAACCACTGGGACTGTACTTTACTGGGCTTCCAAAGCCACTTGGACTATATTGTACAGGGCTGCTTTCAAAACCGTTGGGACTATAAACGATAGAGCTCTGAGAGGCGTCTAGGAGAGTAGTGTTTCCTGCTTTTCCATATGGCGTAGAAATGAGGCTAGAAGTTAAGCTACTTGGCTGAGATAAACTCTGAGAACTATGCGGGAGAGGAGGAGCCACGCTTTTCAAATTGGGAGGAGTCCCAAACCCACTTGGACTATATTGTACAGGGCTGCTTTCAAAACCGTTGGGACTATAATTTATAGAGGTATCAAGGGCGCTAGGAGTGCTATGCAGTGTTCTATCGGAAATAGAACTTAATTTAGTTGGCATATCTATGCCACCAGGTAAGTTCAAAGAACTATGAGCGGGTGTTTTGGGAGGAGTGGGAAACCCACTGGGACTATAGTGTACAGAACTGTCAAACCCATTTGGACTATAATTTATAGAGGAATCCGGTGTACTAAGACTGCTAGGATGAGCGCTTCCTATTTTTCCATGTGGCGTAGAACTTAATTTAATGGGAGTGGGTAACCCACTTGGCTGAGGTAAACTTTGAAAATGATGAGAGAGAGGTGGTAACTCTGTAGAAGTATCAAACCCACTGGGACTGTAGTTCATAGGACTTTCAAAGGGTCTTGATGCCTGAGAAGCAAGAGGTGTGGAAGGAGTATCAGGAAAAGATTTCGCTTCAATAATGACAGCATCTTTATAATAGAATTTAATAAATTCTTTCATAGGTTCTGCATGCTTTGCTCCAAGATAGCCTAAGTCAATTTCAATCTGAGGGGCATCTCTTGTGACAATCTCAAAGGTGCTTAAAAGTAACTCTTCAGCTCTCTCAAAATAATAAGGGTCTGCTTCTGATAGATTTTCTGCAGAAAATAAGTCTGATAATCCTACATGCACGACTTGCTCGTATTCAGAAGTAGGGGGGATCATTTCATCGGTCAGGTGGACATCATAGAGAACAATTTTTGCTGAGTGCTTTTTGCTTCCAGGGAGCCTTTCTATACTCGGAGAAGAGTTTGGAGATAAAGCTAAATCGGGGATGGTGGATTGAGATTCTTCTGCAACTAGAGAAGAGGAAGGAATGGCTCCTGGTCCTGTTAGGAATCTCTGATAAACATTGTTAGGTGTATATAAAGTAATAGTCATTGGTGATGGATGTTGACTATCAGCAAGCGCGAAAGAGTCGTCGGTTGAACCGATGCCTACTACTGGATCTTCAAAATTCTCAAGCTCGTTTGGTGAAGTCCCAAAGTTTAATCTTCTGGGTTTAATGTCTCTGCTTGATGTTTCACTGTTGCGACCCTCACTTGGTGTTATAGGATATCCGTAGATTGGAGTTGATAAAGGAGGGGAGCTATCTTGAGACAAGGAATCGCCAAAAACTACATTATTTACATTTTTACCATTAGCTGAAGAGTTTAGATTTGGATCGGTAGCGCCTAAAGGTGAATAGAGGAAAGCATCATCCTCATCTAATTGGGAAGTGTCTTGAAGTGCGAAATCGTCCGTATCCCCAACATTCGTATGACTTCCTCGTCCTGATGCCCTTTTTGGAGTTGTGAAAGCAGTTGGGACGGGAAGAGGATGATCATGTTCACCTTGGACGATGATTTTTGACTCTTCGTCGGTAACGATTTCAGAATTGGCTTCATCTCCTGAGGAGAGGGGTGGTGATTGATGTTCATCAAATTTTTGAGCGTCGTGTTCTTTTTGCGCGCGAGCGGCTTCAGCAATGAGATCAGCTTCAGCTTCAGCTTCTTTTGCAAGTCTCAAACGTTCTTCTTCTTCGCGTTGACGTTGCTCTGTTTCTTGTCGCTCTTGCTGCTCTTGTGCCTCAACTGCAGCTTGACGGCCAGCTAGTTCTTGTGCCTCTGCGATAGCTTTTTCTTTTTCTTGCTTTCTAAGTTTATCTCCTTCTTCCAGCCTGAGACGTTCTTCTTCTTTCTGACGCTTTTCATTGTCAAGTCGAGCTTTCTCCTCACGCTTACGTTGAGCTTTTGCCTGACGTTTTTTCCTATTATTTTCAGTTTTTTTCCGTTGGGCTTCTACCTTTGCGGCTTCAGCTTCGAGACGGACCTTTTCTGCTGCTTCTTCACGTTGGCGTTGTGCTTCAGCTTCGAGACGAGCCTTTTCTGCTGCTTCTTCACGTTGGCGTTGTACTTCAGCTTCGAGACGAATCTTTTCTGCTGCTTCTTCACGTTGACGCTGTGCTTCAGCTTCGAGACGGGCTTTCAGTTCAGCTTCTTCACGTTGACGTTTTGCTTCAGCTTCGAGACGAGCCTTTTCTGCTGCTTCTTCACGTTGACGCTGTGCTTCAGCTTCGAGGCGAACCTTTTCTTCTGCTTCTTCACGTAGACGTTTTGCTTCAGCTTCGAGGCGAACCTTTTCTTCTGCTTCTTCACGTTGACGTTTTGCTTCAGCTTCGAGACGGGCTTTCAGTTCAGCTGCTTCACGTAGACGTTTTGCTTCAGCTTCGAGACG
>JAGONT010000002.1:0-33314 GCA_017992885.1 Alphaproteobacteria bacterium
TGGGTGATGTGACAAGTGAATCTCAACCAGGGGTTACTGTGTATGCCCCAGAAAAAGATCGAGGAGATATTAAGACAAACCAATGGTCAGAAGCTCACGAACCAACACACTATTTCCGAAAAGCTGGTGAAAATTTACAAGCCAAAAATAAGCATGCAACACTTAGCTTTAAACTTCCTATGGAGATGATAAGAGGTAACGCTAAATATAGATTGTCTGTAACTCATCGTTCTGCTCCAGGGGCACAGGTTAAGATGTTTGATGTGTCCAAGGGTATGTTTCAACCTGCTTTGGATCTTCCTTCATCAACTACTTTGAGAAACGATACATTTGATATGCCGAACCAGCTGATTTATCCTATGCGTTTGCTACCTGATTTGCGAAGTGTAAGCAATATAAGAGGGGCAATGGGAGGAGATGAAGAATTTGAGAACCCGGATTTTGAGTTGATGCCGAATCCCTCGTCTAATATTATATCCAAATTTACTGACGCAGAAGAATTTAAGCTTCGTACGTTGGAGAACACAATTGCTTCCATGCGCGAAAATATTAGTAAAGCTGAAGAGGAGATGAACCAAGATATTAAACATCGGCAGGAGTTAAATGAGGAGATAACCCCTATCCAGGAGAGGCTAGTTGAATTAGCACCGGTTGCTAATAAATTTTTTAAAGGTTTTATCGCAGTGGGCCCTACAGAGATTCAATTACAAAAGGATAAACAGAAGCGTTTAGAGCTAATAAAGAGACAAAAGTTACTTCAATTAAACATAGGTAAGTTGAATGAAAGTATCAATACACATCAAAAAACAATGGATGATGCATATATGCAATTAAAAAGAGCAAAGGACGAGATAGATAAAGTAAAAATGGGAGCAAACAAGCGCGCCAAGCCAGTGACTTCATTTGACGTTGAGCAAGAGAGAAGAACGGCACAACTTGTTGCTAGCCCCTTTCTTTCACGAATTAGTTCAGGTCAGTTGCCAGAGTTAAAATCAGCAAGTGAAGCGAGACCACCAAGTCCAACAAAATCGCCAAGTCCAACAAAATCGCCAAGTCCAACAAAATCGCCAAGTCCACTAAAAGGATCTAGTTCACCGGACGGGAGTCCACCGGTATCTCCAAAAGGACAAAGTTTAGCAGATAAAATGGATGAAGTTCGGAAGAGACAGAGTCAGATATATGGGGAAGACCGCGATAATGATAATGATAATGATAGTGAGTGGGACTGATTAACTCAAAAAGTCCACATGAGAAGAGGACATCTTATAAATGTGGTGTTTTACCTCATAAAAGCTATTTTTATACTCATCAGACCGACGACGCCTTGTTTTGTTTTTCACAGGTGCCAGCCCTGTGAAAGGGAGAGGCCAATGAAATTACCTGTCACAAAATACCTATTTTATGGATCTCCGCCTACGCGATACCATACGTTGGTATGAAATAGTCTATCTTCAAATTCAATAGGTACATTAACGAAATTTTAACTTTTATCCGTTATATAATTTTATGTCTATGACAGCTTGCGTTTTTTTGATATTATATAAAAAGATCAAGCAGTAAAAAAAGAGAATGCTATGACAACAACCCTTACACGTGCAGATATTATAGACAGTCTTATTAGAGAATTAGACTTTTCACGTCATCAGGCGACGCATTTCTTAGAGGCAACCCTTGAAACGGTTATGATGTCTTTAGGAGATAATGGAGTCGTTAAGATTTCTTCTTTTGGGTCTTTTAATATACGTCAAAAATCAAAACGCGTGGGGCGTAATCCAAAAACGGGTAAAGAGGCTGTTATTACTCCGCGGCGTGTCCTTTCCTTTAAGCCGTCTCAATATTTACGGGAAAAAGTTTGCCGGCGTAAAGGATAAGATAGGCTTTTTAAATGGGGTTTGATCTGGGAGGCAAGGCGGTGCTGTAAAGCACCGCTTTTCTTTTGTGCTTGTTATTGTTACTCTTATAATTACCCGATTCGCTCAACCATTTTCTTCTTAATTTCACCAATAGCTTTGGCGGGATTCAACGTTTTGGGACATGTATTTGTGCAATTCATAATCGTATGACAACGATAAAGCTTAAAAGGGTCTTCAAGCTCATCTAAACGCTCCCCTGTGGCTTCATCTCGGCTGTCTGCAATCCAGCGATAAGATTGCAATAGCGTTGCAGGACCAAGATAGCGGTCACCATTCCACCAATAACTCGGACAACTGGTCGTACAACAAAAGCAAAGAATGCATTCCCATAATCCATCTAGTTTTGCACGTTCTTCAGGGCTTTGAAGTCGTTCTTGATCGGGAGGAGGGGCGTCTATTGTTTGAATCCATGGCTTTATAGAACTATATTGGGCAAAAGCAAAACTTAAATCCGGCACAAGGTCTTTCACCACGTAGAGATGAGGGAGTGGCGTAATCTTAACGTCGCTTTTACATTCATCAATGTGTTTAATGCAAGCAAGTGTATTGGTCCCATCGATATTCATCGCACAGGACCCACAGATTCCCTCTCGGCATGAGCGGCGAAAGGTGAGGGTGGTATCGACCTCATTTTTAATTTTGATCAGCGCATCAAGAACCATAGGGCCGCATTCATCCAAATTAATTTCATAGGTATCCAAATGTGGGTTTTCTTTTGAATCGGGATCATAGCGGTAAATATGAAAAAGTTTCATTCTTGACCCTTGGGTAGGGGAAGAATAAGTTTTCCCTTTTTGAACTCGGGAATGAGGAGGAAGACGAAGCTGGACCATGGCAAAGCTCTCTTGTTAATAGGTACGTTTTTCAGGGGGAATAGCGCTTACCTCAGGCGTTAATGTATACTGATGAACGGGGCGATAACTTAAGGAAGCCTTATCACCTTGGAGACGGACAACAGTATGCTTCATCCACTTCGAGTCATCTCGTTCTGGGTAATCTTCACGTGCATGGGCTCCCCGACTTTCTGTGCGATTCAACGCTGAATGAATGGTGACAAGGGATTGTTGAAGAAGGTTATCAAGCTCAAAAGCTTCCACAAGATCGCTATTCCAAATCAAGGATCGATCATTTAATTGAATGTCTTGAAATGAAGCTAGAATCTCCTTAATCTTTTCAAGACCTGCCTCCAAATGCTCTTTCGTTCGAAAAACAGAGCAGTGTGTTTGCATCGTTCGTTGCATATTCAAGCGAATCTCAGCCGTTTTTAAAGATCCCTTCGCATTTCTAAGGCGATCAAGTTTGGCAACTGTTTCCTCACCATCGCTTGGTTTTAAAGGTCTTACTGTTGTCTCTTTAGAAATGATTTCTTGGGCTCTAATGGACGCCGCGCGCCCAAAGACAATGAGGTCAAGGAGAGAGTTGGTTCCCAGGCGATTAGCCCCATGAACGGATACACAGGCAGCTTCACCGATCGCCATAAGGCCGGGGGTGATTTTCTCAGGATTTTTATCCGTTGAATTGAGGACTTCAGCAAAGTGATTGGTGGGGATTCCGCCCATATTGTAATGAACGGTTGGTAAAACAGGGATAGGTTCTTTAGTGGCATCAACGCCAGCAAAGATGCGGGCTGTTTCAGTAATTCCCGGAAGACGTTCATGAATGATGGTTGGATCAAGGTGCTCCATATGCAGATAAACATGGTCTTTGAGCGGACCCACGCCCCGTCCTTCATTAAGCTCAATGGTAATTGCGCGACTGACCACATCTCGAGAGGCTAGGTCTTTGGCATGAGGGGCATAGCGTTCCATAAAACGCTCACCCGTACTATTGGTTAAGTATCCCCCTTCGCCTCGGGCCCCTTCTGACATAAGGCAGCCTGCTCCATAAATTCCTGTTGGATGAAATTGGATGAATTCCATGTCTTGCAAAGGAAGCCCTGCACGTAAAATCATGGCATTGCCATCTCCTGTACAGGTGTGGGCAGAGGTACAAGAAAGATAGGCACGACCATACCCTCCTGTTGCAATCACAACGAGATGGGCTGAAAATCGATGAAGCGTTCCGTCTTCCAAATTCCAGGCGATGACACCACGGCAGATACCTTCTTCATCCATGATAAGATCAAGAGCAAAAAACTCAATGAAAAACTGAGCCTTATGTTTAAGGGACTGTTGGTAAAGGGTATGCAAAATAGCATGCCCTGTTTTATCGGCAGCAGCACAGGATCGGTGGGCCATGGACTGCCCATAATTTATGGTATGGCCGCCAAATTTTCGCTGATAAATTTTTCCGGCCTCTGTTCGTGAAAAGGGCACGCCCATATGTTCAAGCTCAATGATGGCAGGAATGGCATTACGGCACATGTATTCAATCGCATCTTGATCGCCTAACCAATCTGATCCTTTGACGGTGTCATACATGTGAAAGCGCCAGTTGTCGCCATCGCCCATATTATTCAGAGCGGCACTTACCCCGCCCTGGGCGGCAACAGTGTGGCTTCGCGTTGGAAAAACTTTTGTAATGGAAGCGGTTTTAAGGCCTTGCGCGGCCATTCCGAGCGTGGCTCTAAGACCGGCACCACCTGCTCCAATGATAACGACATCGTAAGTGTGATCGATGAATTGATATTCTTTCGTCATGACAAGGCTTTCACTTTAGAAAAACTCTTAAAAGGGAAAAAATGGCTAATAGAACCATAAATAGACTGAAAAATTTTGTTAAAATAATCAACAGCCATTTTGTAAGTTCATGGGGTATATAATCTTCCAAAATTACTTTGATTCCTAAATAGCCATGATAAAACATCACCATAACGAAAAAAACAGAAATGGTGATTGCCCAGAGAGATGAAAACTGACGATAACTGATATCAAAAGGGGCGTTAAGATGCAAAATAAATATCCCTACAAACCATAGACTCAGAGGAATTAAGGCAATGGCCGTAAATCTTTGCATGATCCAGGGATGAACGCCGCTTTTAGCAGATCCTAGGCCTAAGGCGCGGCGCAGATTTGTTTCAAACCTCATGTATAAATTCCTCCGGCCCAAATTCCTATCATCCAAGCTATGCATGATAAAAGAAGAGAAGTTACAACCACAAGTCCTCCAGAAAGACGAACGGTAGACATTTCATACCCTATCCCTAAATCCCATGCCAGGTGACGGATGCCGTTACACAGATGATAAAAAAAAGAAAAGGACCAGCTTGCAAGGATCATAAGACCGAAGGGGCTAAGTAAAAAACTTTGCATCTGAGCATAGGTCTGTGGGCCTTCGGCAAGGGCGACAAACCATAATGTCCACAAAATAGCTCCCGCATAGAGCACAATGCCTGTGCCGCGATGTATAATAGACAGAAGGGATGTGATTTGAATCTTATAAATTTGAAGATGAGGAGAAAGAGGTCGCTTTTTTTTAAGGAGGGAACTCATTTAGGATCCTTATGATTTTTTATGACTTACTGATAACATTCAACTCTTACCGCTTTTCCTCTGGATTAGTCAATGTATGTGGCACGATTCCATTCATCGCCCCACATTATATCCCGGGCTTCCGTATAGGCAATGCCATTCTTTTTCGAAACAATTAGACGTTCAAGATCTCCGCTTTGTATGCATAAATCTAAAATAACATGACCCGTTTTTCGGATGGGTGCCTTAATAATACGTGCTGTGGGAATGGGGCGGGGCTGAGGGGAGACAACAAGATAGGAATATTTTTCGTCTTCGTAAGGTAAAGAAGCTTCCTTTGCGCGTCGATGATATCTTCCCCGTGGAATGCGGACACTAAAGTGACACCAATCTTTCCCTTCTTTAAAGGCAGGAGCAAGAGGGCAGGGCTTATTATGAGGACAAGGTGCAACAATATGAGCCCCTAATTCAATTAAAAGGTGGCGAGCCATAAGAATACGACCAAACCCTTCGGGAGTCCCTGGTTCTATAAGAACTAAGAGCTTATCAGCTGCTCCATAGGCTCGTTCAAGGACGTGAACTTGTTCCTTGAGGGATAATTCATTTAAAACATAGGAGAGAGCAACCATGTCGTGGGAAGGTAAAACCTCTTCTTTCGTGATATCATCTCGGCACCAAGTAAGTTGCACAGGCAAAAGGTTTTCTTGTGTTAGGTGTTGTCCTAAACGTAAAAGTTCAATGTCTTTTTCAAAAAGTGTTGTGCGCTGCAGCCCAGGACAAGCTTCACGAGCTGCCCAGGCAAAACTTCCCACCCCAGCCCCTAAATCGAGAAGGCTTTTAATGGGTTGGAGTAAAGGTTCAATCCGACTAAGCGCTTGCCGTGCTGCTCCATAGGTGGCGGGAAGTCGAGCGGCAATATAAGCCTGGCGATGAAGTTGTGTCTTGATAAATTGTTTGTTGGCATACCGTTGTGTAAGTTCAAAACAAGCATTCCTTAACGTATCCGAATTTATGGGTGCCAGCTCTCGATCGATGGCATTTGATAGTTTTAAAGGTAAGGTTTCCAAAGGTTCCTCCCAGCATTTCCCTTTTCTAGATTAAACCACGTTTAGGCTTGAGAAGCCATGAAGAAATTTAGCCTTTTTTGCTTTTTATCTTGCATTCTGTTATTCTTGATTGTGATGAAAAGCGGAGGATTTTATGTCTAAGGTTTATTTGTTCATGAAATTTGACGTTGTAGATTTTGCAAAGTGGCAAGCGTATTTTTAGCTTCCGATGAACCTCGTAAAAAGGAGAAAGAATCGGGTTTTATAGGCAAGTCTACATTCGAATTTTTAAAATAGATAAGTCAATATTGATGAGGATTGCTGCTTTTAAAAGCATCTAAAATGGGAGAATATAATGAGTGAAATATGCGTACTTTTACAAGTTGTGACGGAAGATTTTGCAACGTGGAAAGAGATTTATGATGGAAATGCAGACTATCGAGTACAATCTGGAATAAATGAAATTTTCTTATTTCAAGATATTAACAATAAAAATAGTGTAACGCTGCTCTTTGAGATTGATGATATTGATCAGACTAAAGAATATTTTAATTCACCGTTCATACAAGAAAAAATGAGATTGGGAAAAGTGCTGGGAGAAGTTCAGTTCACTTTCTTAAAAAAGAGCCTGTGATTTTTGGTAGATATCCTCTTTTGTGATATTCTAAAGCTCAATAGAAACAAAGGGAGGATAAAATGACTAAAACATATATGTTTGCATGCGCGAAGATTGAGGATTTTGCAAAATGGAAATCCATTTATGATGAGGATGTTAAACTACGGGATGACGCAGGCATGAAAGAAAAATATATTTTCACTTGTACTGAAGATCCAAAACATATTGCGCTTCTGTTTGCCATTGACTCTATCGAAAAGGCAACAGCATTTTTAGAGAGTCCAGAGATCCGCGAACGGATGAAGAAAGCGACTATTGTGGGTGATCCTGAGATCCGTTTCTTCCATAAGGTTCATGAAACTTGCTGTCATGAACCTTGTTGACCTGACGCATCCTCTGACGCCTGACGTTCCTACATGGTATGGCAACTGCGGTTTCCAGTGCGAAGTAACGAAGGATTATGGGAATGAAAAGGGAGTTAAATTCCGTACTCAAAGACTAGCCTTTGAAGCAGGGGTGGGAACTCATATGGATGCCCCTGCTCATTGTGTTCCGGGTGGTTTAACCATTGCAGATCTTTCTCTAGAAGATCTTGTTGTACCTTGTATTATGCTTGATGTTTCCGTAATAGCTGATGAATCATATAAGCTTACACCTCAAGACATTCATGATTTTGAAAAAAGGTACGGAAAAATTGAAGCAGGTGTTTTTGTTATTCTTTATACGGGTTGGTCTCGTTTTTGGCATACTCCTGAGACCTATCGTAATCATTATCGTTTTCCGTGTGTTACAAAAGAAGCAGCTCTAAAGCTTTTAGAGCGAGATGTTAAGGGAATAGGTATTGATACGCTGTCGCCTGATCGACCCGAAAGTGGATATCCTGTCCATGATCTTTTCTTGAATGCCGGAAAATATATTATTGAAAATATAGCCAATGCCCACCTTCTTCCAGCAAAAGGAAGCCAAATGATAGCCCTTCCCTTGAAAGTTGTTGGGGCTACCGAAGCGCCAGTAAGATTGATAGGGTTTTTACCGGATACTCAGCAATAGCTTTAATTTTGTAGCAAGGGTTGATTTCACTAAGCACTGAAGGCCAAAAGCCATGAGGCGTTGAACTCTCACGTGCTACTCGTTATTTACAAAATGGTTTTCACAATAACCACTGAAAATAAAAGAAAACTGGCTTTCCGGTTCTATTCTAAACGGTCAGCCAGCTGTTGGATGAGTTGTTCTTAACATTATTGACGTATCATAGACCAGTCATTTGTATCTCCATAAGTTTCAGGGGCAAACACACGAACTCCTGATTGTCCTTCACTTATTAAATCACCAAAAATGACTTCTTTTAAAGTTTTTCCTCCACCAGAGCGAATTGTAAAAGAATGAATATCACTCTTGCCTCCCACAAAGCTCAAATAGGTTGGTATCACTGATTCAGCCAAATGTTGATCACGTACTGTGTTAGCCCAAGAGGAGAGATTAAAGGTTGTGTCACGAAAACTCGAAGAGGTGGGTAAAGGGCCTAAGTTAGTGTAGGTTTTAGCTTGTGGGTCGTATATTCTGACCGTTGGGTTTTTACCTGAGCTTGTCCGATGGTTAACAATTAGCTCATACGCACCATCCTGAAGATCCTTATTAGGCAATTCTAAAGAAAGGGCTGAGTGTTTATTGTTAGCCTTAAGATTTTCTCCTGTTGTCCGATAAGTGCGAGGTACACCTGCACTAGATGATGAAGGGGGCTCAGGTTCTTGAAAAGCAGGATTTGGTATAGAAGAAAATGGTGCTGAAGATGGAGTAGCATTGGTTGAGCTTGGGGAAGAATTTGCAGCCTTCGCAAGCGGCTCCTTTTCATTTTTTTCTAGCCGCTTGTTGTGATGCCAACCTTTACCCTGAAAAAAGTTATTTATGCTTTCTTCTGCTCTTGTCAGTTCTGTTGAAACATTATGTCCAACCCGTTCGTTAGAACGTTTCCCGGTGGCGAGCCCTTTCAGGAGGCCTCCGATTAGTGAAGTGAGTGGATCTGTAGAGATGGGTGGGGGTGATGTATATGTAAATTTTTGCGCCGTTAACCTTGCGGCTTCTTCTGCGGCAAGCTTTTCTTCTGCAGCTTGAGTGAGCATTTTTTGTTCTGCTAACTGCTGTCTTAATCGAGTTATCTCTAATTCCTCCTTTAGGCTTTCTAACTCAGGGTGTACAGCCTGTACTGAAGGAGAAACATTTGGCGGAGGTGCGCTTAATTTTATTACATCTGATTCATTAGACTCAACAGAGGATATGCTACTTGGTTGAATAGAAGGAGTTTTAGAGACATTTTCTTGACCCTCAATCTCTGCTGCAAAGGCTGCAATTGAAGATAAGAAAAAAAGAGTTATGACTGCTGAATGTCTTAAAATTCTCGAAGGATGAGATGTATAAATTTGCATAATAGTCTCCTTTTAAATAAATAACATCAATTCTAACTTAAATAATATAATAAATCAATTATTTTGTCAATTAATAGACATTGCTCAAAATTGCCTATTACTTTTCACTGCGAACTGTATCTTGTTAGACTTTAAAAGAATATAAACATGAAAAAAGGGCAAAACAAGATTGAATTAAATTTATTTTTTCGCATTTTTATTTTTCCATAGAGAAGTCAACACAGCGATGGTCAGTACACAGAGGATAAAGCCAAGGGAAAACTCGGTGGAAACGTCAAGAAAGGGGTGTAAAATCAGTTTAAAACCAATAAATCCTAAAATGGCGGAGAGAGCGTGTTGGAGATAGTAAAAATGGGGAATTAAGTGGGCGAGCAAAAAATAAAGGGAACGCAGCCCAAGAATGGCAAAAATATTTGAAGTAAATACGATAAAAGGATCAAGGGTAATCGCGAAAATAGCAGGAATTGAATCAATGGCAAAAACAATATCGCTCACCTCAATGATGAAGAGAACAAGGAAACTTGGGGTGATAAACCATTTGCCATTGATCTGGAGAAAAAATCGACGCCCTTTATAATTTTCCTTTAAAGGAAGCCACGTTTTGGCCCATAGGAAGAGGGAGTTTGCTTCCATTGTTGGGGGCTGATCTTTTTCTCGATAAATCTTGTAGCTTGAATAGAGGAGGAGAACACCAAAGGCATACAAAATCCAATCAAAGGTTTCGACTAGCTTCAGTCCAATAAGAATCAGAAGAAGACGAAAAACAATAGCGGCCAGAACGCCCCAGAACAAAATACGGTGTTGATGACGGGGAAGAATCGGAAAGAATTTAAAAATCATAATAAACACGAACATATTATCAAGGCTGAGAAGCTTTTCAAGGAGATAGCCTGTGAAAAAAGCTAAGGCCGGCCCACTTCCTTGCTGATAGAATATGAATACATTAAAAAGCAAGGCACACCCTACCCACGTCAGACTCACCCTAAGGGCTTCGCGGAGAGAAATTTTATGAGGAATTCGATTGAAAATGCCCAGATCTAAAGCCAAAAGCAGAAGGATGAGAACAATAACTCCTATCCACGGGAAAAGTAATGCCACCCTTTTACCTCCTTTTCATTGAGATAAGCTTACCAGAAAATGAGGAGATAGTCCTTGAAAAGTTAAAAGAAATAAGGTTTCATATAAGAATAACTTAGGATTTTTCTGATGACGCGTTTAAATACGTTTCCTCCTGCTTATGCAGTCATTAATAACCCAACGTCGGCAAAGCGAGATATTTTAAGAAAGATCACAGAAGATATAATGTTTCCTTTGGACGAAGAAACACGTCTTGTGATTCAGCATCTTGAAGCTAAATTTGATCAAGAAGAAAACTGTGGGGGGCTTGCGGCACCGCAAATTGGCTATAGTAAGCGTGTTATCATTTTATCTGCTGAAGAAGATGAAGAAATTAAAAAATTCCGGCCTGATTTTTCAGATGTGCTCCCTAAATCAATTTGGATTAACCCGACATTTACGCCTTTGTCTTCGCATAAAACAATCGATTGGGAGGCTTGCTTTTCTGTTGAGGGATGGGCAGGCCAGGTGCCCCGGTTTACACACATTTCTTATGAAGCTTGGACACCTGAAGGGAAAAAAGTTGAAGGCAGAGCTGCAGGATTTTTAGCCCGTCTTATTCAGCATGAAATTGATCATTTGGATGGGGTTTTGTTTATTGATCTTATTCCTGAAGAAGAACTTGTTACACGGGAAACTTTGAAAAAAATTCGCCAAAAAAGCTAAATCAAATAGTATTTATTTCTTCATTTTCAAAAAGTTAAATTAAGTTAGGCGATAGTAACAAAAATTTATATTGAATTCAGCTTAAAAATCACTATATTATTTAAGAATAAATTTTCTGTTAATTTTAAATAAGGTGGTTGTCGTGAGAAAAGCATTAAGATTTTATTTGGTTGCCTCTACAATGATGAGTTCTGTAGCATTTGCTGGAAAAGAGGAACACCTTGAAGATCTAGATAAGGAAAGTTTAAAAATTGTCCTTAAAACTGTAGCTCACAAGTATGATATATCTTGGGCAAATGAATTTGACATACTTGACCCAAGCGCTGATGAGAAGGCAACCAAGGTGCGTCACTATATAGACAGGGCTTTGTCTGAAAAGATGGAAAATTACAATACACGAATGTATGCATTACCGGGAGTAAGGCAACATCCAGAGTTTGAGAGCCTAGGTAGTAAGTACCAAAAAGCTTATGACAAGCAAAAGGAATTATCATCATCGCATAGCGATTGGTTTATGAAGGCACATGAAGCTCAGGCGACGCTAAAGGAATCTCAAGCTGGGGCGTTGATAGAGGTAGGCAGAAGCTTTTCACGTGATCAACGCTGGGATCAGGAGCATAGAGTCGATGAACTTGATGAAAAAGCCTTAAAAGTTGCTATTCAAGTATTAACGAACAAAAAAAACAAAGACGCTATTTATGCTGAGCAACTTGATCTGCATGATCTTGAGGATCAAATAAGAAAAGAAAATATAGAGAAATTATTTGAGCTTTTTTCAAAGAATAAAGGTGCCTCCTCTTATGAAAAAAGTCGACGCAAAATTTCAGCTCAAATTGATAGCGTCAGAAAAGAGCTTTCCTATTTGCCACAGCAGCTTTTAGAGATTGAGAATCGTGTCAGGGGCGCTCAAATTGAAAGACAAGTAACGCTCGAGGATTTTCAGCAGAGAAGACAAAACCTTCTTAAGAAGGTGGCTGCTGAACAATACCTTAATGAGCTCAATTTATTGGATGATATCTTTCTCAGGCAAATTCGTAAAGATCATGCCGACTCAATGCGGCATGATAAGGGGGACATACCCGCCGGTGCATCATTAGATATGGCCATGGGGATGTATGCTGAAAGTGTCATGTCGATTACGAAGGTAATGAAGGAAAACGGGTACGTAAAGGATCTCATTGAAAGGGTGCTCAATTCCTTTCAGGGGGATGACGCCGTGACCTTTCAAGAGGCAAGCAAAAAAATAAGTGAGAAAGCAATTGACTCAGGCTTTCATCAGATAGGCCAGCATCTAGCGGGAGATCATTCATCTTTTCCCCACTTTGAAAAGTTTACGAGGATGTATTACCAGCTGTTCGACAGCGATCCAACGAGCCTCGTCCATGCTCAACAAAATGCCTGTAAAAACGGATTATACGGACGTACTGTATTTTATACTTTCTTAGCTCTTAAAGAGCAGCTTGCTCAGGGAATACGCAATCCTTCCCAATTGCCTGCGGCACTTTCTGGAGGAAATGCTGGCTTTAAAGAGGCTCTTTTGAAGCTTCAAAGTGAAGAGGACGCAGATGAGAGGGCTTTTCTGGATTTCTGTTATAAGGCAGAAATTGAAAAAGAGAGCTTACAAAAATCAATTTTTGTTAAAGAAAAAGCGCTAAAAAATCTTGTTGATGAGATGGCTGAACTTTCATTATCTTCATCATTTGTAAGTCCAGAATTTGAGGTTACTCCCCGCACCTTTCGGACAACAGGTGCAAATCTAAGTGCTAGTAATAAGCACTCGGCTATTCGTATTGACTTATCCAACCAGAAGCTGTGGGACGATGCGTATCAGCTTATTGTTAATTACCGGACAAGTGAGAAAGGCCCATCGGTCAGAATCTTCAACCCAAAAGGTGGTGAGTACATTGGGTTAGGGTTCTTACCCGTCTCTTTGGAGTTTAATGACGCAGTTTTTGATCTCTCCTCATGGGTTGAAGCCGTACGTGATGAACCTTTGGCTAAATCAGTGATATCAACCTATTTGAGTTTTGTGGGTGGCATGAGCGATATTCATTATTTCAAAATTCAATCCGTTGGAGGAATTTTAAAAGAAGTTGTCTTTGGTGATAGAAGCAGTGAATCGCAGCTTGGAATTCATGTGTATGCTCCTGAAACTGATGGAGATGCAAATGAATGGTCTGAAGCGAAAGAAGACGTCGGTCCGCAATAATTATTATTGCTTAATAAAGTGTATTTTTAGAGGAGAAGTGAACCATCACGGGAGTAAGCTCGTGGCGGTTCACTTTATACTATTTGTATAAAATAAATTACATAACGATAAAAACCTAACCATCGCCGTGTAATCCCAGAATTTAGGAACCCTACCTGAGCTTTTTGCTAGCGTTGAGGTTGCTTAATATCCAGGATGACAAGAGAGGAGTAATTTGTAAGTTTATTTCCATAGATATGTTCCGAGAACAAATTTTAGAGAAAAGAAAGAGAACTATCTTATGAGTGAAATCCAAGTACAAACTCACCTAGGTCCATACATGTCCCAGCTGAATCTTATAAGTTAATCTCACAAAATTTGTTCGCGGAGCTTAGCATAAATCTGGGGAGTCTTACAATTTAGTTGCTTTTTTCGCTTTTTTTATTTTCCTGATCATATTTTTGGGTAATGGCCATGGTGCGAACAATATCAACAGCCCGCATTAATTGATAATCTTCAACTTCTTTTTTCTTTTTTTGCTTATCAGGATCAAGGGCGTCTTCTTCCTTCTTTTTCTGCTCGGCTTCTTTTTCTTTTGCAGACGTTGTCGCTGGTTTTGGCTCTTTAGGAACATCAAGTGCTCCCGTAATATCTTGTTCGTGGAGGAAATCAGCGTCATCCACTTTTTCAAGTTTATTATGGATTTGCTCTACAATAATATCGGGCTCAATGCCCTTGGCTTGAATAGATCGGCCAGAAGGGGTGTAATATCGAGCAATTGTTAGTTTGATCGCTCCTCCATTGGTAAGGGGCAAGAGGACTTGCACTGAGCCTTTGCCAAATGTCTTTGTCCCTACGATAAGGGCACGATGATTATCTTGCAAAGCGCCGGCAAGAATTTCAGAAGCCGAAGCTGATCCGCCGTTAACCAAAACGACGATGGGGATTCCTTGGGTAAGATCTGTACCGTCAGCATAAGCACGAGGTTCTGTTTCTGTGCTACGCCCGCGTGTTGACAAAATTTCTTGACCCTTACTTAAGAAAAGACTAGTCGCCCCAATGGCAGCTGGCAAAAGACCCCCTGGGTCATTACGAACATCGATAACGAGACCTTCTAGTTTGTTGCCAAGCTTCTTTTTGAGGTCTGCAATAGCTTCTTTTAATAGAGAGACCGTGTTTTCATTAAATATGGCAATCCGAATATATCCGATATTGTCTTCTGTGTGCCATTTAACAGATTTCACCTGAATAATGGCACGGGGAAGTTTTATTTCGAAAACATCCTTTCCTTCTCGTTTGATATGAAGTTGAACTTGAGTCCCAGGCTTTCCGCGGAGTAACTGCACGGCTTCGATAAGTGTCATGCCGGAAACGGGCTTTTTATCAATCCCAACAATAAGGTCCCCGGCTTGCAAGCCAGCTTTTTGAGCAGGTGTGTCATCAATAGGAGAAATAATTTTAACAAGATTGTTCTCCATAGTGACTTCCATTCCAAGCCCACCAAACTCACCCTTTGTTTGATCTTGAAGCTCCTCATAGCTTTTGGGATCAAAATAAGCGGAATGAGGGTCAAGAGACGAAAGCATGCCATTGAGAGCTCCTGCTAAAAGTTTTTCATCGTCAACTTTTTCCACATATTCATCCTTGATACGAGCAAGAATCGTATCAAAGGTGTGAGAATCTAAACGGGGTGTTGTTGAGGTTTCCTGTTGAGAGGCTTCTTCTTTTGTTTCCTCTTTGGTATGAGCAAAAGAAACAAAACTTATAACGGCGACAGTTGAAAGAAGTGCAACGCTAAAAAAACTCGGTATTCTAGAAATCATTGATTGCTCCATTCATTTAATCTAAAAGGTATGGGCTAGGATCAATAGATTTCCCTTCTTGCCTTAATTCAAGATAAAGCTTCGGTGGTTTAGCCCCGTACCCAGCCATCGTTCCCAATCTTTCACCAGCATATACTTTTTGTCCAACCTGTGCATTAATTTTATGCATTCCCATAAAAATCGTATAGACCTTTTCTCCATGATCAAGGATTAGTATATCGCCTTGAGAGCGGAATGGTCCTTTAAAAACAATGTCTGCTGCATAGGGGGCTGAGACTTCAGCATTTTTTGGTGTTTCAAAAATAATTCCTTTAGCCTGGGGACTAAATTCATTTTGTAAAGCTTGGTCTTTAATAATATTCCCTCGAACTGGGCGTTCTAGTCGACAAAAAGGCAGCCTTTGTTTTGCAGCTGCTTCTGCAGCAGATTTTTCTTTTTTTGAGAGAGTAATACGACTTTCATTTAAAAGAGTATTAACATCATCCTCATCTGCGAGTCGGTCTAACTCATTTTTTTTGAAATGCTCGAGTTTTTCCTTCTCTAAAATACCAAGTTGAGCTTGCTGGACCTCAATATTTTTAAGAAATTCAATATTTAATTGAGTTTTTTCTTCCATTTCTTTAGATAGGGCCGAAGCTTCGTTAAGCTCAGCAAGTGTTTGTTGAATGTGCTGCTTAAGGGAAGCTGTAAACGCGCGAACTAATGTAATGCTTCGCAATGTATTTTGCGTTACTTTTGGGTCTCTGAGTATGCGTAAAGGATTTACCCGGCCAAGCCGGGCTAAGAGAGCTAGCTGTTTTGCAATTTCTTCATGACGTTTTGAAATAAGCGCTTTTTTTTCTTCATGCGTTGAAGACAGATTGTGAAGTTCCTGCTTATGCTCAGTTATTTCTTTTAAAAGTCGTTTTTTATTGATTAAAAGTTCGAGTCTTTGCTTACGGACATCTTTGACTTCCTTTTTTATATCTTGAGCTTTTGCAAGAGCTGTCAGAAGGAAAAGCAAAAAAAATAAAAAGTATTTACCCATATCTTAACTCCAAGAGGGAACAACCTGTCATAGAAGAAGGTTGAGGAAGATCTAAAATTTGCAAAATAGTTGGTGCAATATCGCAAAGTTTTCCATGATGGAGCGTAGCTGTTGGCCCATTGACCATAATAAAAGGGACAGGATTTGTTGTATGGGCCGTGTGGGGTGACTTTAAAGTCTCATCATACATCATCTCAGCATTCCCATGATCAGCAGTTAGCAGAAGACAAGCATCGGTTTTTTTAACGGCAGTATTCATGCGTCCTAGACATAGGTCAATCGTTTCAATGGCTTTTTGCGCTGCTGCAAAGTTGCCCGTATGCCCAACCATATCCGCATTCGCGTAGTTGACGACAATCAGAGCATATTTTTGACTTTCAATAGCTTCTACTAAACAATCTGTGAGCTCATGAGCAGACATTTCTGGTTTAAGATCATAGGTTGCAACAAGAGGAGAGGGAATAAGGATACGGTCTTCTCCCGGAAATACTTCTTCCCGTCCCCCATTAAAGAAAAAAGTGACATGGGCATATTTTTCAGTTTCTGCAAGACGTAATTGGTTAAGGCCATGCCTTGAAAGGATGGACCCTAAGACATCATCAAGGGGAGTGGAAGGAAAAAGGGCTCCCATCCATTGGTTTAGAATCTCTGAATAGTCTGTAAACCCCAAAGTCGTAGAGAACTTAATCCTGTGAGGCCGAGAAAAGTTCTTAAACTGTGGGTCTAAAAAAGCGGTTAAAATTTGGCGCACACGATCGGCCCTAAAATTTGCCATGAATAGCCCGTCTCCGTCTTTCATACCTTGATAGGGAGAGATAGCGGTGGGAATAACAAATTCATCTGTTAGGTCAGCTGTGTAACTTTCCTGGAGATAAGAGAGAGTATCGTGGGTATCCGGCTTTCCCTCGGTCATTGGTTCATAGGCTTTTTGGATGCGATCCCATCTGTGATCTCGATCCATCGCATAATAGCGTCCGCCTACGCTCGCAAGGAAAATGCCTGGGTGTTCTTGCATAAATTTTTGAAAAGAGGCAAGAGACTGTTCTGCACTTTTGGGAGGTGTATCCCTTCCATCTAAAAAGGCATGAACAGCTACCGGAATTCCTTCATGCGCAATGATGGCTGCTAAAGCTTTCACGTGGTGTTCATGAGAGTGAACGCCACCGGAAGATAATAATCCCAGGAGATGGCATGTCCCTTTTGTTTTCTTGAGTATTTTTATAAAGTCTTTGAGAGAAGGCAAACTTTTAAGCGTATCATTAGCGATGGCTTCATCAATGCGAGGAAGATCTTGAAGAATCACCCGACCCGCGCCGATGTTCATATGGCCAACTTCTGAGTTGCCCATTTGATCTTTGGGAAGGCCAACATTAAGTTCAGAAGCTTCCAAAAGGGTGTGAGGTGAGTGGGCAAGGCAGTGATCCCAATGAGGTGTTTTGGCATGTGCAATCGCATTATCAGACCCGTTTTCACGATGACCCCATCCATCTAAGATACATAATACAACAGCTTTAGTCATACTCACCTTCTTATTGTAGAATCGGATTCTAGAAAAATTCAGCTCTAAAAGCTAGAGGGATATGGAAGTCAAATTTCTACGCACAAAGCAATACCTCTAGAATTAACAGCAGTAATGGTCTTGATGAAGAATGTTGCTAACAAACTGAAAAGAAAATGCTTTAGAAATACTTAACTAAAGGACGATAACATGATGGATAGAAGAGCATTTTTTGCAGATTCATTAAGTTAAATAAAAAAGTGTTCATTTAGGAAGATGAAGATGACCATAAAGCAAACATTTCTGGCGACTAAAAAAGTTATTTTTGTGGCTTCCCTTGGCAATCTCTTAGAAATGTATGCGTTTTCTCTATTTGTCATGCTTCTCCCGACTCTCACCCCTCTCTTTTTTCCGTTTTCAAATCCGGTGGCTGCGCTTTTATTGGCCTATGGTGTTTTCTCATTGGGGTTTTTAGCTGCCCCTTTAGGAGCTCTCCTCTTTGGGTATATTGGAGATAAATATGGACGAAAGATGGCTTTGTCTTTGTCTCTATATGGAATGGCACTCAGCACTTTCTTCATAGGATTATTACCTTCATACGAAACACTGGGAATTATTGCTCCCTTATTTTTATCCTGTCTTTGCTTCGTACAAGGGGTTTGCCTAGGAGGTGAAAATGTGGGGGGTGGTGTCTATGTGATTGAGTCTATTTCAGATAAGGATCATGGTTTTTTTGGCTCTTTAACAGCTGCTTCTGGAACTTTAGGAGGTTTCTTTGCTTCTGTTCTCAGTGTTTTTTTTGTTTCATCCCTCATGCCTGCTTGGGGGTGGAGAATACCCTTTGTTTTGGCAATTTTTATAGGGATTCTCGGTTTATATCTCAGAAATAGTCTAGAAGAGAGTCCTGCTTTCAAACGCGTCTCACTGGTACCAAGTTTTAATCCTATAAGGGAATTACTAAGTGATAAGCTTATTCCCTTTCTTTGTGCGATAGGAATAGGAGGATTGGGAACAGTCCCTTTTTATCTTATTATTGGTTTTCTTAACAGCTACTTAGTGCTCTTAAATCTCATCACCATATCAGATAGCGCACATCTGAATTTTGCACTGCTCTTATTCAGCGTGTGTACAATGCCTTTGGCAGGGTATTTGGCAGACAAAATAGGGGCTGCAAACATTATGTATTTATCCGCGCTTGGCTCCATAGCTTTTGCTTATCCCTTTTTCTGTATGGTGTATGCGGGTTCATTTTTGAATATTATGCTTGCTGAAATCATCTTTCTTGGTCTTTCTCAGCTATTTGTCGCCCCCATTAATGCTTTCGTGACACAGCTTTTTCCTCCTCGTTCTCGATATACGGGTACAGCCTTGGGCTACTGCATAGGGATGGCTTTATTTGGAGGTACAACTCCTTTTGTGTCTCTTTCTCTCATCAATTGGTCTGGAAGCCATTTTGCTCCTATTTTCTACCTTATATTCGTTTGTTTGGTGGGGATGGTTTCTGTAAAAGTTGGTAAGAAGTATGGGACTCATTCATAAGACGGGAAAAATAGAAATTAAGCTGATAAAGTGGAATGAGTAAATGAGTTGTTAATAATAGGTTCTATTGTTTTTAAGAAGAATATGAAGTTATATAAATCTTAGCAAAAACCCCATTTACAGAAGGTCTAGAGCCTGGTAAGGTTCGGCAAATAAACACTTTTTGCTAAAATTTCATGAAGCTTATCTCTTGTAATAGTAACCAACCCCTTGCGGAAGATATTGCTCGATATTTAAAAACGCCTTTAACAAAAGCGACCATTCGTCATTTTGCTGACAATGAAATTTTTGTTGAGATTTTAGAAAATGTCAGAGGCGAAGATGTTTTTGTCATTCAGTCAACAAGCTGGCCCGCAAACGATCACTTGATGGAACTTTTGATTACGATGGATGCCTTGAAAAGAGGGTCAGCAAGGCGTATTACGGCTTGTCTGCCTTACTTCGGCTACGCGCGCCAAGATCGAAAAACAGGACCTCGGTCCCCGATCTCAGCAAAGCTTGTGGCTGACATTTTGACAACGGCAGGGGCTAATCGGGTTTTAACTTTAGATCTTCATGCCGGTCAAATCCAAGGTTTCTTTAATATACCTGTGGATAATCTTTTTGCGACACCCCTTTTGGGAAAGGATATTCAAGAAAATTTGCCTGTTGAGGGGCTTCTTGTTGTTTCTCCCGATGTGGGCGGTGTTGTGCGAGCGCGTAGTCTTGCAAAAAGGCTTTCTTGCGGGCTAGCGCTTATTGATAAGCGACGAGAAAAGCCAGGTATTTCAGAAGTTATGAATGTTATTGGGGATGTAAAGGATTTACATTGCGTCATTACAGATGATATTATAGATTCAGCTGGAACGATCTGCAACGCAGCCCATGCCTTAATCGAATCAGGGGCGGCTTCTGTAAGGGCATATGTAACCCATGGCGTTTTTTCACCACCAGCCTTGGAACGCATTGAAATGTCCGCTTTGAAAGAAGTGGTCGTGACAGATAGTATCTTAGCGACAAGTGAGGTTAAAAAGTGCCAAAAAATTCGGCAAATTTCACTTAGCCACTTGTTTGGAGAAGCTATCGATCGTATTAATCATGAAAAATCTGTTTCAATTTTGTTTGATTAAGAGATATAACAGGTAGCAGAAACGAAAATTTAGACATCGAGAAACATTTGAATTCTATTTTAGTTAAAGATTCAGGTTTTTTTGATATCCCTTATTAAGGAGTTTTATTTATGACAGCAGCATTTCAACTTGACGTTCAGTTACGAGAAGGCACAGGCAAAGGGGCGTCTCGTGCATTACGTCGTGGGGGGCGCATTCCTGCCGTTTTGTATGGTGGAAAAGACTCACCCATTCATTTTTCTTTGGAGCCTATTAAATTACATAAAGAAATTCATCAGACTGGATTCATGTCAAAGATTTTTGAATTTACCTTTGGTGGGAAAAAAGAGATTGCTCTTGCTAGAGCCGTTCAATTTCACCCTGTAACAGATTTGCCATTGCACTTGGATTTCCTTCGTGTTTCAAAGGATGGTAAAATCACAGTAGCGGTTCCCCTACGCTTTATTAATGAAGGCAACTCGCCTGGTATTAAGCGGGGAGGTGTTTTAAATATTCTCCTTCATCACTTGGAAGTCGTTTCTGATATTGATCATATACCTTCCCATATTGATATTGATCTTACGAATCTTGAGATTCAAGATACAATCCACCTTGTTTCTTTAAAATTACCTGAAGGTGTGAAGCCAGCCCACCCAGAACGGGATCATGATATTGCGAATATTGTCGCTCCAACCGTTATGAAAAAAACGGGAGAAGAAGAGTCTTCTACAGAAACAACTGAAGGGGGAGAGGCGTAAACCTCTTCTGATCCTTTTAACGGCGTTGTATGAAGAGCAAAGCAATGTCAACTTTAAGCATTTGCCCCTTTCATCTTTAAATGCAACGTGGGTTAAATTATGTATCTTTTCGTGGGACTCGGCAATCCAGGACTGGAATACCAGTATAACCGCCACAATGTGGGGTTTATGTGTGTGGACGAGATAAGAAAAAGCTACGGATTCCCTTCTGATAAGACAAAATTCTCGGGGTTTCTCACTGAAGGGTCTATAGATCACCAAAAGGTGTACCTTTTCAAACCCTTGACTTATATGAATCGATCAGGGCGAGCTGTAGCGGAAGCCGCGCGCTTTTTTAAAATTCCCTCTGATCATGTTATTGTTTTCCATGATGATTTAGATTTAGCCCCGGGAAGAGTGCGTATCAAACAAGGGGGAGGACATGGAGGTCACAATGGGCTTAAAGATTTAGATGCGCATATGGGCGTTGCTTATTGGCGAATACGAATTGGCATTGGCCGCCCTCTTCATAAGGGAGCTGTAACTTCTTATGTGCTTTCTAATTTTACTAAGGACGAGCAGGTATGGCTTTACCCTCTTCTGGCGGTATTAGCAGATGAGGTAAATCTCCTTTTTACGCTCAATCCTGAAGGTTATGTTGCAAAAGTGATGCAAATTCTTCCTCCTCTTCAACCCAAACTGGAGACATCCCATGGGATTTAAATGTGGTATTGTTGGCCTTCCTAACGTAGGTAAATCTACTCTTTTTAATGCGCTGACAGCCACAGCGGCTGCAGAAGCAGCTAATTATCCTTTCTGTACCATTGAACCAAATGTCGGGCGTGTGGGTGTTCCGGATAAAAGACTCGATGATCTTGCGTCGATCGCGGGCTCTGGTAAAATTATACCCACTCAGCTGGAATTTGTTGATATTGCTGGTCTTGTCCGAGGCGCAAGCCGAGGGGAGGGGCTTGGAAATAAGTTTCTAGGTCATATTCGAGAGGTTGATGCGATTGTACACGTTGTCAGATGCTTTGAAAATTCTGATATTACACATGTTGAAGGAGAAATTGATCCTTTAAGAGATATCGATGTGATTGAAACAGAACTTATGCTTGCAGATATGGAAAGTCTTGAAAAACGTCTGCCTGCTCTTGAAAAAAAAGTCCGTATAAAAGATCCTCAAGCCTTAATTCACTATCCCTTAATGGAAAGAGCTTTGGATCTTTTAAAGGAAGGAAAGCCTGCTCGATTTGTTCAATGCTCTTTTGAAGAAAAAGAGGCACTCCAGCATCTACACCTTATTACAACTAAACCTATATTATATGTTTGTAATGTGGCGGAAGATGACGTCTCAAGGGGCAATCATTTCACCAAACTCGTAAAAGCAAGAGCCGATCAAGAAGGAAGCCGTATGGCGATTACGTCCGCAGCCATTGAGGCTGATGTAGCCTCCCTTGATTCAGAAGAAGAAAAAAGAGAGTTTCTGCAAAGCTTGGGCCTTGATGAAACGGGTCTTACACGTGTGATTCGCGAGGGTTATGCTCTTTTAAATCTTATTACTTTTTTTACAATTGGTCCTAAAGAGGCTCATGCTTGGACGGTAGAGCAGGGGGCAAAGGCTCCACAAGCGGCAGGCACCATTCACACGGATTTTGAACGAGGGTTTATCTGTGCTGAAACGATTTCCTATGAAGATTACATTGCTTTTCAAGGAGAACAAGGTGTCAAAGCTGCAGGAAAATTGCGCCTTGAGGGCCGAGATTACCTTGTGCAAGATGGGGATATTTTTCATTTTCGATTTAATGTGTGAGGGATGAGTCAATTTATTCATGTTCGAGGTGCACGGGAACATAACCTTAAAAATATTGAGGTGAAAATTCCTCGTGACAAGTTGGTTGTGATTACGGGCCTCAGTGGATCTGGCAAATCTTCCCTCGCTTTTGATACCATTTACGCAGAAGGGCAACGACGCTACGTAGAAAGCTTATCAGCTTATGCTCGCCAGTTCTTACAGCTTATGCAAAAACCGGATGTAGATTCAATTGAAGGTTTGTCACCTGCTATTTCCATTGAACAAAAGACCACTTCAAAAAATCCGCGTTCGACCGTAGGAACAGTCACTGAAATATATGATTATTTACGTCTTTTGTTCGCTCGTATCGGTATTCCTTATTCACCCACCACAGGCCTTCCCATTCAAAGTCAGACAGTTTCAGAAATGGTAGATCGGTTAATGGCCCTTCCAGAAGGGACGCGTCTCTATCTGTTGGCTCCTATCGTCAGAGGTCGAAAAGGAGAATATAAAAAGGAAATCGCGGATTTACGGAAACAAGGATTTCAACGGCTTAAAGTTGATGGGACTCTCTATGAACTTGATGAAGTGCCTATCCTTAATAAAAAAATTAAGCATGACATTGAAGTTGTTGTGGATCGTCTTGTCATTCGTCCGGACATAGGCCATCGCCTGCCGGATGCCATTGAGACATGTTTGAAACTTTCCGATGGACTTCTTTATGTTGAAAATACAGACACAGCAGAAATACACACATTTTCTGCTAAATTTGCTTGCCCGATTTCTGGTTTTACCATTGATGAAATTGAACCTCGACTTTTTTCGTTTAACAGCCCTTTTGGAGCTTGTCCCGGATGCGATGGTTTGGGTGTAAAAATCGTCTTTGATCCTCATTTGATTATTCCCAATCCTCAGCTTTCATTGAAAGATGGTGCTGTTGCGCCTTGGTCAGGGGCTTTTTCTCATTATTATCTTCAAGCCTTAATGGCTGTCGTTGAGAAATATGGGGGAAGTTTGGAGGAGCCCTATGCTGCCCTTCCTCAACAAACAAAAGATATTATCTTGTATGGATCAAAAGGTGAGCTTGTTCCCACGACCTATAAAGATGAAGTCCGAACGTTCAAACAGAACAAGCCATTTGAGGGTGTAATCCCAACTTTGCTGCGACGCCAGCGTGAGAGAAAAGAACGATATGGACAACCGGAAGAAGTGGATCGATATCAAAGCACCTTGCCTTGTGAGGATTGCCAAGGATATCGCTTAAAACCAGAAGCGTTGGCTGTTAAAATTCAAGCCCATCATATTGGTGCCGTGACCGAAATGTCTATTGCGCATGCACAATCTTGGTTTTCTGCTTTGACAGAAAAAGTGACTCCAAAAGAAAGAGATATTGCAACCAGAATCTTAAAAGAGATTCAAGAGCGTCTGGAATTTTTAGTCAGTGTAGGACTTGGTTATCTTTCTCTTTCCCGTGCTTCTGGCACCTTGTCCGGAGGAGAAAGTCAACGTATTCGTCTTGCATCCCAAATTGGTTCTGGCCTTATGGGTGTTTTATATGTTCTGGATGAGCCTTCAATTGGCCTCCACCAACGGGATAATGATCGACTGCTCGCAACGCTCATTCGTCTCCGCGATTTAGGAAATACAGTTCTTGTGGTTGAGCATGATGAAGATGCTATTCGTGCAGCTGATTATGTTATTGATATGGGACCTGGGGCAGGGGCAAGGGGTGGGCATGTTGTAGCAGAAGGTACACCTGAAGAAATTATCGCAAATTCTGCCAGCCTTACTGGGCAATATCTGCGAGGTGTGCAAAAAGTTTTTCTTCCTTCTCAACGACGTAAGCCAAAAAAAGGCCAGGTTTTAAAAGTTATAGGCGCACGATGCCATAACTTGCAGGATGTGACTGTTGACTTTCCTTTGGGCACCTTTATTTGTGTGACAGGTGTTTCAGGAGGAGGAAAGTCCTCCCTGATTATTGAAACGCTTTATAAGGGACTTGCACAACTTTTAAATGATAATTCTGCAGTTCCGGGTCCTCATGATCGGATTGAAGGGATTGATTTAATTAATAAAATTGTTGATATTGATCAGTCTCCAATTGGACGAACGCCACGGTCAAATCCAGCGACTTATACGGGAGTCTTTACGCCTATTCGCGATTGGTTTGCCGCTCTTCCCGAAGCGAAGGCCCGTGGGTATGCTGCGGGACGGTTTTCCTTTAACGTTAAAGGGGGACGCTGTGAGGCTTGTCAGGGAGATGGCGTCATTAAGATTGAAATGCACTTTTTACCCGATGTTTATGTGGAGTGTGATCAATGTCATGGCAAACGATATAACCGAGAAACTCTTGATATTAAATACCGGGATAAATCCATTGCGGATGTTTTAGATATGACTGTTGATGAAGCTCTTCTTTTCTTTGAAGCGATGCCCGCAATTAGGGAAAAACTTTCAACTCTTTCCCAAGTGGGATTGGGATATATCCATGTGGGGCAACGAGCGACGACCCTTTCAGGGGGGGAGGCCCAGCGAGTCAAGCTCTCAAAAGAACTCTCTCGTCGAGCGACAGGCAAGACTCTCTATATATTGGATGAACCTACAACCGGTCTACACTTTGATGATGTCCGTAAGCTTCTCGAAGTTCTCCATGCCCTCGTGGATCAAGGAAATACCGTCATTGTTATTGAACATAACCTCGAAGTTATTAAAACAGCAGATTGGATTATTGATATTGGCCCTGAAGGAGGCGAAAAGGGGGGCCGTATTGTGGCTAACGGGACTCCTGAAGCGATTGTCACCGTGACGGAAAGTTATACGGGGTATTACTTGAAGCCGTATCTGGAAAAAATCTGACCTTTTCGGGTGCTCATAGTTAAGGGGAGTGTAAAAGTTAAGTAAAGTGAATTTAAGATTGGTTTTTAAATAAAACTCCCTATGTTATACACAGCAACAAAAGGCCCAATTTGTTCAAATGTCTCGTCAAGAAAATTTTTCATTTAGATCACTAAAATTTTTTCTTTACTTTAAAAAATGATTTTAAATCAAAACGTTAATTTTATGTGCCTAAAAATGCAGCAATTCAAACTAAGTCGAGATTTAGCCTTCGAAATTTTCTAACACTCTCCTCCTTTCCACAAAGTTATCCACAGAATGCGTGGATTATTTAATTTTGAGTTAATTTTGGGGAAGCCTTAAGTTCGGTGACTTGACAGTTCAAGGGCAGGCTTAAAGGATATGCTTTCTCTGCACTCTCTCACCACTCCCTTTCATTGGCAACAAAGCCGCGGTAGTGGTCGGGTGAAAAGCTATTATGGAGGGATCTATGGAACGTGGTTAAGCCAGACAGGATTTTATGCCGATGGTTAATTCATTGCTGGTGGAGATAACTATAACTCTCATCGCAATATCATCTATCCAGGGGTGAATCGCACAGCAAGACAAAGCCACAATGGGGGGCAGTTCTCCACCGATATCCAAGCAGGCTATGTGTGGTCGTTGAAACACTTAACGGTGCAACCTTATGCTGATGCCACCTATATGTTCGTCAATGAGAGCGGGTTTAGAGAAAAAGGCGCGCAAAGCTTAGACTTTAAGATTAAGGGTCGGATGTCCCAATTCTTTAGAGGAGAGATTGGTGCGCAAGTCTACAAGACCTATGTCTTGTGTGATGCACTGGTTCGTCCTGCCTTGCAACTTTCCTGGGTGCACAAGCGATCCATGGGCCAGAACTCCGCAAAAGTGCAGGGGGGCCTCGTCGGTCAAGCGCAATCCCTGAGTGTTGCAGGAGATAACCGCACCCGCAACCAAGTGGCGCCCGGCCTTGCTCTAACCGTACAATTTGCCAAGGCTTGTACATCATCGGCAACGTCAGCTTCCAATTTGGGGGTGGTCAAAAACTAGGCGATGCTTTGATCAGAGTAGGGTATGACTTCTAGAGAGATAGCGGAAAAGCAAGAATGGCACATAAAATTTACACCACGTCTTGACAGCTAAAAGATAGACTGAAAGTGTACGCTTATGGTCATCGACATCTCATCCCTTGAACGGGGCATTTTAACAATTAAAAACTGTGTTCAAACCTTGTCCTCAAGTCCGGGAGTTTATCGTATGATAAATGGGCGAGGGGAGGTTTTATATGTCGGCAAGGCAAAACATCTCAAAAAGAGAGTTGCCAGTTACACTCAACCTGACCGACTCCCTCTCAGACTCCAGCGTATGGTGTCAGAAACTGATCGTATGGAATTTGTCACAACGCATACGGAAGTAGAAGCGCTGCTGCTCGAAGTGAATCTGATCAAAAAACTTTCTCCCCGCTATAATATTTTAATGCGTGATAGCAAATCATTCGCTTTCATAAGGATTACGGGGGATCATCCTTATCCTTTGCTGACAAAACATAGGGGGGAAAGAAATTTACCCGGAGATTATTATGGACCCTTTGCGTCAGGGGAGGCTGTAAATAGGACGCTGACAGCCCTACACCGGGCTTTTCTACTACGTTCTTGCCCTGACTCGGTGTTTTCTTCTCGGAAAAGACCGTGCTTGCAATATCAAATTAAGCGCTGCAGTGCTCCTTGTGTGAATTACATTTCAGAAGCAGATTATCAAAAGCTCGTTCAAGAAACGCGCGCCTTTTTGGCAGGAAAAACGAATGAAGTGCAAAAAGGTCTTGCAGAAGGCATGGAAAAGGCAAGCCAATTACAGCAGTATGAAAAAGCAGCTGTTTTTAGAGATCGTATTCAAGCTCTGACCTCCATTCAATCGCGACAGATTATTAATACGGCGATTGTAAAAGATGCGGATGTCTTTGCTGTTTATTCCTTAAGAGGACAAACGTGTATTCAGCTTTTTCTCTTTCGTAATGGATCTAATTATGGGACTTACGCCTCTTTTATAAACCATGTAACAGATGTTTCCTCGCATGAGGTGCTAGAAGCGTATATTACCCAATTTTATGAAGATGCCCCTCCGCCTCACGAAATTCTTTTAAATGCCTCTCTTCCTAATGTTAAACTTGTGGAAAAAGCTCTGGCACAAAAAGCCCAAAAACGAGTTTATGTGCATATTCCTAAATCAGGACCAAAAGCCGAGCTTGTTCGACACGCTTTTGATAATGCCAGAGAATCTTTGGAACGGTATCTTTCAGCAAAAGCTTCGCAAAAAGAGCTCTTACAAACTTTTATGGATCTTTTCGCTTTGCCTACATTTCCTCAGCGTATTGAAGTTTATGACAATAGCCATATTCAGGGCGCTCTTCCCGTGGGGGCGATGATAGTCGCAGGGCCTGACGGATTTATGAAAAATGCCTATCGGAAATTTAATATTCGTTCACTAAATTTATCTCCTGGAGATGATTATGGCATGTTGAAAGAGGTTCTCCTGCGTAGGTTTTCAAGAGCTCTTGCGCATGATAAGGATGATAGCATTCAATGGCCAGATGTGGTTTTAATTGACGGAGGGAAGGGGCAGCTTTCGACGGCAGAAGCTGTTTTTGCTGATTTAGGGATTACAGATGTTCAATTGATTGCTATTGCGAAAGGTCCAGATCGAAATGCTGGACGTGAAACATTTTACCTGCCTGAACATGAGCCTTTCCAGCTTCCTTCTACACACAAAGTTTTATATTATCTTCAACAGCTGCGAGATGAAGCCCATCGTTTTGCCATCGGTGCTCATCGTATCCGTCGAACAAAGGCAATTTCAGCCTCAAAACTTGATACAATTGCAGGCGTTGGGCCAGGGCGAAAACGAGCTCTTTTACAACATTTTGGTTCAGCAAAGGCGGTTGAAGGGGCAGGTCTTAGGGATTTAGAAATGGTTTGTGGAATTAATAAAAATTTGGCAAAAAAAATATATGATTATTTTCATAAGAATGGTTAGTATGAAAGGGTCACTAGGGGGCACACTATTTTTAAAAATAAAAACAATTGATGAATAAACAAACAATGAATCCAACGACACTACCGAATCTTTTAACCTTTATGCGAATTGCTCTTATCCCAGTGGTGGTAGGGTTATTTTACTTTGACCGACCTTTGAGCAATTGGATTGTGGCTGTGTTTTTTATTATTGCCTGCATCACGGATTATTTGGATGGATATTTTGCAAGAACCTTAAAGCAAACGACACAATTTGGTGTTTTTCTTGATCCTGTGGCCGATAAGCTTCTTGTGGCTGCAACCTTATTAATGTTGGTTGGTTTTGGCCGCATACAGGGCCTTAGTTTGATTCCGGCAGTTATTATTTTGTGCCGAGAAATTCTTGTTTCTGGTTTGCGGGAATTCTTAGCAGAAGCCCATGTTTCTATTCCTGTGACACAGCTTGCGAAGTGGAAAACAGCCATTCAAATGATTGCCCTGACCTTTTTGATTGTTGAAGAGATTCCGGGCTTTCCTTTTCCTATTGATGTTATTGGCCTTATTGGACTTTGGGTGGCAGCCCTTCTAACTTTAATTACAGGGTTTGATTATCTGCGGGCAGGGTTAAAATATATGGGAACCTAAAATTTTTAATTTCCCTCTAGAAATCCACTCAAGTCTAGGGTATATACCCCTTAAAGGGCGATTAGCTCAGCGGGAGAGCGTCTCGTTTACACCGAGAGGGTCGGGGGTTCAAATCCCTCATCGCCCACCAGGATTTTCAAAGGGCTTTGAAAATTCTGGAAAATCCCTTCTCAATTTCCGGATGCAAAGCGGAAACAGACAATTAAATTTCAGTCCAATAAGTTAGCCTGAATTGTATCATTGTTCTTAAATACCTTTTTTAAGAGCAAATGTCCTGCCTTCCCTATAAGTGCCTTAGAAATAATCTTGTGATGAATTCGTACAGAATTCAGAAGATACGAGATTTCTTTTGGATCTATTCTTAGAGATTCAAACCGAAAAAAATTTATCTTTAAAAATCAATTAGATAGTTCGACGCCTCGGCTCTTGTGAGAAAAATCTTCCCTCTATTTTGTAAATCAATATTTTCCGTCAAATCATTTAAGTGTTTAGAGACTCGCTCCTTTTTCTGATTGAAAGTCAAGCCAAGTGGTCTTTAATTTGTGTAAATTGAATTTAATTGACTAGGGGCTTGTATTTTGACATTATAATTCCAATATTCATTAATATGTTATTCGTTTTTAATATAAAAAATAAGTTTTTTATTATGATAATAAATTCATGATAGGCAAAAAAGTAAAGGCTATTTTTAAATTTCAAAGAAGGTGATGTGATTATGAAATATTATTTATTTTTGTTTTGTCTTTTTACAAGCTCATCCTCAATAGCTATTATAGATGAGGATGAAAATATGGGGTCATCTACTCCTGCACAATTGGTGGAGACGTGTTTATACGATGAATTAACGCTGTCATCACAATCGTCACCCTCTTTGTCAGCTCTTAGCTGCAGTACAGACATCCCGCAATCTTCTCCTCAGGCATCTTGCTCATCCCATTGGGATGAGCACCAAGAGAACTTTCCTTTACGGCCTGGAGATTGGATCGTTAACTCTAGTGATCAACTTTACGCCATTTTAAACACTCCTGATCATAGTCTTTTGCGTCTAAAATTGAATTTTACACCAACAAAATTTCTACTCTCTCATCTCACAGAAAACTTGCCATCTTTATGCGTTCTTAATTTGAGTGAAACAGATGTGACAGATGAGGATATAGCCCCTTTACTTGCGATGAAAAGTCTTAAATATCTTGATCTGAGTTCCACAAATGTAAGAAATGTACAAGCTGTTTTAAATAGCCAGGGACAGAAGAATGTAGATTCAGAATTAGAAAATAATATCCTTCGCCTTTCCTCTCATCCAAACTTAAGAATTAACCTACAATATACGCTCAAAAATTTCCCTAAACTTACCCCAGAAGGTGACTTTAAGGGTACGGCTGATATCATCAGAGGAGGTAAATCTATAGCGTGTACGTTTGTAGAAGATCTAAAAGAGCTTTACCCAATATTAAATGATCCTCGCATTCAAAAGATTAGTGGCTTTGAACTTTGGTTTCCTACGACATCAAAACACCTTCAGCACATCACAACTAGAATTAGCATGAAAAATTTGACGTCTCTTGGCCTGAGCGGTTCAGCTATCATGGACATTTCAACTCTGGGAACGTTGGAGGGGTTAATCCACCTTGACCTGAGTTTCACAGGAATCACAGATCTATCCCCTCTGGTTATGTTCCAACAATTGCATGAGCTTTATCTACAAAATACAGGCGTTAAAGACGTATCGCCTCTGGTTGCATTGCAAAAATTGCATGAACTTGACCTGAGTTTCACAGGAACCACAGATCTATCTCCTCTGGCTGAGCTATTGTTATTGAGGCGTCTTAACCTTACTGCCACGGACGTCAGAGACATCTCTCCTCTGTCTAAGATAATACGATTGGAGTGGCTTGACCTAAGTAAAACAGCGATCACAGTTGTATCCCCTCTATATAGCAAGCGCAGAATGCAATTTTACACAACAAATATTGGACGCGTATATAAACACAATACCATTCCGGAAGATGTGTCGCATCAGTTAGAACGATACAGAAGTGATATAGATCTCCCTCTTTTTCAACACCTCTGGGTAACACTTTCTCTTTGATTTACAGAGAAAGATTGGGTCATTTCTTCCTGGCTTTACAAAATCTAAACTTGTGTCTTCAAGACTTCGCTGTTAAATCGGCGGGGTCTTTTTTCTTCATTTTGGAGTCATCATTTTTATTTCCCTATTTTTGTCTCTCAAATTCAGATGTCGCACGTGTCGCAGAGAGAATGTGACACGTGCGACACTTCATTTCTTGTTATTGTTTCTCGGAATCTTCATCTATAAAAAATTATCCCAGGTCACCCTGTTCTTTTAGAAAAAAGATGGCTTGGGAGAGAAAAAGATGAAGTGACCCTGATGATGCTCAAGGAGCTTAAACTCAAAATTGGCCTTCATTCAAGCCATACTGCTCATAAACAATGCATTCTTAAAATAGACGTTTTTGATCATTCTGTTTCACTTTCTCAAGATCTTGACATATTTTTCAGAGAAGGGTCCCTTGACTCTCATCTGTTGAACGCCTTGCTTCAAAAGAGTGCTCATCAAAACGTACCCGATTTATTCGCTAGCACTCTCTTAGGGAACAGAAAAGATTTTTTTTATTTTAAAGGCATTCATCTCCTCTTAAAAATCTTAAAGACCGAGCATTAAATTAAGTTTAGCTTCTGCCTTCTTATGTCCTCGAGCTTTTGCTTTCTCATACCATTTTATGGCTTCTAGTCTATTGCTTAGCGGATTTCCTTCGGCGGGAACTCCTCGGCCTTCCTTATACATCTTTCCAAGAGTGTATTGTGCCTCAACGTTTCCTTTTTTTGCAGCCAATTCCAACAAGTTAACAGCTTTTATATCATTGACTTCTTGAGATTGCTCCTCTTCAACTCCTCGGTTCTTCTTATACATCCATCCAAGTCTGTATAGTGCAATCGCAAATCCTTTGTTTGCGGCCAGCTTCAACCACTTAACAGCTTCCACATCATTTACTGGTGATTGTCCCCCAACTCCTCGCCCTGACGCATACGCCCATCCAAGGTTGGTTTGTGCCTCTACAAATCCTTTGTTTGCGGCCAGCTTCAACCACTTAACAGCTTCCACATCATTTGCTTCCGATCGTCCTCCGACTCCTCGGCCTTGTAGATACATACCTGCAAGGATGTATTGTGCCTCTACATGTCCTTTGTCTGCGGCCAGCCTGAATAACTTAACCGCTACCACATCATTTGTTTCCGATCGTCCTCCGACTCCTCGGCCTTCCTTATACATCTTTCCAAGGTTGGTCTGTGCCCCTACAACTCCTTTGTTTGCGGCCAGCCCGAATAACTTAACCGCTACCACATCATTTGTTGATGATTGTCCCCCAACTCCTCGGCCCATCTGGTACATACATCCAAGGAAAAATTGTGCTCTTGCATGTTGGTTGTACGCTGCTAGTCTGTACCACTTAACGGCTTCCCCATCATTTAGTCCGCCGGAAACTCCTCGACCTTCCATACACATCCATCCAAGATTGTATTGTGCCTGTGGTTCCCCTTTTTCTGCAGCCAATCTCAACAGCTTAACAGCTTCTCTATCATTTTCTTCAGATTGTTCGCCTTCAACTCCTCGGCCCATCAGGTACATCCATCCAAGTTTGGTTTGTGCCTCTGCAAATTCTTTATTTGCGGCCAGCTTCAACCACTTAACGGCTTCCCTATCATTTGCTGGCGATTGTCCGCCTTCAACTCCTCGGCCCATCCGGTACATCCATGCAAGATTGTGTTGTGCCTCTACAAACTCTCTGTCTGCGGCCAGTCTGAATAACTTAACGGCTTCCCTATCATTTGCTGGCGATTGCCCGCCTTCAACTCCTCGGCCCATCTGGTACATCCATCCAAGATTATATTGTGCCTGTACA
>JAGONT010000002.1:33414-140057 GCA_017992885.1 Alphaproteobacteria bacterium
CCTCGACCTTCCATATACATCCATCCAAGGTTGTTTTGTGCCCTTGCATCTTCTTTTTCTGCGGCCTGTCTGTACCACCCAACCGCTATCACATCATTTGCTTCCGATCGTCCTCCGACTCCTCGACCTTCCTCATACATCCGCCCAAGTTTGATTTGTGCAAGGATATCTCCATTTGTTGCGGTCTGTTTCAACGCTTCAAAAACTCTTTCTTCCCCTGAGGGTACTGATAAACTGGAAGAGCTTGAAGCTGTCGAAGAGCTTGATGGTATAGGGGAATCTAGAGTTTCTGGGAGTAAGACGACTGGGCTTGAAGGGGCTTGCCTCGCATCAGTAGTAGCAGTCCTCATATATTTGACCTTTGTTACCTCTTTTGCTTCTTTTCCTGGTCTCTTTAAGCGTTTACCCTCTCTGACACTTGTGAAGGCCGAGCTAGGTGCAGGAGTAAGGATATTCTCAAGGTTCGATGACGATGTACTGGATCCATCAGTGTCATGAAATAAAATGACGGGAGGTGATGACCTTATCCCAGAGGGGTCACTTGTGAGATCAATGCCAAGGGAAGGAGGGACTTTCCCATCATCCCTTAATTGAGGGAAACCTGGGAATGAATCAGCAGACGAGGGGAACGGAGGTCCTGGATCTTCCTTAATGAAAAGAAGCCCCAGATTTGGAGAAAGACGTTGAGAGGAGGGATGAGAAAGTTCATCAGGATCTGCAGCTATAGAGGATGAGCTAGAAAGAAGGCAAAACAGAAAAAAATAATACTTCATAACAAAAATTCCTTTTTTTATTTAAAAAACATGTAACATATATATCTAAGTTTTAAGAAATGATTTTTATAATGTCAATAATGATTTTTCAAAAAATAAAAACGTTCCTTTGAGATTTTTCTTCAAGCTTTCAACTCTCTTCTACAGCTTGCAATCTATAAAACCTCTCTCTATTATTGCCACGAAATCAAATTAATTTACTGCAAATTATTACTGAAAAATTTTGATTAAAGGAAGTTTTGCGGCTTTTTCTACTTATAATATGATTATGTATTGATTGTTTGTTCCCATCAAATATTAACTTATAATTAAGGTAAAGTCATGGCAGAATATCTTATAATACTTCCTCCTCCCTGCACCAATTCAGATCTTCATATGGGACATTTGGCGGGAGTTTATATACCTGGCGATGTCTATGGAAGATATTTAGCGAGTAGAGGGCATGATGTTAAAATCGTTTGTGGAGCTGATCAAAACAACACCTATACGGAGTTAAAATCAAAGAAAATCAATCAATCTTTCGATCATACAAAAGATTTATATGCACATAGAATAAGGAAGTCGTTAGATGATTCTAAGGTCCTCTATCAGTCATTTCCCTTTACCGCCTCAAAAAATCATCGCCAAGTCACCCAACAAATTATTAACAGACTGTTGAAAAATAACTTTCTAAACGCTGAAAAAGTTGAGCAATTGTATTGTGAGAAATGTGAGAAATATATATTTGATACGACTGTACAGGGAAAATGCGGGAGTTGTTATTCTATTGCCGATGGTGGCCTCTGTGAGAATTGTGTGAGTCCGGTATTTAATAATAAACTGATTGGGGCAATTCACAGAGAGTGTGGCAGCAACGCTGTCCTTAAACTAACAAAGGCATTTACTCTAAATATAAAGAGCATACAAAATAACTTTAAATATTTTATAGAACACTCAATGTGGGATGATAGAATAAAATTAAAATACAGTGAGTATCTCTCCAGAGAAGTCATTGAAAATATTATACTGACTTATCATTATGAACATGGAATAGAAGTTGAGCAAAATTCCGTTGAGGCAAAGGCCATTACAATTTGGTTTGAAGCAATATGGTCATGTTTTACAGCTCTCATAGAAATTTACGGGACTGATCTTGAAGATTTAATCAAAAAACTTAATGATCCACAAACTCATCTCATTCCTTTTATGGGACAAGATACTGAATTTTACTATGCAATTACTGTTTCAGCTGTGCTCTTGGGTTTAGGAGTCAACAAAGTCCCTCACAAGATGAGTATTCAGAGGTTTGTTAAACTTAATGGAATGAAATTCTCGTCGTCAAGAAATCATGTGATTACAATTGATCAGTTAAAAGAAAAATACCCTGTAGATATAATAAGATTTTATAGCATTTCAATATTAAAATCATACTTTGAAGATTCAAATGATTTTGATATTAACGATTTAGATCGTTTTTACAATAAGTTTAAAACTCTACATGCTAAATTATATTCTCATTTCCAGCACTGGAATAATAAAAAGGCAACCTTTAATTTACCTGAAGAGTTATTAAAAAGAATAGATAATTATCACGCAGCTATGAAAAAACTGGATTTCTCAAAGGTTTACGAGGAGATTGACCCTCTCATCCCAATTGTTACTTCTCAGGACTCTGAAAGTGCATTAAATGTGGAGATTGCGTGTTATCTGTTAATGATAAAGCCCATTATGCCAGATATTGCTGGGACATTAGGAGTTGATTTTTATGGAGATCAATGGACTGAGTTGAGCTTGGATAGTATTTCGCGTAAGAGTGTATTCCCTACATTTACAGCCTCAGCGAATAGCATAGCTATATGAAAAGTGACAATTGAGAGATCTTTTTTTGAGAGAGGTAAGCTTAAGGATGTGAATTTTCTTACATATCTTGTCCCTTGTAATGAAGAATGAAACGAGTGTACATTACCCATAAGATTAAATAAACGCATACGATTTGAATAAAGGAACAACAAGCTATGCTAATGAAGAGAAAAAAAAACCATATAATTATTCCTTTTATTCTTTTGAGCCTTTTATTAACACTTTCGTCAGCAGCTTATTCAATGGCAGAAGAGGAAATTGAAGATCAAAAAAGAAGTCCGTCTAGCAGCACGTCAGAAGTTCTCAGTGAAGATGGCAGTCAAGATAAGGGATATTTTTTAAAAGTTGGACAGGACGGAGCGGAGAGACTTGAAGTTTTAAATGAGTTGATTAATCCAGTTAGCCAAAGGTTTTTGCAAAAGATCGGGCTTAGGGATGATATGACAATTTTAGAATTGGGTCCTGGCACTGGCCACATGGCAGTTTGGTTCGCAGAGCAAGTGCCTAATGGAAAGGTTATTGCCGTTGATAATAGTCCAGAACAACTAGAAATCGTAAGAAGTCTAGCGCGAGCAAAAGATATTCATAATATTCAATTGATACAGGCTTCTGCCTACGACCTAGATACACTAGAGTATCAAAATGAAATTGATCTCATTTTTAGTCGATTTGTCTTTAACCATCTCGTCACTCCTCAAGATGTCTTGCTCTCCTTAAAAAAGCTATTGAAGCCAGGGGCAACGATGGTTATTCATGATATGATTGCAAGAGATAGCCTTCATTATCCAGAAAATGCTGTCATTAAAGAATGGCTCGATCTTTTATTCAAATGCTATGCCCACTACAAAAAAGATCCTGATATAGGGTTAAAACTTGTCTCACTTTTTAAGGAAGCAGGCCTAAGCATTACGGACTATGATTACCATCAACCCTTACTTAAAACGTCGCATGAAAAACTACAAATTAAGCGCGGCGTTGTGGAATCAAGGCAAGACTTATTAGATCAAGCAATGATATCGGAGGAAACTTTAGACACTCTAATTCATAGACTTGGACAACTATCCTTAGATGATAGCCTCGTACTTAGTTTTCCTGCCAATATGATTGTTGCGGGTAAAAAAGAGGGACATTAGAAATTAACGAAGTTATTGAAAAAATTAAAAATAATATAATAAATTTAGGGGGGGATTTTTATACCGCTCAATGGCCTCTCTTAACTTTAGAAAAATTATAATTATTTTTCCCTGCAAAGAGCCAAATCAGGAAGCATAAGGAGAAATCATGAGTATAGCTCAAGATTATATAGATCTTTTTTCAGGGGATAAGAGTGGTCATTTAGCAAAGTATACATACTCATGCAAACCTGAACTTTGGGATGAACTGTTAAAAAAAGAAGACTATTATCTGTTTCCTGCGGAATGCACTATCTTAAATTCAAAACTTGCCGAGAATTTTAATTATACTGATGTTTATCAAGTAATAGAAGTAGGCCCAGGGAGTGGGATTTCCGTAACATCTAAAACCATCCCTTTCTTAAAACTAATAGAGAAAAGCTCTAAAAATAAATTATCAAAATATGTAGCCTTAGACTTAATGCCAGAGTATACGGAAAAAGCCTGTAAAATAGTTAAGGAGAATTTTAAGTCTTTAGAGGTTGAAGCATTTAAGTATGATTTCATGTCACTAAGTAACAATATACAATTGTCAAGGAGTGAAAATCTTAAAAATTTCTTATGTTTTTTTGGTTCAACGTTTAGTAACCTCAATAACGTAGAAGTAGAATTATCTTTAATATTAAATAATTTCAGAGCTCTTCTCGAAAAGAATGATTATTTTCTGTGCGGTATAGATATTAACAAAGATCCCGATAGCTTACAAAAAGCTTATGACAATGATATTATGCATGAGTTACTCATTAATGTAATGAGAAATTTAAAAGCTGAATTTAACCTTAAAGATTTTAAACCGGAAGAGTTTGATGCGACATGTAAATGGAATGAGAAAAAAAGTCGTGTAGAGGGCTACTTAAAACCCAGAATTAAGCAAGAAGTAGCGATTGGACAGAGAACTTTTATTTTAGAAGAAGATCAACATTTTTTTATAGGAACCTCAATAAAATTTGATCTTCAAGACATAGTTAAAATCTTCAAGAGAGAAGGGCTGCTCGTTAAGGATGTAGTCATAAATGATGAGCAAGATCCTAAATTTGCTACCATAATATCCCAATTTATATAGTAGAGATTTTGTTTGACTTTATCGTAAGGTTTTATCACCATGATTGCCGATAACCTGGATTATGACTTTCTTTTGACTCAATGGATTAACCACGTCATTCAAGATTTCAAGTCTTTACGCACCGCTATGACCAACTTCTAAGAAATATCTCTTTTTCCCTCTTATCTCTCCTCTTTTGTACTCTTCCAATATATTGATAAAATGCGTAAATCCTCTCGATAGTTATTCACGACTTGATGTTCTTTAAAAGGTTCAAAAAAGAACCACTCCCCCGTCTTAAGAATATAATTTTTGCCATCATATGTAAGGTCTCCCGTTCCTGAAAGAATTGACCAAAGTTCTGCAACTTCATGTTTATCAACCGGAGAGGACATGTTTTCTAAAATTGTAATTTCATCAATTTGAAAAGGTTTAGCAATAGGAACGTCTAAGCTTCGAATTAAGCTTACGCCATCGCATGGATTTTTTATGTCTTTATATTGAATAGTCATCCTATAGCTCCCTATTTTCCCCAATATATCATTTCTTCTTCATTGTTTAGCGGGTATATATTTTCTTTTAATAGAGAGTTTATAATTATGGCACTTCTCCAAGGAAGTAAACTAAGGTTTGGATCCGCAGGGCCATAAAAACTTTTTGCTCCATTATTAACAAATATTCTGTTTTCCTCATTATTAATTTTGCGAATTGAAAAATCCTTTTCTATTTCAATTTTATCTCCATAATAATTTTTAAGATTTCTAAGAAGATTTGAGTTTTTATGCGTAAAGCCAGTACAAAAAATCACTCTATCTATATTATCAATACTTTTATTTACTAAGCCGTTAAGTATAGCTTTATATTTTTCATTGGTATGAACGTCAGAGGGAGAATATTTCTCAAGATCATGTAATTTACTTAACGGAAATAAGGACAGCTTTATTGACAAGCTATTGGTTTTGTTAAGAAAAAAAAGGCGTTGGTATATTTTCGTTAATAATGCTTCGTGTATGCCATCACTCGTATCCCGCAATACTTTACCAAGTTCTTCTCTTTTGCTAACATCTAGATTGTAAAAAAATTCGGCAAATGCTGGTGTATAAATATCATTTGCAAATGGATTTTCGTCAAGAATAACTGGGTATCCTTTTTTTGTAACCCAATAGATGCGAGCCGGTAACGACTGATCATTTTCTAATAAAGAGTAGATCACCTCAGCACTGCTCTGACCTCCTCCAACAATTAAAACATTTTCGTTATTAAAGCTTCTTTTATTGCTTAAGTAATTATAACCATGAAATACGGACGCCTCATCGTCAGAAATCCAATCTGGCAGCTTAGGAATTATTCCCGTGCCAATTAATATATTTTTTGCTAGAAAAGTACCTTTGTTACTCTCTACTATAAATAATTTCTTGTTCTCCTGGTATTCAACTTGATCAATTTTGCAGGAAAACAAGATATAAGAAATACTTTGAGCAACCCAATGAAAATATTGTTCAAATTCGGCGCGAGAAACTCTATTAAATGATGAGCTAAAAAATGAATATTGTTTGTTGTTAGCCACTAAATAATTCATAAAACTATAGGGATTGGTTGGATCTACAAGAGTAACTAGATCTTTATAAAAACCAACATTAATGTTTGAAAAATCGAACATCATGTTTGTATGCCAAGAAAATTTTTCTTTTTGTTCAAGAAAAATCACATCAGTTCCAGCACATTTATGTAATAAAGCGGCGGTACTTAAATTTGCTGGGCCAAGGCCTATTCCCACTAAATGATATATTTTATCTCTGACAGCCATGATAATTAGCTTAAAGTCCTTTCACGCAAAAAGGATTGATGGTTTGGAATAAAGCTTGTTCTCGACAATCTCGAATAAAGAGTACCTTTATTGGTGTGATAGAAGTTCAATTTTGGAGAAAATTTTAATATTTTAGTGAAGAATATGTTTATTTTTTTAAGGGTATGTGGAGCAAAAATGAGAGGGTCAAGGTTCATATAATCCTTTCTTTTTTTTAAAGTTTTTATTCATAAAGCTAAGGAAATTGCTTATGTAATCACGTATTTTGGATAAAACCAAAGTCACAGTACCATAGGTTGATAGTCCTGATAATAAAAAATACTACTTTAACTCAATATTATCCATTAAACGCACAGATCCAAGACGTACGGCTCCATATCTACGATCTTTATAGTCTTCAATATATTCTACCAAAAAACCAACCTCTTGTAATAATTGAGCAATTGCATCGGTAGAGAAAGCAGAGTTGAGGGCTTTAGGAAACTCAATTGCTTTGACCATTTGTTCTTTTGTCAATAAACTGTTTCGAGAACTCCAGGCTAGTCCTTCATTGTTTCTAACGGTTGGGCAAGCAATTATATTAACATCTATAAAGAAAGCCTCACACATCCCTTTGAGAAGTTCGAGTTGCTGATAATCTTTTTCGCCATGGTAATAACTATCTGGCTTTACGATCAATAATAATTTTAGAATCATTGCTAAGACACCATCAAAATGCGAAGAACAATTTTTACCTTCCATTATTTTGCTAAATTCAGTCTCTATAATTCTATATGTATAATTATCTGGAAAAAGTGATTTATCTTCTGGAATAAATAAAATATCAACACCAGCCTTTTTTGCCTTAAGGAGGTCTTCTTCAAATGTCCTAGGATAATCAATAAAATGATCTGGATTATTAAATAATATAGGACTTAAAACGATACAGGCTATTGTAGCCTGATTTTGTTCAACACTTTTAACAAATAAGCTCTCATGACCCAAATGAAAGTTACCCATCGTAGGGACAAACCCAATGGGGCGCTTACAATGGGCTATATATTGTTTCATTTCAGCAATATTACGTATGACCTTTGTCATTAACAATACCCCCTTAATTTCTTTGATAATATATATGTTTTTTTATTTTGATTAACACAAATTTATAAAAAAAACAACCAGCGCTCCATCAACATCAATTAATATCTCAACTTTTAAAAAATGAGAGTATAGACCATCTGCTTTCTCATTAAAGGTGTCCTCTCGTCGCCACTCTTTCATAATTTCTTTTTAACGCTCAGGGATGCGATCTAGTTCGTATTTGGCTCGCAGAAGGAAGAGCTTTGTTTGTTCTTCAGTGGAGCTTGTTCCTTTTGAAGTATGGGCACGGAAAATAAAATTAGCGACCCTTTCCGCTTGAAGCGGAATGCGCTCTGTCAATTCAGGGGTGAGAGGATGCTTTTCCTTCCCTCAATAATCATACAGATAACGTTCACAATGTTTCGTAATGCCCTGTAAAACGTCTTGTTTTTCAGTCTGATCGCTTTCTTTGATCACAGAAAAATCAGCAGCTTCTTGAAGAAAGACCTTTTCCTTTTCAAACTGATAAAATCCCTCATTTCGATGGAATTTATCTTTGATTTTGGTAATTAAGATTCCGACTGTCTCTTTCAAAGGAGAAAGCAAAGTTTTTCCCTCAATGAGCTTTTCAATATCTTTGGCGTATCAAAACAAGGCTGGTGCCTTTTTCTTGCTGTCGTTCTATTTCGCTAATGAGGTGAGTTGGTGAAGCTGTTTCATCTTGAGAGAAATAAAGAGACATGGATTTTGTTTGCTGAGCTAATGCCACATAGTTAGTGGATTGATGTTATTTTGCTGCGAAGAGTGTACACAGAAGCTAAGGTTGCTCTTTGGAGGGAACAATCTCATTGTTTTCATGTGTAAAATTATTTAAGTGTTCAGGATCTCCTGACTTTTTCTGATCAATCATTAAATTAATTGTGGCTGTGATTTTATATAGCATTTTTAAATCAATTGAAAATGAAGCTAAATTCATTTAAAATGTAAAAAAATATGTGGGAGAAGGAGTTCCAATGCTTAAAACATCTATAGCGACGACACTGATTTCGTCTTTTGCTCTTGCGCTAGCAAATACTTGTCAAGCGGCTGATTCTGAAATGGAAAAATGTAAGATTAACACCCCTGAAGGAAAAAGTTTGATTAAAGCTGGTATGGCAGATTGTGCAGGCGGGCCAAATTCCTGTGCAGGTGCTAATAAAGCTGGCGATCCTAATGCATGGCTTTACTTACCACAAGGAGTTTGTGGAAAGATTATAGGAGGAAGCGTCGTCGATAAATAGCCATAGCCTATCTTCTATTAATCCCAACGCATATAGTGTTGCTGAGGACAGGGTTTGTTACTCTGGCAAGAGTATTCTTGGTGTACTCGTCTTGAGTTCCAAAAAAAAGCTGCATTAGCTGATTGTTCCATATTCAAGAGGGCTATCATTGCTAAAAGAATCGTTGTCCCTAATAATTTTTTCATGGTTGTTCTCCTTGAGAGAAGAAAATTTTTTTGTTTAAAAAACAAATCAATTAATTATTATTGTAGTAAAAAATAGATAATAATATATTAATAAATAGTAATTTATTGAAAATAAATATAGAAAATAAAATTTTGAGTAGGAGGCAATTAAAAACTTGATGATAGGATCTAATGTTGAATAAATATATTTCAATCTCTTTAGACGCGCACTTGAATTTTTTTAAACAAATAACCAAAAGTACAAGAAATATATTTAAGGAATTTGTACTTAATGTGTAGTTATTTTAGATCAATTTTTGTAATGAGTGTTTTTTTATATTCAATACACTTCTCTGCCATGGCGTATAGTAATTGCATGTCAGCCGACGTTTTTGATAATCATAACAGTGGGCAAAAGGCCTTAAATCCAGCACGAGCAACAAATGCTTTTTTGGCTCATGAAAATGGGCTTAAAGGACGTACTAAAACGGGAAAACGTCTTTTAGCGGCAGTCATTGATTGCGCCATTAATGCCAACTTGCCTCATATGAAAGAACTGACAAGCAAAAAACTTATTCATCCAGATGCTCTTCCCTCTAATAATCCCTTAATGATGACCACAGAAGAAGAATTGGATCAGTATTCTTTAATTTAAGAGAAATTATTAAACGATATTGCTGTATTATCAAATGAGCATTATGATTTAACTATTAAAAAAATATATTCTTCTTCTGAACTTCCTGAAGATCAACATAAATTGCAACAACAGATCGAGCGACATAAGATATCTTTAAGTGTACATCAAAAGAAAATTGAAGGATTAAGAGAAAGAATAGCGCTGTGGGGTGTTTATAGTCTAACGAAGAAGCCCATGGAGCTGGTGTGATTACACGCGCTTCACAAGATAGCTCCTGAGGCTTCAATTTTGCCCATTGACCTTACTGTGATGCGGCTACAAAGAAATAATAGTTCGCTAACACGCTCTCAAGCTCTGACAGAAGCTATTCGTGCAGCTATAGATCATGGGCAGACGTTATCAATTTAAGTCGTTCTCTTGTTAATTTAGATCAAGAAGGGTTACGAGTTATGGAGGAGGCAGTCAGAAAAGGAATTGCCATTGTTGTTTCTGCTGGAAATAATTCAAGTGACTCATTACTTTACCACATTAGCTATTTCTACGATGAAATTAAAAAAATATTTGTTAAATCGAATGAACAAAAATTATTTGAAAGATTAAAAGGAAAAGGAATTGTTTTCGCCGGATCTACAGAGATTGGTCCATCGGGAAAAGAAAAAGTTTCAAACTACTCTCACCAGCCTGAAGACGATACAAAAAAGAATTTTGTGTTAGCTCCTGGGGAATATTTGAATATTCAAATGAGTACCAATCCTCAGGAGCTTGTGAGAGGAACGTCCTTTAGCCGGGCGCTTTGCTGAACCTTAAGCAACATTGTTTGGATAAGGGGTATTACGCAAGTTCAGATGACTTAGTCAATGTTTTGTATGAATCAGGGCGTGAGATCGTCTATACAAGAGAGCCCCCCTTCAATGATGAAACCTATAAGACTGTGGATGTGTTGAAAGCGAGTCAACTTGCAGACGAAAGGTTTCAATCAAAGCTAGCTCCTTGTGGTAGGACGTATCCAGGAACTTCTGAAGGGCCAACATCAGAAACCGCACCAGCTGCTTAGTCTTCTCTTCTTGCGAAGTTGATGTCTAAAGTTTCTTATGCACGCATTTTATCAAATCTCTTCTTGTTTTCAGAGGCAATCAAAGACTTGACGAATGGATGTAATATCGAGTAGGTAAATCATAGACTTGTGCTAAGAATTTGCATCAAAAAACCAGGAAGTTAAGACCTCTCTCAGTGAGTTTTATACTTTAAAGTTTTCCTGATTCGTGTATTCTAAATTCTTAAATCAGGTATATGGCGGGTGTAGCTCAGTTGGTTAGAGCGCCAGTTTGTGGCACTGGAGGCCGTGGGTTCAATTCCCATCACTCGCCCCATAATGAAGTGATTTAACCCTTCCAAAAGAAGGGGCATATTTGTTTACCACCTGATTTCAAAGTAGAAGTGTACATCTAACCAATTATTCCATCATTGTTTCATGAGTTGTGTCAGTTTTTTTAACCCAAATGAGGAAGGGGAGTGCAAGAAGTTGAACGACTAATGAAAAAATGATAATGGCCCAAAGAGAAAAATCATAAAGAACACCCATAATTATACTTCCTATCAACCAAAATGTTCCAAATCCAGCATTAAAGACTCCATAGGCAGAAGCTCTTTTTTGTGGTGAAACCATATGAGCTATAATGGCCCGCATTAAAGATTCATGGGCACCTATGCCAATACTCCAAAGAATGACGCCTAAAATGGCTAGGTAAAATCCCCCTAAAAATACCAAGGGTGAAAAAAATGTTGATAAAATACTCACCCAAATTAAAACAATAATTCCTTTTTTATCATAGAGATAACCTAATAAAGGAGCAGAAATTGTGATAATACCCATCGCAAAAGAATAAAATATTGGGATCCAAATGATACTAAGAATTGATTGCTTTTCAAAATGATAAGCAATAAGAGAAAAATCAGCGTACCCAGCAGCGATCAAACCAGCTCCTAAAAGATAAATCCAGAACGAACCTGTCATTCCTCGTGGTTCCAGCTTTTTAAGCCTTATGTCAAGATGCTCAGGGTGAGGGTAAAGTTTGAAGGCGATAAGTAAAGCGGCAAAGGCAAGAAGAGCTGGTATAGAGAGCACGGCAAAGCTTTCTTGATAACTTCCTTTGTAATACAGAACAGCAGCGACGATTAAGGGCCCAATCATTGCACCACATTGGTCAAGGGCTTCATGAAGTCCGAAAGCCCACCCGACACCAACCTGACTGCCTGCGTGAGAAAGCATGGCATCTCGTGCCGGTGTTCGAATGGCTTTTCCCAGACGTTCTAAAATAATTAAAAAACAGACGATGGGCCAATCTCCCGCAAGGGCTAAGGCAGGAATGGCAAGGAGGTTGACGACGTATCCTATGATCGTCATAGCCCAATATCGTTGAGTTTTATCAGCAAAATAACCTGAGACAGAACGTAGTGTATACCCTAGAAATTCTCCGAATCCTGCTATAAATCCAACAACAGCAGCACTTGCCCCTAAGGTTGCAAGGAAAGGTCCTGTGATGCTTCGCGCAGCCTCATAAGTCATATCTGCAAATAGGCTTGTTAGGCCCATAAGAAGGATAAATTTGAGAGCTTTAGCTTTAGAAATATTTTTCATTCGAATTTTTGTCATGTCATTTTCTTTTTTTTAACGATAGCAAAATCTTTTGTAAGGTTCAGCAAGCAAGATTAATTGCACTAATATGTAGCTTTCTGTCTTTTTGACGCTTTTCGTCTCTGTCTGAGATTAAAAAGTGTCGTGTCTTATGCTAAAATGTATATAATCAGAAAAAAACATAATTAATTGAGAATTTTTTTGTCAAATAAAAATAAAAAAAAGCTTGAATGGTGTCTTGCTTCTATTTTCTTTTTAATACTAGGTATAAAACAATCCAGTTTTGCTGCGGAATTTTTTATCGATAATGCTGCTCCGACGGCTTATAAGCGAGTCTTTTTAGATTCTCACGTAAGACTCTCATCAAGAAAAGACAGAACTTTAGTGCAGGTTCCAGCACTTGAAGTAGATGTAGGTATTTTTCCTGATTACCAAGTACGTGCCGTTATTCCTGCTTCTATTCTTGCGCGGAAAAACTTAAGAACTGAATATGCGTATGGAGACATTCGTTTGGAAATTAATCATGCTCTTATTCATGAAACTGAATGGTTTCCTCAGATCGCTTTGTTTCCAAAAGTGCTCCTTCCTACGGGATATCAACAAAGTGGGTTCACAAGTACAAAAGTTGCAGGGATATTTCCCTGCTTGATACAAAAAAGTTGGGGAGATTGGAAAATCATAATAGGAGGAGGATACACTATAGATCCTAACCCAGGACAATTTAGTTATCCTTTTGGAGGTGTTCGCGTGCAATGGCAAGTTACCAAAAACTTATTGCTTGGGAATGAGCTTTTTGCTCAAGGAGCCCGGAATCTTACTTTTGGATCAGAATTACTTAATAATTTTGGGGGAAGATATTTTTTGACCCCGCAAAATTATATTTTATTCAGTGCAGGCCACAGCATAGCAGGAGCTAAAGAACTCATAGGGTTCTTAGGCTTAGGAATCACGTGGGGTCCTCTACCTGGTAAATGAATATTGTTGTTTTGCAGGGGCATTAGGGCTGTGTGTCGTCTAAGCGGTAGGGAAATATTTCTGAAGAAGTAAGGGTTTCTCGGTTTCTTGCAACTATTTTTATAAAAAACAAGAAGATCTTAAGAAATATTTATGGAGCTCTTTTTATGTTCAGAATATCCAGAAGCAAAGACATATCCTGATTATTATTGAAGGTATCAGAAACAAGTTGCGATAAAGACATGTTTCCCCAGTTGATGGCACGGCGAATGAGATAAGGCGTTGGGCTATGAGGTTCAATACGCTCAAGGTAAGTAGCGACTTCTCCTAATATGATGTACGCTTGCTCTCGCGTTTCGATAGAGCCTGTTAGAACTGTTTTTTGTGGTGGTAAGGTTTCAGTTGTTAATTTTTTAGCCTTTTGCTTTTCGCCTCGTACATTTAGAATTTGACGTATAAATCGATGGATGGAATCTATTTTTTCACGGAGCTTATAAAATGCTGGAGCTTCTGCAGCTAAGTGTGAACGCAGTTCTTCTTCCAGCTGTACCATGAGAGTTAAAGCACGCATGCAGTATTCATCCATATAACGATAAAAAGCTGTTGGTGTTTGATCAATGCTTAAGGATACCTTTGCTAAAGAGGGATGGTCATTCTCTTTCTCTTTAGGTTGCATAGTAGGAGGTTGATTCCTTTTATTGGCAATTTCATAGCGATTGGCTTCAAGGTAATTTAAAAATTGATAAGAGTGAGCTGATCGATCCGAAGGCGAGCTAATTGAAATACGATAAACTTCTTCACTTAGACGCGTATTAATCCACTCATAAGGAACAACACGTAACTCGTAAGAGCCTTTTTTTATTTGAGGGTGAATATCATTCCAAAAATTTTGCGTTAACCCTAAGATAAGTTCAAGCCCCTGTGTGAGGCCCGCAATTCCTTCAAGATGTAGCCATGCTTCAGCAAGCCAGACAGCAATTTGAACATCCTTAGATTGATTTTTGAGAGCGTCCTGACAAAGATGAGAGGCCTTATCCCAATCTGCTTTTTTAATTTCAGTTTGCCAAACTCCTTTAGGAAGCTTTTCGTCATCTTCTCGTCGCGCATCACGTATATGATCGTAAACTTCGGTATACCGTAAGTATTCACCACAAGGCTTTTTGCCAGGGATAGGTTTTAAAAGAAGGTGTACCTTATTAGGGTTTAATAATGCTTTTTCGGTCATATTTTAGTCTCCGAGGTAAGACGAGGGGCTTGATAAGGGAAATAGGGTAAACTGACCGGCGGCCCTGCCTCAATTTTAGGCTTTTGTGGTGTTGAAGGGGTGCTACTCGATGTTGAGGAACTTGAAGAAGAACTGCTTGCACTTCCCGCTGGAGCTGGCTTTGCAGGGGCTTTCATCTTTATAGGAGATACCTTAAGCCGCACAAAAACAGCCGCTGTTGGTAATTTATCCACCGATGAAGAAGATGATGATGCAGAAGAAGGTGATGATGGTAAACATGAAGGTATAGATGAAAGCGTAGATGGGCTATTGGCGACAACATTGGTGAGAGGAATATCAAAACGCAAAGTCGTAGGATCTTCATCATTTAAATCAGCAAAGTCAGAAGCTTTTGCTTGATGCTGTAACAAGAGTCGAAGAAACGCCCACGTACCGCTATAAGAGAATGACGCATCTTCACCCTGTGCATTATATCCTAATACACCTTCAGTCCCTTGGGGTTGGAGAGGACTATTCTGTGCCCAACGGAAAGTCACCGTTACAGGATCACCTGCGCTCCAATAGCCTGTAGGAGAGGTTGAACGCATGGTAATTGTTGTATCTTGAGAGGTAAGTTCCCAATTAAGAATTTCATTTGCCCGTTCTTCTTTACTTTTATTGACTCTAAATGTTACGTCAAAAGCAAAAGCAGGGGAGGGGAGCGTAGAATTGGGAGTTAAATAATCACCAAAGAAGCTTCGAACTTGTTCTATTTGCTTAATAAAGGTAAGGGCATTTTGGCCTGCTGTTCCCAGATTTTTAGCCTCTGCTAAGGCAGCTTTTACGTCAGTTCCTTGATTGTCAAGTAACTCAAAAAAAGTGCGAATATCTTGAGGAGCAGCATCAGGTGCGGGGGCGGTAACATCTTCGACGAAAGGAAACTTACCAGCGAGATTAGCGTTAAAAAATTTAGCGATTTGTGAATAAGTACCCATTGAGACAGATCCTGAAAGGTCAGCGCATCTCTCTTGGAGTTTTTCGATAAGACTGATATGAATTCGTGTGAAAAAATCTTGGGAAGCTACCATCAATTTGCTGTCATCTGTGTATTTACTGCAGGTTGAAAGTGTCACTTCATTAAGAGGGGTTGTAATAAAAGTTTCAAGTTCAGCAAGCTCATTCCCTGGGTTTTTGCGGGTATATCCACTAAGTTCATCAAGAATTTCTTGCCATTTTTTAATGAGCGGAAGATTTCCTGGCATGCTTTCGATATTAATTTGTTCGAGTAACGAAACAAGCGGTTCAGAAAACTCTTGAGCTAAGTAGTTAATGCGATCCCTTTGTTGCTGCAGGTAATTTTTAAGTTCCGTCACATTAAAAACATTATAAGCCTCTAAAGCAGCCATAGGTTGGCCTTCCCACCAATCAAATGAATCCATTTTAATAGCATAAGGAGCTTCTGCTCCTAAGATTGCGTCTAGCTTTTGTAAGGGGAGGTAAACTTCAGTGTTTAACAGCCCCTTAAGAGTACCATACGTAACAGTAGAATTGACTTTAAGGGTAGATAAAATCTGTTCAAGATAAGGACTTGCTGTCCTATAGTTTTGTACTTGTGTAAGCAAAGCATCTTCCGGCGAACTGACAAGACTTCCACTTGCGTCGGAATTAAACACTTCAGCTTCGGCGAGATATTGAACAATATTTTGTGTCAGGTTTTCACTTCCTACTTTGTGTAACAAAGGTTGAAGTGCTTTTGGCATATTTAAAAGGCGGGAATTCATAAAGTTTGTATAGTCAGTTGCTATACTAACTGCTTGTTGAAGACGGAGTACGTCCCACAATAAAATAGATCCTGTCGGAATAGATGTGATAATGCTCTGCTTGCTAGCTTGAGCCATAAAGGATTCATTAAAGAAAAGAGTTAAATATTGCTGTAGAGATAAGGTACCATCTGATGGCTTATTTACCGCAAGGTTAGCCTCTGTGCTAAAAATATTCTCTCCGTCAATAAGGGGAGAGGCGTAAAGAGCCAACTGTTTACGGAAAATAAGAAAGTTTTGATTTATTTCATGAGTAAAATTAGTTAGTTCCGTATGTGTAAAAAAGTTAGAGGCGCTAATAAGCCCCATAATATAATCATATTGTGGACCAGGATTAAAAACATCTGCATTAATCCATTGTAATCCAGGATTTTGTATAGATGTAACGGTTTCGTTAAGACTAACGTAAACATTCCGAAGAACGTCAGCATTTGTTGTATAATTTTGAGTCCCCGTAATTTCATTGAGCGTTGTCGATAGTTGTCCTAACCCTGGGATCATTCGCGCAGGGTCAAAACAAGCGAGCTGAAATTGATCAAAAAGAGCATGTAGTTTTGTGGAGGCCTCAGTTTGGTAAGTTTTAAAATCAAATGGTCTTAAATTAGAGAATTTAAGGGTGCTTGTATAGTAATTGCTATGTATAAAGAAAGCTTTAGGCATGTCGTAATTGAATAAATACTTAATAATATCTGCAACATCATTCAAATTTCCCGATGATCCGAGTTCATTGAATTTCTGTGCGGCAAGCTCAAGAGCTTGTGTGCTAATGACATAGTTTTGCAAGCGATAAAATTCAATTGTTTCAAGGGGATAAATTCCATTTCCTGGGGTTTCTGTGACGGAGATAGTTGAATTTCCTGCAAAAAGTTGTGTTGCTTTATAATTTAATTGGCTCGACAACGACTGAAAAATGACCTGATCATAGGCAAGACTCATTACATATTTAATTCTTAAATCAATAGAAGATAACCAAGAGGCAGGAATAAAAATAGATGAGAGATGATTAACACTAATTTGGGTCATTGTGTTCAGTAGCACTTGAGCTTGATCATCAAAGAAAATGCGACCCATATCAGTTTGTGCATTTTGCCCCTGTATTTTTTCTAGGGTAACGTCAATTTGAGAAAGAGCAGGAACAAGATTCACTTTAGCTCTTTGTAAAGTGTCATTTGCGCGCAAAAGACCTAGCGTACCTAATACTACAGCTACGGCAATCGTAATTTTGCCAAACCGTATTGCTGTGCTGTTTCCCAATAGAGCTTGAGAAAGGGGCCTTGCCAGACCAACTTCGCGAAAAGCTTTGTATTCAAAAAGATTGTCACTAAAATAGATCTGGTTGTGTTCGACGTTATGAATAGATCCAACTTTTAGAGAAACTTCATTAAGCGCTTGTTTCTTAAGAGTGGGGGCTTCAATATTACTATCCCCAACAAAATAAATTCCACGTAAAAAAAAGCTCTCATGGTATCCTGAAGATTTAAATAGGTTATCAGAGTAAGTTCGAATCCCATCTTTTAATGTATTTAATGTATAGGGGAATAAAAAAATATCATCTGAGTTAACGAGATTTCTCCCATCCGCATATATTTCTTCCTGATCCTGGTAGAGAGATCCATTAAGGGTGAAAAAAGCTTCATCTATCCATCCCGTATCATAACTTGAATCTATAGGATGACTATTGGACCAACCAAACATGTCATGTTTATTATGAGAAGGAACTGCTTTACAAAAGCTTTGAAATCCAGGTACCAGATCGCATTTAGTGATCATGATATAAACAGGAACCTTAAAGCCTGTTATATGCTGCATTTGCCAGAGTTTCCCATAAAGGTATCCCGCGCGAAGCATAATTTCATCATGGGACAGCCTGTCTTTGCCAATAAGTTCTGAGGCTGGGATTGTTAAGATGACGCCGTCTAAAGCTCTTTTTGGGCGATAATGTGTTAAGAGATTTAAGAAAAGTTTCCAATTATCTTCATCAGAGTTTACTTGAGAGGAATTCAGGACAAGATTGCCATCCACATCTAAAACGATACCGTGGTTATAAAACCACCAATCACAAAGGGGCTTGTGTTGGCTCTTTGTTTCAAAATTAGGTCGGCCTATTGGTCTATCTAAAGCTAAATTCTGGAGAACTGTCGTTTTTCCTGCGCTAGATGTCCCCAGCATGACAATCCAAGGTAATTGGTAACGAAATTGAGTTCCGCCAATAAAATCATGCATAAGTTCTAATGCATAAGCGAAAGATTGACTCAAAGGATCTGTGGATGAATATCCAAAACGGGCAAAAAATAGATGAATTTTATTTAATAAAGTTGATTGAGGTTTGACAATAGGTTCTTTTTCATCTTTGGTTGTAGCACTTCTGTAAATGATGACGCCAATAACAGAAAATATTATAGCTAGTAAAAGAGATACTACTAGATTCCATGGAAAGTAATAATTTAATTGTGTGAGGTGACTACTTATCATTTGTCCTCGACTCTTCTGTCTCGTTATAAGAAATTATTCTATTAATTATTTTATTGATATCTGCTGTTGCGAAATACCAAATAATAAAAGAAAACAATAGATAGGTAAATCCGATTCCGGCAAATATTAAATACCAGTTTCGTAAGTTAGGAAGCTCTTTTGCTTCTGCTCCCTCCAGAGAGTGTGCGTAAGTATCTGGAAAAAGATGAATTTTTTGTTGAAACAAATAAGGTTCTCTTCGATTGATAAATGTAAAAAGCCTTACTTTGTATGAATTTAATGCACCTTGGTCATCAAAATGTCGGTATTTACCTCGAAAACCTAAGCCTAAAGCGCTAAGAAAAATGATGCCTATTTCAACACGAACAGGGTCTTTGTTAAAGAGTAACAAATCTAATTTTTCGAAAAAAGTTTGGCCTGCACTGTGGGTTGAGTAAATTCTTTCTTCTAAAATATTTGTTTCCCAATAAGGCTTACCTGGCCAATCTAAATTTAAGAAAATCTCATCCGCCAGAGCAACCATAATAAATTTTGCTTCTTCGTAATAATTGAGGGAAAAGGCATTCCCACCATAACGTGATTTTACAGATTGTTGTTCAAGAAAGTATTGTAATTTCGTAAGAATAAATTCAGCTGTTGCATTAGGTGTCGATTCGTTTTTATCCGTTGCTTTCGTCCATGGTTTAGAAAAAACTAGGTGTTTATGTGCTAAAAGTTCCCTATAAAATTCTTCAAAGCATTCAACAATAAAAGATGCTCGTTCGTTTTCTTTATTAAACCGTGCCACGAATTCTAATTCCTCTTATTATTATGACCCCTAGGGTATTTTTCTGTTAAACTTGAAATCAATATCGTTTATCAAATTTTAGCTAAATTTTTCTTAAAATTCGGTTAATTTTCGTTTTTCATAACGATTTCTTTCGGATTATAAAGGATAATATCTACAGGTCGTGTCATGTCGTTATCAGCGACATTAAAAATACACAAAACACCTTTGGAATCTATATAGCGTGGATCTACATCAACAACGAAAAGCTGAGCTCCACTTGTACCTATTAAGTTCATAGTAGGCACTTCTGAGACAGGCGTCCGAGCCGCTCCTAAAACGCGATTATCTTTTGCAACAGTTACATACTTATCAGAGACAATAACACAATTATTAATCCAGTTTAAAAGGTCAGGCATAGTCATGGTGGAGCTTGCTTGAGCACTTAAAACAAGACTATCTCCGACCCAAGAAGACTCAAGTTGAAGTGAAAAGACACGATTTGTTAACGAAAAGGAAATAGTTGAATAGCTTTCTTCAATTTCATCAAGGACTCTGGCAATATATTCAATGATCAGGGAAAAAGTTTTTTTAATGTTTAAATGGTCATAAGGGTCGAAGCGAGGTGGGAGTTCACCAAATCTGATTCCTGAAATTTGCCCGGCTAATGCGCATAATTCACGATATACAAAGACAGGATGTACTTTTCCAAATCCAAGAGTTGCTTCAAAGGGTAAAAGACCTGCGATGATTTTAAGGCGTATCGCTTCAAGTCTGATAAAAAAGGGATTTTTAGAAGTCACATCTTTTACAGTTTGTACTTTTTGTTGTAAATAACCTAACTTTTGACGCAGTCGTTCAACAAGCTTGCTGCAGTCTTGTTCTATATCTGTAATCGCACTGATTTCAACTAAGGGAGGAAGAAAGTTAGTTAAAGAATAGCTTTTAGAATCATAGGTAACTTGAGCAAGAGGCAATGAAACGAAATGAGGGGGAGGTTCTGAGCCCACTTGTAAGCATAAATTAGGTATGAGTCGCGGAATATCAATTGTTTGTTCGCCTGTATTGATATCAGAAACACGTGTGGATAGGGAAGATAAATAGCGTGGAAATTTCCCTTCTAAGTTTGTTGTACCATTTTCAAGCTCAGGAATGCATAAATAAACATAGAGAGGAGAGGCTTGTAAATCATTTTGAAAAGAGCTGAGATTTACTTCTAATGGCGTTGTTGTTTCTGGAAGACCGAAAACAATAAGACCATCCGGCATAATGGCTTCCAGCTCAATGGGGCGAAATGTACCAGAGGTGAGCAGACCTTTATCGATTTTTAAACTAATTACTCCCCAAAAAAAAGGGAACACGTGTGACATATAATAAGTTGTTGCTCGATCCACACGCATATCTGCTTGCTGAAAATGTTGCGGCATAAGAAGCATGCCTTCATGCCATTGAATAAGATTCATCGTTAATGCTGTCATTTGCTCACCTGTTTGCGTGCGGTTTTATGGGAGATTGTCTGGAAGAGGGGGCTGCTGCTTTTGGGGCCTGCGGGCGACCTATAGCTCTCACACTGTTCTTTATATTTTGAGGTGTCTGAGAAATAGTGTTGATATTTTTTTGCACATTTTGGGTCGTCTGAGAAAGAGAGCTTGCAGTATTAGCTACATTTTCAGTTGCTTGATTAATAGAGTTTGCAGCATTTTGAGTTCCTTTAGAGATAGAATTTGCAGCACCTCGTAAACTATAAGGTCTTGAGGTGGATTGACCATTCTGAGCTCGAGATCCTTGAGACTGCTGAGCTTGTTGTGCATTTAAAGGGCGCATAGATTGTGAAGAGTTTTGAGATTTTAAGGATTGTTGTGTATTAAGAGGGCTTAATGGTTGAGTTGTAATGGCCACCCCTTGAGATCCAGCATTGCAACAGGCAGAATTATTCTGTTGAGTTGTGTCAACTTGACTAGGTTGTGGTATTGGTGGTGTGCAAGGTTGTGGGGCATCTACTATCCCATACTGACAATCCCCTTGTGGAATTCCTGGTTTATTGGACATGGTAGTACCGCTTGTTATGTTTCGTGTGTCGTAGATGACTAAGTTTTTAAGATCATCTTTTAACAGGAGTATTTTTATAACCCCATTGGGTGCAACCTTAAGGCGATGATCTCCTGGTGTTAGATAGTTCGCGAAAACAAAGCCTGCATAAGCATCTGCATTTTGTTGAACTTGGAAGTCTTGAACTGTTTGACCCGGAACAAGTTCCCAATGCCAAATAGATACGAGTGAAGGGTTATCTAAAAGAAGTTGCGGGGAGGAAGAAAAGTACTTGCTAGCAGATAAGCTGCTAAATGTTTTTACAAGTTGATCGTCATAAACGAGGACGAGATCCACGGCCACCGCAGAATTTTGGTTGGCATCAAGGTCAGTATAAATTGATACTGATTGAATAGAAAGCTCGGGTTGAATAAAATTTGCACATGAGGATAAACCCAATGTAACAAAGATAGAAAATTTCTTTAAAAAGCTTTTTTTGAAAATTGATCGCATTCTTGCACTCATAAAATACTCTTATTTTTGTTTTGTTACTTTTGTTACAACTGCACCGGGGATTGGCCCTGATGCAAGCTGAGTAGCTGCTACCAACGCCAAACTATAATCCTTATACAGTCCACTGTGGACGTAGTATAGAGAACCTCCATCTGATGACTTGCCTTCAACAACCTGTGAAGGGAGGCTTAGTCCCTGCAAATGGTTTACAAGAGCAATAGCATTATCTTTTGCAGCATAAGCCCCTAACTGAACAGTGTAGTCGCCATCCCCTGTTTGAGCAGAAGACAAAGATTTGTCCTGAGAAGTCGCTGATGGTTCTACTGTTGGCGTTGGTGGTGTTGAAGATTGAGAGGGAGAAGAAGTGGGCGCACCAGAAGAAGGAGCATTATGCTGAGCAGTAGAAGGTGAAGAAGGAGCATTATGCTGAGAAGAGGAAGATGCACTGTGTCGAGAAGAAGGAGAAGAAACGTGACTTATTGTCTGTTCAACTTTACTTCCTACTTGTTGTCCTACAGCGTTTTGAGTCGCCTTCATAAGGGGTTTGAGAAAGGAAGGAACATCGTCGGGAGGGGGGGCGCTCGCAATGACTCCTCCTGTCGCCATACCCAGGGCTTTCGCATAATTTGAGGGTTGTGTGTATTGAGGAGCAGGGTTTGCTTGAGCAGGAGGCTGCTGTTCTTCCTGAGGAATAGCAAGATTCACGGTAGGGGCTTGGTTTGTTGGTGCAGAAGAAGTTGAAGGGCCTACAAACCATAGCCCTAGCAAAACACCACTTAAAAAAGTAAGAGCCCCTGAAAGCATTAAAGTCAGAGAGACTGCAAATAAAGAAAGCTTGTTCATGTTCGTTGCCGTTCCTTTACCATTTGATTTTTTCGAAGCTGTTATGCTTTGAATAGGGAGTGTTGGGGGAGGAGGAAGGCTGCCCGCTGTTGCCATAGGATGAAGGGAAGACTGTGGTTGTGCAGTCATCTGCGCCCAAGCAGCTTGCTGTGCTTGACTTAGCTGATCTTGTATATTTTGACCCTGTGTGGCTTGTGCCATTTTTCATAAGCCTTATTAATTTTTTGTTAGTGTACAGAAGAATATGAAAAAATGGTAGAATTTTATATTTTTTAAGTGCACTCTATCGAAAACTGTGTCTTCTATGCAAATAAACCGGAATTAGCTAAGGAAAAGGGACTATGCAACAGTACATTGTTGGTAACTGGAAAATGAATGGAACCAAAGTGGAAGCACAAAAGCTAGCTTTGGGTTTTTTAAAACGAGTACAACAGGCGACTCGTCCCCTTCCGCATATTATCTTATGTCCTGCCTATCCTTACTTAGTTTCTGCTATGGATGTTCTTAAAAATTCGCCCATTGATGTGGGAGCTCAAGATTGTCATCCAGAACGAAATGGTCCTTTTACGGGAGATGTAAGCGTTTTACAGCTTGTTGATGTGGGTTGCAAATATGTCGTAGTGGGACACAGCGAGCGAAGGCAATATCATCATGATGAAACTCCTCTCATTGGACAAAAAATTAAAGCAGCTATTAAGGGGGGACTACGCCCCATTCTTTGTGTTGGAGAAAGTGCTGAAGACCGCAAGACTGGGAAAACTCTGCAGGTCATTTCAACCCTCCTTGCCACTGACTTACCTGAAAGTTTTACACCCCATGATCTTCTCATTGCTTATGAACCTTTGTGGGCAATAGGTACAGGTCAGACTCCCTCATTGGATCAAGTAGAAGAAGTAATGGGCTCAATAAAGCATGAGCTCTCTTTACGGATCACCGGAGGCAGTCTTATTCCGACTCTTTATGGTGGCTCAGTAAATGCTCACAATGCTTCTCATCTTTTAAACCTTCCTCATGTGGATGGGCTTCTTGTGGGAGGGCTTAGCTTAAAGCTTGATGAGTTTTGGGAAATTATTACGGCGTCTCAACGATAAAGATATTGGCTAGAGAATGACGCTCAAAACGCACATTGAAGAGAAACTGCGAAAGACGTTTGCCCCTATCTATTTGAGGGTTGAGGATGACTCTCATCGACATGTTGGCCATAAAAACTATAAGCCTGGTGTAGAAAGTCACTTTAGCGTGACGCTTGTTTCTGATGTTTTTTCAGGCCTTTCTCGTGTTCATCGACATCAAAAGGTATATGCATGTCTAGGAGATGAGATTAAGGATGGCGTTCACGCTCTTTCTCTGAAGACGTTTTCTCCGGAGGAAAAGGAGGGGTTAAACGAATGAGTGTGATTTGATGGCGCAGTCGTCTAAGAATATCCATTCGAAAGCCGTTAATCATGAACGATTGACCAACTTCAGGAATTTCTCGTGTTTCATGCAAAATAAGACCAGCTAAGGTGGCTGCAGACTCATCAGGTAATTCCCAACCAAATTGTCGATTGAGATCTCGCAGCGTTACAATTCCATCTATAACATATGTCCCATTGGGCGCGATTCTAACGCCTGGGATTTCCACGTCATGCTCATCCACAATTTCACCAACAATTTCTTCTAGAATATCTTCGAGCGTGACCATTCCTTGAAGGTCTCCATACTCATCGATGACAAGAGCAAAATGCTCACGTCGTTCTCGAAAAGCAGCAAGTTGTGAAAAAAGAGTTGTTGTTTCAGGAATAAACCAAGGAGGATTTGCAATTTTTTTGATATTAAGTTTTTCTAAGTTTCCTTTGTGGGTTTGCACGGCTCTTAGCAAAGCTTTCGTATGAAGAATCCCTACAATGTTTTCAGGATTTTTCGTCCATATAGGAATGCGTGTATAGGGAGCTTTTAAAATCTGATCCACAATCTCTTGATTAGGTAAATCAGTGTTAATCATAAACATGGTTTTTCGATGACGCATAATCTCGGTTACTTCAATAGCTGTTAAATCCAAGATGCTGCGCAGCATGGATCGCTCTTCACTTGAAGAACCAACATGAAGCTCGATAGCTCCTCGCAGTTCTTCAGCTGAGGTCACGTCTGATGAATCCTGCTTAATTTTAATTCCGAAAATGAATAAAGAACCATGAGCGAGAAAATTTATAGCTTTTGTTAAAGGTGTCATAAAGCTGAGAAGAGGTTTAAAAAAAGGAGCAAATCGAATAGCAACACGATCTGGACATGTATAAACATACATTTTGGGCAAAACTTCACCATAAACAGTGATGATGGCTCCCATACCAATCGCAGCATAAAGAGCTCCCATCGCGCCAAAAAAGTATGTTAAAATTCCGGTGGCAAGGGCGGTGACAAGCGTATTAAACCAGGTGTTTAGCAAAATAATGGAGCTAATAAACCCACCTATATGAGCCTGTAAGTTGATGATAAGGGAAGCTTTTGCATTACCATTTTTGGCTAAATGATAAAGCCGTACACGGGATGCCGCTAAAACAGCTGCTTCTGAAGCTGAACATAAAGCAGATAAAAGGATAAAAATAAAAACGGCTAAAAGAGATAAAAGGGAATAAAATAGGGTCATAGAACGCTCTCATTTTTTATTTTATCTTATCTTTCAGATAGATTTTTGTCACGATGAAATGGCTTGCCCGTGTCTGTTAGAAAATCTATATGCACGAAAGAATGATAAGGCATACATTTAGCAATATAAAGATCGAACATTTTTATCAGCTAACCCTTTATATCCACTATAATTTTCGATTTCCAGGTGAGGCGTAGTGCATTTAAAATGGCAATAACATCAATACCTTCTTGCAACAAGGCTCCCATGACAGGTGTAATAACACCAATGGCAGCAAAATACATGCCCACAAGGCTAAACAACATACCTCCTCCTGCACTTAAAAGGGCTATTTGACGCATCAGTACGCTGATGTGGATTAATTCATCTACCTTGCTAAGAGAACTTTCTAAAATCACAGCCCCAGCTGCTTCAGTTGCTGTAATATTGTGTTGGCCAAAGGCAAGTCCAACAGTTGCAGCTGCAAGAGCTGGGGCATCATTAAGGCCATCACCCATGAACAGCGTTGGTGCTTTTGCTGTTTCTTGCCGAACGATTTCAAGCTTTTGTTCGGGCGTTTGACTTGCGTAAATCTTTTGAATGCCAAGTTGCTGAGCAATGTAGCTAACTTCAGCTAGGCGGTCTCCTGAGACAATCATTAGTTTTTTAAAGTGATGAATGGGGGCCAGATGACTGATAAATGACTGGCCTTCTGCGCGTAAGGTATCTCGAAAATGAAAGAGGGCAGCGACTTTCCCATCTATAAGGATGATACATTCCATTCCTCGCTTCATTGGGGGTAATGAGGCCGCCTGATCGGGATATTGAATTGCTAGCTTTCCACGGTTTGTGATCTGAATCGTTTTGCCTTTTATTATCCCTTTCAGACCTTCTCCGGAACTTTCATTGACTTGTTCCACGTCCGAGAGAGTCACTCTTAATTTTTTTGCAGCTTTCACGACGGCAGATGCCAAAGGATGCCTAGAAAAGCGCTCTAAACTCGCAGCTTGCTGAAGGACGGCATCTATATCAAATCCAGGGAAAGGACTTAGTCCTATCAATTCTGCTTGGCCGTAAGTTAAGGTTCCTGTTTTATCAAAGATGGCCGTTTTGCAGGTTGGTAGACGTTCTAAAATCACTGGATCTTTTATAATGATTCCCTTGCGAGCGGCTAAAGAAATAGCGCTAATAATTGTAATGGGAATTGCAATGAGCAAAGGGCAGGGGGTAGCAATGACAAGTACAGCAAGGAAGCGTACGGCATCTTGAGTCAGATACCATGTGCAAAAGGCAATAATGAGTGTGAGAGGGGCAAAGATGGCCCCTAGTTGATCTCCTAATCGGCGTATTTTAGGTCGTTGTTGCTCAGACTCTTTCATCACCTGCATAATCTTTGCGTATCGTGAGTCTTCGGGTCGTTTTTCTGCACGGATTATGAGTAAGGTTTCGCCATTGATGGATCCAGAAAGGACAACGACACCAGATGCTTTTGAGACGAGATAGGGTTCTCCCGTAAGATAAGATTCATCCATGAACCCATGTCCTTCGATGACAATTCCATCTACAGGACAGACTTCATGAGGGTAGATGACAATATAGTCTTTGATCTGAATCTTATGAATAGCAATATCTTCAATATCATTCCCTACTTTACGATGGGCATGTGAAGGCATCCGTTCCGCTAGAGCCAGTAATACGGAGGAGGCTTTTCGCAGGGCATATGATTCAAACATTTGCCCACTCGCAATCATGAGCATCACTATTGTTGCAGCTAGATATTCTCCTAAGTAAATCCCCGTAAGAATGGCAATAACCGCTAGAAAATCTGCCCCAAAATCACGCTTTAATAATTTCAACAAAATTTGGCAGAGAAGAGGCGTTCCACACACAATAAGGACAAGCAACAGGGGAATATCTTGGGCAGCCACATGATAAATAGGCTGAAAAGAGTATATGCTTATTAAAAAATGCAAACTTATGGCAACCAGGGTAATTATAAATGCAACAACCTGCCATCTTATAATCGTAAAAATTTCTAATTCATTTTTCACAAATCAGTGATTCTCAGCTGTTTTTCCTAAAGTAAAAGAAAAAGGTTAACTAAAATTTAATGGGACTCCTATATTTTTTTTCTACCTCATGTCAGTATCTCTAAAATTCCTTTTGAAGGAGAGTGAAATGGCAAAGATTGTCTGTGTGCTTTACCCTGATCCTATCATAGGCTACCCCACAAGTTATCCACGCGATGATCTGCCAAAACTTAAGCACTATCCTGATGGGATGGATTTACCAACGCCAAAGCACATTGATTTTAAGCCTGGAAGTTTATTAGGTTGCATTTCAGGAGAGTTAGGTTTGCGCAAATTTCTTGAAGATCAAGGACATGCGCTTATTATTACGTCCGATAAAGAAGGCCCCAATTCTGTATTGGAAAGAGAATTAGGGGATGCAGATGTGGTTATCTCCCAGCCTTTTTGGCCGGCCTATATGACGGCAGAACGATTTGCAAAAGCGAGAAACTTAAAGTTAATCATTACCGCAGGGATCGGATCCGACCATATCGATCTGCAAACTGCTATAGAAAAAGGCACAACCGTTGCTGAGATCACTTACTGTAATAGTATTAGCGTGGCTGAACATGTTGTTATGGCCATTCTTGCTTTAGTCCATAATTACATTCCCTCCTATCAATGGGTTCTTAAGGAGGGATGGAACATAGCGGATTGTGTTTTACGGGCCTATGATTTGGAAGGAATGACTGTAGGGAGTGTTGGCGCCGGACGAATCGGACTTGCTGTTTTAAAACGGTTAATCCCTTTTGATGTCAAACTCCATTATACTGAGCGCCACCGTCTTCCCGAGAGTATAGAAAAGGAATTGAATCTAACTTACCATTCACAACTTGAATCGATGATTTCAGTGTGTGACGTGGTTTCAATTAATTGTCCGCTTCATTCTGAAACAGAGCATTTATTTAATGATGACTTAATCAATAAAATGAAACGTGGTTCTTATCTTATCAATACGGCTAGAGGCAAAGTTTGTGAGCGGGAGGCCATCATTCGGGCTCTTGAAAGTGGCCAATTGGCTGGCTATGCCGGAGACGTTTGGTTTCCTCAACCAGCTCCTCAAGATCATCCTTGGCGAACGATGCCTCATCATGGCATGACGCCTCATGTTTCAGGGACAACTTTATCGGCGCAAGCACGATATGCTGCAGGCGTACGTGAAATACTCGAGTGTTGGCTTGATGGACGACCCATTCGCAACGAATATTTAATTGTTGATAAAGGCAGACTCGCAGGAATGGGAGCTTACTCTTATACTGCTGGTGATACCACAAAAGGATCTGAAGAGGCTGAAAAATTTAAAAAAGAATAGTTTTTATTCATTAACTTAAGTTTGCTATTTCAAGATATTCAGGGACTTTACAATTCCATCCGAATTCTTCTAGAATTTTCTGATGGAGAGCTTCAGCCGGTTTGGGTTCTCCATGGATTATAAAGACTTCTTTCGGTGGATTCTGGAAGTTCTTAAGCCAGTTCAAAATTTCCCGGTAATCAGCATGAGCTGAAAGAGAATCTTGAAGAATAACTTCAGCGCGAACTGGAAAATATTCGCCATGAATTTTTATGGTTTCAACGCCATGGACAAGGGCTTCTCCGCGTGTTCCTGCAGCTTGAAATCCTGTGAAAAGAATAGTATTTTTCCTGTCAGAAACAAAAGTTTTGAGGTGGTGTAAAACTCGACCCCCCGTTGCCATCCCACTCGCAGTGATAATAATTCTAGGTGTATGGTCTTGATCTAACTGTTTAGATTCCTCAGATGAATTAATGATTGTTGCTTCACGGCACATTAAATGACACTCTTGTATAGATAAGCGATGTTCCTTACTAAAATCACAATAAAGATCAGTTGCATCTCGTGCCATGGGACTATCGAGATAAACGGGGATATTCGTAATTTTCTTTTCATTTTTTAATTGATGGATAAGATAAAGAAGTGTTTGCGCTCGGCCGACTGCAAAAGCAGGGATAACAACAACACCTCCACGGTGGGTTGTGCGATTGATGATACTTGCAATCTCTGCCTTAGGATCCAGAGTATTATGAAGACGATCTCCGTAGGTTGATTCAATGATTAAATAATCAGCGTTCTTTACAACTTCTGGAGGCTGCATAATAAGGTCATTTGGACGTCCCAAATCTCCTGTAAAAAGAAGAGTGGATGTTCCATTTTTGACTTTAATCAGGGAAGCCCCTAGAATATGACCCGCTGAAGCAAGTGTAAAAGTTAGATTTTTAGCTAACTCAATTTCATGATTAAACTCAACAGGATGAAAATATTTAAGAGAAGCTTCTGCCTCTTTTAGTGTATAGAGAGGAAGGGCAGGGGTATGCTTAGAAGTTCCGTGTTTGTTCGCAAAATGAGCCTCTTCTTCTTGCAGATATCCGGAGTCAGGAAGGAGAATTTCACATAACGCGGCCGTTCCATAACTACAATGGATTTTGCCCCGAAAGCCATGTTTGACCAAAAGAGGAATATATCCACTATGATCAATATGGGCATGAGTGAGAAGAACACTTTTAATTTCAGAGGGTTTAAAAGGGAGCGGCGACCAATTTCTGAGGCGGAGCTGTTTTAATCCTTGAAAAAGACCGCAATCTACCAATATTTGTTGTGATCCAGAAGATAAAAGATATTTTGATCCCGTAACTGTGCCCGTTCCGCCGATAAATTGAATATTCATTTGCTCTCCCTTTTAGACAGGAAAATATACATGAAATTTTAGCGAAGTGCAAAAGGGTAAGAGTAAAACACTCTGCTGAATTAAATCAGTGTTCTTGACTTGGATAAATACGTAAATTATTTATGCATATGTTCTGTTTTAAAAAGGGGCTTTTTGATGTTTAAGTTTTGTTTGTTAAGCTTGTTGTTTATTGCTTCTTCCGCCCAAGCTGTAGATGAGAAATTATTAGCTTGGGATGATCATGAGTCAGGAACGGGACTTCGTATCTTTGCAAAAAGGGTAGATCAACAATATAGACCTTGGATAGTGCGTGAAACGCAACTAAAGGATACTCCATTTTATCAAGGTTTATTCAGTGACGTTGGAGTTGTCAAAACAATGGGAAACGGAAGTATTAAATCTCCGAAAAAGGTAGCTGAGTATGTCAAAAGTGGGGTAGATAACTTCGCCAAAGGAGTTCCTTCTGGCCGAATGACGATTGAACAAGATGAGGAAGCTGTTGGGTATGTGCATTTGGGGCGGTATCCAAAACGGCCTGGAGTGGGTCATATTGAGCGGGCTTTTGCTCCTGCTGTTCAGGGAAAGGGCTTGGGGAAAGCGGCTCTTGGGTTTATTGTTAAAGAATGGGCACCCCTTGTGCGTAAAATAGGTCTTCAGCAAGATAGCGAGGCCCCTTTGCCCGCAATTGATAAATTTAGATGCTTTGAAGGTGAGGCATTAAAACTCATTTATACAACGGCTCGTCCCTCTAATCCGGCCTCATGGAAGTGCTACAAATATTTTGATTTTTATCCTTCACAGCCGACTGAGACAGTTTCTACGATTTCCTGTGAAGGATGGGAAGGCTCTCAACATGGACCTTTGGAGCCAACATATTATCGATAAGTATTTCTCACTGACGTCTGTTGCCCAGCTTTAAACAGATGTTCTCTATGATATGCTTGATGAAAATGGAGAGGTACGTACCATCAGTTTTGTTGGGGCTTATGGATCACTCCGCTACCATTTTGAGCATGAGGTAAAGTAAAAACTCGTATCTTTTTGGATCAATTTAACTTTCTAACTTCTTTACTAGCAACGGGAACAGTATACTCGTGTAACAAAAATTTATACCGGGTTGCGCTTTAAACTTGAATACGAACGAGATAACTTTATTAACGATTAAAATATATTCGTTATCTCGTTCTCAAACACACTTATAGGGTTTTAAGAAAAAATTTACTCCGTAGAATGAACTGGAATAGTCAAAAGATCTGTTCCAATAACTTCACGCGTTGTGATATGCCTGAGGGCAATACCAATACGAGAGCCACTTCTGGTTTCATCCACGACTCCCCCCAGTGCACGTAACATATTTGAAACCTTCTCCATTTCTCCAGAAAAGGAGTTGTTATGAATTTTAGTAAAAACTTTCCAATGACCTCCGCCTATTGTTACTTTTTTATCTTCCCTGGCACTTCGAAGGCCTACAGTTTCACTCGTATACCCTCCTTCTATGAGAAGATCGCGAATTTCCTTAACATGGTAGGGCCATAATCTTTTTGACCGCTGTTTATGCGGAGTATGAACAACGGTTTTGACTTCTTCTCTCACGCTTTCACTAACAAGAGGAGAAAGACTTGGTTCTTGTTGAATTTTAGTTTTACCTTGAGACTTTGCTTGCTTCTTTGCTGCTTTTTGCTGACGACGCAGTTCGCTCTCAGAAGGATACAAATATTGAGATCTCATATTTCCAGTTCTTGAAAGCCAAATAGAAAAAGATTCAGAGGGATAGGTCTCCTCCTCAGCAGGGGTAAAAGGAGTACTACTCGATGAGGAACTACTTGATGAGGAACTACTCGATGAGGAACTACTCGATGAAGAGCTGGTGACTTCACTGCCCGTATGAGGAGGAAACTCAGAAACAACATCACGTAGAGCAGAATCTTCAGCAGTACGCTGTTTTTGTTCTTCTACGAGCGTAACAATGGCACGTGCTCGTGCCTGACGTTTTCTCTCTTTCTCCTCTTGCCTCTTCGTAGCTGGGTGTGTATCTGGCGTTATGCTACTTACCTTAGAAACAAATACGGTTGGAACGATTTCTTTATGGTCAGTTTGCCATCTATGTTGAATAAATTCTCTAGCATAATTGATATGATCTTCTAGCTTGCCAAAGTTGACAATTTTTAAATCCACTTGCGCAGCTATTTTTGCCAGGGGAGTAAGGACTTCAATCGCTTCGATACTTCGTTCAGCAAGTCCTAGGTAGTGTGCAGAAATTATCTTTTGTCTGATTTTTGCGTGAGCTTTTGTTGAAGAAGAATCGCTTGCAAGGTTTTGTCCTGTATAATTAAGGGCATTGTCAAGAGCATCTAAAGTTCCGAGTACATCTCTGACAAGGCCTAAATAAAACCGACTAAATCCATAGAACGTTTTTAAATTACGGCTTGCATATTCTTGATCTGCCTTAGATGAAAACTCCTGTGAGACACCAAAGATGGTAATAGCGTCTTGAATAAAACGACGACGAACATCAGGCTCTTGAGGATCAAAAAACTCACTTGCATATCCTTCTTGAGGGGAACTCTGATTTCTACTTTCTTCCATTAAACTACGTTTTAATGATGAAATATACTTTGTTTGACGATTGCTGTGCGCAAATATAGCTTTTGAATATTCTTCAAATTCTTTTATGCCCTGACTTTCACACAAACCTAGAAATTTTCTTGAAAATGCTTTGTCTTGTGTGCTTAAGGTCGTGTTATGTCTTTTGGCTTTTATTTGATCGTATCGCCCTTCTTGCTTTTCGTTCTTAAACTGGATTGAAGAAAGGATTTTCATAATTTCGTTACCTCTCTCCATTACTGACGCGCGATCCCTTCCCACCGAAGCTGAAGTTAACATCTCATCGTCATGCATCGCATGAATAGAAGAATGGGAAAATAAACAACTTATAAAAACAAAGGCACTAACTGTAGATTTAAGCGTATTTTTTAACATAATTTGACCATCAATAATTATTGAATTCATAATTACTATATAGTTTGTAAGAAAAAATTTACAAGTTATTTTTCTCACTATCTTATACTTCTTTGGGCGAGAAATGAAGTGATTAAAAAGGCTCATAAAATTATTGATCAGTGATTTTATAAAAATAAAAAGAAACAAAAGATTTAGAATTAAATATTATTATAAATTAAATATTCAATTTTGAAAGCATCTATATAAAAAATTATGAGTGGGTGTGCCTATTATATTCTTTTTTTATGAGTCGGACTCAAAGTAAAAATTTATCAGGATAAAGGGCCAAAACCTAATTTTTTAAAATTAAATACGCCACCACCCACAGTAAGGCAGAAGCCACAGATGTGATAAGAAGCTTTAACCCTATATAGGGATGCTCGGGAGCGCTCGTAGCATGGCCTTTTTCGACAGTTTTAGGGATACGAACGCCCCAAGGCAGGACCATAAAAAGGAGCACAACCCAAATCATGACATAAACCATAAGGCTTAAGGTAAAAGTCATTTGTTTCCCTAATTTTCTTCATTATTATCTTCAGGAGTAGAGGTTTTAAAATCAACTTCAACACCAATCCCAACGCCTTGAAATCCGTCTAGAGAAGTTGCAAGCGATGGATTGATGGTGTGAATGGGACCTATACGTTCAATTTCAACACGCCCTTGAATTTTTCTTGGTTGTATTTGCTCAAGCTCAATTAAGGTGCCAAAACAATCTTTGGGGGTAAAAAAAAGAACGGGATTGCCATGAAATCCAGGCAAGGGTGTTCCATCTCCAATGACATGAATACCAGAAGTTACGAGCTGATCGCGAGCAGCTTCAAGATCTGGGACTTCATAGCAAAGATGGTGAAGGCCGCCTTCAGGGTGCTTTTCAAGAAAATTCAGTAAGGGAGAGGTATCTCCCAAGGGAGTGATGAGTTCAATTTTGGTATTCGGGAGGTTCACAATGCTCACACGAACACCGTGGATGGGAAGATCACGCGGCGTCGTTACAAAGGCCCCAAAAATATTTTGGTATTGGCTCATGGCTGCCTCTAAATCAGGGACGGCGATGGCAACATGATTTAGGTTTCCAATCATTGACTCCTCCTTTAAACACGATAAATTTGTACGTGCGTTAGTGTTTTTTTCCCGTAATAACTTGCCAAAATTCGTCTTGTGGCAATGCGGCAGGCTTCTGATACTATTTCATCTTCTTGTCTGTCTTCTAGGGGCAGTGACAAAAAAGCTTCTTCAACTGCGGCAATACAATGGGAGGTGAGTGCTTCAAGATGATCTTTTTCTGCTATTCCAACCAAAAGAACGGTGGGAGGGCATTTGAAGGAATCCTTTTTCAACAAGATTGTGACAAGAGCATGTCCTGTGCTCATCAAACGATGGCGGTCGTGCATGACAATTCCTCTATAAGGAACGAGTCTTTTTCCATCAAGGGCAAGTCGTCCAGAAGGGACTTGATCAATCAGTTTTGCTCCCTGTTCTGTAAGGACGATAAGATCCCCGTTGCGGGGCGCAATAACATGGGGAACTTTATTTTCTAAAGCCAGTTTAGTTTGTTCCAAAATATGGTGGTCTTCTCCGTGGACAGGCACAACAATCTTAGGGCGAATCCAAGAATACATATCGATCAATTCATCTCGACAGGGATGTCCAGACACATGAATGTCTTCCTCATCTGCCGTAATAACCTGAACTCCTTTGCGGACCAGTAAATTTTGCAAAGCAGAGATAGCTTTTTCATTGCCTGGGATTTGCCGAGAAGAGAAAATAACAACATCTCCTTTTTCAAGAGCAATGTGTCTGTCTTCTCCCTTTGCAATTCTTAAGAGGGCTGCGCGTTGTTCCCCTTGACTGCCTGTACAAATTAAAAGGGTTTCATGGCGATTCAGAAAGCCGGCATCATGGTGGCTAAGAAAAGGAGGATAGTGTTTAAAATAGTTAAATTTGCGCGCAACTTCATCGATTCGATGAAGGGACCGACCCACAAGCCCAACGAAGCGTCCATTGGCGAGGCCTGCTTCAGCACAACTTGCCACACGAGCAACGTTTGAGGCAAAGCATGCCACAAGGACACGCTTACCTGGAAAATCTCCGACAAGCTTAATGAGGTTTTGCCGGATTGGTTTTTCAGAACCCGAATGACCGGGTACAAAGACATTGGTTGAATCACACACAAGGGCGAGGACGCCTTCATCTCCAAGCTTTTTTAAGGCACTCACATCTGTAGGCTCTCCAATCAAAGGATCCGGGTCAATCTTCCAATCTCCCGTATGTACAATAGTTCCCGCCGCTGTGCGGATGGCTAAAACATTAGGTTCTGGGATGGAATGGGTAATGCTAATAAAATCAACGGTAAAAGGTCCGATATCCGTCCCTCCTGATAGGGGGATTTCGTGCAGAGGGGCAGAAATGCGGGCTTCTTGAAGTTTGTGGCGTACAAGGGCGGCGGTAAAAGGGGTTGCAAAAAGAGGACATTGTAAGCGCGGCCAAAGATGGGGCACAGCCCCAATATGATCTTCATGGGCATGGGTCAGAACGATGCCTACCAGATTTTGGGCGTGTTCTTCGATAAACTGCGTATCAGGCATCAGAACTTCAATACCAGGCGTTTGATCAAAAGTTACCCCTAAATCTACCATGAGCCATTTTCCACGGTAATGGTAGAGATTGAGATTCATCCCAATTTCTCCCGAGCCCCCTAAAGGTAAAAAATACAATTTATTTGGATCTAATTTCATTTTTAAACTAACATTTTGTTTGTGGGCCTCCCTCTCTTATCCCATTATGTCAGAAAGAGGAAGTATCACCAAGGAATTTGATGAAAAGGCCACTTAAATAGCACCCTTGCGTGGCGATATTTGATAGTAAGGTTAAGAAAAAACCTATTTCTCTTAATAGAGAGGAAACGCATCTAGCTTTTCTACCCGTCGTTGATGACGGCCTCCAGCAAAAGGAGTCGTAAGAAATGCGTTAAGACACAAAGCGGCTTCATCACTACTCATGAAGCGTTCACCGAGGACGAGGATATTAGCGTTATTATGCTCACGGGCTACTTTTGCCATTTGACTATTCAGACAAAGAGCAGCTCGAACCCCTTTAAATCGATTGGCTCCTATACTCATCCCGACGCCACTGCCACAAATGAGAACACCAACGTTCCCTGTGAGTACTGATTTGACGACACATTCTATATAGTCAGGGTAGTCGACAGAATCAGGTGACTGAGTTCCACAATCGATAGTGGTGTAGCCCTCGGTTTCAGCAAATTTTTTTAAAAATTCTTTGTAGATAAACCCCCCATGATCACATCCAAAAACAAGGGTTCTTTTGGTATTTTCTCGAGAGAAGGGAGCATTATTCATAATTATTCTCGTTATATCCCTATCTTTGATCCAGCTTTAACTCGATACGTCGATTGCGTTCGTCAGCTCCACTTTCAATGGGATGGAATTCACCAAATCCAGCTGCCGCAAGATGGTTAGCCGGAATTCCTTCATTGGTTAAGAATTTAATAACGGAAATGGCTCGTGCGGCAGAAAGTTCCCAGTTTGAGTCAAATTTATCTGTATGAATGGGTTTATTATCCGTATGACCATCCACACGTAAAACCCATTTAAGGTCAGCTGGCATTTTGCTAGAAATCTCTTTTAGAGTGTTTGCAAGTTGTTTTAGCTTTTCCTCTCCTTTTTCACCTAAAGTTGCTGAAGCAGAAGGAAAAAGAACCTCTGATTGGAAAACAAAGCGGTCCCCCACAATTCTAACATCGGAACGGTTTGCGAGAAGATCTTTTAATTTTCCGAAAAATTCAGAACGATACTTTTCGAGCTCTTCTACTTTTGTGGCGAGAGCAGCGGAAAGTTTCTTATCCAGGTCTTCAATCGCCAATTTTTGTTGTGAGGCCGTCGTTTCTGAGGCCTCAAGGGCCGTATTCAAAATGTTGAGTTTTTCATTTAAGGCTTCAATTTGCTGCTGGAGGGCAGCGAGAAGTGTTTCTGCGTCTGTCGCCCGTTGCGTAGTGGTTGCTATTTCATTCGAAAAATCAACTTCCATCTGGTTTTTCAAAGTTTGAAGTTGGGCAAGTTGTTCGGATGTTGAATTAAATGAAGTTGTTAAATCAGCGTTCTTGTCTTGTTCAACTTGGAGTAATTTTGCAATTTCATGGAGTTTAGCTTGGAGTGAGTCAATACCTCGTTGGCTCCCCTGGAGAGCATCGGATAGGTAAATCTGTGAAACAACAAAAATCATCAGAGCAAATATCATAACGATTAAAAGAGTGGCTAAAGCATCAACAAATCCAGGCCATACATCTAAGGTAACCCCTTTTTGACGACGTACATGTGCAACCATCTTATCCTCCTTAAAAACCTCAAGATATTAAGCTTCTCCTTGCGCTTTTGTAAAGGCTGGACTGTGATTAAATTCACAAAGCTTTTCAATGTGCATCCAACGATGTTCTCGCCCGATAGCTTCCACTAAATCTAAGATATTCTTGTCCATAGGCAGCGCATTGTCATTTCTCAATAAAAATCTAGCACGCCAATGATCGACTGTATCAACGTTTATATTCGAAATTGCAGGATAAACTTGAATAGCGCGGTTAGAAATCATCTTAAGGAAGAAAGGGGAGGGCAGGGAGATTTTTTCAAGGCTTGCCCCTAACATTTCTGAAGAAAGATTGCTTTCAATATAAATATCAACACCAACATCTTTTCTAAGAACATTTTTGGGGGCCTCTTTTATTTTTGGTATATGCAAGGGCTTGAAGGGACGAGATTGCCAAAAATTTGTTTCCTTCCCTAGGTTTTGGATTACAGCCTCTGTAAAGCTTGTTGTTGTCACTGTAGAGGATTTATCTAGATCTTTGGGATAAAGTTTTTGAATGCCTAGGGTGTAAAGAAGGGATTGTTCAATGGCATGAGCTGCCGCAAATTCTTTAATGTGACGCAACATTAAAACAGCTGATAATAAAATTGCTGTCGGATTGACAATATTTTTGCCTGCAATATCTGGGGCAGAGCCATGAACAGCTTCAAAAATTGAGACCTCATCTCCAATATTGGCCGCGGGAGCAACCCCTAATCCACCCACAAGGCCTGATCCTAAGTCACTCAGTATGTCACCTTGTAAATTTGTCGTTACAATAACATCAAAAGCTTCAGGGCGAATTACCATCTGATGAGCACAGTTATCAACGATAATATGGTGTGCTTCAATATCTGGATAATCTTTTGCCACATCTTCAAAAACACTTTTAAATAAGCCTTCAGTTAGCTTAAGAATATTAGCTTTTGTTGCACAATGAACCTTATGACGTCCTTCGGAACGAGCAAATTCAAACGCAAAACGAATGATTTTTTCCGATCCTTTTCGAGTTATCAACTTAAGCCCTTCGGCAACATTTGGCGTTTGCAAGTATTCAATCCCTGCATAAAGATCTTCGACGTTTTCTCGAATAACAACGAAATCAATATGTCTATCACTGAAAGGAGTTTGAATCCCAGGAATGCAGCGGATGGGACGGGTGTTAGCATAAGTTTCAAAAAGGGTACGAAGAGTTACGTTTGCGCTTTTTCCTCCATAACCTACGGGTGTTTCTAAAGGTCCTTTAAGAGCAATTTGAGTCCGTTTTAAGGAATCAATCGTTTCCAGTGGAACACCAGTTGCAAGGCCTTTGTTGAAAGTCTTCGCGCCAGCTTCGCAAATCTCCCATTGAATTTTAATATTTGTGGCCTCCACAACCTGACGGGCAGCAGAGATAATCTCGGGTCCAATGCCATCTCCTTCAATAAGGGTTATCGTTTTTGTCATGAAAGCCTCCTTCAATTCACTATGCATTTCTTATAAAAGAGTATAAAAGATAAGATAAAAATATACCAACTTTTCATAATACCTCTTTATGTCTGGGAAAAGATGGTCTATCTTTAAGAAAGAGTATGCACTGTAATTTAAGAGGTTATCGTTGAATAAAGAAAAAACGGAGGAACAATTCAAGTATCCTGTTTTATCCTTACGCGATGTGGTCGTTTTTCCCCACATGGTTATTCCTTTATTTGTGGGACGTGAAAAATCAATCCAAGCTTTAGATGTCGTCATGAAAGACAATCAAGAGGTTGTCCTTATAAGTCAAAAGGATCCTTCCCTTGATAATCCAACGGAAAAGGATCTTTATCGGGTAGGTACGCTTGCAAAAGCTTTGCAACTTTTAAGGCTTCCTGATGGGACAGTAAAAGTTCTCTTAGAAGGAGAAAAGCGCGTTAAGATTGTTGAGCTTTTAAGCAAACAACCTTTTTTTGAAGCTATTATTGCACCTTTTACAGAAGAATTAGGACCTTCACAAGAAACTCAAGCGTTAATTCGCACACTTATTTCTCAATTTGATCAATATGTTAAACTGCAAAGAAAAATTCCAACGGATCTTATCTCTTCTATAGGTCAAATTTCAGATCCGTCAAAACTTGCAGATATCGTGACGGCTCACCTTGGATTTAAGCTTGAGGAAAAGCAAGCGCTTCTCGAGACGAAAAGCATTCCAGTGCGCCTTGAAAAAATTATCAGTTTTATGGAAGGCGAAATTGGAGTGATGCAAGCGGAAAAGCGAATCCGCAGCAGAGTTAAGCGCCAAATGGAAAAGACCCAAAGGGAATATTATTTGAATGAGCAATTAAAAGCCATTCAAAAGGAACTTGGAGAAGGAGAAGACGGAAAGGATGAACTTTCAGAACTTGAAGAGAAAATAAAAAAGACAAAACTTTCTAAAGAAGGTCGTGAAAGAGCTCAAACTGAATTTAAAAAACTTCGGCAAATGAGTCCTATGTCCGCTGAAGCTACGGTTGTGCGTAATTATTTAGAGTGGATTTTGGATGTTCCTTGGGAAGTTCAAACGCGGATTAAAAAGGATTTAAAAAAAGCTGAGAAATTTCTAGATGAAGATCATTATGGACTAGAAAAAGTAAAAGAGCGGATTATTGAATATCTAGCTGTACAAAATCGAGTTGGAAAAATTCATGGCCCTATTTTGTGTCTTGTGGGTCCACCCGGTGTTGGCAAAACCTCTCTTGGTAAGTCGATTGCCCGCGCAACGGGTCGAAATTTTGTGCGCATGTCTCTTGGAGGTGTCAGAGATGAGGCCGAAATTCGGGGACACCGTCGTACGTATATTGGTTCAATGCCTGGTAAAATTATTCAAGGTATGAAAAAAGCGAAAACGATTAATCCATTGTTTTTATTGGATGAAGTAGATAAGTTAGGGTCAGATTGGCGAGGTGATCCCACATCAGCTCTTTTAGAGGTTTTGGATCCTGAACAAAACAATACCTTTAATGACCATTATCTAGAGATCGACTACGATCTTTCTAACGTTCTTTTTATCACAACGGCCAATACCCTCAATATGCCTCAACCTTTGTTGGATCGTATGGAAACAATTCGAATTTCAGGGTATACAGAAGATGAAAAAGTACAGATTGCTCGGCGGCATTTATTGACCAAACAAATGTCATCTCATGGCTTGCGGAAGAGTGAATTTTCAATAACAGAATCTGCTATTCTAGCGCTCATTCATACGTATACGCTGGAAGCTGGGGTTCGAAACTTGGAAAGAGAAATTGCCAATCTTTGTCGAAAGGCAGTACGCTATTTAGCTTCTCCCAAACATAAATCTTTAAAAATTACAACGAAAAATCTTAGTAAATTTGCGGGGATTCCTCGCTTTCATCATGGAATGGCAGATGTTGAAGATACAGTGGGGGTCACAACAGGTCTAGCGTGGACGGAAGTAGGGGGAGAACTATTATCTATTGAAGCTGTTATGTTACCTGGAAAGGGAAAAATGCAGATTACGGGTAAACTAGGAGAAGTGATGCAAGAGTCAGTCCAAGCGGCTGCAAGTTATGTAAAATCAAAAGCTCCTCAGTTTGGCATAGAACCACCCCTTTTTGAAAAGCGAGATATTCACATCCATGTGCCGGAAGGAGCGACCCCTAAGGATGGTCCTTCAGCTGGTGTTGCGATGGCGACCTCTATCGTTTCTGTCTTAACAGGTATTCCTGTTCGTAAAGATGTCGCGATGACAGGTGAAATTACCTTAAGAGGCCGCATTCTTCCCATTGGAGGGCTTAAGGAAAAACTATTGGCCGCTCTTAGGGGAGGAATTAAGGTTGTGGTCATTCCTAAAGATAACGAGAAAGACCTGGCTGAAATTCCGGCAAATGTTAAAAAAGGTCTGAAAATCATCCCCGTTACTCGGATTGAGGAAGTACTTAATATCGCCTTAAAAGAAACTTTGCATCCTATAACATGGACGGATGAAATGATGCCTATAGTTGTGCATAAGCCATTGGGTGAAGACTTGAAAAATGACGAAATCACCACACATTAAGGCTAACATATTGAGTTCTTGTAAAATTAATTTTGCTGACTTATTTTTCTAAGGCATTGACGGATTTTAAGGATTCAGGTAGGATTTGACAAATCGTCTTGAGAAATCAGGACAATATTTTAAGTATCGTTCTCAATAACAAAGGGGGAATATTCCTGTGAACAAAAACGATTTAGTAGCATCAGTTGCTGAAATTTCAGGTCTTACAAAAGCTGATGCTTTGAGAGCTGTTGATGGAGTGATCCAGTCAATCACAAAAAGCTTAAAAGAAAGCCAAGAAGTAAGACTTGTTGGCTTTGGAACTTTTACAGTTACCCATCGTCCAGCTGGCGAGGGGCGTAATCCACGCACAGGTGAAAAAATTCAAATTCGTGCCTCAAAGCTGCCAAAGTTTCGTGCGGGCAAAGGATTAAAAGAAGCGATTGCTTAGCAATCTATTCTGAAAAAGATAAGTTTTATAAAAGAGATGTGACGTTCTGTCACATCTCTTTTTTTCAACTTAAAGTGGGGTTGAAGTCATCTCTCTTCATTAAATTTACGGTATCTTAGGTCATAATCTGAGTATTGGATAAGAAGCGTGCCAAAGATCCATTGATGAGTCGTATATAAGTCCTTCCCATGTATATTTAAGTCTGCACTTAGCTGATGTTTGTTGTATGGATTATTGGGATAAGAAAAGCTATTGTCACAGCTACGCAGCGCCAAAGCTTATCTAACCTAAGAAAGACACGCGAAGCGGTAGTCGTATTATCAATAAACTATTCACCTTTTACAAGATGTAACCACGTTGCTTCCATGAATGGAAATAACGATATTTTTTAAATATAAAAAGACATTATTGATCCCAAACTCAAGGGTCATAGCGAAAAATTAATCCATATGTTATTCTTGGCTAATATTGAACAATCTTAATATAACAGTCGATTGATAATAATTGGCCCATAAGTCTTTTAGAGAGCTTACCTGTACTCAAGCGTCTTAGTGGAATATAAAAGAAAGAGAATACTTTATACTTATCAGATGTGAATATATCTTATTTTGTGCTTCTCTGCCAGCATCTTTTTGACTTGCGGGAATTTGATGAAACTATCTGCAACAAAACAAACATTTTACGCATTCCCGCATGACAAGAGAATGACACGCGTCAGGATGAAACATGATATTTTCAAGTTTAATGTGTATATCCAGAATATTGAGTGCAATATACTGTGACAATCCTATTCCAATTCTTTAATAAATATTGTTGACAAATGAATTTTTTTTATATATTAAAAATTAATTGTTTTCAATCAAATGAATTAAGGATATTAAGCATGTTAATTTTAGATAAAAAAGTACTTTTAGTTGCTATTTCTTCTGCATTTTTTTCATTTCCTTCCTCTGCAATGAATCCTGAAGATGAATTTAATCTTCATCTTAAGCATATATTATCGACAAGATCCAATGCGGTTTCACAGGATTCTATTGATAGCTTTGGTAGATATCCTGGTCATGAGAATTATGGAGCTCCTTTTTCAGATGCTGGCATGGAAGAGGAAAACTGGCATTTAGCACACCGGAATGAAGTGGACTACTTTTACGGTGCTACAGGCGGTCAGCATATTGTAAGCCTTCCAATGGAGGAAAGAACAAGATTTGTAGGGTTATCGGAAGCTGAAAAGCAAGAATACTGTGCAAGGATTAAATTAGAATTTTGCTTTAGCGACATTCATGCCTCTCTTCCACACAGTCTACCACCACTGAATATACCATCATCTTCTTCATCATCTTCTTCTCAGGAGGAGGAGCCCGATAGCTTTGGTAGATATCCTGGTCATGAGAATTATGGAGCTCCTTTTTCAGATGCTGGCATGGAAGAGGAGGCAAGGGCTTTAGCACACCTTCATGAAGTCCATTCCTTCCGCAATGTGTATGCCTCTCTTCCAGTAGATCAACTGCCGCCTCCCGGTGGAGTTCGTGGGTTAACAACACTTAATGTACCTTCGTCTTCTGTAGCTTCTCAGGGGGAGCCCGATGGTTTTGGGAGACATCCTGGTCATGAGAATTACGGCGCTCCTTTTTCAGATGCAGCCATGGAAGATGAGGAGAGAGCTTTATCACACCACCATGAAGTGCATTCTTTGCGCGACGTTCAGCAATAACGCTTCTCGAAGTTAAATAAAATGAAGGTTCGTGAGCGAGGTACTAAACCTCGCTCTTACGATCTATCCAGTGAAAATCCGGCAAATTTTCTTATGGCAAGCGACGAAATCAGAAATAATGTAAGCCACGAAGAGAGGGGTAAATTCTTCTCTTCGTAGTTTATTCTGGAGAGCGTATCGTGTATTGGTGAACCTTCTATCGGACTTTTCTGATCATTAAAGAAATAAAAATGTATTCAAATTTATTTGGCCATTTCATTCTGATTTCTTGATTATTTGATGAATTTATGAAATTATGTAAATGAATGAGGAGAAGCCTTACTTCAGAGTGGCCCTGAAGAGTGAGGGAAGTCTTCTTAAATTACCTTGCCGTCTTTTAAAGTCATGTTATATGCAAAAACACTTTAGTAAGTTCAGATTATTTTAATGTTATGCTTAATTCATCTTTTTTTATAAAGGTGGATTTGCAAATTATTAAGTTATTTGTCAGAGCTGCTTTTTTATAATTCAGCCTTGGCGAAAGGGGGCTTTCTTATGCTATAAAGAATCATAATTTTGATAACAGGTTTTCATGAAGACGATGCAGCAGTTAGAACACCAGCTTTTGGCCGATATTGAAAAAGCCGTAACCCTTCAGGACTTAGAAGAACTGCGGGTGAGTACTTTAGGTAAAAAAGGCACTTTAACCCTTTTGATGAAAGAGCTAGCTCAGAAAGAACCTGAGGAGCGCCGGAGCAGAGGAGCAGAGCTTAATACACTTAAAGAAGCTTTTGCCATCGCCTTAGATCAGAAAAAAGGGCAGCTGGAAGATGAAGATTTAAATAAACGTCTAGCTTCTGAGACCTTGGATGTCTCTTTGCCACCGCGACCCTTTCCCCAAGGAAAGGTTCACCTCTTAAGTCGTACCCTTGATCAGGTGATTCACATTTTTGGGCAAATGGGATTTGTTGTGGCGGAGGGGCCTGATATTGAAGAAGACTTCTATAATTTCACCGCCCTGAACATTGCGCCTGAGCATCCTGCACGGCAAGAACAAGATACTTTTTATTTGCCCTCTACACCAGATGGCCAACCTATTGTTTTGAGAACGCACACATCGCCCGTGCAAATTCGAACCCTTCTTAAAGAAAAGCCACCTATACGTATTATTGCCCCTGGCCGTACCTATCGATCCGATTATGATGCAACCCACACGCCAATGTTCCATCAAATTGAAGGCCTGGTGGTGGATACAAAAACGCATATGGGACATCTAAAAGGGTGTCTTGAAGAGTTTTTTCGCCTCTTTTTTGAAGATTCCTCTTTAAAGCTGCGATTTCGCCCTGGGTATTTTCCCTTTACAGAACCTTCTGCTGAAGTGGATATCCTCTGGAAGAACGACAGCTGGTTAGAACTTTTGGGGTGTGGAATGGTGCATCCGAACGTGTTGCGTAATTGTAAGATTGATCCCGAAATTTACCAAGGATTTGCCTTTGGTATGGGGATTGAACGCATTACGATGTTGAAGTATGGCATTGAGGATTTGCGCCAATTTTTTGAATCAGATTTAAGGTGGCTTTCCCATTATGGGTTTCCTCCGGAAACGCGGGAGTAAGGGATGAAATTTACGTTATCTTGGTTAAAAGAACATTTAAAAACAGAGGCATCCCTCGATAAAATCTGTGATACGTTAACAGATCTGGGGCTTGTTGTCGAAAAAGTTGAAAACAAAGCAGAAGCCTTGGCTCCCTTTATTATTTGTGAAATTATAGACGCAGAAAAACATCCTAATGCTGACCGGTTAAAAGTTTGTCAGGTTGATACTGGCACAGAAAAGCTTCAAGTTGTGTGTGGCGGAGCCAATGCCCGTAAGGGATTGAAAGTCGTGCTCGCCAGACCTGGTGATGTTATTCCCTCCACAAAGCAAGTTCTTAAGGTTGGAAAAGTTCGTGATGTGGAAAGCTTTGGCATGATGTGCTCGATCCAGGAGCTCTTACTGGGAGAGGCTGAAGAAGGAATTATTGAAGTGCCTCATGAAGCTCCTCTCGGACAGTCTTATGCAAAGTGGCTTGGGCTTGATGAAGCCGTTATTGAGGTGAGCATTACGCCGAATCGAGGAGATTGCTTAGGAGTTTATGGGATTGCTAGAGACTTGGCTGCAACAGAAATCGGAACCCTTCTTCCTTTAAAAGGTGATTCAATAAAAGGGACCTATCCTTGCTCCCTGTCCCTTCATGTCGATTTGGAAGCTTGTCCTCATTTTACGGGCAGAATGATTCGTGGTGTTAAAAATGGCCCCAGCCCAGTATGGCTCCAACAAAAGCTTAAAGCTATCGGTTTGCGGCCTATTTCAGCGCTTGTCGATATTACTAATTTTTTTGCTTACGATCGTGCTCGTCCCCTTCATGTCTTTGATGGAGATAAGTTGAAAGGCAATCTTAGTATTCGTTTTTCCAAAGCTGGAGAGAGCTTTAACGCTTTAGATGATAAAACCTATACTCTTGCAGAAGGCATGACCGTTATTGCCGATGACTCAGGCGTTATTTCTCTTGCCGGTGTTATGGGGGGAGAAAGCACAGGGTGCGATGAAGCAACACAGACAGTTTTTTTGGAGTCTGCTTTTTTTGATCCTATTCGTACGGCAATGACAGGGCGAAAATTGGGAATCTTAAGTGACGCTCGTTATCGATTTGAAAGAGGCGTTGACCCTGCTTCAACCTTACCGGGTCTTGAGGCGGCAACGAAGATGATTTTAGATCTCTGTGGCGGTGAAGCGAGCGAAGTTGTGATTGCCGGTAAGGCTCCTGAGGTCACAAAGTCTCTTGCCTTTTCTCCTTCCCAAATTAAAAGTCGCGCAGGGATAGAAGTTAGTCAAGAACAAGCCCGTGCAATTTTAACAAAGCTGGGGTTTCATATCAAAGTAGAGGGACAACATCTAACTGTCCTTATACCGTCTTGGCGTTTTGATGTAGAGCAAGATGTCGACCTTGTGGAAGAGGTTTTAAGAATAGAAGGATATGATAAAATTTCCTCAACGCCTTATGAAGGAAGGCCTGTGCAAAAACCTTTAACTACCTTGCAGGCCAGACGCTTTGTTGCTCGTGATCGCCTTGCAGGACGTGGACTCATGGAAGTTGTGACGTGGTCTTTTATATCTCAGGAAGAAGCCAAACCTTTTGGCGGAATTCCAGAAAGCTTAATTTTGCTTAATCCCATTAGTCAAGATCTCGATGCGATGCGCCCTAGTCTTTTGCCTCATTTTTTGAAAGTTGTTCTGTATAACCAAAATCGTGGGGTTGAATCTCTTGGGGTTTTTGAAATAGGCCCTCAATACTCTGATCCCACACCCCAAGGGCAACATATGATGGCATCAGGTTTAAGGGCAGGGGCTTTTCACCCAGGAAATTGGTGTGAAAAAAAACGTCCCACGGATATTTATGATGTAAAGGCCGATGCACTTGCTCTTTTAGATCTTGCGAACGTAACGCCTCAAAGCGATCGTACGGCTCCTTCCTGGTATCACCCTGGTCGTTCAGCAACATTGAAGTTGGGGTCACAAATATTGGGTTATTTTGGCGAAATCCATCCTCGTATTCTTAAAATCTTTGATGTAAAAGGGCCGGTTGTTGCCTTTGAAGTTTTTATAGATCGGCTGCCATTGTCCAAGAGAAAGGCAACAGCAAAGCCTCCCTTAACTCTTTCACCTTATCAAGCGGTTGAACGGGATTTTGCCTTTGTTGTGCCTCAAGATGTTCCTGGTGAGAGCCTGATGAAAGCCGCACGCAAAGCAGAACCGTCCCTTATTGAAGAAGTGACGCTGTTTGATGTCTTTGAATTACCAGATCACAAAAAATCTTTAGCCATCCGTGTGCGCCTGCAGCCCAAAGACCATACCTTGACCGAAGAGGAAATCCAGACAATTTCCCAAAAAATAATGTCCTCAATTGCCGAAAATACGGGTGGAGAATTGCGCCAATGACAAATTTAAGTCACATTCGAAATTTTTCCATTATTGCCCACATTGACCATGGAAAATCCACTCTAGCAGATCGTTTGATTCAATTGTGTGGCGGTCTTTCCGCGCGTGAGCAAAAAGAGCAAGTCCTTGATAGCATGGATATTGAACGTGAACGCGGGATTACGATTAAAGCGCAGACGGTGCGCCTTAAATACAAGGCTCAAAACGGAGAGACCTATCAGCTTAATTTGATGGATACGCCGGGTCATGTGGACTTTGCTTATGAAGTAAGTCGGTGTTTAGCTGCTTGTGAGGGATCTCTTTTGGTTGTGGATGCCAGCCAAGGTGTTGAAGCACAAACATTGGCAAATGTATATCAAGCAATTGATAATAATCATGAAATTATTCCAATTTTGAATAAAGCTGATTTGCCTGCGGCTGATCCCGAGCGTGTCAAAGAACAGATTGAAGATGTCATTGGCTTGGATGCAAGTGAAGCTCTGCTTGTTTCAGCCAAGACAGGAGTTGGAGTTCCCGATGTTCTAGAAGCTTTAGTACATCGCCTTCCCCCGCCAAAAGGCGACAAGGATGCTCCCTTAAAAGCCTTGCTAATTGATAGTTGGTATGATGCGTATTTAGGGGTCATCATTCTAGTGCGGATCGTGGATGGGTCTTTAAAGACAGGCATGAAGATTAAAATGATGAATGCAGGATCTGTTTATCCTGTTGAACAAGTTGGTGTTTTTACCCCCAAGCGAGAAAATCTTTCTGCCCTTCATCCTGGAGAAGTGGGCTTTTTTACGGCGGGCATCAAGGCAGTGAGCGATTGCAATGTGGGTGATACAATTACGGAAGACAAACGCCCTGCGGCTGCTCCTTTACCTGGGTTTAAGCCGAGTGTTCCCGTTGTCTTTTGTGGACTTTTTCCAACCGATGCTGCTGAGTTTGAACACCTTAGGGAAAGCTTAGGAAAGTTGCGTCTGAATGATGCAAGCTTTATGTTTGAGCCTGAGAGTTCGGCAGCCTTAGGGTTTGGGTTTCGCTGTGGGTTTTTAGGTCTGCTGCATCTTGAAATTATTCAGGAACGCCTTGAGCGGGAATTTAATCTTGATTTGATCACAACGGCTCCCAGCGTTGTGTATAAGCTTTATATGACCAATGGTGACATGATCGAGCTTCATAATCCGGCGGATATGCCTGATGTCGTGCGTATCGCCAAGATGGAAGAACCCTGGATCAAAGCGACGATCCTCGTTCCAGACGAGTATTTAGGATCTGTCTTGACCCTTTGTACAGAGAGGCGTGGGGTGCAAATTGATCTGACCTATGTGGGGAACAGAGCCATGGTTGTTTATCGTTTGCCGCTGAATGAAGTGGTTTTTGATTTTTATGATCGATTGAAGTCTGTGAGTCGAGGGTATGCGAGTTTTGACTATCAAATGGATGGCTATGAGGAAGGTCAACTTGTGAAGCTATCCGTACTTGTCAATGGGGATCCGGTCGATGCTCTGTCGACGATTGTCCATCGTTCTCATGCCGAAAGTCGAGGGCGAGGGCTTTGTACTAGGCTAAAAGAGCTCATTCCTAGACAACTCTTTAAAATTGCTATTCAAGCTTCCATCGGGGCCAAAGTAATTGCTCGTGAGACCATTTCGGCTCTGCGTAAAGATGTGACTGCAAAGTGTTATGGGGGGGATATTACCCGCAAACGGAAACTGCTAGAAAAGCAAAAAGCGGGTAAAAAGCGGATGCGCCAGATAGGCAATGTAGAAATTCCCCAGTCAGCTTTTCTTGCTGCCTTGAAAATGGGAGAGGACTAGCGCAGTAGCGTTCGTAAAAATCTGACAGCCTTTTGTATGAAATTCTTGGGTTGCCACGGCTCCTGACTGGGTCTCGCAGCAATGACAAAAACTTTCGTCATTGCGCGCGGAGCGATGCAATTCAGTTCTTTGAAACTTATGGTTTTATCTTCTTTTTCGCGAAGATTTCTTCTTCGCTGCAGTCTTCTTAATCGGCGCAGGTTTCCTCTTCGCAGGAGGTTTAACTGGTGTGAGTTTCCTCTTCGCAGGAGGTTTAACTGGTGTGAGTTTCCTCTTCGCAGGAGGTTTAACTGGTGTGAGTTTCCTCTTCGCAGGAGGTTTAACTGGTGTGGTTTTCCTCTTCGCAGGAGGTTTAACTGGTGTAGGTTTCTTCTTTGAAGGAGGTTTAACTGGTGTGGGTTTCCTCTTCGCTGGAGTCTTAACCGGTGCAGGTTTTTTCTTAGCTGAATGGATGAGGTTCCGAAGAACCGATTGCGCGGTTGCTTGCTTCAGTCCTGCAAGTGTGGGAGCAAAAATTTCTTCATTTGTACCTGGAAGAAGAGTGGGATAAAAGGAAGTATTGACGGCCTTCAAAAGGGATTGCGCAGAAACATATTTCCACTCTGATTTTTCAACTTTTCTCCACCTTAATTTTTGGGCATTTTTTTGAATGTCAGTGATTGAAGGTTTTGGACCATGTACTTTGACATAATACATACGATAAGAACCCCCTAAGGGATGGTTGTGATCTGTATAGGGAGAGTTTGCAACTTGATTAGGAGTAAATGTGAAAGTGTTGGCGGTTTCTTCGTTTCCTTCCCTTGCACCAGTTTTAGCAAGGTTTCTTCCATCTTTTGGGTCGCTGCCACCGCCAAAATCAGACCACACTTGAATGTTCTTGTGAAGTCTATTTGAATAGCGCGTTTCTTTTCCTAGAAGAACAGTACCATCATCAAAAAGAGGCAAAACACCTGCTCCAGTAGGTGCAGAGTATGTTGCAGAAGGAAAAATAAACGTAACAAACAAAATGAAACTTAAAAATCTATAAAACATACTCATTCTCGATAAATTAATTTTATTCTTAAGTAAGGTATAGAAACACATTTTTCAAGTGTGTGATTGGTCAATAAGCTTATTTTTTCTCATCTACTTAGAGTTTTTGCATGAGTTGCTGCTTCCTCTAAACAAAGTAAAGTAAGCCTAATAGAATATAAATTTACTTTGTCTTTGTCATTAACAAAAAGGTGTGAATATGGTCAAAAATAAGTTTATTTCAATCGTTTTTACGTTCGTTGCAGAGTGCTCAAGCTGCGCCTTCAACGTGGGAAGATGAATTTGATTATTTCTTAAAATATGGCTCTCACTCTAAAAATTTCTATGCCAATTTCATGGAAAATCGGGATGAAGAAACAAAAGAAACAATTTTAAACTTACAAAACCAAGAAAAAAAGAACCGCCTGTGTACTGAGGAAGAAAAACAAGAAGCTGTAAAGACATGGCGTGGTCTTTCTGAACAGATTAACAGTGATACACCTTTTAGTATCTTGTATCTCAGCAAAATGTTAAAAATACAGTGGGATGGAGAGGTTGCCATAGCATTGGCCAATAAGTGTCATGAACTTGCGCAAATATACAATGACCCAAAAGTTCGAATCAAGCTTGCTTATCGAGGTTTTGCAACCTTAGGGGTTAAGCTTACAGAGCCTGATTGTGATTATCACAAAAAATTACGTGCTGGTCCGTCGGTCATAAGGCTTTTAGAGGACTTAAAGAAATCCACAGAGTTTATTAAATCAGTATCAGATCTTCCTTTACCCTTATCGGATGTGATTTTTCACAAAGACTGCATACCTCAGGCACAGGTCTGCTCTTTGTTAACGGTTGCCTATGGTGCTTATATCTTAGAGGGCTTAAGTGACACCAACGTGGCAAGGTACCATATTTATAATAATGGAAAGGACGCCATCACTTTATATCAAGAAGGATTACAAGGTTTAACAACCCCCGATCAAAGAGAATATTATCATAAACAAATTGTCAATTTAGTCATTGGATTAACGAGAACTCCTGAGTTGTTAAGCACAGATGATGATCAATATCTCAAGGTAATGAAAAAGAGCTCACTTGCCCTTGCTAGAACTTTCAAAGATGCACATAAAGAATCTGAAGATCTTTTGGTAAGTACTGAATTAACGTATAAAATGGGTTCAGCATATTATCTTGCTGGAAAAAAAGAAAGTGCTCTTAAGTGTATTGGAATTGTACGCGCTGTTTCTCCAGAGGAATCTGAAAGGGGTCAATATATAAGTAGCTTAAAAACCCGCGCAGAAAACCTAAGATTACAGATTGAAGATCCGAGCAAAGCTTTGACCCATCAAGCTCATAATTGGACTCTCTTCGAGAGGTGGTGAGTATTGGTCACATCGTAGCGATCTGGAACATAGATTTGTCTATAAAGTAACAGAGGGGGTATCCTCATTATTGTTCAATGGAGGGTACCGCTATTAAATTTAGGGTTATGATGTGTAAGTTTAGACAGAAGTGAGTCTGGTTGGTCTGCTTTGCTCTTTGTCTTCGATTCCTACGTTATTAGAAAACCTCAGCTTTTTTTAGAAAACAGGTCTGTGATAAAGTTGAGGTTAGATACTCCTTTACAAACAAAAAGACTGTGCCTATACAAAAAATCAATACATTAAATTCAATTAAATTTTTAAAGTGGGGACGCTAATGAAACGTTACTATGCACTTGTAACTCTCTATGTTCTTTCAGCTAGTTCTCTTTTAAATGCAGGGTTTGACCCTCAAAATCTTGCTGATGAAAAAGAAACAAAGATGGCTCAAAAACTTCAAAGGCTTGCTGTAAGCCAAGCACATACAGACGACGAATCGCTTTTAACAGCTTTGCAGGCGCAAGTGATAGCAGTTAAAAACCTAGCAATAAACGTAGAGAATTCAGATTTCATCACTCAATATTGGAATGCCAAAAAAGACAGTTCTGAAAGAAGGAAGGCGCTTCAACTTCCTACCACAAAAAAACGAGTAAAGTTACTCTTGCAATCAAGAGACAATAAAAGGAAAACACTTTCCAATTTATTACAATTACAAATTTTTGGTGAAGCGTCCGCTCAACACGAGGCTCTCACAACAGCCAAAACTTACCTTGACCAATTATGTGAGTTTGATGTTGTAGATAAATATAGTAGTTCTCTCAATTATTTGATTTTGGAACCCGCCCTTAACCGCGTCTTAGGCTTAATGCAAAGAGCAATAGTTTTTAGCTTAATTCGTGAAGGGTTGAAGACGGAGGGAGTGCTAGGAGAGTCTGAACATGAATTCCTGCATGATGATTTTTGGCCATTTGTAGAGGGTGCTCTTAAGGGGGGGAAGCTTGTTAACGGGGATGATGAAGACAGAAAAGTTATTGTTCAAAACGAAAAGGGAGAGGTCGAAAGAACTTTCCTAAGGTTTTGGCTTTTCCCTGAAGATAGTTTTTTTTCTGCCATTCAAATTAGCAAAAAAGACTTTCTTTCGTGTCTGATTCGTGAAGCAAGAGAAGGTCAGATTGCTCAAAAGCTTCGAGATGTTTTTAAAGAATGTATGAAAGCGGCCATACAAAATTCTCAAAATTTTATTGAGAGTCAATCACCTGAGCCTGTAGGCGAAGAAAAGTTCGCTGAGTATATAACATCTCTCATGAATACAGATTTTCCTTTATTTGAGGCGGCTGAGGCTTTTTGTTTGATGATCCGCCAACCTATAACGATATGGGCCCTCTCTCTTGATCAAAAAAGAGCCTTTCCTTTGGACATATCAGTGGCTTTCAAAGAAGGTGGTTTAGATCAAGCTTCCGTAGCAAGAGGAGGGCTCCATCTCGGGTTGTATAATAGATCGCTTCAATTTTTACTTGAAGAAGGAATTTCTGTGGGTGACATCAATATTGCACAAAGTCTTGAAAGTAGGTCTTTGCAGAGGATTCAATTAAAAAATATAGATGGTAATCTTCCCGTAAACTTGATTTTAAAGCCCAGTGAACATATGAAGATTCGTCAGCAAGGGGTGCTTTCTTCCTCGCTCCTACACGGCCTAAACCAATCTATCAGTCAAGCTCTGGCAGCTCCAGTAGATCAGCCTTCTGAAGGGGAAGAGAATTAAATCTTGAGGGCAAAGCTTACCAAAGCTGTCTGCCGTGGGTCTTACCCACACTTTCAATATGAAAAATCCTTATTTATGATCTAAAATTTGTTCTTTTTATTGTTAATCATGAAGCAAGTAAAATACTAAATTAAAATTTAGCATAAGGAGACTTGACAAAATAAAAAAAGATTCCTACTTAAAAGTTAAATTCAGTTAGTTTAATTAAATTATATTTTTATCGAGGGTAGCATGAATCGATTTATTTTAGCTCTAAGTGTATCTTTCTTTTCAACCACTTCTCTTGTAAATGCAACATTACTTGTTGATGTCCCTCTTGATCTAGATAATGAAACTAAAAATAAAGTTATTGCCTGCCTTTTCAAAAATAGTTTTCCTACTATGACTCCTGATGAGGATAAATATCCAGAAGACTGGGCTTTGAAACAAAGAGGGATTGCCGTGGAAGAGCAGTACCAGTATGAAGAAAATGATAGGGTAGATTTGGAAAAAATTGAAAAACATTTCTCTACATTCTCAGGGGGAACCTTCTTACGTACACCAGAAAGCACCTTTGTCGAACAAGCTCTTAAAAGTGTATCTTTACCTTATTCTGTTATTCAGATCCCTTCTACTCTTTACGATCTTGAAGTCACAGCGCATTTACTTAATAATATTGATTTTATGAATGACACGTTTACAAATACACAATGGGGAGACAAAAATGCTACGGGCATCAAAAATTATAGCTCCGTTGACCAGCGATACTTATCACTTTCACCTGGAATGTATAAAATTTATTCTACTTATACAGAGAAAGACTTTTTAAATAGAGCTGAAGAGCTAATAAGGATTATTTGCGAGGCAGAATGCGGTGACTCACCTTCAAAGGCTAAAAACCTCTTCAAGGCAACTCAAAAAACACTATCAGAAAAAATTGCAAAAACCTTGATTCTGAGAGCCATTTCTCATGAGCTAAAAAGTCAAAAGGAAGGTAAAATTAATTTTTATCGGGGGTCGGCAGGTATAAAATATGAGAAAGGTGGACAAACGAGGGGAAAAACTCTTGCCTCTCATCCGACAAGAGCAGACAGCAAGCTAGCGGACACTAACTTCTTGAAGACCTTTCTTTGTGACGAAAGCTATTGCAAACCGCCACTTTCTGAACATGCTACAGATGAAGAATTAGTGGATGCTGCAGAAAAATACAATGATCATGAAGTATTGGGCCCTAAACTTAAAGCCGCTGCAAGAAATATTAGAGAAGTGGGACACATTATCGACTTTCCCTTTCAATACGATCTGGATAAGATAAATCAAGAAACAATAACCCAAATTGCTCCAAAGGAACTCTCTTATAATTATACTTTGTTGGGAGGATTTCTCTTTGATGGGGTTACGGCTAATATATCTTCTTGTCCACTTGTATTTGCGATAAAAGATAGATGGGAATACCCCTACTTATATACAATAAGCTGGAAACTTCCTGATTTTTATAAGTATTATTCCCGATATTTTACTCTTCCTAAAACACCTCTTTATCAAGTTGCTGTAGACTCTGGAGAAGGATATCATCCTCGCTTAAACATACAGAACAATACTCTTGTTGAAACAGGGCTAGAGTTTTTCTACGATAATATAAAAATACTAGGGTTTGCTGGTGAAGATGCCGATCAAGAGGAAAATATACCTTTTGTTGAAGCTTTGCAACACCAGCACCAAAAGTTGATAAGAAACAGCCGACTCGTAATGGATTTCAACCCAGAAAAAGAACCTTCTTTGATAACTGAAGAAGCGTCTGAAATTAGTCAAAAAGGAATAAGGCATGTTGAAGAAGGAGACGTTTCTTCCAAGTCGCTACTGAAGGTTGAAAGGATACCTTGTGAACCTGAACTACCTTCATTATCTGTTGCAGGTGCGTCCCATACCTTTCGGACAACCGGTGAATATGAAGATGCTAGGAATAGGCACTCGGCCGTTTCTATAGAATTGTCTTACGGGGACCTTCAAGATGCTGGGTATCAACTAATTGTTAACCACCGGACAACTAAGAAAGGCCCAGAGGTTAGAATCTTCAACCCAAAAATTAAAGGCTATACTGTGTTAGGAACCTTACTACCCTCTGTGGATTTTAGGGACACAGTTTTTAGTCTCACCGCCTGGTCTAGACTAGTACGTAATGAACTTTTGCCTGAATCAGTGCTATTAACCTATTTGAGTTTTGTGGGTGGCAAGAGTGATATTCATTCTTTCACGATTCGCTCTAATAGAAAGACAGTAAAAGAAGTCATCTTTGGTGATAAAGATAGTGAATCACAGTCAGGAATTCATGTGTATGGCCGGGAAACGGATGGAAATGCAAATGAATGGTCTGTAAAACGCCCATAGCATTAACGAATAACTCATCTTATAGCTGGCTAACCGTTTAAAATACAATCGGAAAGCCAGCTTTCATTTATTTGCAGTGGTTATAGTAAAAGCTATTTTGGGAAAAAAGCGTGGCACATGAGATGTCAACGCATCATAATTTTTGATCCTCTAGGCTCGAGAAAAATAACCTTTAATGAAAAGTCTGTCACTTGAGTTCTATAAAAAATTGCAATATTTCGATATGGTTGTAATCAAAAACTTGCAAAATGAAATCAGAAATAATGCGCCCCAAGAAGCAAAATAATGTAGTTTAGTAAGACCTTTGCGCAATCGCTTTAAGTTGTCTGAAGAATTTTCCCTTTATCCCAAATTCCATAATTAAATAAACAAATAGCTGTATGAGCTAACTGAATTAAGGTCAGAGCAAGTTCTGCGCAGAGACGGGTATTCAAAATTACGCTTACAAAATCAGGTTATTTCTTGACCCTTTGCTATTTTTAGATTAAGGACACAACGAGTATTTAGAAGGGTTCATGAAAATTGATGACAGCAGAATTTCCCCAATGCCGCCTTCGACGTAATCGACAGGATTCCTGGTGTCGAGACCTTGTCGCGGAAACGCAACTTTCTGTTAAGGATCTGATTCTACCTCTTTTTATTCGAGAGAAAACCACTCCCCGAGATATTTCAGCAATGCCGGGTATTTATCGGTACGCTTTGGATGAATTGACCCCTCTCTGTCAAATTGTTTGTGATTTAGGAATACGAGCCATTATTTTATTTCCTTACACAGACAATACTCTTAAATGTGAAGAGGGAAAAGAATCCTGGAATCCCAACAATCTAACGTGTCAGGCGGTACGCCTTTTGAAAAAAGCCTTTCCTGAATTAGGCGTTATGGTTGACGTGGCTCTTGATCCTTATACATCTCATGGTCATGATGGTGTTTTGCGTAATGGGTACGTTGATAATGATGACACGCTTGAGGCTTTGAACAAGATGTCTCTTGTTTTGGCTCACGCAGGTGTTGATGTGGTTGCGCCCTCTGATATGATGGATGGACGTATTGGGGCTATTCGTCAGGCATTAGATAAAGACGGCTTTAAAAACACCCGTATTTTAGCTTATTCTGCCAAGTATGCCTCTGCTTTTTATGGTCCTTTCCGAGAAGCTCTCGGGTCACTTTCGGCTTTAGGAAAAGCAGACAAACGAACCTATCAAATGGATCCTGCAAATTCTCGTGAAGCCTTACGAGAAGGGGCACAAGATGTTCTTGAAGGGGCAGATATGTTAATGGTAAAGCCTGCGCTTCCCTATTTGGACATTCTTTATCGACTTAAAGAAGCTTTTTCTCTGCCGCTTTTTGCCTATCAAGTGAGTGGGGAATATAGCATGCTGAAAGCTGCAGCTGAAAAAGGTTGGATTAACTATGAAAGCGCATTTATAGAAAGCTTAATTGCCATCAAAAGAGCGGGAGCTTCTGGTATTTTGACTTATGGTGCTCTTGAAGCGGCTCGGCTATTGCGCGATTGAATGCTTTTACAATGTAAGAACCATGAATGAGCTTATAGGATCTCAGTCATAAGATAATTCTCTTTCTCTGATCTTAAAATTTGCTCACGGAGCCTCGTCTATAAGACGAATATTCTCTTAAAAGCCTAGAGATTTTCATAGGCTTTTAAGAGCTAGTCATTGAGAGCAATCTTCAAACCAGACTGTAAATTTTTTCCTTTAGATGCAGACGTTTTATCTTAAGGTCAAAAAGAAGGATAGAATCAGGAAGTGGGCGTGAAAGCTCATCCTGAATTAAGGTATTGAGATATGCATATTTACGTTTAAGAGATGCAAGATAACGGGAAACGGCCATTAAACGCCTCCTTTGTTAAGAAAAACCTATCTCACATAGGTTAATATTAGACTAACTTAAAATTAAGAAATGTCAATTCTTTTGCATTATCAAAACCACGCAGGAATCTATATTGATCCAAGATCATGAAGATTTAGGCGCTGATTTAAGAGATTAAATTTTTGCATGCATTAGGAAGTAGCATTACGCAAAACAAAGCAGGAGCGTTTAAATTCCACTAATCGCAAAAAGGCTGTTAAGAAAACAAGAAAAGAAAATAGAATAGCGAGGAGGTGAAAAAAATCTGGGCAAAGAATCATAGCCCCAAAAAAAACGAAGGCTTCTGGCCGTTCTATAAGACCTGGGCTATAATGAAAACTCTTATGAGAGGTATTTTCTGAAAAAATACCTACAACAAGGAAGGAAGTGACGCAAATCAGGATACTTCCTAACATGATAAAGCAATTTAAAGAGCGACTGTCAGGGTCTACAAGAAAAAGACTTAAAAGAATAGCAAACTCAACAATTCTATCCCCAACAATATCTGCGACCGTTCCCAAAGGAGAGCTCTTTTTATAAAGACGAGCTACTGTTCCATCGAGGGTATCAAATAGTCCGGAAAGAATGAGGAGGACAAAAGCTAAAGCGCCCTGATCATAAAGCAGAGCAGGGATAATGCCAACGCCCGTCAGGATGCTTAAGAGAGTCACTCCATTGGGAGAAAAAAATTTTCCCAAAAAAAGAGCCATTGGGTTTCCCAGCATTTTTTGGTACAAGGGTCTGAAATAAGCTTCGATCATGGGATGACTTTCAAAAGAAATTTTACTATTTTTTTGGTAAGAGGGGAAAAAAGAAGGGGGGTATAAAACGAGCTTGCTACTTTTTTATTTATTTCCGACAGAGTAGGGTAGGGGACAATAAGATCAGCAAGAGCTCGAATTTTAAGTTTTTTCTCAATTAGAAGTCCCCAAGGAAGAATTAATTCTCCTGCATTTGCTCCAATAATGGAAACTCCTAAAATATGACCCTTGCGTGTTGTCGTGACTTTGATGCATCCTTCCGTTTCCCGTTCCGTTTGAGCTCTATCACAATCTTTATAAGGCCAGAGAAGCGTCTGGCTATTTGGTGGGACTTCGTGAGGCATCATCCCTACATGGGCAACCTCTGGGCTTGTAAAGGTTACCCAAGGCAAAGTTTGATAATTAACTTTTGCGCGGAGACGAAAAAGACAGTTTCTAATAACGACTTGAGAGTGATAAGAAGCGATATGGGTAAACTGATATCCTCCCGTTACATCCCCTATGGCATAAATCTTTTTATTAGAGGTTCTGAGAAGCTTATTAACCTCAATTCCTTTTGGGGTGTAGTGAACGCCAGCTGCTTTAAGGCCTAAATCCGTTACATTGGCTTTACGCCCTGTGGCCATTAAAAGGTGAGATCCCTGAAGAATAATTTTCTTGTCTTCATGCTCAATATGAATATGTAGGGAAGTTTTTTCTTGAGAGACAGAATGCACTTTAGCACCCTCAAAAATATCAATTCCATCTAATAAAAGACGTTTTCTGAAAATACGAACAATTTCAGGATCTTCTTTTGGTAAAAGAGTAAAGGCTTCTATGATTGTCGTTTTCACACCAAGTAAGCGATAAGCTTGAGCGAGTTCACACCCGATGGGTCCTCCCCCTATAACAATCAAATGTTTAGGTTTTTCCTTAAGATCAAATATTGTTTCATTGGTTAAATAAGGTACCGTTTCAATTCCCGGAAGAGAGATAATAGCTGGAGAAGATCCTGTTGCAATCACAAAATATTTAGCTTCAATTTGGTGAGGCCCAGCTTGTACGAGAGTTGGTGAGAGAAAGCGGGCTTTCTCCTGAATGACGTTAACGCCAAGCGCCTTAAATCTTTCAACTGAATCTTGAGGTGCAAGGGTGGCTATGACGTCGCGAATATGATCATGAAGTTTCACAAAACTGATCTTAGGTTTTGACTTTTGAATGCCAAAAGCTTCAGATGAAGAAAAAATATTTGCTCTCTTAGCAGCTGCTAGTAAGGCTTTAGAAGGGATGCACCCATAATTTAAACAGTCTCCTCCCATTTTACGTCCCTCAATAAGGACGACGGAAGCGCCCAGTTGAGCAGCTCCTGCCGCTACACTTAAACCGCCTGATCCTGCTCCAATGACGCAGATGTCAACCTTCATCTGTGTTTTTCCTTTTTTTATAGACAAGTGAAAGGAGAGAGAGGAAGGCAAGCCCAAAAAGAGGCCAGAAAATTTCGGGTTTAAAGAGGGTAGACATATTGAGAGTTTGCCCCTCTTTTAAAAGTACTTCAAGCCCATTCCCGAGAAAGGAGTAGACTAAAGTGCCCGGTAAAATCCCAAGCACTGTAGCCAGTAAAAAAGTTTTCAAGGGAACATTTAAAAGAGCTGCACAAATATTTACTGCCCAAAAAGGGAAAAGAGGGATGAGCCTTAAAAAGAGGAGGTAAGAGAAGGAATTCTTTTGAAATCCTTTTTCCATTTTTCTCATCCAAGGTGTTGCTTTCTTTTGCAAAATCTCGCCGAAGGTTGTTTTAATTGCAAGGAAAAGAAGCACGGCTCCAAGCGTTGCACAAATGTCTACAATCAGAAGGTTGATCACTGGGCCAAAAAGATATCCTCCGACAATCGTTAAAAAAGCAGCAATGGGGAGAGAGGCTGCGGCAACGACTACATACAAAAGCGCAAATATGAAAAGAGAAATTAGATAATTATGAGTTACCCATGTTCTTAAAAGGTCATGAGAGTGCTGCAAGCCTGAAAACGTAAAATAAGGCGCAAAGCCCAGTCCGTAAAATAAAAAGAGCAACAAGATTAAAACAAAAAGAGGAAGCCATTTTATAATATTTTTCTGCACCATATAAAAAATTTCCTTATGTTTACATAAATTTAACTACATTCTATAAAAATAAAGTTAATTTAAATTTTCAGATGGTTTCAAGGGAAAAACATACGGATGAAATACTTAAAATGTTTAATATTTTTAGGGGGGATCTTCTTGTGGCCACAGAAATGCAATTGCGTTGAGACAGTAACTCAAAATAAGGAGACTTTAGCCGTGGATTATAAGCACCAGCCGGATACTTTCTGGAAGAAAAATCTTTCTAGGGAAGCTTATCATGTGTGTCGACAAAAAGGGACAGAAAAAGCTTTTTCAGGCATTTACGATAATTTCTCTAAGGAAGGCACCTATATGTGTGCTTGTTGTGGAGGTGACTACCCTCTTTATAGTTCAGCTGCCAAATTTGATTCCAAAACAGGTTGGCCTAGTTTTTGGGAACCGATTAATCCTTCTCATATAGAGTTGGTTAAAGAAACAAATCTTATCAATCGATTTTTAGGCGCACGGGTTGAAGTTCGTTGTGCAAGATGTGACTCTCATCTAGGGCATGTGTTCGACGATGGACCCCCACCCACAGACAAGCGCTATTGCATGAACTCTGTAGCTCTCACTTTTGTTCCAAATGGGGAAACTCCCAAAAGAACCTTTCTAGCGGAATAAGGATAAACGCGTGAAGGTAACCTTATATTTTATATCCTTTTTACTCTTGATGACAGGTGCTTCTATGACAGTTACAGAAAAATCTATGCCCTCACCTGCAGAAACTGCCATTTTTTCTGGGGGGTGTTTTTGGTGTGAAGAAGAGGTTTTTAATCATTTCCCTGGCGTTATTTCTGTCATTGTTGGATACACAGGGGGGCACACACCTGATCCGACTTACAAAGAAGTTTCTTCCGAGAGGACAGGTCATAAAGAGTCTGTTCAAGTCACGTTTGATCCGACTCAAATTTCCTACGACCAATTGTTAGAGTCTTATTGGCACAATATTGATCCCTTTAATGCCTTTGGACAATTTTGTGATCAGGGTGATTCTTATAAAGCCGTTATTTTTTATGCAAATGAGGACCAAAAACAAAAAGCGGAAGCATCTAAAAAGAAATTAGAGAATCACCTGCAAAAGCCCGTTGTAACGGAAATACAACCTGCCTCTCACTTTTACCCCGCTGAGGACTATCATCAAAACTATGCTGAAAAAAATCCCCTTCGTTACAAATTTTACCGCTATACCTGCGGTCGAGACAAACGGTTGCAGGAAGTGTGGGGGGAAAATTGAATGACTTCTCTTGCTTCTGTGTTTTTCTTAAAATAACAACTATCTTCCTCTTTAACTTGCATTCAACGTTGATGAATTTATAAAATAGCCAGTGTCTTGGCTAAGCCTTGATGTTAAAAATTGATTGCCAAAAATCATTTCAGGTATCACCATCGCTGATGGTTGGGAAGTTATTTTAAATGATTAAATTGCTGCTGCTTAACCTTGCTCAATGTTCAGTCTTTAGGATAGCAAAGAGAAGTCTAACGAGGTTACTGAGTTTATATGGATGTGATCGAAAAAAATATTTTAAGCACAGGCTATGCAGAACACTTTGCGATATTTTTTACTGATGATGGAGTTATCGTAGATTGTGAAACATCTTCACCCCTCTTACAGTTTGCAAAGACTGTAAAAAATTTAGAACTGATAATAAGTTCTGCTTATTTAGATAAATCAATAATATTTGCTAAATGTCATAGCAATTTGCCATTCACCCAAATTATAAATAAGGGGTTCCATATATATAATGAAAAAGCCTTTGTGAATTCCACTAAAGAAGAAGAAATAAAGTGGCTAGCTTTGCGCGCTACTCATTGGTCTACTTGGGATACAAGACTTCAATATTGCAGTAAATGCGGAACTGAACTTCAAAGTGTACTTGATGCTACCGAAAAGAAATGTAGTTTATGTGACCTTTCATTTTATCCAAAACTTTCTCCAGCTATTATGGTATTGATTCAAAAAGACAATGAAATTTTATTAGCTAGATCGGCGCATTTTAAGCCGGGAGTTTACAGTGCCATTGCAGGTTTTATTGATATTGGTGAAACTGCTGAACTTGCGGTTCATAGAGAAGTCAAAGAAGAAGTAGGTTTAGAAGTTTCAGAATTAGAGTATTTCGGAAGTCAAAGTTGGCCTTTTCCTGATAGTTTTATGATCGCTTTTAAAGCTAAGTATCTACGAGGTGAGATTCATATCGATGGCAACGAAATAGAAGATGCACAATGGTTTAACCTCAATAACCTACCAGAACTTCCACCAGATTCAAGCATTTCTAGAAAATTAATAGAAAGTTCACTTTTAAAACCATAAATCATCTGTTTTTTATATGTGGACTATTCTTTGTCTTCTTCTAAAAAAACTTTTGCTGAAATGGCACAATGGTCACTTAGGCCCTCTAATACTTCTACAGACTTGACAGAATAATTCGGGGTTGAAAACAATCCATCTACAACAATCTGTAAGTCTCCTGCTCTATGAAGAGTTTTATCAATGGTCGTTTTGATGTGAGAAGGAATGTTATCTTTATATTTTGCAGCAATCTTATTAAAAATCACCTTACCGCGGGGTGCATTAAAATCTCCGCAAAGTATAAAGCTCGGAATTTCTGCCAGAAGTTGGAGTAAATTTTGTAAATCTTGATGCTGTTGATCACTGTCGGTGCCGTCTGGAGTCCATGTAAAATGCGTATTGATTAGGCGATTGGTTTTGTTATCTTTAACAATTTCTGTAACTAAGATAGCTCGTGCAGTATTAAAAGGATTTCCTTCAGGGCCAATAGGTAGATTTTCATCAGTGCCAAAATAATAAGTATGATAAGCCTTCTTTACGGGTAAAGCTGAAAACGTAGCTACCCCTAAAGTTTTTTGATCTTCCTTGTAGACGAGAGTCTTCATCGGTACAAAAGTACTTTTCATTCTCAGTTCCTTTTCAAGGAAAGGGATATCCTCTAAAAAAACTTCTTGGAGCAAAATCACATCGGGTTTTTTTTGTTGAAAAAAGGGAATTATTCGAGAGAAATGATTGTCTTTTTCAATGTTCAAAGAAAATATATTTAAATAACTATTTGGTAAGTTCATCTTTTTCCTTACTTTTTATTTAAACAAGTATACAAAAATAGGTTATAATGAGAAGGCACCCTTTCACAGTGCCTCATCATCCTCGGATGTGCTCTCAGAGAAGCTATGAACGCTTTTGTTCTAAAGCAGTGACCTTATCCTCCAGCTTTTTTATTCTTGCTTCCAGCTCCTCTACTGTTTGGAACACATCATATCCTGTTGTTTCATCAGAAAAGAGATGGTGAGGCACAATCGCCTCAGCTGAAGGAGAGGGAGGCAAGTCAGACGGTATGTCAATAATCACTGTTTTTGGAGATTCAGCTTGATTCTTTCGTGACTCAATATCAGCTTGTGCCATCATCGTATTGAGAAGAAGAAAGATCCCAAGAAAAAAGCTCGCAGGCTTTATCATGATAGTGAATCCTTCGATGGAGAAATCCATCCGATATTTCCGTCAGGTCGACGATAGACGACATTGAGTTGGTTATGAGCCACATTTGTAAAAAGCATAGCTTGTGTGTCGGAAAGATCGAGATGCATAACAGCTTCGCTCACAGTTAAAGCGGGTATTTCTGTTTTAACCTCAGCAATAATAAGGGGGTGATCTGGTTCAACTTCTTTGTCTGTTTCAGAAGTAATAACGTATTGATAAGCAGGAGTTTTTTCATAAACCACATCCCTTTTTTTATTGTGATCGATTAGCTTTTTCTTGTGACGACGCAGTCGTTTTTCAAATGTATCGATCGCTTGATCAAGACTTAAATATGCATCATTTGTATCTTGATAGGCCCGAACATAAACGCCACGTCCTAAATGCATTTCAATATCGCATCTGACCAAAGGTCCATCTTTTGAAAACGTGATCGAAGATTCTAAGGGTCTTAAATCATACTTTTGAGAGACATCCTGAATTTTTTCTTCTGATTGGCGTCGAAGAGATTCACTAACGTCAAGTTTTTTCCCCGTAATTTGAATTTGCATGAAACCACCTTTTCTTTTATGTGTTGTTTATACCATTATGATAGATCGATTAAGGCTGACAGTCAATTTTATAGGGCTGTTATTTTTTTCTTTTGTTCATGAAATTTCGTGTAAAAAGTGAGTCAAGCTGCTTGATCTAGCTTAAAAAATAAGCAATGATTGATAAATGGAAAGCAAAAACAATCCCTTGTGGAAGCCAAAACCCACTCAAGTTCAAAAAGCTAACCTTACCTCATTTATGGGTAAGATTAATTGCCGGCATCAACTTAATCTCGCAACATTTGAGGCGTTGCATCAGTGGTCTATTACCCATATTCAAGATTTTTGGGAGGCAGTAGAGGATTTCTGTGGCCTTATAACATCAGTGAAAGGGTCTGCAGAAATTCATGCTCCTCATGGTCTTTTCAAGGCGCAGTTTTTTAAGGATACACAACTCAATTATGCGGAAAATCTATTACGGTCACGTTCTCTAGAGACACTCTGCCTTATTTTTTGGGGAGAAGATAAAGTGAAGCGTACTTTTACGTATAAAGAGCTCTATAAAACCGTTGCTCAAATAGCCGCCTATTTAAAATCTCTTGGCGTCGGAAAAGGAGATCGTGTTGTGGGCTACGTCCCCAATACTCCTGAAGCCGTGATAGCTATGTTAGCGACAACCTCTTTAGGAGCTATATGGTCATCGTGTTCGCCTGATTTTGGTGTGACTGGTGTTATAGATCGATTTGGCCAAATTGCTCCTAAAGTGATGTTCAGTGCAGATGGTTATTATTATAATAGTAAGCCCTTTGACTGCCTTGGCAAAATTGATGAAATTTGCCAAGGGCTCCCTAGCCTTGAAAAGATTATTGTGTTTCCTTATGGAGATCAACCCTTGTCTCTTCCTTCTCATCCGCTTTTGAGCCGCTGGGACGATGCTTTGACGATCTTTAAGGATGTTGAAGAAATTGATTTTGTTCAGGTTCCTTTTAATCACCCTCTCTTTATCATGTATTCCTCTGGGACCACAGGTCGTCCTAAATGCATTGTCCATGGCGTGGGGGGGACGCTTTTGCAACATCTAAAAGAGCATCAACTTCACTGTGATATAAAGCCTAGGGATCGTGTTTTCTATTTCACGACCTGTGGATGGATGATGTGGAATTGGCAAGTTTCTGCATTGGCTTCAGGAGCTACACTTTTGCTTTATGATGGATCTCCTGCAGGGCACATTTTGTGGCAATATGCTGAAGCTGAAAAGATGACTTTTTTTGGAACCTCGGCAAAATATATTGATGCTTTGCAAAAGGCTGAGATTCATCCGAAAAATAAGTATGATCTTTCCTCCCTCCGGATGATAACTTCTACGGGCTCTCCTCTCGCTCCAGAAGGGTTTGATTTTGTTTATGAGCATGTTGCCTCTGATATTTGTTTAGCTTCTATTTCAGGGGGAACGGATATCCTTTCATGTTTTGTTTTAGGTAATCCCATAAATCCAGTTTGGAGGGGGGAACTTCAGGCTCCTGGACTTGGAATGAACATTCAAGTTTTTGACGAAGAAGGTCGTTCTGTCAGGGGACAAAAGGGAGAGCTTGTGTGTACGACTTTTTTTCCCTCTATGCCTGTTTTCTTTTGGAATGATGAGAACGATCAACAATATCATGCGGCTTATTTTGAAAAGTTTTCACAAATTTGGTGTCAGGGCGACTATGCTGAGCATACAATACATGAAGGATTCATTATCTATGGTCGTTCTGATACGGTTCTAAATCCCGGGGGTGTCCGTATTGGCACCGCTGAAATTTATCGACAAGTTGAACAAGTGCCTGGTGTTTTAGAAAGTATCGTTGTTGGCCAAGACTGGCAAGGAGATGTTCGGGTCATTCTCTTTGTAAAGCTGAAGGAAGGGATAAGCTTAACATCGGACTTACGTGAGCTGATTAAGAAAAAAATTCGTATGAATGCTTCTCCCCGTCATGTGCCAGGTAAAATTATACAAGTTGGGGATATCCCACGGACAAAAAATGGGAAGATTGTCGAACTTGCAGTGCGGGAAGTTATTCATAGTCGCCCTGTAAAAAACAAGGAAGTTCTCGCAAATCCTGAAGCTCTTCAGTGGTATGAAAATTTGAAAGAGCTTCAGGAGGAATAAGTTAGTTACCTATCTGCCAACAGCTACTAATTCTGTAGAGTACAATTTAACATAATCATAGGAAATATCTCCAAATCCAAACTTTCCCCACTTTTCTCCCCAACTATTTTTCAGCGTAAATCTTTTGGTTATGTCGTCAAACCCAGTCAAAACAACAGCATGAGACCCTATGTATTTACTCCTTACATTGGGCATACTTATCGTAGACGTAGTCCAACATCCTTCAAAAACAGAAACGGCCATTGCCACCGGATGACTCTTAGCAAGTTCATATTTTACCCATTCAATATCTGCCTGTGCAGGGATGCCAATGCAAGGCTCTTGCGTTTGTTCGCCTAGTAGAGTGTGACCTAAACATTTTTTAGAAATGTGATGAATCACAGAAGTTCGAGGGAGTAAATACCCGTAATCTTCGCTCGTGCCTAAAAGTTGCAAATCCGCCCCTATTTCTATCATTGTTGCATTGTAGGCTGTTTTTGGGGACGTTCGTGCGTTTACTTTTTTGCAGATAATCGGTTGATCGTCTCGCCTTAATTTGTTTTTCCAATCCTTAGAGCGTGGATCTATGTTATTTTTTTGCGCGACATAGCTAAGATAGCTTTCATAGGGCAGTCTTTGTTCATCAACAAACCCATATTTTTGAGCTACATTAAGAGCGTGTCCTAAATACAATCCTGGCTTACAATCTCCGCCCGCACTTGGTGGGAGGTGAGTTTCGGCTAAAACAGTGAACTCACCCTCAGAAAACAATTTTCGGTGGTAATGTTCTCCACAAGCACTCGCAGCAAAACTTGTGCAGGTTCCTAATGGATCCTGATTTTTAACAGGCGTTGTTTTAAGTAAATATTTTTTTGGCAGCTTTTTAGGACTTATTGTGGGACGAGAGCTTCTCGTGTAAAAACCAAGCGGTGTTTCTTCTAGATCTGGAAATTCTCCAAATAGTTCAGATGAATAAAACAATAACAAGCCAATTAATAATATTAAAAAATATAATTTATTTTCTTTTCTATTTTGAAATACTGTGTTTTTTTGTCTCATGGTGGGCTCCTTTTTAAAAATGACTTTAGGTTTTTTACGAGCTGACTCTGCAATTTTTAGAAAACCAGTACGACCCGTGATCAAGAGAATGTTTGAGAGTGTATACTTTAGCTATCCTGGAAGTTCACCTAAGAAGGGTACCCAAGGGAAAAATCTTTGAATAATTTTAGATGCTTTTTAAGAATGAAGAGGATATTTTTTATAGATGAAAATGTGTAATAATAAAAAACCCTCCGACTTTTCAATCGGAGGTATATCGACCAAACAATGATGTTAACTACCTAAATTTAACCAAAGAACATCATATTAAACCACTTTGCTCTCTCACAAACTTAAAATTGCTTCTTTGTCAGTATCGAGATTAAGGAAAAGAATGGAGGCACTTATTTAAGTTTTCTATCCTGAAAATTCCCCTAGGGGATGCCCTTAGGGGAATTTTTTTAGAGTAATATGGACAAAAGTAATGTTTAAACTTGTGGAGAACATATCTGATCTCTAAAGTAACTTATCTGTTATGTGTTTTTATCTCTTTAAAGTGGGGATTTGCCTGATTAACCATGCAAAATAACGACACAAACCTTATTCAAGATATCTATTCTCAACACTTAAAAGTAATAAATGGCATAAAACTCACACGTAGAGAAATCGATATCATTACGTTTTTTGTCTGTGGAAGATCGGTAAAAAAAGCAGCTTCCTTTTTCTCTATATCGCCAAAAACAGTTGAAAATCATAGCCATAACATAATGCTAAAGCTTGGCTGTAATTCACGAGAAAGCATTATCGATTTTATTGAAAGATCAGATAAACTTCCCCTTTTAAGGAACTATTACACAGCCATGTTGGCGCAGGCTGTCTTTAATAAATCCCTAAGAGAAGTTGCTAAGCTGAGCAAAGAAGTCAGTTTTTCCTGTTCAATAATCAATGATCTGGAGCAAGATGGACAAGGCTGTTTAGGAGACTATTTGAAAGCAGCTTTGAGCCTAGCAGGAATTACGGTCTCTATAGACGTCCGAAAATCTTTTGATTCTATAGATAAATCTCACAAAAACAGTTTTATCCTACATATTGCCCCCTTTAATTCGCCAATTCAGACTGGAGAAATGCAAGAATCTGCTTTGCTTTCACACAATAAAAATTGTGTTCTCTTGCTTATGCCAGCAGAGAAGGGACCTGTAAAAGTTCTTGAGGAATATGTAGATGTTAACTGCCTGGATCAGGGAGATCAAAAAAATTATTATTTCTTAGTTTTTGAAATATTAAATAAAATAATTTCTGACTCTAATTTTAATAGTATTTATTTGGAATTTAAAAAACAATTCCATGTTATGGAGGATTTTGTTGATCCTAAAGACCCTCTTCCCCCTTTAGAAGCAAGAAAGTTAGCAAATGGGGAAATTAATTATACTCCTATTAGAAATTCTAATAAACATCATAAAAAATGGTACTCTCTCTTGGTCGTTTTTCTCTTGAGTTTTGTAATAATGGGCGTCTTACACTTTAAAAAAAATGGTGAAAGGAGCAAGGATGAAAACTGGATTCAAACTGCCAGTACTGAGGAAGTTCAAGACAATAAAGAAAGGATTTCTATTCGATCTGACTTGGAGGTTCCTACACAATCAGTCATCCTTAACCGTCCTGAATTAACTACGCAAATTAATGACCGATTTAAAGATCGCAGTGGGATTCAAACGATTGCCCTTATTGGTATGGGGGGAGCAGGGAAAACAACCCTTGCACGAATGTATATGAGTGAGCAAAACGTACAAGTTCTTTGGGAAATTAATGCTGAAACAAAAGAAACTTTAAATGCATCATTTGAAAGTTTTGCCCAAGCACTTTCAACAACAGAGAAAGACCAAAAAATATTAAGGGGAATCCTAAAAATAAAGAACTCGATGGATCGAGAAGAAAAAGTTGTTCAATTTGTAAAAGAAAAGCTAAGAATTCATTCAAATTGGTTTTTAATTTATGATAACGTAAAACAATTTACTGATATCCAAAAATATTTTCCTAAGGATCCTGGAAAGTGGGGACAAGGAAGAATTATACTAACCACTCAAGATAGTAACATTGAAAATAATAATTATGTTGACAGTTCTGTTGTCGTAAATGAGTTAAATTCAGAACAAAAATTAAATCTTTTTATAAAAATTATGAATAACGGTGGGGCTCTTACTTTTTCGCCAGCCCAAGTAAACGAAGCTAAAAACTTTTTAATTGAAATTCCTCCCTTTCCTTTAGATGTCTCAGTTGCAGCGTACTATTTGAAAACCACACATGTTTCTTACAAAAATTATTTAGAAAATATGCTGAAATACAATATGGATTTTTTAAATGTACAAAAAACAATTTTACAAGAAGCAGGGGACTATTCCAAAACACGATATGGTATTATTACCTTATCTCTAAAGCATCTTATTGATACAAATCCTGATTTTAAAGATTTGCTACTTTTTATCAGTCTTCTGGATTCTCAAAATATTCCAAGAGATTTGCTCATTAAGTATAAGGATGCGCATGTTGTTGATAGCTTTGTTTATCATTTAAAAAAACATTCTCTGATAACAAATGAAATCTCTACTGCCTATCATCTGGACTTAGGTTTTTCGATTCATCGAAGCACTCAAGCGATAATATTAGCTTATTTAACAAAAACAGTAGATTTGCAACAGAATCAAAATTCAACTCAGGCTATTGCAAATATCCTAGGTATTTATATGAGTGATGTTGTTGATAAAGAAGACTTTACAAAAATGAAAAGTTTATACAGGCATGTTGAGCAATTTTTAAGCCACAATAATTTATTAAATGATAAGAACACAGGATCAATCAGTGGTGAACTTGGTTGCATTTATTATTATTTACGTAACTCTACAAAAGCAAGGAAGTTATTGATCGACGGCCTTGCAAAATTGAAACAATGTGACCACGAAAACCATAATAAAATTGCTCATTTTTTGGTATATTTAGGGAATGTTTCCAGAGGCTTAGGTGATTATGAAAAAGCTAAAGAATTATTTGAGCAGAGCTTTGTAATTTACAAAAAAAATGTTGAAGATCACATTGGTTTAGCGCGAGCTTCAGGATATTTAGGCGTTGTTCACAATGGCTTAGGGAATTTTGCGGAAGCAAAAGTGCTGCTTGAGCGAAGTCGGGTAATTTATGAGAAATATCCAGAAAATGGTGTTGGGCTTGCTCGATCTTTAGCTCACTTAGGAAGTGTTCATAAAAACTTAGGAGAGTATGAGACAGCAAGAGATTTGTTTGAAAAAAGTCTTACAATATATAAAAAATACTCTGAAAAGCATGTCGGTGCTGCTTGGGTTTGTGGGAATTTGGGGAATGTCTATTTAAAGTTAGGAGATTATAAAAAAGCCAAGGAACTTTTAGATGAAAGTCTTGCAATCTGCAGTGAACACTTTCTTGAAGATCACGTATTTGTTGCCCGCGCCCTCGTCCATCTAGGTGTTTATTATAGGGAACAAGGACATTATGAAAAGGCTAAGGAATTATTGAATAAAAATTTGATCGTGTTTGAAAATACTTATGGCAAAAATCATGTTGAAGCAGGCTTTGTCTTAAAACATTTAGCGGAACTTTATCTTCAGGAAGGTAATTTGGAAGCGGCTGAAAAAATTATAGGTGAGGCATTAAATATATTCTGCAAGAATAGATATCCTGATAAATATGTAGCTTTAGAAATCTTGGGAGAAATATATTTAAAAAAGTCGATTAATGCAAAAAACAGAAGAGACATTCAATACTCTCAGCATTTGCAACTGCAAGCGGTATCTTATTTAGGGCAGGCTCTTGATGTTGTAAAAATCCACTTTCCAACAGATTCTCCTCACAGACAAAGAATTCAGACTAAGTTTGAAAAATTTTCAACTGGAAATATTTAAAAACCAAGGCAGAGGAGATGGTGACATTTTTTTTGGAGAGAGGTATAGAATAGATGAAACATCACAACTCAGTTTTAAATGATGTCTTCTCAAAATCCAGAATTTTCTAAGCTTCGCACAGCTCTGTGGCCTATTCAAAACAAGGAGCTCAAAAAATTCTTGCCAATGGGAATGTTGATGTTTTTTTGCCTTTTTAACTATACAATTTTACGAAATACAAAAGATGCTCTCATTATTACTGCTCCTGCTTGTGGGGCTGAAGTTATAACTTTTTTAAAGCCATGTGTTATGGTGTGTGCGGTACTCTTCTTTTTTGGTTATACTCAGCTAAGTAATAATCTTAATCGAGAAAACCTTTTTTATGCATGTTTGATTCCCTTCCTCATTTTTTTTGGGGCCTTTGCTTTTATCATTTATCCTCATACACAGTTGTTACATCCTCCTCTTGAATCAGTTGCAGTTTTACGTGAGACCTATCCACATTTTAAGTGGATTATTTCCCTCTATGGTGTTTGGTCTTATGCCATTTTTTATATTCTTGCAGAGTTGTGGGGAGTGGTCGTTGTTTCTTTGCTTTTTTGGCAATTTGCTAATGAAATTACGCGAACTAATGAGGCCAAGCGCTTTTATTCATTCTTTGGTCTTATGGGGAACTTTTCTTTAATTATTGCAGGCACGAGCGTGGAATGGTTAGCAGGCCTAAATAAGAATCGTGCCTCTGATGCTGATGCTTGGGGAATGAGCCTCACTTATATGATGATAGCAGTTGTCACAGTATGTGTGGCTATTCTCCTTATTTATTGGTGGATGAATCGATATGTCTTAACGGATCCTCTTTATTATGCGGGTGCTGAAAGTGTTAAAAAGACAAAGGACGATAATCGTCCAAAGCTTTCTTTCAGAGAAAGCCTAGGGTATATTTTTTCGTCTAAATACTTGGGCTTAATGGCCATTCTTCTGCTCAGCTTTGGGATTTCGATGAATCTTATGGACGTAACTTGGAAAAGTCAACTTAAGGCCTATCTCCCCAACTCTAATGATTATTTTGAATTTATGGGGCGTTTTTCCTATTGCACAGGTATTGCAACAATCGTTCTTATTTTGATAACAAAAGGCATTATTCGTCGCTTTGGATGGTTTGCAGGAGCGATTATTACCCCGATAATGGTTTTAGTTACTAGTGCTGCTTTTTTTGCTTTTGTGCTTTTGCAAGATAATCTTGATGGAATTGCAGCTTTTCTGGGTGTAACGTCGCTTCTCATGGCTGTGATCATTGGTGCCATTCAAAATATTCTCAGTAAGGGGACAAAGTATTCTCTCTTTGATCCCACAAAGGAAATGGCTTACATTCCCCTTGAACAAGAATTAAAAGTAAAAGGGAAGGCGGCTGTTGATGTTATCGGTGGACGTCTCGGAAAGTCGGGAGGTGGGATGATTCAATTTATTCTATTGACGCTAACGACAGGGAGTCAGCTTTCCATTGCTCCTTATCTGTTTGGCATTATTGCTTTTGTAAGTTTATCATGGATATGTGCTGTAAAAAGTCTTTCTAAGCTTTACGCTGCTAAACTTGCGGAGCAAAAAAACGTTACGCTTTGAGGTAAAGAAGGACTTGTTTTACGGTCATTTCAAAGGGGATGTAGTGGTTTTTCTTTTGACGTGTTTTTCCTTTAGATATGATAAGCTTATTGTATGACAAATAACAAACCACGAAAGGGAGAAGTATAGTGATAAAAAGTATCCTTGTAACGCTCGATAATTCTCAGTCGAGCGAATCTGCAAAAGAATTGGGCATCCATCTTGCTAAGCTTCACAACGCGTCTCTGACGGGCATTGGTATTTTGGATGAACCCTGGATCGTAGCTCCTGAAGCGATTCCTTTAGGAGGTGCCGCCTTTAAAGTGGAGCTGGATACGCAGCTTTTGCAAGATGCCAGAAGGCACGTGCATAAACTTGAAAAAACTTTTGTTGAGTATTGTAAAAGCCATCAAATAACCTGCTCGATCGTTGATGCAGCAGGTGTTCCTACCTATGAAATTGAGAAGTTTCTTACGGAACATGACATTCTTATCATGGGTAAAGAGGCTAACTTTCACTTTAATGCCACTGAAGAAACAACCTTTTCTATTAAACAAATTCTCAAAGACAATCCTCGTCCCATTATTGTCACCAGTTCTGATCTTCCTAACCAACATAGTCCCCATGTTTTTGTCGCTTTTGATGGAACTTTTGCATCTTCACGTGCTCTTCATATGGCGCTGCTTATTGGAATTTTTAAAGGAAAAACTGTGCATATCGTGACCGTAAGTTCAGATGAAGAAGAGGCACAGAATTATGTAAATATTGCGGCAAAGCTTTGCAAAAACCATGGTGTAACAACCCATCTACACCCCATTACAAGTTCCCACAAAGCATCAAAATCACTCCTTGAATTGATGGACGATCTGAAGCCTTGTTTAATTGTTATGGGGGCTTTTGGTCATGGAGGAATTAGCCATTTCTTTAGGGGATCTTGTACAAAAGATCTTTTAAGATTAACACATATTCCTCTTTTTATTTTTCATTAGGTTCCCTTCAGTTTTTGAAAAAAACATCTTCATCCACTCCGTGTCATATCCGTGTAGGTACGGATTCAGAAAAGGTAATGGTTAAAATAAAATTTTGTGAATAATATGAATAAGTTATTTTTATTTTTAGCATTTTGTAATTTTTTATTGGAATCAATAAAAAAAACTTATTATATATCAAAATAGGAATAGTTGGCGTTGAAGAATTAAACTTCAATCTTACTTTTAAAGAAACTGCTGTTCTTCAATTCCTTACAAGGTTTTTTGTATTTTTGTAATAAGGCCTAATGGTGTTAATGATTAATTATTAAGGAGAGTGGTTATGAAATTTGTAGTTTATTTGATGCTAGGATGTTCACTCATAAGCATAGAAGCTAATGCTGGTAAAAGTAGAGAAGAAAAAGAAAATGCATTGCGTCTACGACTACAGAAAAAAACTAATAAAAATGAAGAGTCAACTCGACAGCTCAATAAATTATCACAAATAAATGAAAGAGCCCAATTTGCTGATAATGTGTTAAAGAAAAACCAAAATCTGATTGTAAACTCTAACTCTAACTCTGATCCCCTAGCTATACTAAAAAAAAGAAAAATTAAACCAGCGGAACGGGAACAAATTACCGAAGTTTTAAGTGCAGAGGGAATTAAATTAGAGGAAGTTCCTGTAATTAAGGCTAAATTTATAGCTGCTTTAGACTCAGGGATCAAGTTTGTTAAAAATGCGTCAAGCCGGTTAAATGAAGAAAGAGACTATCATCTTGGAAGAAATCCTTCTTTTACTAAAGATAAAGCTTTTGGATTTGATTTTATTCCTTTCAAGGACAAACGTCGAAAATCATTTGTTTTGTGCGCACAGCCATTGGTAAAAGCAGGAATTCCTACTCTTGAGACCTTGAGAGAAAAATTTATTGCAGAAGATCCTAATGATTTTAAGTGCGTAATGCGTATGTACATAGGGCTTCTGTCGTTTGCTCAGATCCAGTTAGCCGGATCTAATGACGCAATAGGTATAGTTAAGATAATGACCCAACAGCAGGGGATTACTCGTAAGGCAGAACGTTTGCTATTTTCAGTATATGATGGTGAGATTAATCAAGCTTTAAATACGGCTGAGCTACTTTTCCCATATTTTAATGCCATTCAAAGTGTTTTAAAAATACCAAATTTTGAGGTGTTTAGTAATAGAGTATATGAACAACAAATTAATGAGACTCTTGTCCAACGAAGCGAAAAGTTAAATCCGCGCTTATTGCCCTCAAATATTGCAGCCGTTATACGTGAGAGTGTCTTAAGTCAGCAAAAAGAGATTGTGAATAAAGGTGGAAAACAAACAACGAAACCCGATCGCTCTGTTCAGCAAGAAGGAGTAGAAAGTTCGGTAGACTTTTATGAAAGCTCTACGGGGCATAACTTAAAGAAAAACTATAGAGAACCATCAGAGCAGGAACTCCGTGATGAGCGTAAAAGACAAGCAAAAAGAGCTAAAAAAGCAGCTAGCCTTCAAGATATGGAGCCTCAGGAAAAAAATATAGTATTTATAGAAGAGACAATAGAAAAAAAGGAAGAACAAGAAGAAGCATTATTGATCAAAATTGGAGGGGGACCTTTTAGAACTTTCAAGAAGATTATAGACAAAACATATCGAGGATCAATGGAAAAAGTTATGCTTCTATTTCAAGCGCTGGGAGGCAAAGTTGATGAAGGTCGAAGCGGTTCACGAATAAAGTTTGAGCTTGCTCACATAGCAAATGGTAAATATATGATCCTTGATACCCTTCCTCTTGAAAACGATGAAGAAGAGGAAACAATAAACCTTAATATTGAAGGAAAAGAATGTAAGCAAGAAGCTGTTCTCCATAACCCTCATAAAGTGGGATCAAATAAGCTTCGTCCTTATCATGTCACTGATATAAGAGATTTACTTATCGAAGCTGGATATAATAACCAAAGCGTTGGAAAGCAGTAAATTGAGTATAAAATAATCTGAATTATGAATAAGAAATTAAGTTAACTTATTGAAAAGATTGAGATGACCTCTTTTGCAAAAAGCGAGGAGGAGCCTCAATCAATTTAGTTAACCCCAGTTGCGGATAAAGAAAGAGTAAGCTATTGATAAAAATGCTTTTTATCAGGCCATCATTGCGAGGCCTCGTTAGAAGCCAAAGCAATCCAGAAAAATCTTGCGCTTTATACCGCCTAGATTGCTTCGCTTCGCTCGCAATGAAAATTATTCTTGATATTTCAATTAATTAACCTGATACATTATCCGCAACTGCGGTTACGTTGATCAAAAAGCCTAAAACTCTCACCTTTATCTTAATCCCCGCCTACGAGGGGATTGTCAGTGAGAATAGAATCTAATGTTATCTGGAGTTCTTCTTTGGCTTTATCAGGAACAACAGATTAGCTGGTGATTTCAACCAGGGGTGAATTTTTACCAATCAAACGTATGATCAGTCTGGAACATTCACTATATTAGCCCAATTATCTTTGGTATTTGGGCTACTTTTACGTTTACTTTGAGGTCTTGATTCATCTTTGCTTGAATGAGAATAGGTTATCTCGCAATCTCCTGGAGGGGAGGGAAATTCTTTCCGACCACATCCCGTAAGTATTACGCTCAGAGGTGCCAAAGCATAAATTAAAAGTTGAAGAGTCTTCATCTTGAATCTCATTGTAGTTTAACGTAAGGTATAAAAAATATTAATTCATGTGAGGGAATAACATGTCCTTTTGGAAAAAGAAAGATAATCTCGTCATTACAGGATTCGTTGTTGTATTTTTTATTGGTCTTCTCTCATGGGCAGATTTGCGCTGGATTTCTGCTGCCATTTCGTTCACTCACTCTGCCAAGAGTAGTGCTGACTTTCCTTTCATTGATCAAAATCAAACTGAACACACGTTAAGTGAATTTAAGGGTAAGCCTATTATTGTAAGTTTTTGGGCAACATGGTGTCCATCCTGTGTTAAAAAAATGGGCAGTCTGGATAGCTTTGCTAAAAAATTTCAAGAAAAAGGGGGGGAAGTTTTAGCCATTTCCCAAGATCAAGGCGGGATTTCCACTATTAAATCTTTTTATGAACGCAAAGGATACAAGAATCTTCCTCTCTATATCGAGAACACGGGCCATCTATTAAATGCTTTTGGTGGAAGAGGCCTTCCAACAGCCATCTTTATTGATGCTCAAGGAAAAGAAGTAGGACGCATCGAAGGGGGCCTGGACTGGGAGAGCAGCGAAGTGAATAACATGGTTACCCAATATTTCGGCATTAACCTCTCTCAATAAAGATTTTTTCCCATGTCACAAAAAGAATGGGAAAACCTTGCGCAGCTGGAATTAAAAGGGATAGATCCTCAAAGTTTAGTTTGGAGTACGCCAGAAGGCATTGATATCAAACCTCTTTATACCCTTGATGATTTAGAGGGAATTGATGAAATTTCTTCTTTGCCAGGGCTCTACCCTTATTTGCGGGGCCCTCGTGCGACCATGTATGCTAACAGACCTTGGACACTCCGCCAGTATGCAGGCTTTTCAACAGCTGAAGAAAGTAACAAGTTTTATCAGGAAAACTTGAAGGCGGGTCAACACGGCCTTTCTATTGCTTTTGATCTCCCAACGCACAGAGGATACGATTCAGATCACCCACGTGTGACAGGAGATGTAGGCAAAGCTGGCGTTGCCATAGATACAGTTGAAGACATGAAAATCCTCTTTGACGGTATTCCGCTCGACAAAATGAGTGTCTCAATGACCATGAATGGGGCGGTAATTCCGATTATGGCTGCTTTTATCGTTGCAGCGGAAGAACAAGGGGTTAGACAAGAGCAACTCTCGGGTACCATCCAAAATGATATTCTCAAAGAATTTATGGTACGTAATACGTATATTTATCCTCCTGAACCAAGTATGCGCTTAGTTGCGGATATTATTGAGTATTCAGCGCGTCATATGCCGAAGTTTAATTCTATCTCTGTTTCCGGTTACCACATGCATGAAGCGGGTGCAACAGCCGTTCAAGAGTTAGGATTCACCTTAGCTGACGGACTTGAATACACAAGAACAGCTTTAAGGCGTGGACTTTCTATTGATGATTTTGCTCCTCGCTTATCCTTCTTTTTTGGCATTGGGATGAATTTTTTCATGGAAATTGCCAAATTAAGAGCCGCTCGTGTTTTATGGGCCGAACTCATCAAGCCGTTCAACCCAAAAAAATCACAAAGCCTAATCCTTCGCACCCACTGTCAAACCTCAGGAGTGAGTTTGGCGGCTCAAGATCCTTTAAATAATATTATTCGCACAACGCTAGAGGCGTTATCCGCTATTTTAGGAGGAACCCAATCTCTGCATACGGATTCTTATGACGAAGCCGTTGCTCTTCCTACCCCTAAATCCGCGCGCGTCGCCCGGAATACCCAATTAATTCTCGCTGAAGAAACAGGTCTCACCCGCGTCATTGATCCTTTGGGAGGGAGCTATTATGTAGAAGCTTTAACTCATAGCTTAAAGCAGCATGCAAAAAGTTTAATTGAAGAAGTCGAAGCCATGGGAGGCATGACAAACGCTATTTTGCAAGGCATGCCAAAGTTACGTATTGAAGAATCTTCAGCAAGGCGTCAAGTACGTCTAGATCTCGGACAAGAAACCATTGTCGGCGTTAATAAATACACGACTAAAGAAGAATCTCTTGAAATCCTTGAAATTGATGCTCCTTTGATTCGAGATCGTCAGATTGAGCGTCTTGAAAAGATAAAAAAATCAAGAGATTCTCAAAAGGTGAGGGGGCTTTTAGACGCTCTGACCCAAGCAGCTTCTCATAAATCAACTAATATTATGCCTTTTGCCATTGCAGCAATGCGGGCACGAGCAACTATAGGAGAAGTTTCTGACGCCCTTGAAAAAGTCTTTACACGACATAAGGCTTCACCACAAATGGTTCATGATATTTATGGCCCTCTTTATGAAGAAAAAAGAGCAAAAGAAGTTAAAACGCTGCAAAAACGCATCGCTATCTTTACCCAAAGAACCGGCCGTCGTCCTTCTTTATTAATCTCTAAGCTAGGTCAAGATGGTCATGATCGTGGGGCAAGAGTGATTGCGACGGCTCTAAAGGATTTAGGGTTTGACGTAGAAATGGGCTCTCTTTTTCAAACACCGGAAGAAGCTGCACAAGTGGCTATCACAAGAAATGTTCATGTTCTTGGATTATCGAGTCAAGCAGCGGGCCATCGTGTTTTAGTTCCTCAAGTAATGCAAGCCTTAGAGAAAGCAAACCACAAAAATATTTTGGTGGTGTGTGGAGGGGTGATTCCCTCTCAAGATCATGCAGAGCTTTATGCCCAAGGTGTTGCAGCAATTTTTGGACCAGGAACGCCGCTTTTGCTAACGGCGGATAAAATACTTCAGTTGTTAGAAAACCAGTACAAGGAAAATTAAGTCGAGTAAGACCATCTTCCTCGTGTTACCCACAAACTAAATAAGCCTTATGTCTCTGAAAAATAATGGCATTTCTTGATCCGTTAATCTCCTAGATATCTAGATGCTCGGGTCAAAAAAACCATGTGTTTTTTTTGTAAATCAAGGAGTTATAACCTAATCATGACATGGGTTGTTAAATACTCTCTTTTACGCGAGATAACTCTGGTCTAAAGGCTATTTTTGCTTGCAGTTTACGTCATAGCTTGATATAGATTGAAAGTCTCTAACCAGGCGAGGGGAAGACCCGGGCATGCCGACCTAGAGCGTATCTCTGCTAAGACAGAGATCCCCTGATTTATTATTATATAGAAAAGAGTAAGAAAATGCCCAAGTTAAAAACCAAAAGCAGCGTCAAAAAGCGCTTTCGCCTAACGGCGACAGGTAAAGTTATTATGGCTCAGGCCGGTAAACGACATGGCATGAGGAAACGTTCGCCTGAAACGCGACGTACGTCCCGTGGAACCGTCATCATGCGGGAGTGTGATGCGAAGATTATTCGTCGTTTTATGCCCTATGGAATATAGGAGGATTTGAGTTATGGCACACGTTAAACGCGGCACAACAACACATGCCCGTCACAAAAAAGTTCTAAAGCTAGCTAAAGGCTACCGTGGACGCTCTAAAAATTGTTTTCGCATTGCCATTGAACGCGTTGAAAAAGCGCTTCAATATGCATATCGCGATCGTCGAAATAAAAAACGTGATTTTCGCGGTCTGTGGATTCAACGAATCAACGCAGGGACCCGTGAGCATGGATTAAACTATTCCTGTTTTATCAACGGCTTGACAAAGGCTGGAATTGAAATCGACAGAAAGGTGCTTGCTGATCTTGCTGTTCATGAGCCCGCAGCTTTTAAAGCGATTGTTATTCAAGCCCAGCAAGCTTTAGCCGCTTAGCACAGCGTTTCATAAAAATCTATACAGCATTTTGGTAAAGTTTCTTGATTGTTACGGCCCCTTATGGGGCCTTGCAATCAGGGTTCTTTACCGTTTCTGCTTTGGCCGGAAAAATTAACCTATAATTTACTAGGCAAATGTTATTCTAAAAAATAATAATAAAAATTTATTTTTTATAAATACGGAGAATTAAGATGAAAAACAAAATACGGAGAATTAAGATGAAAAACAAAATACGGAGAATTAAGATGAAAAACAAATTAAATTATGTATTATTGGCATTTTTACTATTAGCTGGGAGTTCGGTCTTTGCTATGGATGAAAATGAAGGAGTTTCCGGACGTGATTTTCACATTTCTAAATCCACTGTGATACGTCTGCTGAACTCAAATGATACGCTTGAAGTTGGTGGTCATCATTATAAGGTGACGGGAACGGTGGTTGGAACAGCGGGAGATATGTTCACCCAAAGTCCGGAGAGGATGATCCGTTTTTACAATGGGTGGACTTATGACAAAGCCCCTACAGCATGGCAGTATGTGGAGGATCTGCCCCCTACGCTTGATGAAAATCCTGGTAGCCCAACCTTCGGTCAGTATCATGGAGGAGGAGATGGTGTTGCGGATCTTCGCATAACACGAGTAGACTAATCCCCTTAAAAGCGTCAAAGCAAGAATACACTTTGACGCTTACTTTATCAAAGCTTACAAAAATCATTATTTGTTCACGGATCCAGCGTATAGGCTAAATAGGAAACCTTAGTCTACAATTTTCCCATACCCAAATTTAAGAACTCTAAGAGAGCTTTTGCGAGCATTAGGATTCATCACCTGGGAAAAAGCATGATCAATTGCTAAATCTTAGTCTTTTTCCATCCTTTGACAATAGTATAGACAAAGGGCACGGCAAAAAGAGTAAAGAAAGTTCCGCCTAATAAACCTCCCACTAGGACCCAACCAATTTGTTGGCGACTTTCAGCCCCTGCGCCAGTGGCGAGGGCGAGGGGAATCGCTCCCAAAACCATAGCACCAGTTGTCATCAAAATAGGCCTCAGGCGTAAGGAGGCGGCTTTACGCGCGGCGTCGACAACGGAGAGGCCTTGCACCCTTTGCTTGTTAGCAAATTCGACAATTAAGATACCATGCTTCGTAATGAGCCCCACAAGAGTGATCAAGCCTACTTGACTGAAGATATTGAGGGTTCCACCCGTTAAATAAAGCGCTAAAAGTGCCCCCGAGAGTGAAAGCGGAACGGTAATCATGATCAAAAGAGGATCAACCAGACTTTCAAATTGAATGGCAAGAACTAAATAAATAAACAAAAGGGCCGCAGCAAACATAAGATACATCTCGCCTTGAGACTCCATAAACTTCCGCAAATTGCCAATGGGTTCTGATTGAAAGGAAGAGGGAAGCTCTTGCTTAATTGCAGCATTAACGATTGATAAAGCTTCGTCCGTACGACAAGATGGCTGAAGATCGGCATTAAGGGTGACAGATCGCATTTTGTTCAAATGTTTCAATTCCGCAGGAACAGCAACTTCCGTCACTTTTATCAAATGATTCAATGGAACAATATCTTGTTCAGGCCCTGTTTCTGCATCCCTTGCCTTGTTTGGGTCGTTTCCGTCTTCGTTTTGTTCTGCTTTGACATAAAAATTACCAATATCATTAAAGTCATGTTTATGCCCTTCTTGAGATTGCACAACAACATCGTAATGTCTGCTATCTTGTTCAAATGTGGTGGCACGACTGCCACTGAGCATAACTTCTAAGGTCCGGCCAATATCTTTCACTTTTACGCCTAGAAGAGACGCCTTATTCCGATCAATTTGCACATTGAGTTGAGGCGTCCCTAAGTGAAGATCGTGGCTTACAGATTCAAAGCAAGGCGAGCTCTTAAGGCTTTTTACAAGCTTATCCATTTCTTTTTCAAGATTGGCATAAGATCCGGTTGTTTTAATCCCCATTTGAAGCCCCGATTGTCCGCCTGTAAGCAAGTTTTTCATCGCAAATACAGAAACTTGGACACCAGGAATATCTTTCGCCTTCTTACGCAGCTCATCTATAATCTCTGATTGACTGCGGTTACGCTCGTGCCAAGGTTTAAGCGTTATTCCCCCATATATCCCAGATCGTTGCGTCGCAATCCATACACCGACGTATTCTGGGACAGACGTAAACAGATCTTCTAATTTATTGGTATAGGGGAGCATGGATTCCAAGGTCGCCCCCTCAGGACCCTGCACCCACGCCATAATAATCGACTGATCTTCTTGAGGGGCAAGTTCGGAAGGAAGCTTATAAAAAAGAAAGATTCCTCCAACAAATACCATGATTAAAACACCGCATAAAAGTTTAGGGAAGGTCAGGACCTTTTCCAGAGCATCTTGGTAACTTCTATCAAGGCTGGAAAGGAATCTTTCAATGAGTAAAGAAATTCGCCCTTGCTTTTCAAGCTTTTTAGGTTGCAAGAGCTTAGAACACATCATGGGAGAAAGAGTTAAGGCAACAAGTCCGGAAATTAAAACAGCTCCAGCCAGTGAAACTGCAAACTCGGCGAATAGTTTGCCTGTCAACCCTTGCACAAAAGCAATAGGAGCATAAACGCTGGCAAGCGTTAAGGTCATAGCAATAACAGCAAAGCCAACTTCACGGCTACCCTTGATGGCGGCTTCTAGGGGCTGAAGTCCTTTTTCGATATGACGATGAATGTTTTCCAGAACGACAATAGCATCATCAACCACAAGGCCGATCGCCAAAACCATGGCTAAAAGGGTAATTGTATTGATTGAACAATGAAAGGCATACAAAAAGGCAAAAGAACCGATTAAAGACACAGGAATGGTTAAAAGGGGAATAATGGCGGCTCTGGGTGAATGCAAAAAAAACAGGATAATTAATAAGACAAGAATAATGGCTTCAAAAATGGTTATTTGAACGGCTTTAATGGAGGCTTCAATAAACATTGAAAAGTTATATCCCACGCTAAGATGCATACCTGGAGGAAGACTTTCTTTGGCTTTTTCAATGTAATTACAGACAGCAGCTGAAATAGACAGCACATTTCCGCCAGCCTTCCTTTTAATGCCGATAAAGACCACAGGTTTTTTATTAAAACGAGGAATCCACTGACTTTCCCCTGTATCCTGATCCAGAGAAATCGCGGCAATATCTTTTAGATGAATGACATGTCCCTGAGCACTAGACACAACCAACTCGCCCATTTCTTTGGGCGTATTTAAACCAGCTTCTGCAACGATATTGACGTGGCGTTTCCCCTTAATAATACTGCCCGCAGGAAGTTCTTGGCTACTTTCTTCTAAGGTATCCAACACATCCGTAACAGCTACATTATAAGCCTTGAGTTTTTCTCGATCCAAACGGATTTGCATGGTAATCGCATTGCCATAGATGTCTGCGCCACCTACGCCAGGCAGAGCTTCAAAAGGACCTTTTAGATTCCGCTCGGCATAATCATCAAGTTCAAGTTCATTATGCGTATCGCTTGTTAAGGTAACAAACATAAAGGGATCTTTACCTGCAGAGCTTTTGATGACCTTTGGATCCTTACACTCTTCGGGAAGACTATCTCGAACCTGAGCAATACGCTCACGAACGTCAGAACCAGCATCGCTCAGAGATGTTCCAGGTCTGAAAAAGAGAAAAATCTGACTATGTCCTGTTTTGCTAGAGGATTCCATGTAATCCAGACCAGGAATACCTGAAAGACCATCTTCTAAAACGGTTGTCACCTTTGATTCAATAATTCCTGAGGCGGCACCGGAATAGATTGTGTCAACGTTTAAAACTTGTTCTTCGACGTCGGGGTACTGTTGAAGACTGAGGTTCATATAAGACAAGAGTCCTACAATGATAATCATCAAGCTTAAGGCAACGGCAAAAACAGGTCGTTTAATGGCAGTATCGCTAATGAGCATTACGAGGTACTTTCCGAATTATGACTGAGGGGTGGCGGCGATAAGCGATCCATCATGAAGCTTATCTTGTCCCTCAAGGACAATCTCATCTCCCTTCTGCAAACCAGAAAGAACTTCAACCTGGTCAGCAGCTCGCGTGCCCAATGTTATCTTGGTTAAGACCGCTTTTTCACCAACTTTCTTATAAACATTCATCCCACCAGGACGCACGACGAGAGCTTGTTCGGGTATAACGATAGACGATGCTTGATTAGCTGTTGCTTTAAGCTCTGCATGCGCATAAAGACCCGGAATTAAGAGATTTTCTGTGTTTGGAAAAGTAGCATAGACAGTCACACTACGCGTTTTCTCGTTTACGGAAGGTTCAATCGCTTCAATTTTTCCCTCAAAAACCTTATCAGGATAAACATCTGTCTTTGCAATAACGTCAGCTCCTACTTTCATCGTTGGGATATCCTTTTGCGGCATATGAAAGGTGAGTCGAATAGGTGTTAGGTCTTGGATTCTAACCAATGGATCCCCTTCAGTAACAAAAGCACCTTTAGAGACTTTTTTCTCCGAAAGGGCCCCTGCAAAAGGTGCAAAAATCTCTGTTTTAGCTAACGCTTCTTCGGCAAGAGCTAGCGCCGCTTCATCTGCTTGCACTTGATTTTCAGCTTCTTCAAGAAGTTGGAGGCTCAGAAAACCCTTCTTATTGAGTTCGATCTTTCGCATAAGCGTACTTTTGCTAAGTTTAAGAGCCGCTGCAGCTTTCTTTACTGTTGCCTGCTGCTCTTTGTTGTAAATTGTAAAGAGTTTTTGCTGAGGTTTCGCATACTCTCCCTCTTGAAAATGCACATTTTCAATACGCCCAGAAACTTCAGCCTTTAAAACCACGTCATTGTAGGCTGTATATGTCCCCACACCGGTGATACAAGAATTAAGGCAGGTTTCACCAACGGTTGTGGTAATGACAGCTTGGGCTGGCTCTTCAGCCTTTACAGGGGTGACAAGCAAAAGCCATAGAAAAAAAAAGCGTACCATTTTATATATCCTTTAAGGCGAGATAATTTTGCGTATAATATATATAAAAATTGATAAAGGAAAGTAGCATGTTTCTGGTAGATAGCCATTGCCATTTAGATTATGAACCCATGGCCAGCGATATAGAAGGAACCCTACGTCGTGCCAAAAATATGGGAATTGCTGGGTTTTTAACAATTTGTACGGATCTTTTTAAAATTTCTGACATTTTGGCTATTGCAGAAAGTTATCCCGAAATATTTGCCACCATTGGTGTTCACCCTCATGAGGCAGAAAAGATACCTGCAGGAATAAATCTTTTTGAGCTTTTAACAAAAGAAGCTGACAATCCTAAAGTTGTGGGATTTGGAGAGACTGGCCTTGATTACTATTATTCCCATAGCACGCCTCAAGATCAAAAAAAGGCCTTTACTTCTCATATTGAAGCCGCTGTGGCTAAAGATCTTCCCCTTATTATTCACACAAGAGAGGCTGAAAAAGACACGATTGACCTCATCAAAACCATTGGGCAGGGAAAAGCAAGAGGGGTCCTGCATTGTTTTTCTGGATCTGCCTGGTTAAAAGATCAGGCACTTACTCTTGGGTTTTACATTTCCGTTTCCGGTATTATAACTTTTAAAAAAGCAGAGGAGTTGCGACTGGTGATAAAAGATGTTCCCTTGAATAGACTTTTAGTGGAAACTGATTCACCTTATCTTGCACCTGAACCTTATCGAGGGAAACCTAATGAACCGGCATTTATGATTGAAACAGTTAAAAAGTTGGCAGAACTTAAAGAAGTAAGCTATGAAAAGCTATGCACTGAAACCACTCAAAATTTCTTAACTCTTTTTTCAAAGGTACATTTTTCATGCAAGTCACAATATTAGGCTGCGGCGCTTCAGGAGGGGTTCCTCTGATTACAGGAGAGTGGGGGGTCTGTAACCCTCAAAATCCGAAAAATAGAAGACGAAGGGCCTCTATTGCTGTGGAAAAAAACGGCACAACCCTTTTAATTGATACATCACCTGATTTACGTGAACAATGCCTAGCCGCCCAGATTCAAAAAATTGATGCGGTACTCTATACTCACGATCATGCCGATCATACCCATGGGATTGATGACTTACGTCCTTTCTTTTATCGCCATAAAATGCCGATACCCCTTTATGGAAATGCCGAAACCATTGCCTTTCTGAAGAAGCGGTTTTCGTATGCCTTTCCTGTTGATGAAATGCGGCCAGATATTTACCGCTCCTTTGTCATTGCCAATATGATCGAAGGACCTTTGCACATAGGTGATATTCAAATCACTCCTTTCATTCAAGGCCACGGTTACACGTCGTCCATCGGATATCGCTTTGACAATATTGCTTATTCGACAGATGTGGTAGACTTAGACGAGGCGGCTTTTCAGATTTTAAAGGGGGTTGATGTATGGATTGTCGACTGCATTGCGATGGATCCAAGGCCAACCCATTCTCATTTGGCAAAAACGCTTGAGTGGATCGAACGTGTCCAACCCCGACAAGCTTATCTTACCCACATGTCTCATTATATTGATTATGAGAGTATAATGAAAGCACTTCCCCCCCATGTTGAAGCCGCCTATGATGGACTGGTCATCAAGATTTGATTGAGGATGAAACCAATGATATATTCACGAAACTTAAACTTAACATTTCTCATTGTATTTCTGAGCTTCACAGGGCCTTCATACGCTAAAATAGAAGTGCCCACATTTGAAACCTATCTTCTATCCGAGAAAGCCATTTTTAAAGGACCACCGGCAGACATAGACCTTACAAGTTACAAGGGAGCAAGGACGTTTAGAACAAAGCTAAGGGAAGGGGCAAAACAAGGCCCTAACTATGCCGGTCATTATACCGTTGTCACCATTGGGTGTGGCACACAGTGTCAACAAAATTGGGTTATTGAGGCTCGGACAGGAAAAATTTTGGATAGGTTTTTTTCCATTATTGGAATAGCCTACCAACTCAATAGCTTACTTTTGGTTGTGAACCCACCGGATCCTCACCTAAAAAATGCTCTTGCAAAGCATCCCGAACAACCTTTTTGGGGCACAGTGGAAACAACCTATAAAATTTTACAAGATCATAAGTTTAATGTTCTCTATCAAGCAAAATGGGTCGACATTCATTGAAGTATGGCATTCGTTTTGAACCTAGGTTCTCTAACAGCACAAGAGTGAAAAGCTATCTTCACGACCGACAAGTTGCTCCCATTCCATCACGAACGTCATTCATACCTTACTAAATCTTCTGGAAAATTCTCAAAATGTTCTCTTTTAAAAAATGGCGGATACCGAGATCAACTATACTGGAACGATATTAAATTAACCTCCCGATGTTCTAGTGATAGTTGAGAGCTTTAAACGAGATTCTTGTAAAGTGAAGACTTGTGTCTGAGGAAAGGGAGAGGAAATTTTAATATAGAGTTTCTCTCTACTTACAAATGGTAGAGAGAAAGAATGTACTGCATACCGTCGTTGACTCACAAATTCCCTGTAAACATTATTTTTTACTTTTATTGTTAATATATTTAACAGTGAAAAAGTTGAATTCAATTGTATTTTAATGTTTTTTTTCTTGACTGGTTGTTTTTTATTTAATAGATGTTTTATTAATCAAGTTATCTTTGTTATTATTTAATTGCGGGAAAAATCTTAAATGGTAAATTTTTATATCAAAGCCGTTAGTTCAACGGCTCTCGTTTTTATGTGTCTCACAGCCCTCTATCCCAGCACTATACTGGCTATGGAAGAAGAGATTACGCCAATGGGCGCAGCCGAATCCGAAGAAAGTATTTCGACGGAGGAAAAAACTCCTGAAGAGATTCTTGAGATGGCTAAAGCGCGCGTGAGAACTAATAATGCTGCGTCAAAGGACATAGACGCAAGCATTGCACAGGTTGAGAAAGTTGCTCTAAAATTACCTCAAGACCAAATAAGGCCGTTTTTTTGTTTTGCTATTGGATGCCTGGATAAAGCCAATATTAAAGAAGGACACATAAAAAAGCTTATTTCTCTTGCTAAGGTGCTTGGCCCAAAATTACCTGTGGACGGACGCTTTATGGCTGTTTGGTTTGCTAACGCATGCATGAAAAAAGAAGATATAAGAGACGTGCCCCATGACAGGCTTATCTCCTTGGGAGAACATACGGAAAAGCTTATCTCTTTGGTTAAGAAGATAACTCCGTCTTTACCTAGGAATGAAGTAGGGGGAGTTTTTGATTTTGCCCAAGCCTATGTGGACGCTCAAGCCTATGTATATGTACGTTTTGGAGACCAACCATGTGTCGTGGAAGAAGCAGATGTAGAGGAGGGCGTTGCATCCGCAAAACCCTTTACTACAGAAAGGCCCCTAAGCGGGGTTATTTCCCTGATTGAGCTAATCGCTCACCGTGATGTAGAAAGATTTTTTTCTGTTGCTGGTAGATGTGTAGGACGTAAGAATATTACAGGAGAGGACATAAAGAAACTTCTAGCCCTGGCGGAGCAAGCTGCTTGTAATGATGCAAAAAGATTTGTTTGCTTTGCTACCAACTGTATAAGAAGTGAGAATATTACAGAAGATCATATAGGAAAGCTTATTTCCCTGATTGAGCAGGTCACTCCGAATTTAGTTGGTTCAAAGGAATGGAACGGGTTTGGTGAACCGAACGCATGGATAAATGACTTTTTTGATTTTGCCGCAACGTACATAGGAAGAAAGAATGTTACAAAAGAGCACGTAGGAAAGATTCTTTTGGCGGTTGAGCGAGTTATTCCGAATATAGGTCGTAAAGAGGAGAGTTTTTTTAATTTTGCTGAAGCATGTGTGAGCAACACTAACGTTTCAGAAGAGCCTATAGAGAAGCTTATTGAACTGATTAAGCGAGTCGGTGACAAGGCAATTGTACAACGCTCCCCGCTAGATGGCTTTCCTAGTTTTGTGCAAGCCTATGTAAAAAGTCAAAAAGCTAGGGCAGAGCATGTGGAGGCACTTATGTCCCTGTTTGAGCAAAGACTGGGACAAGGAGTTAGGCAAGAACTTGAACAAGGGTTTAAGCAGGAAGGCGTAAAAGAATTTTTCAAGTTTATTAAAGCATATGTAGAAAGCAATTGTGCTATAAAAGAGTATATAGAGTCTATAGAAAAGTTTATTTCCCTGGTTGAGCAAGTCGTTCCGCATGTGGAGACGAGGAGTGTATCGCAATTTTTCGATTTTGTTGTGTCATGCCTGCAGAACGAAAATATTCATCAAGAAACTCGCACCAAAGTTGCCCAGTGGGGTAAAATTATTAAATACTCTCATAAAGATGGATATGATTACTTTAGAGAAAATCTTGGCATTATCTCACAAAATAAAGATTTATGCTCTTTCTTTCTAGGATATGCTGCTCACCAACTGGAAATTCAATCAAATACAACAAGCGAAGAGATACAAAACTCTTCAGCAATCTTCTTAAAGCTGGCGACGTGTGGGAATGTGGAAGCGCGTGCAATGCTTATTTCAGCTTTAGCCAACCCTGATCAGCCTAACCCTTTTCACAAAGGCCTTGCCCTCCTTCCAGGGCTAAAAGCTAACGTTATGCTACGAGACCTTCTTTTAAAGGAGGAGAAGTTTGAAGAATCCTTAAAGATTCCTTCACTTGTATATGAAGAGCCTCAAGAACTGTCCCAAGAGGAAATGGGCTTATTAAACAATCAGCTTACTCAGTGTTCACACATAATTGGAGAAGAAATAGCTGCACTACAGGTTTTGTCATTACCCCAAGCTCTGCACTTTCCACAGGAAGTTAATCTGGATGAAGAAGATATGGAGACGAGCAATACAACTTATAGTGAGATAAAACATCAAACAGAAATGGGAGAATGGGAAGAAGGAAGCTCTACTTCTACATCATATCCTGCTCCTTCAAGGACTCAACCAAAGAATCTTCTTCCAGACATTACCCAACAGCACCCAAATGATTTGTTGGCAATGGGAGAGCAGGTTGAAGAAATTATTAAAAATGATTTTTGCCTTATTCCTATTACAAAAGAAGTCTATGAATTTTTAAATCAAGACTATAGGCTTTTAAACTCAGATATGTATGATTCTTACGTTTCACTTGTTGATAAGGAGTTTGAGACTAACAGAATTTGTATACTTACAACAAACAATGGAAAGCCTCTTGAACAGTACTATATTACGCTTTTCAAAGAAAATGTAAAAAAATGGGCAGCTGTTCTAGACTTTTTTATGAACAAAAAAATCCCTGATGACGTGAAGCCAGAAGAATGCTTAAAGTTTCGCAAGCATAAAAAGACGATGGAATCAGCATTTGTTGAGGCAATTGAAGCTAAAGGACAGGTGAAACGCGTCAATTTCTCTAAAAATCAAGATTGTCTTCAAGAACTGAGGAAGGTTCTTCTCGGTCGTCCGCTTCGTTCTTATGGAAGTTCACACGATGAGGAAAAAGGTGAAAGGTAAGCCGGAAATTTGAAGCTCGAAGTGCGAATTTCCATTAAAGATTACTCTCAAGAAGCGTTCTTGCTAGAACGCTTCTTGAGACGGTAAAAACCCAAGAATTATCATCAGCCTGCTATTGAACTTGTCAAGCCTCAGAGAATAGATCCAAAAGAAATTTTGCAGAAAACCTCAATTTTGGATAAGGAAGAAAATAGAGCAGGTTAAGCCATTCTTAAAGTTGCTTAAAGAATAAGAAGGGGGCTTAGCCAATGAGATATAATATCACAGCCCTGTTTTTTTGCATTGATGAAGTTTGCAAAGTTTATGAAGAATGAGAAAAACATCAGTTAATCAATATAGGAAAAAACCGTTACAGATCCTGCGAAATGACTTTAAGCGAGATGCTGACGATCTTGATGTTGTTTCCCGTAAGCCCTTGTAAAATTTTTAAATATTTCTACGTTTTTTACCTTGTACACTTACATAAGAAATATTTTCCAAAGCTGCTTAGCTACAATAGATTTGTACGACTCATGCCACGTCTTTTTGCTCCTTTGTGTGTATTGTTGCAGAATTTATTGGGGGAATAGACCTGGATTTATATTGCTGATCCCACCTTTGCCCGTATGCCACAACATACGTATCAATCGCAATCGCGTCTTTAAGGGACTTTCAGCGAGAGGAAAAACGACTATGGGATGGTTTTATGGACTCAAGTTGCACCTGGTCATTAATCATAAAGGAAGCATTGTAACCGTTAAAATTACTCCAGGTAATGTTGATGAGAGGGCTCTATTGGATGAAATGACTCAAAATCTCAAAGAAAGCCTTTTGCTGATAAAGGGTTCATTTCTCAAGATCTTTTTAAAAAACTTTTTCAAAGAGAACTCAAATTAATTACGGGTATAAGGCGAAATATCAAAAATTATCTCATGCCTTTGATTGAGAAAGTCCGTCTGAGAAAATAGTTTCTGATCGAAACAATCTTTGGTATTCTCAAAATACACATGAATTTATCACATACGCGTCACAGATCCCCTATGAACTGCTGCGTCAACATCCTCTCTTGTCTCGTTGCCTATCAACTCAGAGAAAACATACCTACCATTAAATTCTCAAAAACCCTTATCCAAAATTAAGGTTAATTATCAATCTCATGCTTTTGAGCAAGTTTGCCAAGAATACAAGGTTGACCACCGCTTTACCCAATTCAGACATCCTTGGACAAATGACCAAGTGGAACGTATAAATAGGACAACCAAGTAAGCAACTGTTAAGACATATCATTATGAGACAATCGACAGTCTAAAACGGCATTTATATGATTTTTTCAATGCTTATAATTTTGCCTAAAGGCTCAAAATCCTGAGGTTTCTTACTCCTGTGCAAAAAATCATAGATGAATTCCGATAAAAACCTCATTTATTTCATGCTAATCCATGCCATTACTCATTGGAACTAAATACCTAGTTTCCTTATCTTACTCTTACGCCACCCAAACTTTTGCTTGAACAGGGGGTGTCAGCATCAAATCAGTGAGCGCCCAAACAAGTGCATCAAGCCTGTCAGGAGATTGAGACGTTGTTCCAGGAACATAAGACAACAGCTGATCTTCAAGCTTAGGAAAAAGGGAGGCATGCCAGACTTTTCCTCTTTCATAAAGTGCTGCAATGGGCTCAGCCCTCGTGTGCTTTCCGCGTGTGGCGTGGACACCCTTATAACTAATGGCTTTGTCATGAGTTCGCAGAAGGTGTTCGATAAGATCTCCTCCCATATTCACTTCTGCCACAATGCGATCGCCCTTCAGACGATGATAGCCCTCGATAGCTTGTTGCATCCACAGATTGGCTGGCCCTTTAAGCGACAAGTCCTCTAAAACCACGCCTATGCCTTCTGCGGTGATTCCTGCAGCAATGATACCCGTTTCATCACTTCCTGCCTTATGCGTTACCGCAGGGTCAATAGCGATCACAATACGCCTCAAAACAACATTTTGAAAAGATCTTCTGGCTTGTTCTAAAAGGGCTGGTGTCCACAAAGCACCTTCTCTTGATTCAACAAAATCCGCATAGAGTTCCTGCCTCCCTAAAAAGCTTTTTTCATAATGTTGGCGAATATAATTAAGAAAAGGCTTGGCAAGATTTTTGGCATTTTCAAAGGTTGATCCTTTGGTCAAAACAACATCTGGATCTTTCATCAGTTTTTTTAAAAAATGGCTAGATTTAGGAGTTGTGGTAATAATCACCCGAGGATTTTTGCCAATCCTCAGGCCAAACATCAATTGATCCCAAACTTTCTCACTATCGGGAAATTTTGCCAGTTCATCAACCCAAGCACCATCGAATTGAGGCCCCCGTAAGTGTTCATAAGCTTCGGCGCTAAAACACGTTGCAATCGCCCCATTTTTCCAGAAAAGCTGGCGTTTTGAAGGCTCATAATGGGGCCTTTCTGCGAAAGGATGAACAGCCAACAAACCCGATGCGCCTTCGACCATGACGCTGCGCGCTTCCGTCTCTGTTGCTGCGACGAGAGCAAGCCGACGACACATTCCTTCCTGAACCCATTGACGAAGGGTTTCAGCACCCGTACGTGTTTTGCCGAAACCACGTCCTGCAAGAATAAGCCATATCCGCCAATTTCCTTTCGGCAAAAGTTGATTCGATCTTGCGTTTAGAGCCCAATCATATCGTGAAGCCTCCCGATCTCTCAAATTTTTTTCTTGGTTTATAAAGTGCAAAAATTTTTTGAGGACTTTTTTTTGATGCATTTTCAGATAAAATCTAAAACGATTGACTATTAATAGGTTTCCGGATCATCTAAAGAAAAGGCCAGCTCTGCACTTTCTCCATATTCTTCAATGATTTCTTCCGCTTTTGCAGGATCGGGAACCCAAGCAATATTCAAGAGAGCGTCACCTTGAAACACTAAGGGAAGCTCTAATTTGCCAATAATGACCCCTTCACCAAAAGCGACAACATCTGTTGTGTTTGTTCCTAAGGGATCACTAATTCTCCCCACCACATCCCCTTTAGAAACCTTTTTTCCTAAGGTACAGTTTGTGCGAAAAAATCCTGTGTTAGGAGCCCGCAACCAACGACTTGTTGGACAAATCACGGGTGAATGCTTGACCGTTCCACTCCTTCGAGATTTAATCATACCAAGCATCTGCATTACTCGCAGAATACCTTGTGTGGCCGCGTGAATTGCAAATTCATCAAATCGAAGAGCTTGTCCTCCTTCAAAAAGAATGGTTGGAACGTTGAGGTGTTCTGCTGCTTGACGTAAAGAACCGGGGCGCTGTTCTGCTTTCAAAATTACAGGGGCTCCAAAGGCAAGGGCGATCCTTAATGTTTCTTCATTTTGAAAATCACATCTAATTTGAGGCAGGTTTATTCGGTTTCCTGACCCTGTATGTAAATCAATCCCATGCGTACAACGCGCGACAATTTCTGTAAGGAACTTATTAGCTAATTGTGATGCTGAGGACCCTTTTTCAGATCCTGGAAAACATCGATTTAGATCCCGTCGATCATGAAGATAACGGCTTTGAATAATAGCGCCAATCGTATTGACGATAGGAACGACTATAAGAGTTCCTTTAAGATGCTTCAGAAGAGGAGAGGCCATAACACGGCGAATCGCTTCAATTCCATTCAACTCATCCCCATGAATTGTAGAGCTAATGAATAAGCGTTTCCCAGGACGTTTACCATGAATGATCCTCATATTTAACGAAAAAACAGTCTGGTTGGGAAGGGTATGAAGAGGAGTTTGCACAGTTTTAGTCGTTCCAGGTTCAACTGTAATACCGGCAATTTCAAAAGGCGCTTGTCTTTCTTTTTTCATTTTAAAATTCCTCTTAATTTTCTGCTTTATGAATAAGTTATAATTTTAATATAAATATAGAAGCTAAAAAAAAGGTTAATCATTAACTCTTTTGATTTAAGGTTGAAGTTTAATAGAGCTTGTACAATAAATTAAAATTTCGCCATTTATATTTTAAAAACATATAAATAAAAATTGACTTTCTAATAGGAATTTGTTAAAGAGCTTTAATTTCTTTTGTGAAAGGAACCTTATGCCTGAAGTTTTAATTGCCGGTCCTGTAGGGCGCATTGAAGCGCGCTACCATCAAGGGAAAAATCGAAATGCGCCGATTGCTATTGTGTTGCACCCTCATCCTGAGCACGGCGGTACGATGAATAACAAAATTACATACGCTTTGTTCCGTTCATTTGTTGATCAGGGTTTTAATACGTTACGTTTTAACTTTCGTGGTGTAGGACGGTCGGAGGGTAAATTTGATCACGGAGAAGGGGAGCTAAGTGATGCAGCTGCTTGCCTTGATTGGCTGCAAGTTCAGAACCCTGAGCCTAGTCAATGTTGGGTTGCTGGATTTTCTTTTGGAGCATGGATATGCATGCAACTTTTAATGCGTCGCCCAGAACTTGATGGCTTTATCGCCGTTGCGCCTCCTGCCAACATGTATGATTTTTCTTTCCTTGCGCCTTGTCCTGTTTCTGGGATGATCTTGCAAGGAGGCAAGGACGATATTGTCCCTAAAGATTCAGTTTTAAAGTTAGCAACAAAACTTTCAGCTCAACGCGGTCTTCATATTGATTATCGCATCATTCCTGAAGCCGATCATTTTTTCGTTAATGAGCTTCCTCAGTTAACAAACCATGTTCAAGACTACGTCAGGGCCGCTTTAAATCCCATGGCTAAAGTTGTAAATGGTTAACGCTCTTCCTCTAGCAAACTTGGTTCTGTGAACAAAATTTAAGAGCAGTGAACAAGAATCATCTTATGAGTGAGATCATAACAAAATTCACTTAGGTGAATTTTAGAGGAATCTTATCCATAAATTTTGTTCTCAAAGCCTAAGCTGAATGCGAAATTTCTAAAACAGATTTTGGTTCACATATCCTTCCGCCACTCAAAGGATAGGGTACACCCGTTGTACCAGGAAAGCTAAGAGGAAGGTTTTTAAACGATCGAACAGCTAAAAAGCCAAACGCTTGAGCTTCCAAGACATCTCCACTCCACCCCAACTCAGATGACTTTTTCACATTTAGATCAGACTTTTCTCTCATCATTTTTAAAAGAGTTGAATTATGCGCCCCTCCACCAGCTATAAGACAAAGTCGAGGTTTTTTTGGGCAATAATTAAGTGCCCTTTCAAAACATTCAGCTGTAAAAGCAGTAAGTGTCGCCACGCCCTCTTCAAATGGAAGAGACTTTACATCCTCTAAGCAAACATTAAACGCTTTACGGTCCAATGCCTTAGGAGGAATTTGTTGGAAATAAGGGTGGGCCAACCAATTCGCCAAAAGCTTAGTATTGATATGTCCTTGATTGGCAATTTTGCCGTCCTCATCCCAAGGAAGATCCGTATTCTCTCTAACCCAATCATCAATTAATCCGTTTCCTGGCCCCATATCAAAAGCCAGAAGATCATCATCATGTTCACCAATCCAAGTCATATTAGAAACTCCACCAATATTAACAACTACCATAGGTTTAGGAAGATTTTTAGCTAATGCCTGATGAAAAATAGGAACAAGCGGAGCTCCTTGTCCCCCATGAGCAATATCGTTAAGACGAAGCTGATCAATGACGACAATGCCGGTCAAAGAAGCTAAAAGATGCCCATCGCCTATAATATAGGTTTCACCTATCTCTCCGTTAATTTTGGGAGGATTATGAAAAAGGGTTTGACCATGAAAACCAATAAAGTCTACGTCCTTAGGCCGAAGATTTGCTTTATCGAGAAGAGCGCATACAACTTCTGCATGATGTTCAGTTATAGCCCGTTCTAAGGAAAGTTGATCAGATTCAGGAGGATGACCATAAGCGTGATGGATGGATTGACATATCGCTTGAGAATATGGAGCATAATGAGTACCCCCAAAGGCTTGGATTGAGATTCCATCCGTCTGAATCAAGGCGGCATCAATTCCATCCGCTGACGTGCCAGACATAAGACCGATGGCCCAATAAGACTTAGTGGTGTTTAACTTCATTAAGGTGCTTTTCCATCCAAAGATGAGTTTGCTTTTCTAATAAACTATTTTGTTTTAACCGACTGTGCAATATGTCAAAATTGACTTCATCCAACCCTTGATCTTGCGCAGAACACGCAAAAATAACACGTGTTTTTTGCGTTACAGGATCCATAGTCATTTGAATACATTGCCCACAAATTTCCTTCATCATGCATTGCATGGAAGAATTAAGACTCATGATCGCTTTATGTTCAGGATTTAAGTAAGGCTTTAAAACCGTCTTGCGCGCCCAAGAAACAGCAGCCATCATAGAATCTGATCCAATGGTGATGATACGATGAATCTTCTGTAAGGGGAGGGGAGGAGAGCCAGTCATATAGGATAAAAGACCATCAATGACATTTCCAACATACGCAAAGTCTTGTGTTCTCGTGGGGATAAACCCCGGCGATGATGCAGAGCACCAAATCACATGATCTGAAACTGCTTCTATGTCTTCAGCCTTAAATCTATCCTTTGGGGTTTTGTACCCCGCTACATAAAGCACCCGGTTTCCTTTTTCTTTTAAAGCGCGACCGATAGAAAAAAGGACGGCATTTCCTAGACCACCACCAATAAGGAGAACATTTTCATTTGTAGGGATGTCTGTCGGCGTTCCTGTAGGGCCCATTAATGCGACCCGTTCTCCCGGCTTTAGAAATTGACAGAGCTGGGACGACCCTCCCATTTCAAGGACGATGAGGGATAAAAGACCCTGATCAGGATCAACATAAGCGCCTGTTAAAGCAAGACCTTCCATCCCCCGTGACCCATAATTTTGCAATCTAAAAAACTGCCCTGGTTTAAAATTATGCACGGCTTGCGGAGCCTTAACAATGATTTCTACGATATCAGAGGTGAGTCGAGAAATGGCTTGTATCCGAGGACGCAGTAAATTCTCGAGTTGAGAAAAAAAGTGAGGATTAGCTCGTGGTGCATGTCTTGAGAGGATATTACATAAATGGGGATATCCATTCTTTGCACTGGCCATCGCTTTCACAACGTTTCCCTGATAAGCAGGGTCCAAATCACCAAAAAAGCTAACTTTTTCATCACCTTGATAGAAAATGAAAGCATTCTCACCCTTTATTTTTAAGTCAGGATCTTCCTCTTCCAAAACAGTGTTGGGTTGAGTTCCCGCCGCTATTAAAAGAGTGCGACAGGGAAGAGTTTTCAAACCTGTCTCAGTCTTAATCACAAGATTTTCCATATGCCCATAGGAATCAACTTTAAGTTCATGTGGGGTAGCATTTTCAAGAAAATGCACCCCTTGATGAAGGGCCAACTCAAGCTCTTCCTGATTGAGGCGATAACTGGGGGAATCTTGAATGGAGTTGCGATAAACAATCCGACAAGCTTCTTCGAGAAGGCTCCGATCACCTCGACGAAAGGCTTGTCCATGGGATAAAAATTCTTCAGCAATTATCTTTTCTTCTGCAGAAAGGGAAGGGGGGAGACCACCCAAGTGCTCAGTGCGTTTCAAAAACTTTTCAACTTGAACTGGATAATAGGCAAGTGCTTCCGTTGCCGTATCCACAGCCGTAAGCCCCCCTCCTATGACGATAATCGGCAAGCGAATTTGCAGGTTTGCAAATGAGTCTTCTTGCACAACACCAGTGAGATGAAGGGCCATTAAAAAATCTGAAGCCAGGCGAAGTCCGCGCGGCAGTCCTTGAGGAATATCAAGCATCTTTGGACGACCTGCTCCTAAGCACAACGCAACATGATCAAAGCCGAGAGAAAACGCTTGCGGCAGAGTTAATGTTCCTCCCAACCGCACTCCATCATAAAGGGCAAAATGAGACCTTCTCTCTAAAAGTAAGCGCACCACCGTTAGGTAATTTTTTTCCCATCGAACCGTAATCCCATATTCTGTTACTCCTCCAAAACCTGCAGGTGTTCGTTGACTAAGAGGTTGTTTAAGACTTTCCCAATCACGAATTGGTTTGGTTAACAGATCTTTTTCCAGTGGTTCAATTTTTAGCCCGTCAATCCCAACAACGCTATGACCTTCATTGAGCAAATAGTGGGCAAGAGTGAAACCAGCAGGCCCCATGCCAGCAACTAATACTTTGTAATCAGAATGTTTTTTTGGAAATGGTCGTTGTAAATTAAGAGGATTCCATCGCGAAAGCAGACTATAAATTTCAACACCCCAAGGTAGATTTAAGGTGCTTTCTAAAATCTGTGTTTCTACACTCGGGATATCCACCGGCTCTTGTTTTTGAAAAATACAAGCTTTCTTACAATCATTACAAATTCGATGTCCTGTTGCTGCCACCATGGGGTTATCCACCATAATAACGGCTAAGGCGCCTAAGACATATCCTTGGCTTCGTAAGCTATTCATTTCCGAAATTTTTTGCCCCAACGGGCAACCTTTATTCGTTTCCGAAATTCCTGTTGAACATGAATCTTTCCCTTGGTTATGACATAAAATGCAATAAGTCGCTTGATCAAGGGCAGCCTCCAGAGTTATTTTTGCACCTGTAGAGTCAAATTCTTGTCGATAGAGGGGGTGGGGAGAAGTTAAAGTCTCACCATTTCTTTTTAAAGAACTTACATCTTTGGGAATTATTTTTTTAGGAAGTTTAAATAAAGTTGATGGCTTTTCTTGATGAAGAGCCCAAGAAGCGTATTTTTTAGCTATATCTAAAAAAATCTTATTTTCCGCTTCATGTTCAAGAGCTTGGAGAACCTGCTTAGCAAAAGTAAGATCAGAGTATGGCTGCCCCATAATCTTCTCAAGATCCTTCTTTAAGCAATGGCCTTCAAACTTTTGAGCATCCTCCTTGGAAAAGGCTTTGGCAGCATGCCTTTGAACGAAAAGACGCTTACAGCGATAGAGTGGCGCTAAGGCATAGGCTACAGATTGCAAATTTGCAAGTTCGCTTTCAACGCAAAATAGCCTGCCAATAAAATCCTCTACATAAGGTGCAAGCTCAAGCAGTAGCCCACTTTCGTCAAGGGAGGGAAGGGGCGTTTCTCTAGCTTTTTTCAAGCGCAGAGCTAATTCTTCATCTGTCTTTTGCAAGTCATGCAAAAAAGTTTGATCGAGACGCTCTAATCCTTCAACCCAATATAAATCTTCAAAAGAAAATCCGAGAGATAAAAATGTCATGATATTTCAAATCAATTCTAAAATTTATTCATTAATAGTTTGAGAAGAACCAAAAAGCAATATTATCTGAGTCAAAATGGTAAATCGAGAAGGAGAGTGGTTTTCTTATTGGGTGAAAGTCCATCCGCTTGCTCCAAAAAAAGCTTCATGGCCAAAGGAATTTTTACTTGTTGCTAGAAGACAACCCAACCATCCAATTCATCTATAGATTGAGAGGCCTGAACGAGTTTTGAGCATGAGAGAAGAAATTCTTTTCCTTGTTCCTTATAAGTTTGATTTCTAGAAAAAGTGTAGCGCTTTACCTTACCCATCGTTCTGATGGCGTTCCCAAAAGCGTCAAACGCTTCTGCATTATTTTGATTAAATTTTCTTTTCCATTTAGATCCTTAGAGGCGTCTTCTTGGAAAAACTCAGCAATTTTTTGCATTGCAACACATTATTTAATTAAATAAATTATCTTTTTTAATATTATTTATAAAATATTTTTTTTCATTTTTCAATTTAATACAAGATAAATAATTTTATGAATTGCTTATATGCTAGTTAGAATGAAAAGCAAAAGGTTAACAATTATTTTTTTGAGCAAAAAATAATGACAGTATTTCTTTAAGTTAACAGAAGAATTTTTTCGACAAAGTTATTGCAATTTTAGTCATTTTAAGCCTAACATCTGTTATAAATTATACGTTATTTAAAAAAAATTATGCACATTCCTCCTTCCTTAAAGCCGCTGCTACCAGCTTGCATAGGAAGCATTTTAATTGGATCTTCCGCTATTTTTGTCCGCCTTTCCGAGCTTGGTCCCATCACGACAGGGTTTTATCGGATGCTTTTTGCCCTTCCTTTATTAGCTCTGTGGGTAAGATGGGAACGAAAAGAAGGACATATTTCGCATATATTCCCAATGAAGGGGATGATAGGGCTATCTCTTGCGGGACTTTTTTTTGCGCTAGACCTTGCGACTTGGAATTGGTCGATTGATCACACGACAATCGTCAATTCCACACTTTTTAATAACACGGCTGCATTTTTTGTTCCTTTCATTATGTGGGCGCTCTTTCGAGAAAAGCAGTCCCTTAGCTTTATTATTGCCGCCATAATAGGCTTTCTTGGGTGTTTTTTATTGATCGGAGAAAGTTGCACGATAAGTGTTCAAAATCTTGTTGGTGACATGGTTGCCTTAGGTTCAGGAGTCATGGTTGCCCTCTATCTTATTGCCCTTCATCAGATTCGAGAAGGGGTCTCAACAGGGCTGTTGATGTTGTGGACTGGATTTTTTTCCTGTATGTATCTAGCTTTTTTTGCCTATATTTTAGGGGAATCATTCTGGCCATTGACCTTTATGGACCTCATCAGTTTGCTTGGGCAAGCCATTCTCGTTCATACCATAGGACAAAGCTTTCTAGCCTATTCCCTGGGGAAAATTTCTGCTTCCATTACCGCCCTCATTTTATTTTTAGCTCCTGTTACAGGAGCCCTTCTTGGCTGGCTTATTTATGCTGAATCTTTAAGTTATCTTAAAATCTGTGGGATGATCCTCATTATGGCAAGTATTATGGCTGTAAGGAAAAAAACATAGAATTTTGACAAAGAGATTATTATTTTCAGCACACAAAAAAACCATCTTATATTTATAATACTGACCTATTTTCTGCAGAAGTAAAGTTTTATTTTTGGCCATTCTTTAGGCTGTGTGAACAAAATTTTGTGAGATTAACTCATAAGATTCAGCTATGGTCATCCCCACGAAGGCAGGGATTCAACCATTATTTGATACAAAATAACTTTTTCAAGAGAAATTTTTTATCAATTTTAATTATTCGCTATAAAAAGTATCTTCTCACTTCAACACTTTTCTGAATCACGGAAAGTCAAGGGAATGAAACCTAAGTAAATTTTATTTGGATCTTACTCATAAGAGTGTTCTCTTTTGCTGCTCTTAAAATTTGTTCACACAGTCTAACCAAGATCTTATGTATCTGAAATTTTACCTGCTTTTTTCTTTTGAGGACAGCTATATTGTGTGGAAAAAGAAGAAGAAACACCTACAAAGGCAGCAGCATTTGCAACAGATGGATTTTTTTCCGCCCATGCAATAAATATACCAACAATTTCCTTGTTTGAAATATCTTCAGGAAAGCAGATGTTAATAAATTCATGTTCAATATCAACGATGTTTCGATAAAATTGCGCCGCGTTTGCCGCACTGATAATAAATCCATAGCAAAAATTCTGTGCTGGAAGGGAAGGGTCTTTACACGTCTTTAATAGTTCGTGGTTGGTTATGCTTTTTGCATGGATGGGACTTATAAATAAGTAGCTTATTAAAAGTATCAGCAACTTTTTCATCAAAACCTTCTCTCGCGCGTATGCTTTTTAGTTGACTTATTTAACAGGAAAGAGAAACTAGAATAAGGTCTCTGTTATTGATAAGCCTTGCTTACTAAGGTACAAAAAAAACAGTGAATAGAGAAGAGCAAAATGAAAACAGGCAACTGTTAGCATACCTTGCAGTTTTTCACTTCTTAAAGGATGATGTATGACAGCTTTTGCCTCACAAAAGTATGAAAAAATTATAACCTGTGATGAGGATTCCTCAAATTGTCTCCGCCAAGCAACAAACCCTATCAGTTTAAAGAACTGGGCTGTTGCCAAATCAACTGTTGAACAACTTTTTTATGTGCGCGAAACGATTTTGAAAGGAGGGGCAGGGCTCGCTGCTCCACAAATTGGGATCAGCCAACCCATCTTTATTTATACCCCAGACCGAACAACAGAAAGCTTAAGAATTGTCATTAATCCTTCTTTTGAACCTATTGGTCAGACGACGATTGAAGGATCTGAAGCCTGTTTTTCTGTCCCTCTGCGCTGTACAACATTAAAGCGTTGGGAAACCATCATGGTTAAATACCAAAACCTTGACGGAGAAATCATTGAGCAAATCGTTGACGGCTTTGAAGCCAAGGTCTTTCAACATGAAATGGATCATCTGAAAGGACAACTAACCATTGATCATAAAGATGTAGACGTTTTAACCTTTGCCACCCCTGAAGAGTTTCAAGAACACATGCAACAAGTCCATCTTAAAGACGCGAAACGGTATAAAGGCTGCTAGAAAAAGAATCTTTATTTTTCTGTCATTGTAGCTGATCAATACTTATAGCGAATCTTGTGTAAGATTATATAATTGCCCAATAGTTTCCTGATCTGCTTCACTCACAAAGGCTTTCAGACGTCGTAATTGTTCATTAAGCCAAGCTCTTTTCTGAGAAGTCGTTTTAACCTTTAGTGTGACCATTCCTGTAATCAGATTTTCATACTTTTGCCTAAAAAATTCAAAAAATCCGGCAAACTCAGAAGGAATTGTTGCAACGATAATAAGTGTTGTCAGAGCATGAGGTACATCACTTCCAAGGGCATCAAAGGTAATACCAGCAGTGGGGAGAGTCAAATATCCTGCGGTTATAACACTGATAACCGTTCCCCCCAACCTAAAACCCCAATAGTCTGATTGCCTTGAACCAAGGCTGCGTAGCCTCAAAAAGGCATTTTCTTGAACGTCCCATTCACTAATCGCTCTAAAGATAACATCTGCTATAGCTACCCCCTGACTTATACCAGAGGAAATGGCCACATTAAATCCAGCGACTTGCAAAATTTGATCGACAACCCAGCTTGTAGTAATGGCTCGACCAATAGTCGCTAATCCTGTAAAAACAGCCGCTGCACCTGTGAGTAACGTCCTAGCTGTTGTAGGAGCTGTAAGATTATCGAAATCCCTCGTTAAGTTCGTTGTAGCTTGAAGGGGAAGACTATTAACTTGCTCTACAAGATCATTCAAAGGACTTGTTTCATCAGAGTCTACTATAGTTTGTGATCGATCTCTTCTTTTAAGTCTATGAATTTGTTCAGCAAGCTCTTGTTGAAGACGCCTGATCCGATTATCTTTCGTAAATTTAAAAAAAAGAACACTCAGTGCAGAAATGGCTTCTGTTGAACTTCCACGCTTTCCTGATATTTTTTGAGACATCTCCCTTTGAATCATTGTGTAGAATTCTTCTACCAATTTTTCACTTCCTTCAGCGTTAACAAATTTTTTCATTGACTTTATACGTTCACTAAGACCTTTCTTTTTCAAGGAAAGTGCATAATTTGCTTCAGTTTTTCTTTTATGCTCAAATCGAGTAAGAAAATCTACAGTTAATCTATATGTGTTTTCCAAATAAAACGTGGCGAGAGGTAGCGTGAAAAGCGCTCTATACCAAGGAAAATAAGACTCTATCTGCCAAAAAACGAAAACAAAAGGTGCAGCACGTAAGGCAGCACTACATCCCGCAGCAATTCTAGTGAGTAGAGGCGTAGGAATAGCAACATACCTACAGCAGGACCGCATCCCTGTTTCTATTTCAATGCCTAAAGGCTGTTTATGAGGCTGTTTATCTGATTTACTCGTCGTAAAATCATTTTGATCCCACATATTTCCTATAATTTCAGCGCGTTCCCACATCTGTCGTACACAGGCCGGCGTAGCTAAGCCTATCATTGAAATAACAAGCCCAGTAGAAACGGGCCCCCCTACAGGTAGCCACTCAAAGAGATCTTGGGCTAAGTATAAGCACAAAGGTATAGGACCAAAGGGTTCCATTGCTCCCCAAAGAACGCCTAGTCCCTGTAAAAATCTTGTTTTTTTAGAAATGGGTTGAATAAAAAATTTGTTGTCTAATACGTCTAGAAAGAGAATCGTATCTGTCCACTTTTCGGGAGCACTTGCATGAATCACCACTTCTGGACGTGAATCTATTGCTTCTTCTAGAGTTCTAGATACGCGCTGAACCCGATCAGGAACCTTAGCGAGATCAATAATAATGATTGCGGTTTCAAAAGGAAGTGCATCAGGGCTCACGAGACGAGCTCTTTTTGGATTATAAGCACTCATTCCTTCAATTATTCGATTAAGCTTCAATCGCGATGGATGCAGAGGGTTGTCAATCAAAAAGGATACATCTGAATTTAAGCTTGCAGACTGTTCAAAATCTTCTTCTTCATCTCTAATATCATTATCTTCTACAACATTCCTACGTCGTATACCAGTACCATTACAATTTTCACATTTTTCCTGTAAGTCATTGTTATTATTTGAAGTACGAACTGTAAGGCGAAAGAGCTCGTCATCCGCCTCCATTATCTCATCATCCATTGCGAAAGAAGAAGGAGAAGGATACAGAAGAAGTATAAATAAAATAAAAAAACACAACAAAGGCTTCCAAAGAAGTGTTGCAAAGAGCTTTATTTGTCGGGTTTTGTTAAAAACCAGCCCAAGCACATTCACCCCCTTTTCTGGAAAATCATAACAATTTACCAATACGTTACACAGGCTAAGTTAATCAACATAACATCAATTTTAAAAAAATGTTAACGAATTTTTTCTTCTAACTTCCAGTTTTTTAGGGAAAATAATTACTAAATCTATTCTGGACTATAGAGGTCAAACATTTTAAGAAAAACATATATTTTTTTGCAAAATATTAATCCTTTATTTACTTCATAATGTTAGAATGTAAATAACAGTAATTTTATATTACTAAATATGACAAGAGGATTTTATGAAAACCTTAAATATTTTAATTACTCTCTGTTTGTTTTTTATGAGCACAGCAGTTGTTGCTGAAAATAACATAAGAACAGATCAATTGAATAATAAAAATATTGAAGATAATATTGATAAAAATGATATTTTTTTTCATCATTGTAATCCTGTAGATCCACGTTGTCATCACCATAGGCATATTTAGGAGTTAACTGTTAATTCATAGCAAAGGAGAAAAGTTTATGAAAATAGTAAATACTTTGATGATAAGCTGTCTGCTGCTCATCAGTTCAGAAGCGATAGTCCAAGCTAAAATCGATCATACAACTCACATCAATCATAATGTGATTAAAACATCAACCGAGTTTAAAGGTCATACTTCCCAGAGTTGTGGGCCAATGGATCCCCGCTGCTAAGCGAATAATAAGAGAGGGACCTATAAAACCTCGGTTTTCTTTTTGGATAGATGGTGTATGATTCTTAAAAAATAATAAAAAGTAAAGAGGCACCTATTGGATAACCCGCAAACGACGGAGCGACACGATTTTTTTTGGAGCTTAACAAC
>JAGONT010000023.1 GCA_017992885.1 Alphaproteobacteria bacterium
TCATAACTACCGGCAACTTTGGATTGGAATCGGTGACAACTTTAAATCGTAATCACCGGCAATCTTGAATCGTAATGAATGGCAACTTTGAATTGGAATCACCGGCAACTTTCACCCGGAATATGCATCAGGGAAAGTAGCTTGCCCCAAGCGCCGCCTGTTTTATATAACAAATGCAATGCAAAGGTATGGTGTCTCTGAACGCCATGCTTGTTCAGCGCTTGGGGTTAATCGATCGACGGTTTTCGTCGTCCTCTTAAGAGGGGAGACGATGAGGAAGCTCTCACCGAGGATATTATCCGCCTGGCTCAAAAGTATGGTCGTTATGGTTATAGAAGAATTACAGCTCTTCTTCAAGCTGAAGGCTGGAGAGTTAATCATAAACGAGTTGAGCGTATTTGGAGAGAGAAAAGTCTGAAAGTCCCCACAAAACAGCCTAAAAGAAAGCGTCTTTATCTTAATGATGGGTTCTGCATTCGCCTCCGTCCTCTTTATCCACATCATGTCTGGAGTTATGACTTTGTCTCTGATTGCTTAAGCAATGGAAAGAAAATCAGGATGCTGACTGTAATTGACGAATATACTCGAGAATGTCTTACAATTCGTGTGGATTATCAGCTTAAGAGTGATGATGTCTTAGATGTTCTGAGAGCTCTTTTCCTGACAAAAGGGCGCCCAGATTATATAAGGAGCGATAATGGAAGTGAATTTACAGCTCACCCTCTTCAAAAATGGTTAAAAGACCTGGGAGTGAAAACAGCCTATATTGAACCTGGGTCTCCTTGGGAGAATGGATTTAATGAGCGTTTTAACGGGAGTCTCAGAGATGAATGCTTAAATCTTGAGTATTTTCACACTCTCAAGGAAGCTCGAGTGATCATAGATCAATGGGTTAATGAGTATAACCACATAAGGCCTCACTCTAGCCTAGGGTATCGCCCTCCATCTCTTCTTATTCGCTTCAAAATCAAACCCTATGAGCTCGCTCACTACGGCGCTATTTGAAAGCGCGCTCGCGAACTCTTTATTCCTCATCTACGAGATTTCTTTTGGACCTATTCTCGGGGGCTTGACAGAGACTCAGAAGAGCAAAAAAAGCATAATATCGTTTTTTCATTTAAACCCCTGTAAAGTTTTGTCTTTGATTTGCCTAAATGCAAATTGTTATCTTTCATTCTCCTGAATCTAAGTTTTGTCACTGGCGTTTCTAACGCAAAATTCTTTACTAATTATTTGATTCGTTTTTACTCCCATAAGCCTTGAACCACTTAATTTTCTCCTTCATGGCATCTAGGGTTGCTATTGGATCGGTTATTCCGTGTTCTTGCCCTATATAATAAACAAAACGGGTAGGGGTACCTCTTCTCTTAAGAGCGCTGTAGAGCTGCATAGATTGAGTGACAGAAACACGTGCATCACCTGCTCCATGTAAAATAAGCGCAGGTGTTTTCATATTAGTCACATAGCTTAAAGGAGACGATTCTCTCCATAATTTATAGTTCTCCCAATAAGCTTCTCCAAAATAAGCTTCCATTACTACGGGTGCATCTGTTGTTGCAATATGGGAGATCCAATCTACAATTTCAGCCTCAATAGATGCTGCTTTAAATCGATTTGTTTGACCAATAGCCCATGCCGTTAAAAAACCTCCATAGCTGTGTCCTCTGATAAAGAGCTGATGAGGATCGGCAATCCCTTGGTCAATGAGATAATCAACTCCAGCCATGATGTCCTTAAAGTCACCTCCCCCTAAATCTTTGTAATCTATTTTCTGAAATTTTTCTCCATAGCCTAAACTCCCTCTGTAATTCACTACTAGCGTTGCATACCCTTGAGAAGAAAAAACAGCGGGGGAATAAGGGCCAAATAAAGTACTCCCAATAAAGTATTGTGATTCAACACCTGACGGACCACCATGAATAGATACAATAAGGGGAACCTTCGTTCCTTCTGTATATCCTTGCGGATAGGTAAGAATTCCCTCAATCTCAAGGCCATCAAAAGATTTCCATCGAATGGGTTCAGCTTTAATCGCGCTAAGGTTTATTTTCTCATTAAAGCTGGTTATTCTTTTAGGCACAAATGGATCTAAACTGGAAACATAAATCTCTGCTGGATGATGCAAATTTTCTCCTGCAAAACCTATAAACTTTTGATTTTGAGAAAGGATGACGTTGTGAATGGAGGTTAAGTTTGGAACTTCCATTAAAGTTAGTTTCTGGGTCGCAATGTCGAGAGAGTAAACTTGTTGTTTCGTCCCCTCTTGGTTTGTCACAATAAGGGCTTTATTATCTTTTTTCCATCCAGCTATATGCCATATGTCTACTGCTGTCAGGCTTACTTCTTCGTTTGTCCTTAAATCAAAAATTCGAATTGTTTTAGGTTGTTGTGCTATAAGAGGTTTTAGAGGAAGTTTCTGCTCTCCTGCTCCATTGTCTTTAATAAAGGCTAGTTTTTGACTATCATTAGAAAAACGAAGATCACCAATGTATTGAGCTTCTCCATCTATTTTTTTTGTTTTATTCTCTTTGAGATCGATCACATAAATCTCCATTTGTGATAAACTCTTCCAAACAGACTTATTGGTCGTTATGACAATTTTTTGACTATCGGGTGACCATTGATAGGAAGGAGAGAAAAAAGAATTATACAAATTTAACTCCTTGGAAGTCACTAATTGAGGATCCCCAACAAGTTGAAAATTTTCATCTACTTTTTGAAGATAGAGGCTATATTTTATCCCTTGATTGTCATCTTCCTTTATTCTTGGGCTCTGTTTAGGTATTTCCTGGTGAATAAAGGCAAAGCTTTTGCCATCCGGTGCGAAAGCATAATTATAAAAATCTTCCTTAAACTCTTGAATTTTTATTTTTTTGCCTGAAGAGATGTCTTCTACAAAGAGAGTGGATTTTTTATCTTTTTCATTATAAAGGATATAAGAAAATATTTTCCCGTCACCTATAAATTGAAGTTGAGGATAGGCTTGATTAAGCTGACCAATAGTTTGTCTTTTTAAAGTTTCATTATCTACCAGCATCCATTCTGAAAATTGTTCGGCTTTATTGTCTTTAAGGGAGGTATAAGAGACTTGTATAAGGGTATGCTTTCCATCAGAAGCAACATCTTGTGGAGTAACCGCTGGAAGTGTTACCACATCTTCCGGCGTCCACAGTGGTTTAGAGGGGGTTTCAGCATATCCGATTTTTGTACAACAAAAGCTGAGAGTAAACACAAGAAGAAATGTGATCTTATGTAGTTTATCCATTTTTGAACTTTCTCCTATCTTTTGATGGTAGAATTTAACTAGAGGCTTAAACGCAAAGTAGCGGGAACGTATGTAAGTTACCGCTTAGTTTTTGTAAGCCTTAAACCATTTAAGTTTTTCTTTCATAGCATCTAGTGTTGCCACAGGATCGCCTATCCCATGCCCTTGCCCTCTATAATAAATAAAACGGGTTGGAGTGCCTTTTTCCTTAAGGGCACTATATAACTGCATGGCTTGAGTACCAGGGACTCGTATATCACTTGCCCCATGCAAAATAAGTGCAGGGGTTTCCATATTATTCACATAGCTTAAGGGCGAAGATTCTCTCCATAACTTATAATTCTCCCAATAAGCCCCGCCAAAATAAGCTTCTATTCCATCGGGCCCATCTGTTGTCGCAATATGAGAGATCCAATCTACAATTCCAGCTTCTATGGATGCTGCTTTAAAACGATGAGTATGACCAATAGCCCACGCCGCCATAAAGCCTCCATAGCTGTGCCCTCGGATAAAGAGTTGGCTAGGATCAGCAATTCCTCGATCAATAAGATAATCAACCCCGGTTATAACATCCTTAAAATCACCTCCCCCTAAATCCTGGTAGTTCATGTGCTGAAATTTTTCTCCATAGCCTAAACTTCCTCTGTAATTTACTACTAATGTTGCATACCCTTGAGACGAAAAAACGGCTGAAGAATATGGACCAAATGAAGTGCTCCCAATAAAACTCTGGGATTCAACACCTGACGGACCACCATGAATAGAAACAATTAAAGGAACTTTTTGCCCCTCTTTATAGGTTTGAGGATAGGTGATAATTCCTTCAATCTCGAGCCCATCAAAAGATTTCCATCGGATAGGTTCAGCTCTAATCGCGCTAAGGTCATTCTTTTCATTAAAGCTGGTTATTTTGTTAGGAGAAAAGGTATTAACATTGGAAATGTAAATTTCTGCGGGATGATGCAGATTCTCTCCTTTAAATCCTATAAATTTTTTATTTTGGGAAAGGATAACATTGTTAAGAGAGGTTAAGTCAGGAGCTTCCATTAAAGTTAGCTTTTGCGTTTCAAGGTCAAGAAAATATAAGTTTTGTTCTGTTCCATCCTGTTTGGTTACAATAAGGGCTTTATCGTCTTCTTTCCACCCTACGATATTCCATATGTCTACTGCTGGCAGGCTTTCCGTCTTCTGCGTTTTTAAGTCAAAAACCTGAATTGTATTTGGGCCTATATCTCTGAAAGGTCTAAGCGGGAGTGTTTGCTCTCCACCCTCATCGTATTTAATAAAAGCTAACTTTTGTCCATCATTAGAAAAACTGGGGTCATAAGCATATTGTGTTTCTTTCCCTATTTTTTCAATTTTGTTCCCTTTGAGATCTATCAAATAAAATACAAGGCGTGCTGGACTCTTCCAAACAAGAGCACTTGACCTTACAATAATTTTTTGACTGTCGGGTGACCATGCATAAGAAGAAGCAAGAGTAGGATGATATAAATTTAACTCCGTTGGAGTTACCAATTGAGGATCTCCAACAGGGAGAAAATTTTCATCTACTTTTTGAATATAAAGGTTTTCTTTTACTATTGGATCTCCATCTCCTTTTATTCTCGAAGTTTGCTTTGGTTTATCCTGAAGAGTAAAGGCATAGCTTTCACCATTTGGGGCAAAACTATACCTATGAAACCTTTCGTTAAATTCTTGAACTTTTGTTATTTTTCCTGAAGAAATGTCTTGCATAAAGAGAGTGGGCTTATTTTCTTCATCATTATCAAGTATATAAGAAAATACCTTCCCTTCTCCTATAAACTGAAGTTGAGAGCAGGCTTGGCTCGCTTCATTAAGTGTTTTCATCTCTAAGCTTTTATTATCTATCAATATGCAGTCGGAAGACTGCTCAGCATTCCCCTCTACCAGAGTAGTTTTCCATAATTTTATGAGAGAATATTTACCATCAGAGGAAATGTCTTCTAAGTCAACGGCTGGAAGTGTCACAGCCTTTTCAGGCGTCCATAGAGGTCTAGGAAGCGTTTCAGCATATCCGCTTTTAATAAGACAAAAGCTGAGAATGAAAAAAAACAGAAGCACCAACCCGGAGAGTTTATTCATTTCTAAACTCTCTCTTATTTTGTGACGTTAGAGCTTGAGGCAGGGTTTAGGTATTTTTCTAACCATTCCTCGAGATCTTGAATGGCCAATAAGGTTATATGAGGACTACTAAAACTATAGCCCTGCCCTTGATAAGTAATCATTTCTACAGGGATTCCCCTGGTTTTAAGCGGAAAATAGAGTTCTTCTCCTTGGGAGGGCAAAATTATGTCGCTATCATTTCCATATTGGAGAAGGGTTGGGGTGTTCATACTGTTGACATGGGAAATAGGTGTTTGTTCCTCCCACGCTTTCCAGTCCTTCCAAAAAGGTTCTCCCATGATAGCTTGGAGTAAAGAGGGGTTGCTTGTTGTTCCCACCTGAGAAATAAGGTTAGAAACTCCTTGCCCCACAATAATCGTTTTAAACCGATCTGTTTGTGTTAATGCCCAGGCGCTGAGATAACCGCCTGATCCCCATCCCCAAAGAGCAAGCTTATGAGGATCTACTTTTTTCTTTTCGAGCAAAGCGTCTATGCCACTCATTACATCTTCAAAATCTCCTTTTCCTAATTCCTTATAAATTCCTTGACGAAACTGAACGCCATAGCCGTCGTCTCCTCTTTGAGTGGGGATAAAGAGAGCATATCCTTTCTTCAACAAACTTAAACAGGAGAGAGGATAACTGCGCAAATCTCCAACATACCCCGTGACTGAACTAGGCCCAGAATCGGTGAGAAGGGTAAGGAGAGGAAAGAGGGCTCCTTCTTGAGAAGGTTTTGGGTGAATAAATGTTCCCTCTAAATCAAATTTTTTATCTTTAGATTTCCATTGAATTTTTTCCACAACAAAATTCTCTTGAGGGCGTGAAGCTGATAAAGAAGTTACTTTCTGAGGCTTAAAGCTACCTATTGGAGTAATGTAGCCTTCTTGTGGGGTATTAAAGTCTGAAGCTGCATACCCAATATACTCTCCTGATCCACTGATTTCAGCCTGGCTTAATGAGTGGTCGCCGTGAGAAAATTTAACCGCAGATTTACCTTCTATATCGAGTTCATAAATTTGTGAGAAAGCGCCCTCCTGATCAACAACAAATAAAGAATTTCCATCTTTCTTCCATCCTAAAAGGAGAGGGTTTTCATTTGGTGTTTTGGCAAGACATCTCTTTTGAGTATTCTGTAAGTCTACGAGACACGCTCGAGAAGCAGCCATTCCATACAAGGGGATGGGGCTTTGGGAATTCTCGGGAAAGTTCGTAGTGACGTAAGAGACCCATTTTCCATCAGGTGAGACTTGAACAGTTAAATTCATTTCTTCTCCCTCTACCAATGTCTTAATGTCTTTGGTTTTAACATTGATAAGTGCAATTTGAGGGTTGCTAGCGTTTTTATCTTTAAATTGAGGAGTATAAGCACAAACAATTGCTTCACTATCAGGCGTCCATACTAGAGTTGCACTCCCTCCAAAGAGAGAGGGCCCTGACACTAATGCTGTTTTACTCACTTCCTTAAGCTGATCATTGATGTCAATCACATAGAGAGTTTGGAGGGCTCCCTCGTTTTCATCGTAAACACGCTTGAGAGGATCTTGAGGACTTGATTCATTCACTAAAACAGCTAATTTTTTGCTATTTGGAGACCATACATAAAAAATAATATCATTTTCTAACTCCAGGATTTTTTGCGGTTTAAATTCTTGAGGAGGTGTTACCCACAAACTAAAAAACTTGTCCCCTTTTCCTAAATAGCTCACCCATTGAGAATCTGGGGACCAAAGTGGAGAAATAATAGAGACATCCTTTGGGAAAGTGACAGTATGACTCTTCTCTGTTTGATAATTATTTTTAACGAATGTTGTCGCAGTCCATTGACTTGTGGTCTCCTCATCAGATGAAGAGACTTGTGGTTGAGAATAGACCAATAGCAAGTGTTTTTTGTCAGGAGAAACCTCGAGCTGAGATATACTTTTTGTTGCTAAAAGTTCTTTATATACGCTGTTTTCATCCACAGGCTTTGTAGCAGTATTGGCTTTTAGCAGATCTGTTAGGCCTAAAGTCATACCAATCAGATAAGCACATGCCATAAATCTTAGACGTGTCATGCAAACAGCCTCCTTCTGTGTCATTTTCAAGATTCTATCCACACATTTGTAAAAAAATAGTTAAAAGAAAAGGCACGCGAAAGATAAAAATAAATTAACCCGTTTGACTACAAATGATTCTCCGCTTTCGAATTGGAGACAATATTTTAAATGAGTTGAGAGGACGAAGAAAATCGTATGCCTCTCTTGAATAGAAGAGAGCTAACACGTGCCTAATAAGGAGAGTGCAGTCATGATAAGATACCACAACTTACAAGATTATATTAAAGCATCATGTGTATCTTTATTAATGATAAAATAATTAATTATAAATTATTTTAAATATAGATATAAATACTTTAATAAAAAAGTTGTTTTAGGTTGGGAAGAGCTTGGGTTAAGCTTTGTACAGCGCCTTCATTAACGCTCCTCGGTAGACTAAGATAGGAGAGATTTGTTAATCCTTTAATAATGCTTAAACTATCTTCATCGAGAGGTACGTCATATAGATGTAACTGTTTTAACCTTCCTAAAGTCTTTAAATGAGACTTAGTAATTTGAGTATTACTCAAATCAAGGATTATGAGGTTTGTAAACCTTAAAAAATCTATAGGGTTTCCTGCATTTCTGAGAGGAATATTGATTAAACTCAGTTCTTCTAAATCTGGAAAAGAGGGAAGAGCTTGTTTAAGGCCTTCTTCTGATATATGAGTAGATCCTATATGCAAGATTTTTAATTTTTTTAGGCAAGTTAAATGAACAAAGCTGGAATCAGAAATATTATTTCCAGCAAGGCGCAAAGTAGTTAGTTTTGTAAGATGAGAGCAAAACCCCAAATCATTATCACCTATATTTATTCTCGGTATATCAAGGCTTGTGAGATTTGTTAAATAAGATAATGCATCAAAGGGAACCCCTTGGGTCTTCCAAAGACTTAATGTTTGTAAGGATGTTAATTTTTGAAAGAAGAGGGAACTATTTTCTGAAAGCTTTGCGCTTTGAAAATGCAAAGCTTTTAAATTGTTATTTGAAGAGATGAGTGCGAGAGCATCATTATCTAGTTGTGGGCTACGTACTCTAAGGTCCGTAAGACAAGTAAGAGAACTTGTAATATTTCCTAAAGTTTCTAAATCAAGCTCTTGCAACTCTTTTAAATTTAAAGCTCGTAAATTTATTAAATAAGAAATATTTTGGAGAGAGGAAGGATTTACAATCGTAGGCTTATTAATGACTTCTACTTTGAGAAGAGGAAAAGAAGTTTTTTCTAATTTAGCTAAGTGCTTCTCTTCTAGTTTGATAAAATCTTTCCACAAAAACCGATCATTGGACAGTCTATTAAAGAGCAGACAAGATTGAGAAAGACTGTATTTATCTTGAGTATTGAGAAATGAAATAATTTTTATCCAACTTTCATCTGGGAGTATTTTGTAAAAATTATTTTCATTAAATTCTTTATGCTTTATTTTTTTAAGAACAGCGGGTTTTTCTTCTAAAAGGTCTTCCAGCGCAAAAACATCGAAAGAAAAAAGAAGTAAGCTGAGCAAAAATAAAAAAGTTAGGCGAAGCTTCATGAGGAATTATCCTTTGTACCACAAATAGTAATTAACATTAAGAAATATCAATAAAGAAACAGCTAACAGTTTATTTATAAAAATACAAGTAAAAATTGCACTGCATTATAAAAGATTTATAAAACAAACTATTATAGGTTAACCTTATAAAAGCTAACCTATTTTAGAAAATTTACTTATTGCAGTTATCCTTACATTCCTGTACCCCTGCCTTATATCTTCCTTCGGCTATCATACGTGCCTGAGCTCTGGTGGAAGGAATCATTTCGTCATCTTCGTTAATATTATCTATTTCATTATCGTATCGTGCCTCTTCAGCTTCTAAGCAGGCTTCTAAATTTTTATGCTCACCTCCGTGATCCTCGCATTTTCCAGCCAAGAGGGGCTCGATAGAAGTAAGCATTCCTAATAATAAAGTCCCTTGAATAAACTGTTTCATATTTTTCTCCTTGATTTTATATCAGTTAAAATGTGCTAGCGCTCTACATCATCATTTATTTTAATTAAATTTAAGTTAATAAAAAATGGATAGAGAGTGCAGGAGGTACTAATAGAAACAAGAGACTCCAAGACATCTTTAAAAATCACAATGATTGATAAGCTCTGATACTGTTTTAATGGGCAAACGAAGTTTAGCTTTGGAGAACTATTGATGGGGTTTCACGCAACCTTCTTAGATGACCTCAATTTAAGTTGATAAAGGAGTTTGGGTGATCATATCCTCTACCAGCTAAATTAAGATTAGGTAAAGAAGATAAAGCCTATAATCGAGCCCTTTCCCGCATTCGTCTCAAAGTTGAAAATGTATTGAGACAAATTAAAATCTTTAGAATTCTCTCAGATTATTACCGAAATAAGAACAAACGTTATAATTTAAAGCTTAATATCATTGCTAAAATCGTTAATTCAAAAACGGGTTTTATAAAATTTAAAAAATAATTATGCCTCCAAGATCTTGGCCTTTTTTCTGTGTCCTTAAAATCTACTTTCGCCGCAGGTTCAAGGGTTAATAAAATAGTTTATTTAGCCATATTTAACTGGCTATTTCACTTTTAGAAGAAAACTATTTTTAAAGCAGACAAGCTAATAGTTATTATTGGGTAGCAATTTTTTTGGTAAGTTAAAACTGCGCCTTTTATAGAAAAATAAAGTTGCGTAAATCTACGACTTCCATTAATCTTAGAAAGTTATAAGGAAGTGATTTTTAAGAAAAGCCTTTTAGTTTATTATGTTCTTATAATCTTTCGTAGAAAGTTTTTTTCTATTTTCCTTGAGACTCAAGAGTTTACATTAAATTAATTAAAATAGTTAATGGCATGTGCTTCTGTTAAGCTGATTTTGTAAATTTTCTTAAGTCTTGTATATTGAAAATCAAATTTTTGCCATTAAATGAACAAGTGTACTTAATAGTAAATTTCCGAGGGTTTATGTATAAATTATTTGTTGTTAGAATTTTAATATTAATTATTGTACTTTCTTCTGCTTCACGACTTCATGCGGGAAGATATTACGAATTAAATACCGGGATTTTTTCTGAGCAGGAAGATAGTCCCCCACATACTACGCATGTAAGGTTACTGACTCCCGTAATCCCGAGTATTGAAAGAGTAACTGAGAGCTTTATTGAACGAGACTCTATCATCAGAGGCATACTTTTTCCCAGATCTGACGTTGAGAACAACATAGAACTCACCGAAGAAAACAGTACCAATATATTTCAAATGGCAATATATGGTCTTGATGAAGACAACCAATCTTACATTTTAAAAGATGATTATTATTTCTATCTTAGTGGAACTGTTCCTATCCAAGGAGGCAGAAATCCTGTAATAAATGAAGGGATTATAAATATAAGCTCTCGAGATATATATCTAAATGATAAGGTGATCCCAACAAAAATCATACAAAGGCATCAGCCTATCATTGACTCCGCACTTATAACAACAACTCACTTATTACGCATTAATGAGTTTATCAGCGAAGATAACGAGGAGATTAGAGATCTAAAATCTAAAGCGCAAGAAAAACAAGAGAAAATACTCGAATTTAGAAGCTTAAATAATGAAAACGTAATTGCTGAAGCTACAACTAATATTTCCGCTTCTTTTGAAACTTCTGTTCGTAAGTCTTTAAATTTGGGTGACTATAAGTTTTGCCTAACAGAAGCAGAAATGCCGGCTATTACCCTAAAAATTATTAATAGCATAAAAGAAAGCATTTTTAATAATTTTCAAAATAGTAATGCTCTCTTAACGTCTCCACATTTTAATCTTAGTTGCAGCGAGCAATTGGTTTTAAAAACTTATGCTAATGCAGCTGCAATAGATTCTTTAGCCGTAGATATAAGCCAAAACATTCCTGATAATAAAAATTTAAAAAGCATTATTATCCACATGCATTCTACAAAAACTCCATGCTTTACTTGTTTGATAAACTTCTGCGCTCATTGTCAAGAAGACGGGGTTATATCAACTCTTTTTAGAAGCATAAAAGAAAGCTTACCTTCAAATGAGCTTTCTTTAAGATTTCTTGTGTCTTATCACGCCTCTCATCGTAATAGAGAAATATCCTCTATGTATGTTCCTACCGTTAATGAATACCTCCACATAGATGAAGATAAGGTAGGGATAATGGATGGAAGACATTTAATAAAAAACGAAGAAAAAATTATAATCCCTCAAAGCGTAGACTTTTTGAATGAGGAAGGTGAGGAGTATTTTGGAGATTTTTTCGGATAATTATAAAAAACAATGAATAATTCTAATTGACATTAGCTCAGTATGATCTGATATTATAAGAAATAATACTTTATAAAGGAGAAAGAAAAATGATTTTAAAATATTTAAAATTTTCAACTTATAGTTTTCTTACTTTAAGTTGTTTTTTTTCCACTCAGTCTGTTGCCATGCTCAAAACTCAGGTGTATTCCTCGGAAAGTTTTGATGAATTTTTTAAAGTTAACCGTCCAGCCTTAAGGATACAAAAAAGAAGCAGTAGCGCTCCTGTTTTACAAAATGAACTCTTTGAAAAAAACTCAGAAAAAATATGGACTTTAAGAAGCAGAGATTCTTTCATAGAAGCAACTCAAAGAGTTATGACACAAGATAAAGAATGGGAATCCTCTTTCCCTAGCTTTATTCAATATGATGGAGAGCTACAATTCCCCCAAGACTTTGAGAAAATTGAACAATGGCTTCAACTGCCTAATATAAAAGGATTTAGTATTGTTACAGATGAAAATAAAAACAGAGAGTTTAAAGCTGTATATAAGTGGTACAAACAATTATCTCAAAGCGAAATTGATACGCGCCATAAGTTAATTTTTATGAGCATAGACAGCGTCTTGCACCAGAAGAACTATGTACCCACGCCAAGTTTTTCTGACGAATGTTTAGATAACCATATTAAATACTATTATTATCTAAATAATAAGGAAACCAAAGAAATATAATTAATGCATGAAATTAGTTAAGATCGAAAGCTCAACCTGTCATTTTTTAAAGTGTCAGGTTGTGTTTCTTTAAGAAAGACTTAGTTACAGCTGTTAGTTTTATTATTCTTAGAAACTTCATTAAATATTAAATGCTTATCCGAAAAGTGACTGTGAGTTAAGCTCAGGTCATGATATCCTTTTACAGAGGGGAATCATGAAATATCCACAAATGAAATTTTGCAAGCTTTTGAGCGAATTAGATTCTGAAGAGAAAGCCAGGACCTGGATATGGCTAGCGAAATTTGATGGTAAAGAATTTACCTGCCCTAAATGTGCAAATACGACCTACTATAAACATCACAAGAAGGTGGAAGTGAGAGAATGTAAAAACTGCCATTTTGCAGTTCGCCTAAGAGCCAATTCCATTTTTCAAAACTCAAAGACTCCCCTTTTGATTTGGCTAAGAGCAACTTGCCTTGTTACTCAAGGGAAGAGGGGCATCTCAGCCCTCGAACTACAATCAGACATTGGCATGAAATCTTACGATACTGCTTGGATTCTTCTACACAAAATTAGAGAAGCCCTGAGGCAGCGCGATGAACCATATATACTCCATAATATCGTAGAGTTAGACGGAGCCGTTTTTGGTAAAAGGCACACAGGCAATCAGATAGAGGTTTTAGTTGCTGTAGAGACGAAAGATTGGATAGATCAAAAAGGTCACAGAAAAACTAAAGCTGGCTTTGCAAAAGTGCTGGTAGCCAAAGAAACAAAAGAAAACGCACAAAAGTTTTTAGATAAAACAATTGAGAAAAATTCCATGGTTAATACTGACGCCAGTCCAAGCTTCGTTCACTTAGAAAATGTAGACGTTGATTACCAGGTGATAGGTTCAAGCCAAGAGGTATTGGACCATTGGCTCCCATGGGTTCATAAGTTTGTTTCTAATGCAAAATCCTGGATAGCTGGAACACACCATGGCGTTGAGGCAAAGTATTTAAGCCAATACCTTGCAGAATATACCTATAGGTTTAATAGGCGTCATGATCCGGACTCTTGGTTTTTTAGAGCTCTAGACGCTTGTGTTCATGCCAAACCTGTTACATCACAGTCACTTTTCGGATAAGTATTCAAAAAATTATATCTAATTCAATTGACAATTTATGAAATTATAATGATTATTTTATAGTAATTATGCAACCACTAATTTTGCTATCATATGATTATGCAAATAAAAAGAGGAAAAATTTATGATTAAAAAGTTCAGGTTTTGTCTATTTCTTTCAATATTTTCTCTTTCCTTATCACTCCCCTTGTTTGCAATGGAAGATGATTTATGCGAAATTAAAATTTTTGATTGCGCGCAAGGTAATACGGTAGTAGCCAAATATAAAGATCAAACCGTGATAGTTGATGCGGGTAGTAAAGCTTATAAGAATTTTGTTAAGTATGAATATCAAACTGCTGGTGATAGTGAAATAAATAAAGAATTTTCTATAACAAAAGAAGACAAGCCCTTATTAAAACTTAATGTGAAAAGTGGGCTTTTATTTGGTCCTGCTGCTCGTACACCTGAAGAGAGAGAGTATTTGGAAATTTTCAAGGAAAAATTTGAAAAATATGTTGGAAATGACTTAAAAGCAATTTTTATATCTCACCCGGATGAAGATCATTATAATTTGGTAACGCGTTACAAATTAGCTCCTGAAATATTTATTTTAGGAGGTCCTTTTTTTGCGTATGATAAAAATTTTAAAAATCATCTTAAGGATAGAGATATTATAAAAACTACTTACAGACGTTACAATAAAGAAAGTAACAAAGGAAAATCCTCCCATGAATTCTTTCAAAATAAATGGGATGAGTTTTGTGAAAAAGAATTAAACTTTCCTAAAATTGAAATCTTAAGCGCAAATGTGGGCAAAGAAGTAGAAGAAAAAGTAATCAAAAAGAAAAAAGAAATAAAAGGAAATAAAAATCTAGATAGTTTGATAATTAAGATTAATCACAATAATCATTCGATACTCCTTCCAGGCGATGCTGAACGTAAGAATTGGGAGCGTATTAAGAACCTTAAAGCAACTTTTCTTTTATTGAGTCATCATGGGGCTAATACAAAAGGAAGCACAACTTTAGAACTTTTAGAAAGTATTAAACCTAAAATATGCTTGATTAGTGCTGGTTTTTCTCACGACCACCCCAGGGAAAGTGTGATAAATTGTTTATTGAGCTATTTTAAGCAAACTAAATATCGAACTATGCCTCATTTTGTTACTTATTTTAATGAAGATTCAAATCTCTGTACCAAAGTTACTAATGCTCCTATTTTTACAACCATCGATAATGGATGTTTAAGCATTCAATTAGGTACATCTAGTGTGAGCGTTGAACGAAACTTTATTCCAATGACTTCTTGGACAGAAATTAATACCCCAGATGGAAAAAAGATATATTTTTCTCCTGCAAATAACCAAAAAATATTAACAAGTCTTCCAGATAAAGAAAAATATATAATAAAATATAAACAGCAAAAAAATGAGAGGCCGTCTAAAAAAAATTCTCATAAATTTATAAATAAGAAGGCTTTCGCAGAAGTAAAAGAGATTTTTCTATCCAATGAGGAGTTCTATTTAAAATATGGAAAAATATATTTTCAGATGTCAAAAAATGAAGAAAATTTTCATTATTATCCAGATAGTCCAGAATATTCAATTCTCACTCCTATTTCAGTTTCTACTAAACTTAGAAAAAAAATAATGAGTTATGAGAGCGATTCAGATGATGAAAGTAATGTACGATCCTCCGAAGAAGATCAAGAGTAAGCGTTTGAGCAAGGGCCTCTAGCGGAGAGGAACTGGATAATAAGGTGACAATGTTAATTTATTTGGGTTAGGATTCATTGGTAGTATTTAGAGGGCAAGGAAAATAAACAATAGCCCTTCACTTTCGTGTTTTAGTTGAATGCATTAGGTGTGTTGCATAAATAAGATTTGAGGCCTAATTTGAGAACGTTCACGGAGAGCATCCGAAACCAGGGATATTGAGGAAAACAAAGGAGTGTCAGAAAGTTTATTGATGCTACTTTAGGTTTTTTTTAGCTCAATTCACAGTCACTTTTCGGATAGGCATGAAATATTAGCTACTATCAATAAGTAAATTGACCTTTTAAAATTGAAAAAGCAAAGTAGTTAAAGTTTAAGATATAAAGGTTTATTATTAACTTGGAAAAAATGCCAAACACGTAGAATATAATTTAGTGAAAAAACAAGGGCTCAGCATATAAATTTCTTATGAGAGATCGAGATTGTCCACAATATTTTAATCAGTCGTCTATTAAAACGCCGATTTTAGGGATAAATGAAAGGGATCTGCGAATCTGTGAACAAAGTCTCTTCCAAAGATCAGATATAAAATAGAGAATAAAAGATCTCTGATCCATTTCAGGAGGAGTCTAAAGTTATGTCCGATTTTTGAAATGATGGAATTGATCTTATCTCTAAGCCTTCCTTTCAGGAAATTCCTTCCCAAATAACCATCATTTTTAAGATGCCCTATGACAGCCTCAATAACGGATCTCCTCTTCATTTTTTTTAATCTGCGGCGCAAGGGGTTTTTGGCCTTGTTTAAAGACATTCAGTTTTAAAGAACTTCAATTTAGTGGGAAAAGAGTTTGAGTAACCAGCTCCTCTACCAGCTAACAGTATGTAATTTACCTTTAAATTTTGTAGTAAATTTTCTTAATTAAGATTCTCATCCTTATTTAGAGGTCTTTCTTATCCAGTTTTTATTTCCATAAGCCTTGAACCATTTAAGTTTTTCTTTCATAGCATCTAGGGTTGCTATGGGGTCGCTCATCCCATGCCCCTCTCCTATATAATAAACAAAACGTGCTGGGATTCCTCTACCTTTAAGCGCATTGCAGAGCTGTATAGATTGAGTGACAGGAACGCGTTCATCATCTGCCCCATGTAAAATGAGCGTAGGAGTTTCCATATTATTCACATAGGTTAATGGGGATGATTTTCTCCATTCTGCATAATTTTCCCAATAAGCTCCTCCAAACAAAGACTCCATTGAGGTGGGGCCATCTGTTGTAGCATTCTCGGATATCCAGTCTGTCATTCCAGACTCGACAGAGGCTGCTTTAAAGCGATTTGTTTGACCAATAGCCCATGCCGTCATAAAGCCTCCGTAACTATGCCCTCTGATAAAGAGTTGATGAGGATCGGCGACTCCTTGGTCAATAAGATAATCAACGCCTGTCATGACGTCCCTAAAGTCGCCTCCACCTATGTCTTTGTAATTGAGCTGGTGGAATTTTTCTCCATACCCCAAACTTCCTCTGTAGTTTACAACTAAAGTTGCGTACCCTTCCGAAGCAAACACAGCAGGAGCATAAGGACCAAACGAAGTGTACCCAATAAAACTCTGTGATTCAACTCCCCCGGGGCCTCCATGAATAGAAACAATGAGAGGAACTTTTTTCCCTTCCTTATAGTTTTGAGGATAGGTGACAATTCCCTCAATCTCTAATCCATCAAAAGATTTCCATTGGACGGGTTCAGCCTTAATCGCGGTAAGATTAATTTTTTCATTAATGTTGGTTATTTTCTTTGGAGAAAAGGAATCCACATTGGAAATGTAAATCTCTGCTGGATGATGAAGATTCTCTCCCGTAAAACCTATAAACTTTTGATTTTGAGAAAGAGCGACATTATGAATGGAGGTTAAGTTAGAAACGTCCATTAAAGTTAGTTTTTTTGTCTCAATGTCGAGAGAATATAATTGCTGTTTTGTTCCCTCTTGTTTGGTCACGATAACGGCTTTGTCATCTTCTTTCCATCCAGCTATATGCCATATATCTACTGCTGGTAGACTTACCAATTTTTTGGTCTTCAAATCCAAAATCTGAATCGTTTGTGGCTTTCGATCTTTGAAAGGTAGAAGAGGAATTTTTTGTTCTCCTGCCCCATCGGCTGTTGCAAAAGCTAATTTTTGTCCATCAGAAGAAAACTTAAGGTCAGCAAAATATTCCGAGTCTCCATCTATTTTTACGATTTTATTCTCTTTGAGATCTATCACATAAAGTTTGATTCGCGACTGACTTTTCCAAATAGATGTATTGGCCATTATGACAATTTTTTGACTGTCGGGTGACCATTGATAAGAAGACCCGAGAAAAGAATTATATAAATTCAACTCCTTTGGAGCCAGTAATTGAGCGCTGCCAACAAGCTGAAAATTTTCATCTACCTTTTGCAAATACAGACTGAATTTTACTTTTAGATTGTCATCTTCCTTTATTCTTGGAGTTTGCTTTGGATATTCCTTATGGATAAACGCAAAGATTTTACCATCTGGGGCGAAGCTGTAGTTATTAAAATCTTCTTTAAGCTCTTGAACCAGAATATCTTTTTGAGAGGAGACGTCTTGAACAAAGAGAAATCTCTTATTTTCTTTATCATAAAGGATATAAGAAAATGCTTTTCCTTCTCTTACAAACTGAAGTGGAAAACATGATTCCCCTACTTTATTGATAGTTCTTATCTCTAAATTTTCATTATTGATGAGTACGCAATCTGAAGATTCCTCAGCAACCCCTTCTGTGAGGGAGGTGCGCTGTAATGCTAAGAGCGAGTATTTACCGTCAGAAGAAACATCCTTTAGAATGACCATTGGAATTGTCACAGCGTCTTCCGGAGTCCATAATGGCTTAGGAGGAATGTCAGCATATACATTGTTTACAAGACAAGTGGCAATAATGACAAAAAGCAAGAGTAGAATCTTACATAATCTATTCATTTTTGCATCCTCTCCTATTTTTTGACATTAGGTTTTGATTGAGGACCTAAATACTTTTCTAGCCATTCCTCAAGATCTTGAATGGCCAATAAAGTTATATGCGGGGTCGTAAAATTATCATTTTGCCCTTGGTAGGTAATCATTTCCACTGGAATTCCATAGGTTTTGAGTGGAAAATAAAGTTCTTCACCTTGAGAAGCCAAGATTATTTCACTATCACTTCCATATTGAAGGAGTGTTGGGGTGTTCATGTTTTTAACATGAGAGATGGGCGTCTGTTCTTCCCACGTCTTCCTATCCTTCCAAAAGGGTTCTCCCATAACGGCTTTTAGTAAGGAAGGACTACTCGTTGTTCCCACCTGAGAAATAAGGTTAGAAATCCCTTGTCCAACAATAATCGTTTTAAAACGATCTGTTTGCGTTAAGGCCCAAGCGCTGAGATAACCTCCATCCCCCCATCCCCAAAGAGCAAGCTTATGAGGATCTACCTTCTTCTTTTCAAGTAGAGAATCGATACCACCCATCACATCTTCAAAATCTCCTTTTCCCAATTCTTTATAAATCGCTTGGCGAAACTCCACACCATAGCCAGTACTCCCTCGCCATGTTGGCATAAAGAGAGCATAGCCTTTCTTCAATAAACTTAAATAAGAGAGGGGGTAATTTTGTAGATCTCCAACATAGCCAGGGGCTACGCTATTCCCATCGTTATTGAGAATTATGATGAGAGGAAAGAGCGTTCCTTCTTGAGAGGTTTGTGGATGAATAAATGTGCCCTCTAAATCAAATTTTTTATCTTTAGATTTCCATTGAAATTTTTCTACAACAAAATCTTCTTGAGGGCGTGAGGTTGATAAAGAAGTTACTTTCTGAGGATTAAAACTATCTATCGAAGTAAGATAGCCCTCTTGTGGAGTATTAAAGTCTGAGGCTCCATACCCGATATACTCCCCTGATCCACTTATTTCAGCCGCTCTTATAGCGTGCTCTCCATGAGAAAATTTAACTGATGACTTTCCTTCTAAGTCGAGTTCATAAATTTGTGCAAACATTCTTTCATAATCAACAACAAATAGAGAGTTTCCATCTTTTTTCCACCCCAAAATACCAGGAGCTTCATTAGGGGTTTTGGCAAGACAATGTTTTTTAGCGCTTTGTAAGTCTATAAGACATGCTCGAGAGGCAGCTACCCCAATCAAGGAAATAGGATTTTGAACATTCCCAGGAAAGTTCGTAGTGGTATAGGCAACCCACTTTCCATCAGGGGACACTTTAACTGATAAATCCATCTCTTCTCCTTCTACCAATGTCCGAACGTCTTTAGTTTTGACATGGATAAGATCGATTCGGGGAATGTTAGAGGTTTTATCTTCAGATTCTGGATTATAGCCACAAACAATCGCTTCACTATCTGGTGTCCACTCAAAAGACACATTCAAGTCAAAGATAGAAAGACCTGACGTCAATGCTGTTTTATTTACTTTCTCAAGCTTATCATTGACTTCTATCATATAGAGAGTTTGAAGGTTTCTCTCTTTTTCGTCATAAACACGTTTGAGTGGATCTTGAGGACTTGGCTTATTCTCCACAACCGCTAGTTTTTTGCCGTCTGGGGACCAGCGATAAAAAATAATGTCATTTTCTAACTCAATTATTTTTTGAGGCTTAAATTCTTGAGGGGGAGTTACCCACAAACTTAAAAACTTATCCCCCTTTCCTAGATAACTCACCCATTGCGAATTGGGGGACCACATTGGAGAAAAAACCAAGACATCCTGAGGAAAATTAACTGTATGATTTTTTTCAGAATGATAATTATTTTTTACAGAAATGACCTTAAACCATTGGCTTGAAGTCTCTTGATCAAAGGAAAATATTTGTGGCTGTGAATAAGCCATCAGTAAGTGTTTTTTGTTAGGAGAAACCTCGAGTTGGGATATATTTTTTGTTGCCAAAAGTTCTTTATAAACGGGGTTTTTATCAAGTGTGTTTGTAACTGTATCCGCTTTTAAGTCTGTTAGACCTAAAATTATGCCAATCAGGGAAGTACATACCATAAACCTTAGACATGTCATGCTAAAAGCCTCTTTTCGTGTCGTTTTCAAAATTCTATCCGCACATTTGTAAAAAAATAATTAAGAGAAAAACATATGTAAGATAAAATGGATGAATGACTTTAGCTACAAACGATTTCCTGTTCAGCGTGGATTTACGAGCAAAGACTCAATTGGCATAGACAATGCAGCCTCTCGCATAGAGGATAAGAAAAACCTAGAGGAATTCTATCAGCATAAAGAGCGAGTTCATTGAGGGCAATCTTTCTAAAGAAATATCCCTAAATTTAAAATTCTACGGGAAAAGCAGTCTTGCAAAATAACATACTCAATTCTTGAGCTTCGTATACGCATTCTTAAGAAATTTTCTTTTAAGCTAAGAAAGATATGAATAAACAAAAAAACTTAGCTAGTTCAGAAAAAGAAGAGCTTTTGGGGAAATTAGAGCAAATCTCTTCCCTTTCTTCCTATTGTAAAATGCCTTCTGAAGGCTGGATACGTACTATTCGTACAGCCCTTAATATATCTGCGGCTACATTAGGAAAGAGGTTAAATAAGTCTACTGAGAGAGTCCTCAAGTTTGAAGAAAATGAAATTCAAGGTAAGTTAATGCTTAAACACATACAGCGTATTGGAAAGATCTTTAGGGGAAGGTTTGAGTATGTTTTTATTCCTGAAAACATACCTAACCTAAAAGAAGAACTTATTTCTAAAAAGGCTGAGGAAAATGCACAACTTTTAAAAAAACCTGAGCTTCTTTCAGACCCATTTTTATCCACATCCCCCTTACCACCCATGCCCTCGGAAGGGTGGATCTTTATGCTGCGCTATGCTTTAAAAATGTCTCGTTCTAAATTACAAGAAAATCTAAACTTACCTTATCCATACATTCAAGCCATTGAAGATTCTGAGAAAAGCGGACAACTTGTTAATAAAATGCTGAGGAATACTGCATACACCCTTGGCTATCGTATTGAATACGTCTTTATTCCTATGGAGAACTTACATAAGAATTCATTAAAAAACTCTTTTATTCTTCAAGCGCTACAGAAATTGCCTCTCCTCCCTCAAAAACCTGTAGAAGGGTGGATTCGTGCTATTCGAAATTCCCAAGGCATTACTCAAGCAGAGCTAGCTGAAAGGCTTAAGATTACAGAGAGGCAAGTGAGTCTTCTTGAAAAAAATGAAGCGCAAGATGGCCTTAGTTATACTTCAAAATTCATAAACATAAATTTAAATGAACTCGCTAAAGCGCTTGATTGCAGGTTTGACTACATCTTTATTAAAGATACTCCACTTTATGATGAAACTGTTTTAAGTAACTTTAAATCCATGACTCCTTTCCCTTCTAAGCCTCAAAATGGTTGGATTTTTCAAATGCGAAAAGCGCAAGAAATATATCAGATTGACTTAGCTAAAAGAATAAACTGCACTCCAGGGGGGACCTCTCAATTAGAAGCTCAAGAAGCTTATACCAACCCCATCTCAAAATCTGCACAGGATGTTATCCGAGCCTTAAAATGTCGGTTTGAGTACGTGCTTATTCCTGAAAATTTTGAAGTTACCAAAATTCATTCAGACTATGCGGCTTTGTTTGAGGAGTTAAAACGACTTTCTGTACTTCCTCATAGACAAAATGATGGATGGATCCATTGGCTGCGATGTTCTTTAAAAATGACTCAAGCAGAATTAGCTGACAGAATAGGAGTGCCACACCATCAACTCTCTAAAATTGAGCGAAGGGAAGCTTGTAATCAACTTATTGATAAGCGTGTAATGAGAGCTATTAAGGCGTTAGGATGTCGCTTGGAATACCGTATTATTCCCCACGCTGTTCCTCAAAAAGTTTCTTCCATCAAACAAGTTTCTCATAATGAACTCTTCTTAGAAACTCTTACAACGCTCTCTCTTCTTCCTCTAAGACCAACTGAAGGATGGATTAAAGCTTTGCGGACAGCCATGGGGTTGTCACAACATCAATTAGCAAAAAAAATAAATTGCACAGCCATGCAAATTTCTTGTCTGGAAAATCATGAGAGTAAGTTCTTACTTCCTCACCAATTTCTAAGTAGAGCTGCGCGAAGTTTAGGATGCCGCACTGAACTAGTTTTTATTCCTGAAGACATAACCTCTCTCACAAATGCTATTTCTAACCCAACACCATTAATGAAAGCCGCTAATATAAATAATAGACCTATTTCACCAAAGAGCGCTGCATATGATCAAGATTTTTTAGAGAAATTTGAAATTTTTTCCCTTCTCCCTTCTCCACCTAAAGAAGGATGGATTCGTATATTACGCAAAGCTTCAAGAATTTTTTATCATCCAGGAGTTACTAGGAATGTAAAAATGCAATTCTATCAAGTTGAAAAGCGCGAGATTAAAAATAAACTCTACTCTCAATCTACGGCGACGATTGCAAAGGCGCTGAAGTGTCGTATTGAATATTTTTTAATTCCAGAAAATATCTCAAGTAAAGAGAGCGCTCTTTATAAAGAAGAGTTTGGAGAACATCTGTTATCTTTGCCTATAAGACCTGCTGAAGGGTGGATTTACACTATGAGAAAGGCGCTAAAGCTATCACCAAGTGAATTAGCCCAAAGAACAAATCTACACTTTATTAGTATTTATCATAGAGAAAATGAAGAAAGAAAAGGCAACCTTATTCATAAACTTCCTATGCGAATCGCTCAAACAATAGGCTTCAGACTTGAGTATTTCTTTGTTCCTGAATGCATTGTCAAGCTCCCGAGGTAGGACTAACAAATCTCGTAAATTAGGTTTTATGAGCTCACTTTCAAATAATGCGCATAAAAAACAGACTTATCTGACCCTGTTACTCAAGTTAAAATAGTATACTCTTTAGTATTTTATTCGAAATAATTTGCACTCCGCTTGAAAAGTATGTTAAATCGTGAATTAAGAATTTAAATAATTAATGATCTCTTTAAGAGATATTATTACTGGGAGACTTAATGCTATGAGGATAAATTTAGATTTAGATAAACTAAAGATTTTTTATTATGTCGCAAAAGCAAAGAAATTTACGACGGCTTCAGAAATTTTAAATATTAGTCAACCCGCATTGAGCCGTAGCATTCAGCTTCTTGAAGATCGCTTAGGTATAAAATTATTTTATCGCCATGCGCGAGGATTGACATTAACAGCCCAAGGAGAAATTTTAGCGCCAATTGTAGGAAAGTTTCTAAGTAAGCTTGAGGTAGCAACAGAAAAACTTTATGAAGAAGAAAAAGAACCAAAAGGACCTCTTCGTATAGTAGCTAATAAAGGATTGCTCAATCTCTATATCCTTCCTTATATTCCAGGTTTTATAAAATTATACCCTGATATAAGATTAACGCTTAAAATTACTGATTCGATTCCATCACTAGAGTTTGGAGAAGCGCATGTTCTTATTCGTCCGCCAATTCATGAGCCTGAAGTTGGGGATTTGATACAAGGTCCTTTGCTAAGAAATGAAACTGGCCTGTATGCCAGTGAAGAATACCTTAAAGAGTTTGGCGTTCCTAAAAGCCCTAAAGATCTTGACAACCATCGGCTCATCTCCTACGGCGATCATCTTGAAGCTGAACCTTTCAAAGCCATGAATTGGCATCTAACGCTTGGAGTAGAACCTGGAGAAGTCCGCGTACCTTTCCTTCAAATAAACTGTCCTCAAGCAAGAGTTTTTCTGGCTACAGCAGGCCTTGGTATTATCGCGCTTTCTAAAGAACATCCAGGTCTTAAAGAATTGGATCTTGTACAAATCTTATCTGAGATACCTGCTCCTAGCATTGAAACTTATTATATTTATCCAAAAGAACTTGCAAATTCTAAAAAAATAATTGTCTTTCGAAACTACCTGCAAGAAGCTTTTTTGAGAGATTATGGAAATAGGGAAAAAGCTCATGTTCATCATAGATAGAATTATTTAATTTTATCCTTTACATAAGTTGCTAAAATTTTTATAAAATTAAGCCAATTAAAGTAATATTATAAAATAGTTTATGAGTTTATGACATTAGATATTTTAAAAGAGCCTGAAGCAAAAAATGCACTTATTATAACATTAAATAGTATGGGTTATATGCTCTCCCAGCCTGAAAAATACAACCAAGCGTTCATTGATTTTTCTGCGTCTGCCCCTGGACCTGTATTAGATATAGGGGCTGCTTACGGCGTAGCAACGATTCCAGCTCTCGAAAAAGGCGCTCATGTTATTGCTAATGATCTTGAAGAAAAGCATTTGCAAATCCTCAAAAACAAAGTTCCTCTTTCCTGCCTTAATCATCTTGAGCTTAAACCTGGGAGAATGCCTAATGAGTTAGAATTCGAAGAGAATAGCTTAGGAGCTGTGCTTACTTCACGTGTTCTTTCTTTCGTGCTACCAGAAGAATTAGAACTGTCCTTTAACAAAATATTTAGATGGTTAAAGCCGGGAGGAAAATTCTTTTTCTTAGGAGGAAGCCCCTATATGGGAACTTTCCGAAAATTCTTGTCCACATACCTAAAGCGAAAAATGGAAGGTGAAAGATGGCCAGGTTTTATTGAGAATGTTCCATTTTTTGCGCCAGACGAAGCGGGTAACTTACCTTGTTCTATTCATCTCCTTGATAAAGAGGTTCTCTCTCGATCTTTAATCAATGCTGGCTTTATTATTGAAGAGATGGAATTTAATTCAGCAATAGAAGAACATCCTCAAGATATGAAACTTGATGGCAGAGAACAGATAGGGGCCATTGCTTTTAAACGTAGGAGATAAAAATGCAAAAAACAAAATCAAATAAAATCATTGCTGCGGCAATGATTGGAAATTCCTTAGAATATTATGACTTTACTCTATTTGTTTTTTTGACGCCTATTATTGCCCCTCTTTTTTTTCCTTCTGAAGATAAGATTGTCTCCATCATTATAGGCCTTGGAACTTTTGCAGTAGGATTCCTTATGCGCCCTCTCGGCGCAATTGTCTTTGGGTATATCGGTGACCTATATGGTCGCAAGCGTGCGTTAACGCTATCAATAATTCTCATGGCCATTCCAACGTTTTTTATAGGGTTGCTACCTTCTTATGAAACGATAGGTGTTTTTGCGCCTGTGACTTTAATTTTATTGAGATTATTACAGGGACTTTGTACTGGAGGAGAATATAATGGCGCTGGAATTTTTGTTGTTGAAAATGTTGAACCTACCAAGGCTGGATTTGCGGGAGGAATGATTACAGCCTCAAGCGCGATTGGTTCTTTAATGGGATCAATGGCAGCATCTTTATGCACCTTAGAGCTAATGCCCTCTTGGGCTTGGCGCGTTGCTTTTCTATTTGGCATTGTTGTTGGTATAACTGGATTTTATATTCGACGACGTATGACAGACAATTATCTTACAGAGATTTTAAACAAGAAAAAAAAATCTCCTCGTTTTCCTTTGTGGGAAGCAATTAAAACTAATCCTTCTGCCGTCTTATGCATCATTGGAATCGCTGCCTTTTCAGGGATAATGTCTACAATGTCAATGAAGTATGTTAGCGTGTTTCTAACTACTTTTCAAAAATGGCAGCCTTCTGAAGCTCTATTCGTAACTTCTTTTGGGATTTTATGTTATATCCTTCTCGCTCCTTTAAGTGGATGGGTTTCAGATAAATTTGGAGGAAGGATTGTCATGGCAACAGGGGCTATAGTAACTCTTCTCGCAATTTATCCCCTTCTTTCTCTTCTAGCTTCTGAGATCAATGTTATATCGGTTGTGAGCGCGCAGTTTGTTCTTGTTGTAATTGCTGCATGGTTTCAAGGACCTATGAACCTTTTCATGGCAAGTCTTTTCTCGCCAGGAACGCGATATAGCGGCCTTGCGTTTAGTTATTGCGTGGGGATGGCACTTTTTGGTGGAACAACCCCCATGATTTCCACATTTCTTGTTAGTTGGACAGGCAACGCCCTTACTCCTGCATATTATGTTGCTTTAGGTGCAGCTGTAGGCCTTGTAAGTGTTCTTTACTCAAAACAAGGAAAATCTTTAGGGAAGAAGACTGTGCTTAATAATCTTTCTCCCTCTTATTCCTAGGGGTCTGTATCGAATAATTTTGTAACACTAGGTGTTTAGTCCCAATATGTGATGGTGTATTATCTGTTGGATTACCATCCAAGGAGGAATTATGGGACAAATATTACACGGGTGCGCCAAAACGACAGAGGCGTACGTCGGGCAATCCAAAATAGTCAAGAGAGCCTAGACGTTCTTGCTAAGAGATATTCTATCAACCCCAAGACAGTAGCCAAATGGAGAAAACGTAAGTTTGTCCAAGATTCTCCTATGGGGCCAAAGGAAGTGAAATCCACAGTGCTTAGTCCCTCAGAAGAAGCAATATGTATTGCTTTTCGTAAGCATACATTACTGTCATTAGATGATTGCCTCTATGCCTTGCAAGCTAGCATTCCAATCCTAACCCGATCCTCTTTGCATCGCCTCTTCAAACGCCATGAAATCAGCTGTTTGCCAGATCTAGAAGGCGAGAAGAAGCAAAAGAAGAAGTTCAAAACCTATCCCCTTGGTTATTTTCATATCGATATCGCCGAGGTACGAACAGAGCAAGGCAAATTATATCTTTTTGTGGCTATTGATCGTGTAAGTAAGGTTGTTTATGTGGAGCTGTTGGAAAAGTATGGAAAAGCAGAAGCTGCTCAATTTTTACGCAACCTTATTAAGGCTATCCCTTATAAAATTCATACCATCCTTACGGACAATGGGATCCAATTTACCAACCGAAAAGTAGATAAGTATGCCTGGGCTCATATTTTTGATCGTGTCTGTCAAGAGCATCGAATTGACCATCGTTTAACAAAAGTTAACCATCCTTGGACAAATGGACAAGTCGAACGCATGAACCGAACACTTAAAGAAGCAACCGTAAAACGTTATTATTATGATAACCATCAACAACTCAGACGGCATTTACATGACTTCGTTAATGCCTATAACTTTGCTAAACGTCTTAAAACGCTTAGAGGTCTTACACCTTATGAATTTATTATAAAAACATGGCAAGCAGAGCCAGATCGCTTTATTATTAATCCAAACCATCACATATTGGGACTAAACACCTAGGTTCCATCCACTTTTGGTAAAAGTTTAGAGGGATGATAAGATAGTGCCCCATCAACTACAAGAGAGCACTATCATGGATAAACATTACATTACGGCTGAAGCCTTTGGAAAGATTTTTGTATATTTAAGTGGCAAAAAAGAGATTTATTGCCGAAATCGTGAGAAAACAAGGAACTTTTTAGAAGCTGTATATTTTATTATGAGAACAGGAGCACAATGGCTTGAACTCCCAAAATTCTATGGAAATTATAAAACTGTACATAAGCGTTTTTTAGCTTGGGCAAAAAAAGGAATTTGGAATGATATTCTTTCCTATTGTTCAAAAGATCATGATGGAGAATCCTTCATGATTGATGGATCTATCATAAGAGCTCATGCCTGTGCCAGTGGATATCAAAAGAATCAACAAGAAGAACAAGCTGGGCACCTCGAAAAATTCCTAGATAGGTTTTAAGAAGAAATGGTATAGTTTTCCAAAGAAACAGTTGGAGGGTTATGCTACAGCTTGGCTTATTTGATATGGAAAATCGCCTAGAGAGTCTGTCGAAGTTTGGTGATCCTTTGGAGAAGTTGAAGGAAGTCGTGGACTTCGAGGTATTTCGAGCAGAGATTGAAGACGTGTTGGAGTTTAAGGATCGCTCTAAAGGAGGCAGGCCTCCATACGATAGCATCCTCATTTTTAAGATCCTCATGCTACAGACTCTTTATACCCTATCGGACGATCAGACCGAGTACCAAATTAAGGACCGGTTGAGCTTCATGAGATTTCTGGATTTGAGTCTTTGTCAAAGTGTTCCCGATGCGAAGACTATTTGGCTTTATCGAGAGAGATTGTCTCAAAAGGGTCTTATAGAAAAGCTCTTTGCAATCTTTGAGCAGGCCTTAAAAGATCGAGGGTATTTAGCCATGAGTGGCCAGATTGTTGATGCGACAATTGTTTCAGCGCCTCGTCAGCGGATGACGAAGGAAGAGAAGAAAACCATTAAAAAAGGAGATATTCCTGAGGAGTGGAAAGAACATCCTTCAAAAGTATCTCAAAAAGATAGAGATGCCAGATGGGTTGTTAAATACAGCAAGGCTAAGGTTAAAAATGGAGAAAAAGCCATTGACCTTGCAACACCTTATTTTGGGTATAAAAATCACATTTCCATAGATAAACGGTATGGGTTTGTACGTAAATTTCATACAAGTGATGCAAGTCGTTACGATGGTAAAGTCTTACCTCACCTCTTGGATAAGGAGAATACTGCCAGTGATGTTTGGGGAGATACGGCTTATCGATCGGTGGAAAATGAAACCCTTTTAAAAGACAATGGTTTTGCCTCTCAACTTCACCGAAAAAAACCAAAGGGAAAGGCGATGCCTCAGCATATCCAAAGGGCGAATGGGAAAAAATCTAAAGTCCGTTCTAAAGTGGAGCATGTTTTTGCTGTTCAGAAAGATAAAATGGCCTTGTTTGTCAGAACTATTGGCCTCAAAAGAGCCCATGTAAAAATCGGCCTTGCCAATATCGTCTACAACATGAAAAGACTCATCTTCTGGGAAAACCGAAGGGTTTTACACCATAGGTATGCCTAAATTACCCCAAAGTGCCTCAATTTAAGGCAATTCTCCTTAAAATTGAACGATATTGACTCCTTATTCCTAGAAGTTCTTCCTTTAACTCTCTTTCCTCGTCCTTTTAAAAATCCCTCCCATCGAAAAAGCAGTTATTCGAGGTTCTCAGCTTTAGGGCGAAGTAAGGGAGGATTCACAACAAAAGTTCATGCACTTGTTGATGCGTTGGGATTGCCTCTTGAGTTTATTTTGACTCCAGGCCAAAGCAGCGAAATCAAGTACGCTCCTGAACTTATTAAAGATATTGAGAATGCTAACATTCTTGGAGATAAGGCTTTTGATTGTGATGAATTTATTAACCAAATTATCTCCCAAAACTGTACACCCGTTATACCACCACGCTCAAACCGAAAGCTCAAAAGAGAGGTTGATTACCATTTATATAAAGAAAGACACTTGATTGAATGCTTCTTTTCAAAAGTAAAACATTTCAGGCGAATCTTTTCACGATTTGACAAAATGGCCCTGGCTTACTTGGGGTTTTTAGCTTTTGCTTCTTCCATCATTTGGCTAAGATAGCAAAAGTGGATGGAACCTAGCAAACACTGTAAAGCTTCTTAGTATAATAGCAGAACATATTTTCCATATAACAATTGAATTAGAAAAATTTATCCTGCCGTATTAAGGTAAGAAAGTTAAGTAGAGTCGTAATAAATGATTTTACTGTCTTTTATTAATGTGTTAAAAAATTGGTGCTTCACAATACTTGTTATTTATTTTATTGTTACTACATTAAGTTCTCACACCATACGTGAGAAAAGCTACAGAGTATCCTCCCTCTCCCTAAGAATGCTCTGATTACCTCTCTGAAGTACATCTGAAGGATGATAGATGGTGGTGTTTCTTCCTTCAGTATTTAGAGAGTTTTTGCATATTACTTTAAATATTGATATTTTATAGAGGCATTATCGGTAAAGAATTTTTAAAGGTGGTTAAAAATAGTTTATGCAAAACATTCAAACTCATTTGTCTTCATATGAAGAGAATCATAAGCTGTCCTATCCTCAAATAAAAATCTTGGATGCTGATAATGCTTCTATCCTTTCTTCACGTGCATATATAAAAGAAGAATTTGTAGCTAAGCAAAAATCTATTTTCAATCTGTCCTCGGCAAAACAACACTTTTCTTATTTGGCTTCATATAATTCATCTCAAAAGGAAAAAATATCAGCTGATGACATTCAATCCCGAGCGAACCATTATATATCTCTTATAGAAGATCCTTTGTGGAAGCGTGTGTGCGGTAAAGTTGCTATAATAATGGGACCGTTCTCTATTCTAAAATTATGGGGGAGTCAATTAGGTACTTTCTCTACAAAAAATCAGGCTATGGATATTAAATGTAAAACAAAAGATGAAGCTCAATTTGTGCAGCAATACGCCTTTGTTATCCTTGGAAGCCTTCAACGTTATTTTCCAACAGTTAAGAACTTGAAAGTAAAAATTTACTAATCTCTCTTTTTTAAAGGCCTTGTTCACCGCAGTGAATTTTGTTGAATCCACGGATTAGGAATGATTTTTTGGGTTTCTTCGAGAAAAAATAGGCTGTTAATATCTTTCTAATTGAATAAAGTTCAAAATTCTCATGATCTGATTGAGGCCCAACAAAATAAAGTGCGTATCTAGATACTCAATGCACAACCTAAGATAAAATAATCACCTAAAAGTTTTTGATATGATAAAGAAGTTATTAAGAACTTTATGCTACGATTTTTTTAATGAAGTAAGACTTCATTTTTAACAGGAGGAAATCATGAATATCAAGACAACTACACTATCAATTATGGTTATTCTAGGCTTAGGATCTGCTGTACAAGCAGCTACAGTATACTCACATGATGAGCATGGGAATAGAAGCGTTATGGGAACCGTAGATCCTACCGTTTCTATGGCCCAACATCCTGAATCTGTTCCACAAGGCAGGTAAAGGCTGAGACCACATGCAAAAGCGTGTGTTGAGATAAGTAATTAAACGTAAAATTTTTCCTTTCTAAGAAAAAGCATTTTATTTTTAAGGTGCTTTTTCTTAGTTTATTCATTTTCATTTTTCCTTTTTGATAACGTAATAAACTTGCTGTGAGTTTTGAGGAACTCAAGCCTCTTTAAACTTTCCTAGATGTTTAGTACCATGATGTGATGGGATAAAGTATAAAAACTTACCATCCAAGGAGGATACATGGGACAGATACTACACGGGTGTACCAGAACGACAGCGGCAGTGCGTCGCGCAAGATAAGATAGTCAAGAAAGCTTAAGTCCTCTTGCTGAGCGTTATGATATCAACCCAAAAACAGTGGCCAAATGGAAGAAGAGAACAGATATTGTAGATGCTTCGATGGGACCCAAACAAGCACATTCTACAGTCCTCATTCCTGAGCAAGAAGCCGTATGTATTGCTTTTCGCAAAATGACTCTCCTCTCTCTGGATGACTGTCTATATGCCTTGCAAAACACTATCCCTTCCTTGACACGCTCTGCTCCGCGTCGTTGCTTTCAACGTCATGAGATAGCCGTTTACCAGAGACGGAAGGCGATAAGCCTGCAAAGAAAAAGTTTGCTAAGTATCCTATTGGGTATTTCCATATTGATATTGCCGAAGTTCGCACATAAAAAGGAAAACTTTACTGAGATAACAGGGCAGTTTCATCCATTCACTTGGTTAAGGTAAGCTAATTTCTCTGCTAAAATTAAAAACAGGAGTTTTTCTTTTATCGAGTATTTTATTTATTTCTGCTTTTTTAGAATCGCTTATTGGGTTTCCTGCAAGATGAAGAGTTACTAGGGTCTGGTTCACTTCTAACGTATTTAATATGATCTCTGCGCCGATATCAGAAATATTATTGTCGGAAAGATCTATCTCGGTAACAGAGGTATTTTCTTTTAATCCCTCAGCTAAGAATATTATTCCTTCATCTTCTAATTCTTGATTCGGTAACGCCAGTACTTTAAGTGTGTTATTAAGCTTAAGAGCTTCTGTTAGATTTTGAATACTCCCTAGGGGAAAAGGGAAATCTACCTGCAATAACTTTAAACTAATATTGACGCCGAGCGCTTGAAAAAACCCCTCTACGCTCTCTTTTGAGAGCGGGTGCGCTTTTGGCTTTTTTATAGTGGCCCCTAATTTTAATTTCTTTAAAGCAAGAGAATCTTGTCTTAAAACATCAGCAAACTTAAATAAAAGAGGGTCATCTAAATAAGCTTCTAAGCGCAGCGCATTTAAAGAAGGAGAGCGAGCAACAAAAAACATTAAGCTATTAGATTCATCAGAACTTAATTTTCTCCAAAAAAAGAAAAGCTCTGCATTTTCAATAGATTGATTACTCTTAAGAGCGCTTAAAACCTCTTTTCCTCTTTCTTCATTAAAGATAACGTTGATAGTTCTAAGAGAAGAATTTCTCTTCTGTAAACCATCTACGATAGAGCGTTCTTTATCGGGGGGGATCATTGGGTGAAAATTATAAGTAAAATTTGTAACCAATCCTCCCTTTGAAGAACGCATTTCCAAATGTTGTGGATCTTTTTGCAATACTGATTCGCTTGGTAAATTACATAAACAAGGAACGGAAGTAATAAAGGTATCACTTCCGATCTTTTCTTCACTATTCATTGCAATTACAGAATTCAGTAACAAATAAAGAAAACTATATAAAATTAAAAGTAAAGAAGAAATTTTTTTTAAAAAAAAATTAAGCATAGTATTTTACCCAGGGTTTGATTGCATTTTCCTAAAACCATTTATTGAAATAAAAAGCAACACATAATATATTTATATATCTTAATTATATTAATTTCAATACTTTAGGAATTGTCCTAATAGGAGAAGCTTATAAGAAAAAAGTAAGGAACTTTTCTGAATTAGTATAGTGTGTTGTTTTTGAAGTATTAATCCTAGGCTCCAAAGAAACGCCTATCCCCGCTGCTCTTGAGCCTGTAAGAATTTGCATTCTTTGAGTGGGAGAATCCAGCCATCCACTTTTGTCTGGGAGGACTTGTCCTTCCAAATCAAAACCAGTAAACCCATTTAAAGTCTGAGAAACAAAGCTGAGGACCTCGAATAACTGCTTTTTCGATGGGAGAGATTTTTAAAAGGACGAGGAAAGAGAGTTAAAGGAAGAACTTCTAGGAATAAGGAGCCAGTATCGTTCAATTTTAAGAAGAATTGCCTTAAATTGGGGAGTTTTGGGGTGATTTAGGCATACCTAGGGTGTAACACCCTCCGATTTTCCCAGAAGATGAGTCTTTTCAGTTTGTCGACGATATTGGCAAGGCCGATTTTTACATGGGCTCTTTTGAGGCCAATAGTTCTGACATACAAGGCCATTTTATCTTTCTGAACAGCAAAAACATGCTCCACTTTAGAACGGACTTTAGATTTTTTCCCATTCGCCTTTTGGATATGCTGAGGAATCGCCTTTCCCTTTGGTTTTTTTCGGCGAAGTTGAGAGGCAAAACCATTGTCTTTTAAAAGGGTTTCATTTTCCTCCGATCGATAGGCCGTATCTCCCCAAACCTCACTGGCAGTATTCTCCTTATCCAAGAGGTGGGGTAAGACTTTACCATCGTAACGACTTGCATCACTTGTATGAAATTTACGTACAAACCCATACCGCTTATCCATGGAAATATGATTTTTATACCCAAAATAAGGTGTTGCAAGGTCAATGGCTTTTTCTCCATTTTTAACCTTAGCCTTGCTGTATTTAACAACCCATCTGGCATCTCTATCTTTTTGAGATACTTTTGAAGGATGTTCTTTCCACTCCTCAGGAATATCTCCTTTTTTAATGGTTTTCTTCTCTTCCTTCGTCATCCGCTGACGAGGCGCTGAAACAATTGTCGCATCAACAAGTTAGCGTATCATTGTTTCTGTAAATTGGATTTAAGGCGATAAACAGCGTAAATCATTTTCTGATCCTCACCAAAACAAAGGAGAAAGAAAATGATTTACATGAAGGATAATAACGAGCTGAGCTCTGTAATGGAAATAATAAATAGAGAGGGTCTGGATGGGCTTTCGCAAGCTGTTGAAAT
>JAGONT010000054.1 GCA_017992885.1 Alphaproteobacteria bacterium
TTTACCCCCTTACCCAAAACATGTCAATACCATATTTCAATTAGTCACTACACTACATCTACCAAACTAGCGTGGCTCTTTTCCTCGTCTATTTCATCTCTCCACTATATAAAGTGCGAAAGTCAGGCGTTCTTCGTTCCCACAAGGAGATTACAACGTGTGCGGGTCGCTAATCAATTGTGCGAGCACTACTGTTTTCTATTGCTAATCTAATCTTAATTTATTGAAAATTGGCCAAAAAAACTTCAAAAAATTCTTGACAGTTCATTCCTAGGCTGGCAAAAATAATATATCTAATTTACTCATATCAGATATGAATAAATTATGTATCTTTCAGCAAATAGGGAGGCAAGCGGGGTTATGATAAAAGCAAAGCCACGTTGGAAAGATTGGGAAAATATTTGTGTTCACGACGCAGTTCAAGAAAAAATTCGACTTAAAGTCATTTCTGCTGCTTTAGGAAGAACTCTTACGTCAGTTAGCAAAAAAATAAAAAAACTTGGATTAAAAAAATCCGCAAATGGATTTAGGAATAAAAAGAAAAATAACTCTATTCTTTCTGCATTTTCTAAAATGCCGGTTGATCTAGTGAAAATGAATAAAATTATTGAAAAACATGCGCCTTTGACAATTTTTCAAGAAGGAAAAATGGTTTTACAAGGAGGTTGCTGGACGAAAGCGTCCCCTATGCTTCAGATTAAGAAGAAGCAGCAGTGCATAGGATCTCTCCAAAAAAAGGATGCTTCTTTTACTCATGGTTTTCCTTTGGAATATAATATTTTAAAGGAAAAATCTGTTGCCACAACAAACAAAAATCGAGAGAGGCAAAATCCTTGCTACGTTTCCTTGCAGCATGTGGAAGAATGGGCTATTTCAGACGGCTTTCAACTGCTTGAAAAGCGGCTTCAGCAGCACGGGCTTTCTTATTGGAAAGCAGGAAGCTATTTTTCAAAAACTCAACTATTGATTTATGTCAACAGTAGACGTTTAGAAAAAAAGCTTCATCCTTTGGTGTTTTATGAAGAAGAATCCGGCCTTATAGGCTAAGGCTTATCACGGCGCAGCATTGAAAAAGACTTAAAAGAATCCATCGCAGAGGCTGTGGAAGAGAGCGTGTTGCAATATCTAGACCGATAAATAAGGGAGAATAAATCAAAACAAAGCCAACACCCCAGGGTAAAGATGAGATGATTAAAAAAAGAGGAAGAGGAATAAGGATAAAAAGCAGGACAAAGGCTGTTATAAGATGCAGATGGCCATTTGCAAAAACTGATTTCTTAAATGAACTTGCCCTTTCTTTTGTAAGTGTAAAAAGATCGCTTCCGATTAAAAGTCCAGAAGTGAAAAGACTTAAAGCGATACAAAGGGGCCAGGATGGGGCGATAACATTAAAGACCCAAAACAAAGGACGTAAAGCCAAAAAAAGCGCATAATATCGGGGTACATCTCGTGGAAATACAATAATGGAATTATCTTTTTTAAGAGAATAGGCCTGGGCGATGACTCCCCATTTTGGATGGACGACAATGATTTTACGAGCGACTTCCCATATGTATCGATCTACGCGAGAATCTCCAGCATAATCAAATCCCCGGGACCCAAATTTCTGAAGCAGCGCTTGCTGTTTGTTATGCCCTGTTAAGTTGATGGTTCTGTGACTTCCGATGACGTCTTGAAAAATACCAAGGTAATCTGCGATTTTTTTGGCAAGTCGTTGGTCTGTTCCCGTTGCAAGGATTAAAGGACGTCCTTTTTTTGCTTCTTCTTTTGCAAAGGCTATAAGAGGAAGGTTATAAGGAAGGGTGCAAGGAGAGAGGTTTGTAGAGTCGACGAGCTGGGTTTTGGCAAAGACTCTTCCTTTGAGTAACCATAATGGCACAAGCAAAAGGAGCCAAGGCTTCTTGAACAGAAGTTGCACCAGCATTTCATGAAAAGTGTCTGTTCGAATTAAGGTTCCATCTAGATCTAAAACGAGAGGGATGACTTTTTTTGCTGAGGGTGGCGTTGATGCCATTAGCAACAGCCATGTCCTTTATGTCGGAGGGATTTCTTATACCAGAAGACACTCCCCATAAAGAAGGCCAGGGAAAGATAAAGGAGGTACTCATATCCAAAAAAAGCTGAGGTGACCATGCTAAGAGTTGCACCCACAGCAAGGTGAAAGGGTGTCCATTGTCCATGATGTTTATATATTTGATAGGCCATACTTCCTAAAGTTATGCATCCAAAGGCCATCATAATGGGGAAGAAAAAGTGATGAATTTCTACGAGTTCAATGCCAATAATACTTAAAAGTCCTGCATAAAGGGGAAGGCATAAAGGACAAGCTGCGCACGATAAAAGTGAGGCAGCTACTGTTCCTATGCTCCCAAAAACATCGCTCCATCTTTTCATTTTACGCATCCTTTAATAACCACACTGTATACTCTTAAAATAGGTAGTTTCCTGTTTTATTTCAAGAGAGATTCAGAAAAATCATTTGATCAATAAAAAGCAAATCATTATTTAAATTATTTTAAAAATATTAGAGAAAATATTTTCAGGGGCTGGAGCAATCGACACTCTGCATTTATTATATTGAATCTTATCTTTACATTATTGTTATATTTTAAGAGCTTACTAATAATAAAATACATAAGTATAGTTTGTTTATGTTTGCAAAATGCTCTGAGCTACGGATTGACTTTTTGTAAAATATTTGATAGTATAAAAAGTAATACAAGTGTTATTTGATGAGGGTGTTGAGTTATGAAAAAAAAGAGAAAAAAATTACGGTTAATGTCGGCTTTAATGTTAGGAGCGACCGTATTTTCCCCGACGGAAAAGGCCTTGGGGATGGATGACAATGAAAGCGATGTAAAGGCACTAGGGGTTGTAACACGCAGAACAGTAGCGGCTAAATCAGTGCTCGCTGGTGATACATTCGTAAAGTCAACATTATCTGCTGCTGCAAGTTCTGTTTTACAACATCTCAACGGTGTGTCAATTCCACAAGAAGACCTTGTGGGGTCCTTACAGGCTCTTTATGCGGGGGGCATTGGTAAAGTGATGGCGCGTGAAAGGTCCGATTCTTCGACAGAAGATCTTCGTTCTCTGATCATACAGAGCCTTGATATTCTGCGTCATGCTCAAAATAATCCTTTTGACACCGTAATTAAAAAACAACTTTACACACCGATCTTTGGTATGAATGATAAAAAAAATGAAATTCAGGATATTCTGGGTGATAAATCTGCGATACAGAGGCTATTTGCAGCAAACTTATCCCGTGTCATGGAAGAAACTCCAAATATATTAAACAGCTTTTTAGCTTATCTTCCGCAAACGCCAGCAGAAAAGCAAAACCAGGAGGTGTGTACCAAAAATTTTGTGCATTATTTTACCTCCCTAGGTGGCTGGATCCCTAAAACTCCCCTCTTAACTTACAGAGAAAAAAAATTGCAAGAGGACCCTAGTATAGAATACCAGCAGAATCTTACCGAAGCGGCAAAAGTATATGGCATTCTTTTGCAAAGAGAAAAAAATTTGATAAAATCTAAGCCTTCTGCTGAGATTAAGAGCAATTCTGCACCAGCATCTTTAACTAGCGGATCTTCAATGCAACCAAGAGGGCAAGATTTTGCTAGTCAATTGAATCTGACTTTGGCTCAAAAAATGGGAGTAGCCACAACGGCGCAGCCTACAAGTTCTTCCTCAAGTGCAACTACTGCTCCATCTTCAAAACCACCTTCTTCTGTACAAAGTGTAGCGTTTCATGAGCCTGAGCTTTCTGCATCTCCATCCTCTGTGCCTCGTACCTTTCGAACAACTGGTGCAAACCCAGCGGCTAAGAATAAACACTCGGCCATTCTTATGCTTCTGCAAAATCAAGAGATGCAGGATGACGCGTTTCAGCTGATTGTTAATCATCGGACAATAGGGAAAGGCCCAATGGTCAGAGTGTACGACCCAAAAGCTAAAACCTACGCGAACTTAGGCTCCTTGACCTCTTCTCTGGGCTTTAATAACGAAATTTTTGAGCTCTCCGACTGGGTTAAAGCCATACGTGATGAGTCTTCTATTGCGTCAGAGATAGTGTCCTACTTGAGTTTTTTGGGCGGCACGAGTGATATTCATTCTTTTACAATTCGCTCTAGTGGAGGAAAAACTTTAAAAGAAGTCATTTTTGGTGATTCAACAAGTGAATTGCAGCCAGGAATCCATGTATATGGTCCGGAAACTGATGAAAATGCCAATGAATGGTCTAAAGCGCAAGCTGATGACGTTAAGCAACCAATCAAGTCTTAGGGTGAGAGGAAAAATCCTCGCCAATTGATGATACCCCCCGCTGGGGAGCGGGGGGCAAGGTTTAACAGCCCATTCTGCAGGCTTCTTCTGCGTCATCGCATGCGGTGATACAGTACGAATATTGTCCCTTGTAGCCAGAACACTTAACTACGCACGGATTTGTATATATTGTTTTTTTATTTATAAGATATTTAAAAGTAAGAATGAGGCATAAAGCCCCGTTCATGAATATTTATTTTCCTATTATTCAGCGGCTATAATTATAGAGCCATTTATTTCATTGTAAATGACTCGTTTCGGATCTAGGTTATCCAATCTTAAATCGTCCTTAGATATTAACTCTTCGGCTAGTAATTTTTTTAATCCAGGTCCATACGTATTTATCCTAGTTGGTAGGAAATAGTTAAGCCAAATAAACATCGCTCCTATGGCTCGAGCCTCATCTGGAGAGGGTTTTGTTTTCTTTATTCTCCAGTCTGGCAGTTGTTTTCCTACTTGATTGTAATGGTGAGCGTAAACAGTTTTAATGTGTTCTATATCCATTTCGGACGCTCCTGGCTTTCCTGTGTTATAATCTCTTAATCTCGTTGATTCAGGATATAAAATACCAATTCTTTCAGCTGCATCGATTTGTTTCTGTGTAGGAGGCGCTGCAGTAGAATTGTTTAAATCATCTAATGGAGGTAGCGTAACTGTACTCGTTCTAGAGTCCCCCTCAGTCTCAAAGGAATCAGAGAATTCATCAACTGCATAAGTGGGCTGTGTGAGCTGAGTTTTTAAAGTCAAAATGGCAATTAATTTCATTACTTTCTTTTTATACATCGGTTTCTCCTTTAATTTTTAAAGAGTTTTTTCTATTTTAATCCTCTATATAAATAACATTGTCTTAATATTGATTAAACAATACTTAAATTGAATTAAATTAATTTTTAGTAAATAATTTATATTGTTGTTTTTGGTACATCATAAATCATATGAAAAATATTTTGGATTTGTCTCCTTAAATCGCTTAAGCCTTATTTTTTTCTTACAGAGAGAAAATCATTTTAGCATCACGACGTATCTCAATATCCAATCATCAAAGACACCTTTCCCTTCAGAAGGGTATGCGTTAATCTTGTGGGGTTTTACATATCTTGTGCTGCAAAGCTGTCAACAAAGGGAACACGAACCATGCTGCCACTTTCTTCAACACTTCCTGAATATACGGTAACGGAATTGTCTTTCGCGTTAAAAAAAAGGGTTGAGACCGAATTTGCTCGGGTGCGGGTGCGGGGAGAAATCTCAGGTTTAAAGCGCCATACGTCTGGTCATGTTTATTTTGCCCTGAAAGATCAAGATGCTGTTTTAGATGCAGTGTGTTGGCGGGGAAGCTTTCAGAATCTTGACTTAAGACTTCAAGAGGGGATGGAAGTCATTGCGGTGGGAAGGTTAACAACCTACCCTGGTCGATCCAAATACCAGATTGTGGTTGAGGGGATGGAACTTGCGGGGGAGGGAGCCCTTTTAAAGCTTTTAGAAGAACGTAAGCGAAAATTGGCAGCTGAAGGACTCTTTGATGAGGCGCGAAAAAAGCCGTTGCCCTTTCTTCCTCAACTCATCGGTATTGTGACCTCTCCAACAGGTGCGGTCATTCAGGATATGCTTCACCGTCTTGCAGATCGTTTTCCTGTATCGGTTCAGATGTGGCCCGTGGCTGTACAGGGGGAGGGAGCGGCAGCACAAATTTCGTGCGCCATACGCGGATTTAATAGTCTTTCGCTCAAACCCGATGTTCTGATTGTGGCGAGAGGAGGGGGCAGCCTTGAAGACCTTTGGGCTTTTAACGAAGAAGTCGTGGTCAGAGCCGTGGCAGAAAGCCAGATTCCGATCATTTCAGCCGTAGGTCATGAAACAGACGTAACGCTTATTGATTTTGTGGCGGATAAAAGAGCTCCAACGCCGACAGCGGCGGCGGAATTTGCCGTGCCTGTGCGATCACAAATGGCGCAAAATCTTTTACAATATAGTGTTCAGCTTTCTGCTCGTTTAGATCACTTTCTTTCTCTGTCGGAAAGTCGGTTAGAGGCTTTACGGCGGGGGCTTCCGCCACTTGAAACATGGTTGATTGAGACAATGCAAAAGCTTGATGAGTTATTTGAGCGTTTGATCAATGGGGAAAGACGATTGATTCAACTCCAAAATATGAACCTTGATCATTTGAGCCAACGGCTTTCTCCTGCGCTTTTTAATTTTAAGCATAAGGTAGAACAGCGCTTTGAAGTGCTTGCTCAACTTTTAGAAAGTTATTCTTATACGCGTATTCTTGAGAGGGGATTTTCTTTTATTACGCATCTTGATCAAACATTAATTCCCTCTAAAGCTCAATTGCAACCTGCACAAAAAATCCAAATTCATTTTCATGATGGAATGGCTAAGGCTGAAATTTTAGAGATTTAGACCGTTATTTAACGACAATAAGATCTTTTTATGAGCGGGTCTTCTCAAAGGAAAGTAAAAAGGCTCGATATAAAGGAATCCGAAAGAATTTATGTGCTGAACTTATGCAAGCCATGATCTTTAACTGCAAGCATCTATTGAAAATCAGGGATCAAATTCTCTCAGACTTTGTGCTTTCTGTAGGATAAGTACGTCCAAAATCTCCTAAACTCAGCTGACAATTAAAAAACAGGATTTTTTATAAGTAAATTTTAGCGCGTCTGCTTCATAAAATTCTTATTCTTTGTCCTCCCACTCTTATTTTCACAACTTCAGACTTGGCCTATGTGTAAGCTGGGATTTCTTACCCGTTTGTCATTTAAGCATATCAGAAATATCATACAAGCACTTGGATTCAACTGTTACTGCTCCTATCCTTCACTTAGTTGGTATCGCTTCGTAGATTTACATTGAGGGTCATTTTTTTATGCAAGAAGATCACAATAGATTCATTAATTTGACAATATTAAGTTTTTATATTAATATTAAAAATAGATGATGGTATTTTATGCAGTAGATTGTTTTGAATTGCATAAGATTAGTAATCGAAATGTTATGATAGTTTTGAGTAGGTGTGAGTATTATGAGTGTTTCAGTTCCTGGGTTTCCCAAATTTATAAAAAGCTTAGCGGCAGTGACGCTTATGGCTCTCTCTTCTGTTTCAGCTTTCGCTATGAACAGTTCCGAGAGCGAAGGGATCACGCCCAGAATGTCCCGTAAAATAACACGAGGATCCGGTGATCAACAACTCACCCCCCTTGCTTCTCGTATAGGATTTACGGGTTCGAGTGATATTGAATTTGTTGAGATTGAAATGCGATCTCCTGAAGGAGCATGGGATCCCATATGGCAGTTAAATATGGGTGATCCAGCAAGTGAGTCTCAACTAGGAGTTCATGTGTATGGTCCAGAAACGGATGGAGATGCAAATACTTGGTCAAGAAGTCAGCATGATGAGACCTATCGAGTAGCGGGTGATAATCCTGATGCTAGGATCCCTCATTCAGCGGTTGCCTTTCAATTATTGAATAAAGATATACAACCAGATGCAGCTTATGAACTGATTGTTAATCATCGCACGCAGGGGGTAGGACCCCTTGTAAGACTATACGATCCAGGTGCTAGGG
>JAGONT010000024.1 GCA_017992885.1 Alphaproteobacteria bacterium
ATCGATGCAATAAAATAAATTTGTGATATCTTTTTTCATGAATTGGCCTCGGCTGTTATTTTTGCAATTCACAGTCTAGCCAATTCTCCCCTCAATTTTAACTAATTTTTAATCCATAACTCGGGTTCACAGTAATATTCGTCACCATTTTGGGCGCATGACTAGACGAACAAAGGTGCTCTCAAAAAAAGAAGACATGATTCATGCCTCACTGAAGCTTTGGTGTACTCTTACCTACACTTACCAAACCATTTTCTTTTAATACTTTTTTGTCTATATTTCTGTAATATTTATAAAAAAGATAAAATACTTTTTGAAAATGATAATAAGTTATTCTATATAAAAATTATTAATTAAAAGAAAATATTCTTTTTAAAAAGGTTTTAAAAATGTTTTGTAAAAACTTAAATATAATTTCTATTTTAGCTTTAAGCAGCGTTTTGCTTACGTTTTCTTTTTCCACCCCTATTTGGTCAATGAATGAAGAACCAGAGGTTGAAGGAGATTCCCCTAAGGTAAAAATTCGTCCAGGCTTTTTTAAGTATGATTTAAGTAAGTTAGATAAAGCAAAACAAATTATTGTTGAGACTGATTTTTTACCAGCGTACATCCGGTCTATTTTTGTACGGTATGTTGAAGCATATGATCGGACACAATTTCTTAAATATGACGATTCAAGCGCAAAGAAGGCATTTATATCAACTTTAGCAACCTCTGAGTTTCCCATGGATCCAGCGGTATGTGAGCTCTTACCTACTGATCTCCTAAAAAGCTTAAGAAAAGGCTTTAAAACGGATATAAAATTACAATGTGAGCCTTATCTCAGAAATGTAGAATATAATATTCGCACAAAAGGTTCTTTCAATTATGCACTCTTTGATTCTTTTTTATATCATTTGTTGGGGGTCGGGCAAAGTTGGATGGACGAAGAACACTCCACATCAAATCCCTATTCTCAAGAAAATGTTACTCACCTTTTACTTAAGTTAAAAGAAATTAAATTTTTAACAGATTTTAAAATGGAATCTCTTTCCACTTTGGAAGAAACCTATAGTCCTCGAGAACAATTAGATTTCTTTCACCAAAATAACACAGAAGAAATTACGGATCTTGTCATTGCTGGTGGTCATGTGGGGAGAAAAGGGATTGAGTCTATTAGCCGTTATAAGAAAACCTTAACTGTTGATTTATCACCTTTCGAGCTTCCCGATGTTATTGCTGCTATCAATGATCCAAGGTTGTTGGAGGCTCTTTTAGAGCGTTACGAATCGCATTTTACTGCCATTTATGAGACAAGCAATACGAAGGGGCTTGCCTCTGGAGGAATTATTAAATCAGAAGCAGCCGCTTGTCTTGTTCGTATGTTAAAGCCTGGGGGACGCTTAAGCTACGCACCCATAGCCTATGAAGGATCAAGTGAAATTGATGACATAACTGCAGAATATTTTATTAAAAAGTATGATCTGATTCCTATCCGTTCTTCAGAAGATGAAAAAATGATCATAGCCCTTCAAAAAAAGGAAGATAACTTACAGTAATTGAGATTGGATGTTTATTCATAAGAAAAAGAGAAAAGGCACGGAGATGTCCTTATTGGTTCCCATAGAGTAGTTCGTCGGAAAGAATTATCTACTAAACTTTATATTTATATGATGTTCTTATCCTTTAAATACTGATTGACAGCGCTTGCCTTAAGTTATATTAACCTCTCTCAACTATGATCAAAAAAATCTGTTGTATATTTATCTATTAAGTAGAAACTCTCAAAAATTAAATCACTCGATAAAGTAAAAATAAGTAGTAAAATATTTACTTCTGATGCTATATTTCCTCATGGATGGGCAGTTGTTAAAATTGCGCCTTAGCCGCTCTCCCTCCAAAAATTTTGTAAAGTGTTCAAGCGGGTTAAAATGGTTAGATTTTTGTTTGTATTTTTTTTGTTTTTCATAATGACAGCATCAGCTGGTATTATCATTCCTAATCTTGATCAACTTTCCCCTCAAGAACAAGAAGGGGCTCTCAGATTTCTGATAAGCCCCAAACATTATAGTGAAAAAGAAAATATCCTTAAAGCCGACTTCAGAACCGCTTTCCCCGGAAAAAATATAGATACTGCCTATTGGGTCCCCGATACCCTCCTTCAAACTGTTGAAACTTTTCTTACAACAGGCCTCTTTGATAATGGAAATATCTATATAAAACATTTAAAACATGCCTCTCGCCATTGGAAGCGCTTTATGGAACTTCATAATTCGAGACGAACCACAGAGAGAAGACTCAATAGATTTAAATATCCGAATACCGTAGAAAAACTAAAGATAGAATACAAAACCTTGCTTTCAGATTGGGTGAAAATTAATCGAGTAACTCATCAGTTCCTTAATGAAGCAAACTTTCGTATTGAAGGTTCTCAACCCACACTGACGAAAATTTTACACAAGCGTCCTATCTCACACCTGTCCAGGGGCCTCGACAACATTATTGGAGTTGAAAAAGAAAAAACGAAATATCTTAAAGATAATGAATCCTTGCTAAGAAACGTCATTCAGATGGAAGAAAAGGCCCATCGAGAAGGTAAACTTCTTTTGTGGAGATATGTTAATCTTCTTCCTGGCAGAATCCCTGATTTGCCTTTTATGATGCATGGTAATTTAAACTCAACTCTTCAAAAACCATTAACCTATAGAAAATCTAACGTTTCTAAGGGAGGAATCTCTTATGCCCAACGCTTTTTGGATGGATATATTGGAGATGGTTGGGTTTTTGGCAAACCGTTTTGCAGCATGACTGTTCCTGGATGCACATTTAGCTTTATGGCCAATGATACAGCAATACGTCAAAAAGGACTTCCGGTAGAAAACTCCATCTTATATTCCTTAGCTCTAACTTCTAATGAACTCAATACTTTAAATAATAAGCGCTTCCTGTATTATCCTAAAGACGCCATGCCTTCGTTCATGGGCATCTATGGAACAGAAGAAGGATTTCATCCTCACTGGACTGTCGAAAATCTTGAAGGCTCTCCTCAACCTTATGATAAAGCGAGTGTTGAAGCTTGGTTAAAAATCATGGCAAGCGATACTTTACAACTGCATTTTATAGATGGGCAATGGAAAGATCATTCAGTTAATAATCCAGATCTTCTAAGAATCCGAAGGATTTATGAACAATTTTATAATAAAGCAGCCTCACAATCGACTATTTTAGAAGAGAAGACTCAGCTTCCTGTTGTCCCTCCTGTGAAAAAACAGCCCCCAATTGTCCCCCCTCCAATTGTGAAAAGAAATCCACCCCCCGTTGTGAAAAAAGCTCCCCTTGTACCCGTTTCTACTCCTGTGGCGCCAAAAAAACAGCCCTCCAAAGATGATATAAAAAAAGCTAGACAGCTTGCTAAGCGCAATGCTGATGCCTTAAAGAAAACAAAAAGGATTGCGGCTGCTCAAGCAAGGAAGAAGGCCATTGCTCAAAAAAAGACAGGTAAGCGCGTCGTTTCTCCAAAAAAGACAAGGGCGCGCGTTGCGCCTCCAAGAAGAACACGAAAAACTGTCACAGCTTCAAAAAAGACAAGAAGGAACGTCATTGTTCGAAGAAAAGCAACACCTAGAAAATCTCGTAAATAAAGAAGGGATTTTATCGCAAAGAATGCGACCTTACGACGATGCATGAGAAAGTTATCACTAACTACTGGCCAAAGCTCTCAATGCATCACTTCTCCTATATGAGAGTGTATCCTGGCTAAGGTATTATCTTTTCCAAGGATATGCATGATTTCAAACACACTGGGAGAGACACTTTTTCCCGTGAGGCTTGCGCGGAGGGGTTGAGCAATTTTTCCAAGCTTTAAATCCCTTTCCTCTGCTATTTCCCTGACATAGTTTTCAAGTTGCCGTTCTGTCCATGAAATTTCAGGAAGAGCCGCTAAATAGCTTTCCACAAGAGTCAGGATTTGAAGACCTTCGACGTTTAGTATTTTTTTAGCGTCTGTATCCAAAGGCTGAGGAGCAATATAAAAGAGGGAATTTTCTGCAAGTTCAACCATTGTTTTTGCCCTTTGTTTAAGGCCATTCATTCCTTGATGCAAAAAATGACGAGCTTCAGCATTAACAGGAAGACCTTTATTTTCAATAAAAGGAACGAGCAGAGCGGTCAGCTCCTCATTATCTTTCTCTCTCAAATAATGGCCATTGAGGGCGGCAAGCTTCACAAAGTCAAATCGCGCCGGAGATTTACCCACATGATCAAGGCCAAACCATTCAATGGCCTCTTCTGTTGAAAAAATTTCTGCATCTCCATGACTCCATCCCAATCTTACCAAATAATTTCGTAAGCTTTCTGGCAAGAAACCCATCTCACGGTAAGCCTGAACCCCTAGTGCTCCATGTCGTTTAGAAAGTTTGGCGCCATCAGATCCATGAATTAAAGGAATATGCGCAAAATAAGGAATCGCCCACTCCATAGCCTTATAAATCTGCACCTGACGGAACGCATTTGTTAAATGATCATCACCCCGTATAACATGGGTAATTCCCATGTCATGATCATCTACAACAACAGAAAGGTTAAACGTTGGTGTCCCATCTGCTCTTAAAAGAATCAGGTCGTCTAGTTGTTGATTGGCAACACGAACATCTCCTTGAACCAAATCATGAATCACCGTATCTCCTTCTTGAGGAGCCTTAAAGCGTAGAGTGGGTTTAACCCCTTTAGGAGCTTCCTCAGGAAGACGATCTCGCCAGCGCCCATCATAACGAGGAGACAGTCCCTTAGCACGCGCCTCTGCACGCATCGTTTCAAGCTCTTCTGGTGTACAATAACAGTAATAAGCCATACCCTTTGTTAAGAGAGCGTTCGCAACATCAACATGGCGCTCCATCCGATCAAATTGGTGAACTGGGGTTTCATCCCAATTAATACTGAGCCATTCCAGTCCCTTATAAATAGCTTCCACGGCGTCTTGAGTTGATCGTGCCCTATCCGTGTCTTCAATACGCAGCAGCATTTTTCCTTTATGATGACGGGCAAACAGCCAATTAAATAGAGCAGTTCTTGCACTCCCAATATGGAGATAACCCGTCGGTGAAGGCGCGAAACGAACAATGACAGACATAAAATTTCCTTTAGTTTATCTATTCCATCATTTTTATCCCACCCCTTCCCCAAATGTAAGTAAAAAGTTTCCTCAGGATAACGAATGCTTGGCCATTGAGTTATTTAGCATCTGAAGGAAGGAGAATCTAAAATGACTTGGACAATTGGGTAGGATAGAGAGCTATTCAACAATACTGCCTTGCGAATACTCTTTCATCAGTTTTTTTACGGCTTTTGGTTTGGGATTAGATTCAATAAAATTGAATATATTTTTTGCACATTCTGTAGTGGATAAATGTGTCGTATCTATTTTTAAATCATAAGTACTAATAATTTTATCGACATCTTCAAGCAACCCTCGTGAAAGCCCAATATTTCGATCTCCTCGTTGCTTTTCACGTTTTTCCATCTCACTCTCTTCACAATAAACATAAATCATATATACTTTCTTATGTATTAAAGAAGGATAATAAAGAGACATTTGATATTTGTTTATAATAACTTCATCAATAATCATATCATACCCCTTATCCATTAGACCGCACGCTGCCTTTACCAAGTCACAATAAAGCGCCCATCCCTTTTTTCCATTATCAATATGGAAAACAGGATGGCCATTCTTATCGATTACTTGTTGACGGCAAAACCATTCTGCTTGCCATTTTTGTGGTTTTTGTTCACCTTTAAAGCTGTTAACAAACTTAGAATCTATCCAAAAATTTAAGAGGTGATCTGAGGCATAATGAAGAAAGGGGATTTGAGACTGCCGCATCAGTTCTCGAGCAACAGATGATTTTCCTGTGGAAGACGTCCCATTTAGAAATATAATCATCTTTATTCTTATCCAAAATTAAAATTAGATCATATTTTCTATAAAATCAAAAAAGGAGGGAGTGATCCCTCCTCTTCTTTGATAAACAAACGACAAAAAATTAGTCTTCAGTCGTTTTTTCTTTTACAACTTTCTTTGTCTTCTTTGGTTTAGCGTCAGAAGCCTTATCTTCATCATCAGCTTTTTTCTTCGCCTTTTTAGGCAATTCTTCAGCTGGGACTTCGGCAACTTTTGACTTTTCCTTCACTTGTTCAAGAGCAGCGCCTAGAATATCTCCAAGGCTTGCTCCGCTATCCGTGGATCCATACTCCGCCATAGCTTGTCGTTCTTCATCTGCTTCTCGCGCTTTGATGGAAAGTGTAATCTTTCGATTAGCTCGATCAATTTGGGTAATCTTTGCATCCACCTTTTCTCCGACAGCAAAACGATCAGGACGTTGTTCAGCCCGATCTCGGGAAAGTTCATTTTTTCGAATAAAGCCAGAGATTCCTCCCGCAAGACTAACTTCCACGCCGGTTTCAAGAATAGAAATCACTTCACAAGTGACAACTGATCCTTTCTTTAAACCCGCGATGCTTTCTTCGAAAGGATCTCCCATAAGCTGCTTAATACCAAGGCTTACGCGCTCTTTTTCTGGATCAATATCTAGAATTTTTGCCCGTACCTTTATACCTTTCTTATAGGCTGAAATCGCTTCTTCACCAAGTTTATCCCAAGAAATATCGGACATATGCACCATGCCATCGATATCATTAGTAAGCCCGACAAAAAGACCAAATTCGGTTATATTCTTAACCTCGCCTTCAATTTCTGAACCCACAGTGTATTTTTCTTGAAGAGCAGCCCAAGGGTTGGGAATACATTGTTTCATACCAAGGCTAATCCTACGCTTTGAAGCATCAACATCAAGAACAATAACGTCAACCTCTTGACTTGTAGACACGATCTTCCCGGGAGGCATGTTTTTCTTTGTCCAACTCATTTCTGTGACATGAACCAATCCTTCAACTCCAGGCTCTAACTCAATAAAGGCACCATAGTCGGTAATATTTGTTACGCGACCCGTAACTTTTGCACCCACAGAGTATTTGACTTCAGCTCCCGCCCAAGGATCACTCTCAAGTTGCTTCATTCCCAATGAAATACGCTGATTTTCAGGGTTAAAACGAATGATTTGAACTTTTACAGGTTGGCCTACAGTTAAGACTTCTGCAGGATGATTAACTCGATGCCACGCAATATCTGTTACGTGTAACAACCCATCAACACCCCCTAAATCAATAAAGGCTCCATAATCGGTAATATTCTTAACAATTCCCTCAAGAATTTGCCCTTCTTCAAGGCGAGAAACGAGCTCACTCCGCGCTTCTGCACGTGTTTCCTCAAGAACAGCACGTCTCGAAACAACAATGTTTCCTCGACTACGATCCATTTTCAAAATTTGAAAAGGTTGAGGTACGCCAATTAAAGGAGAAACATCTCGTACAGGACGAATATCGACTTGACTTCCTGGTAAGAAAGCAATAGCCCCCTTAAGATCAACGGTAAACCCGCCTTTTACGCGACCAAATATCACGCCTTCAACATGCTCGTTCTTTTCATGGGATTTTTCTAGCTGTTTCCACGCTGCTTCACGACGTGCCTTTTCATAGCTAAGAACGGTTTCCCCATTTTTATCCTCCAGCCGTTCCAAGTAAACTTCAACAGAGTCCCCTACGTTTAAATGAGGTTCTGTACCAGATGCTGAAAATTCCCTTAAAGGGATACGTCCTTCTGATTTTAACCCCACATCAATAATTGCGACGTCATTTTCAATAGAAATAACTTTCCCTTTGATAACACGTCCTTCAAGGCTTTCAGCTTTTCCAAATGATTCTTCTAAAAGAGCTGCAAAATTTTCTGTTTCGTGAGAAGAAAGTCCTCCAGATAAAGAGGGTTGTTCTGTCATTAATAAATTTCCTTAAAATATCTTCTTTATGCTCGGCTCATAAAGAATGATGAAGTTAGAGTTTTTCCTAGAATAGAAGTGCCGAAACTTTTCTATTCAGACGATATTTAAGCTATCTTATCAATCTCAGGATATTTTAAGTCCACAAAAAGGCAAGCTTTTTTAATAACATCGTCAATTCCTAGTTCTGAAGTATCAAGAATATAAGCATCCTTCGCTGGACGGAGGGGAGAAATCTTTCTTTTTTCATCGCGCACATCCCGCGTTTGGATATCCTTAAATACATCTTCATATATACTGCTAATTCCCTTTTGCTGCAACTCTTTGAGTCGACGTTGTGCACGAACTTCCGGTGATGCCGTGACATAAATTTTACAGAGGGATTCAGGTAAGACAACAAGGCCAATATCACGGCCATCTAAAACGACTCCTTGCTTCCCTGGAGTCACATTTTTTGCAAAATCTCGCTGAAACTTTAAGAGGATTTCTCTAACTTGAGGAAGAGCTGCAATTTCTGAAGCCAAATTTCCGACAACTTCATCTCTTAAGGAAGAATTTTTTAAATCTTCTGTTTTTAAGGATAAAGCCGCTCGTATTGCGGCTTCTTCGTTGACAAGAAATTGCTCTTTTTCAATCATTTTTAAAGCAACGCCACGGTATAATAGACCTGTATCAAGATGACTTAAATTATATAGACGAGCCAAATGATGAGCTAATGTTCCTTTGCCAGCTCCAGCAGGACCATCAATTGCAATCATAACAAATGACATGTTTTCTCCAATATTTCACAACGGTAATGACACAGCTTGGAAAAAAAATCGATAGAAAATAAATTCAAGTTATTGACAGATGGATCAACTCATGACAAAGCCGTTGTCCAAATGACTATTCTAGAAAGAAGGAGATAAAATTCTATGTCTAAACCTGAATGGGGAGTAAAGCGAATTTGTCCCAGTTGTAATGCACGTTTTTATGATATGTGTCGCCAGCCTATTAACTGTCCTAAGTGTAGTACGGCTTTCGATCCTGAAGTTTTTGTCAAAAGACGCAGAGGCCGTCCCCCAGCAACTGATGCTAAAATACTTCCTCTTTCAACAGAATTGAATGAGACATTAAATCTTGAACTTGCTGAAGAGCTTGTTCCTCTTGAAGAAAGCGATGACATCCTCGAAGATACCTCCGATTTTGGAGAAGATGAAGATGTTGTGGGAATTGAGGCCCCTTCTGACGAGGACTAAGAAAACTAAGATTAAATAAAGACCGCGCCTGCCTCTATATCGCACCCTTAATTAACTCGAGAGGAGAAAACTATTCTCTTGAATAAGGTTGAAATAGAGTCAGCAACGCGAACTCTGCAAAAAAATTATGCAATAATATCAGGAATTAACTGTACCTGTATTTTGCGAATCTCATCTTTAAGCTGCAGTTTTCGTTTTTTTAATCTTTGGACAGCAACTTGATCGTGAACAGGAATTACAATAAGACGTGCAATCTGCCCATCTAAAACACGATGCTCGTCCTCTAGCTTATTCAGCTTGTACTGTAAATCTTCTCTAGGCATCATACCACTTAATTTTTTACTAGGTGAAGTATAGCAAATTTTTTTGATAAAATCCGCAAGAAAGTTTATTAGTATATTGAACAAACTAAATCAGATAAGGTTTTTTGGATGAAAAAAATCGGAATTTTAACAAGTGGCGGAGATTGTGCAGGGCTCAATGCCGTCATTCGTGCCATTACCATTAGAGCTATTCAAAAATACGGATGGGAAGTTTACGGAATTCACCAGGGAACGCACGGGCTTATGCGTCGCCCTGTTGATGCGATTAAGCTTGATCTTTCTTTTTGTACGGGAAGCCTTTTGCGACAAGGGGGGACCGTTCTGGGCACAACAAACAAAGGAGACCCTTTTGCTTATCCTTTACCAAATGGTGAAGTTAAGGATATTTCAGAAGAGCTTATTGAAGGCTACCATCTTTTAAAACTTGATGCTTTAATTGGGATAGGGGGCGATGGGAGTCAAGAAATTCTACGGCGGCTTGCCCAGCAAGGAAATCTTAATCTTGTAACGATTCCTAAAACAATTGATGACGATCTTAGCCACACGGAACATTCGATTGGTTTTATGACAGCCGTCGATGTGGCCACAGAAGCGATCGATCGCCTCCAACCTACAGCAGCAAGCCATGATCGTGTGATGATTTTAGAAGTCATGGGCCGAGATGCGGGACACATCGGCCTTTTTGCAGGAATTGCGGGAGGAGCAGATGTTATCTTAATTCCCGAAATTCCATACAAAATAGAAAAAGTAGCTCAAAAAATTAAATCCTTACAAGAAGGGGGACGTAACTTCGCTCTTATCGTTGTTTCGGAGGCCGTTAAAACTGAAGCGGGTGAAAAAGCTAAAATTACAGATTTTGAGGGGAAGAGCCGCTATGGAGGGATCTCTAACTATCTCGCAAATCGAATTACAGAACTTACAGGAGCAGAAACACGCTTTACAGTTCTTGGTCATGTGCAACGAGGAGGACAACCTATCTTTCAAGATCGGGTTTTAGCTTCTATTTTTGGCATCCATGCTGTAGATCTTATTGCTCAAGGAAAATTTGACCGTATGGTTGCTTGGCAGAACCGTCAAGTTGTGGATGTCTCTATTCAACAGGCAATTGAGGGATATCAAGCTGTCGATATTACGGGGCCTCTTGTTAAAACGGCTCGAGGGCTTGGGATTAGCTTTGGAGATGACGATTTTTAAAAATTATATTTGAGAAAGAGACAACCTATGATTCAATGGGACTTTAATAGATGCAAAGTGTGGGAGTTAGAAGCTAAAATTCGAGAAGATTATAAAGCCTCGTTTCTTTTGATTTCTACAATCGAACAACATTAAAATTATAAAGAAAGGTGGGACCCTCATGACGGCACTCCTTATGCCTAAGGGAACAGCAGTTTGGCTTATTGAAAATACAACATTAACTTTTGAACAAATTGGTGACTTTTGTAATTTACATCCTTTGGAAATTCAAGCTATCGCTGATGGGGAAATTATTGCGGGAATGCATGGACACGATCCCGTTGCTGCGGGGCAATTAAGCCTTGATGAAATTGAGCAATGTCAAGCGGATCCAACAAAAAAGCTTCGTATAACGACCGCTCTACATCAAACAAAGGTTCGAAAAAAAGCAAAGTACACACCCTTGGCTTTACGTCAAGCTAAGCCTAGTGGCGTTGCGTGGCTTTTAAAGGAAATTCCCAATATTACAAATGCGGACATCATTCGTATCATAGGAACTACAAAAGCAACAATTCAAGCTATTCGCCAAAAAACCCATAGAAGCATTGCTGAAATCAAACCTGTCAATCCTGCTTACTTAGGTCTTTGTAAGCTTGAAGAACTGAATGAGCTTATCCAAAAATATAAAGATGACCTTTGAGCTGATTCTTAAAATTTTATTGATTGGAGCTCTCATTGCCACGGTGGGATCCTTGATATTTGGTCTCTTGACTATGTTTAAAGAAGGAAGAGAAGCTGATGAACGTAGCAATAAAATGATGCGTTTACGGATTTTTTTTCAAGCATTGGCTATTTTGATTTTTTCTCTCCTCCTTTTTTTAAAAGAGAAGTCCCACGCACAAAATGATGTGGTACCCCTCGAGTCTTGTATCCAAAAGCCAGCTCTCACAAATGGCGGAAGAGGAGCCGTTTTTATGTGCTCGCTAAGAGAAACGAAATGGTACACTTAACACGTATTTATACAAGAGGAGGAGATAAGGGAAAAACATCGCTCGGGAGCGGTGCTCGTGTCTTGAAATCTTCTCTTCGTATTTCAGCGCTTGGAGATGTGGATGAAGCAAACTCTGCTCTTGGAGTGGCTCGTCTTTATACAGATGAAGAAATGAGTAGATTGTTGTTTCTCCTTCAAAACGATCTTTTTGATATAGGCGCTGACTTATGTGTTCCTGAGGACAAACCAGGAAAAGACAGACTTCGCCTCCAACCCCAACAAGTTACTTTTTTAGAAGAGAAAATAGATTATTATAATCAATCACTATCTCCTTTGCAGTCTTTTGTTTTACCAGGAGGAACTTTATTATCTGCACTACTTCATCAAGCGCGAACGATTGTCAGAAGAGCAGAAAGAACCTTGTGCACTTTAAAAGAAACAGAATCTGTGAATGAAGTTATTATTCACTATATCAATAGGCTCTCGGATTTACTTTTTGTCCTTGCACGAACGGCCAATCATCAAGGAGAGGCAGATATTTTATGGATTCCAGGAGCCAACCGATAAGAGAATCATTCTCTTAATCCGATGACTTAGGAATCGGAAATATTAATATTACAATCAAATTCAATTGTTTATTTTTATTGACAGAATATATTAATATAATACTTTGTGATTGGTGTATTAATTAGGGTGAGTATCCATGAGAATAATTCAAATTTTTTTAATCTTTTCCTTATGTGGACTATCGACAGCCCAAGGAATTGGCCATGCTGTCTTTAGTATTGATAACACCCTCTGTTGGGTTGTTGATTCTTCTTTAGGAACAAGCCGCCCCTCTGGTCGAATAATTAAAAGCTGTTCTCGCGTGACCCCAGAAGAAGCACCTCCTGATATCGCAAAAGTTATGAAACGATTTCCTGAGTGTAGAGTTTATGATGTAAAAGTCGCAAATCAAGTAACTCATTCAGAAGAGTCTGGTTTTCACATTTTCCGCCCCCATATGCATCATTTATTTTCCGTTTTAATCGACATGGGACTTGTTCCACACCTCTTTAGTTCAGGCACACACGAAAGAAATAACCCCTTAATGACCACAGCACTGCAAGATTGGCTTGGGGTTCAATATTATGATGAACTAATCCAACAAAACCACTTTACTATTTTTTCCAAAAACAACCTTCGTGAACAACGTGAAGAGGAGCGAGATTCTCTAATCCCTTTTCATGGGAGAGAAAAAAAAGACCTTACTGTCATTTCTAAGCAAGTAAGTAACAGCACTAAACACAATACGATATTGGTAGAAGATGATGAGTCCTATGTTGTTCCTGAACAAATACCATTCTTAAAGGTCAGGGAATCATGTTTACTCACGACTTTGTGCTATTTAGAGAATGGGGAAACATTAAGTGAAGAAGACGAGTTTAGTTTAAATCAAACGTACTATATAGCAGGCGTACTAAAAGCAAGCCACGACAGAATGCAATATGAAAACATATCTCTGAGAGATGCCTTAGAAAAAGTTTTGCATATTCCAGATGAAGGGTACGGTGTTCATTTTAGGCTTTATCCTTCTTTAAATCATGAGAAAGATCTAGGTTTTATTCAAGAAGGGCTTCAACTGATTCGTCAGAAAGCCCCAGAAGCTCAACTTTATAGCAATCAAAATTAAATTAACGAGTGATATAAAGTTGAGATAGTTTTCAAATCAGATCTTCAAAAGTTTTCTATCAATCTCGCCCCTATCCACCTTCTTCGTTCCCTAAATAAGTCTTCAAGACAGGATGCACTGGCGTTTTTAGAAGATGAAGCGGATCTCCCTTTTCTATAATCTTTCCTTCTTCGAGAAAGATCATATGATTAGCGAGATTCATTGCTTCTTCTGGTTGGTGAGTCGTAAGAAGCAGGGTGAGATGAAACTCCTCACAAATTTGGGAAAGCAGACCTAACATTTCCTTTCTGAGACCTGGTCCTAGGGGACCTAAGGGTTCATCTAGAAGTAAGAGAGGCATTTTTCGTAAAAGACTACGAGCTAAAGCTACTCGCTGTCTCTCCCCCCCTGAAAGTTCATGAGGATACCTTTCTTTTAAACCATAAATCTCAACTTTTTCTAAAATAGTTTGGACTCTTATGTTCTCCTCATAATTAAGCTTTAGGGAGGGTTTAATCCCCAAAGCAGTATTATTCCATACGGATAAATGAGGAAAAAGATTATGGTCTTGGAAGAGAAGGGTCAGAGGACGCTTTTGAGGAGGAACATCACCTATGTTACGCCCCTCCCATAAAATTTGTCCTCTTTGAGGCATAAGAAATCCTGCTATTAAGGATAAAAGCGTGCTTTTTCCCGCCCCACTTGCACCAACAAGAAGAGTTCTAGATCCCTTTGGAAGAACTGCAGAAAGCTCTAAGAAAAAGCCTTGGCGTTTAAAGGTAAGATTATGGAGATGTAGCCCGGTCATGTGTTCTTAAAACCCAATGTGGAAGTTGATAGAGGATGTAACAACAAAAGAGTAAAAGGACAGCCGTAATCATGCTTTCATCAAAATGACGACCCATTTGTTCATAGAGTAGCTTCGTGAGACCTGGCGTACCAGAGCTATCAAAAAACGCCAAAGAAGCAAAATTGCCAACAGAGAGAGCACAACTCATGCCTAAGGCCGTTGCAAGCGGTCTTTTTACTAAAGGCCATTCAATCAGAATAAAGCGTTGCAGACGAGATAGGCCTAAGCTGAGAGCTGTTGGACCATAGGTTGTTTTTATAGAGTTGTAAGACGAGGCAAGTAAACTATAAGCAAAGGGGAGAATATAGAGGACCTGCATGATGCCTAGAAAAAATGTTGACGGTATGAAGGGTGTTTGAAGAGAAAGGAAAAACAAGACTGTCCCTATCAACGCGGGAGGAAGCAAAAAATAAAGGGAAGCTAAAGGTTTCCCAACGACGCTTTGGGTTGAGACGAAAGCAAGGGCTAAAAATACACTTAACGGTCCAATCCAGAAACTAAGACTCAGGCTCGCTGCTAAAGATTGCCATAAGAGAGCACTCTGAAGAACCATAGGAGCTGCTTTAAGAGAGGGAAAAATGACGACCATGATCGGGAGGAAAATAATCAAAAGAGCAATCCACACCAAAGGTTTTTGAAAAGGTGCTGTGAGAGGGGGGAAAGAGGGTATCTTTAGGGAACCCTCAGAGGGGAGAACCTTAAAAAAATAGGTAAAGAAAATAAGACTAAAAGTGAGCAGAAATTGCAGAGAAGCAAATTTAATCCCTTCTTCAGAATCAAAAAAAAAGAAAAGAGATTGATAGAGTGCCATGCTTAAGGTTGTTTTTTGAGGTCCTCCTCCTAAGACCATAATGAGAGTAAAACTATTGAGAAAAAGGCAAAAACAAATCCAACTTACTTCAAGAAGTGATTTGCGAAGTTGAGGAATTTCAATGAGATATAATATATTTGTTGATGAAAAATGAAGTTGAGTGGCCAGACGATAATGTTCCTCTGGAATAAATCTCCATGCATTAATCATATAATGAGCCACAAAGGGGCTGGAAAAAAGCACATGAGCGACAACGATACCAAAAAGGCTATAGACATTAAAAAGTCCGCTAAAAAGAGTGATAAATCCTAAAATCCCAACAAGAACGGGCGTAATAAAGGGAAGACCTAAGAGACTTAAACAGAGTCGAGCGGGCCACCAGGTGTGATTCCACACAATAGCCCTTGCTATTAGCCCCCCAAGAGGAACTGCCAAAAGAACGGACAAGGTGGCTTGCTTAACTGTAAACCAAAAAACGTAATAGGCATAACTCATGTGATTAGCCCATTAACCCATTCCTGAATCCAGATTTTTTTAGAATCCATAATTTCTTCAGGGGAATAAGAAATCCAAGGGGGAGGAGGCAGGTAGTTTTTAGCCTTAAGCCAGGCTTCGGGTATATTATTGTCTACAGGATAAATCCATCCATGAGTTGCAATAAGGGATTGCGCTTCTTGAGAAAGAAGAAAGTCCATAAACTGATCTGCAAGCTTAGAATGTGACGTTGTTCTTATTTTTCCTGCAAAAATAGGCGAACATAAGTGACCTTCAGGAAAATGAATAGCCTTAATATGAGAGTTTCCCTTGGCAAGTTCATTGTAAAGAGCATCGGCTGTATAACTAAAAACAATTGGTGCAGCCCCCCTTTTGAAAAGGGCAAAAGCTTCTGTCCATCCTTTTGTAAAAGTAAGGACATGTGAAGCTAAAGTTCTCCATTTTTCAATAGCTTGATCTCCATATGCTTTTTTCATCCATACCAAGAATCCAAATCCTGTAATGCTCGTCCGAGGATCTTGAAGGATGATAGGATAGGAAGAGTTCACAAGATCATCCAAAGTTTGAGGAGGATTGGGAATTTTTTGCGAATCATAGACAAAGGCCAAACAATGAGAAGCATAGGGAACGAGCTTGTCTATACGAGAAACATCTAACCCAATGTTCTCCAACCCAAGAACAAGATCGGCTCGTGTTTTCTCTCCTTCAATATTCAAACGGTTTATTGCAAGAGGGATGGTGTCTAGAGTGACATATTTAATTTCACAGTTGCATGTTTTCTCAAAGGCTTCTTTGAGAGGAAGTCCAGGTCCGTAGGAAGCTGACATAAAGGCTGTATGGGTATAAACTGTTAAAGTTTCTTTCTCCCCATAAAGGGAGGACGTGCTGAAAATCATCAGCAAGCTGAATAAACACTTAAACATCTCAATTTCCTCCGCCGGTATAATCCGGATCAGGTTCACGGGTGTAATCTCAGCTCTTCCTATAAGAGCACCCCGATGAGCTAGTTTTTTTTAATCTAAAGAGTAATAAAACTCAAGACCTTTTCTTCCCAAACATATAGAGCATAGGGCATGTCTTATCTTTAGTTAAAAGTAAATAATAAGAGTCGATATCTGATAAACTTATTATTTTATCTTAACCATGCCTGAATCTATGCTCTGCGATCAAATCAGCAGCTCTACTGGTAGAAATATGAAGTTTTTCTGCCTTATGAAAGATATCGAAAAGTGTGTCAGGGATCCGTTCAACATGACACTTCACTTTTTCAACGTTATAGTTTGGTCCTTCATAAGACACATTGATGAGCCCACCTGCATTTATTACATAATCAGGTGCATATAAAATTTTTCTCTCTGCTAAGAGATCGCCATGAACAGAATAATGTAGTTGATTATTCGCAGATCCTGCGATGATCACACATTTAAGTTGAGGAAGAGTGATATCGTTAATAATTGCTCCCAGAGCACACGGTGAAAAAACTTCTGCATCCACACTATAAATACTCTCTGGAGAAACAGCTTGAGCCTTAAATTCTTTAACTCCACGCTGTACGAGTTCTTGTTCAACATCGGTGATGATCAACTGCGCTTCAGCTTCACTTAAAAGTTTACAGAGTGAATACCCTACATGACCCAATCCTTGAACAGCAACTGTAATGCCCTTCAACGAAGGCTTCGCTAATTGATATAAAACAGCTGCTTGAATTGCTTTATAAACTCCCATTGCTGCAAACAGGGAAGGGTCTCCGCTTCCACCAGGAAGGCCTACCACATGGGATGTCGTTTCTCTTATAAAGGCTATATCCTCAACAGTGGTTCCTACATCTTCGCCTGTAATATAGCGACCATTTAATTTTTCGACACAGCGACCAAAAGCTCTTAGAAGGGACGGAGACTTATCTTTACGAGGATCCCCAATAATCACAGCCTTTCCTCCTCCAAAAGGAAGGTTTGCCATTGCAGATTTATAGGTCATCCCTCTTGCAAGACGCAAAGCATCCGTAACTGCTAGTTGTTCGTTAGGGTATGGCCACATCCGGCACCCTCCTATAGAAGGCCCTCGATTAGTATTATGGATAGCAATAATAGCTTTTAAGCTTGTTTCATGATCATAAACAAAAAAAACTTGCTCGTGCTGATCAAAGTCAACAGCACCAAAAACAGACATGCATTTCTCCTAAATATAGCTTTCTACACTTATTATTTTATGCAATTTGAACACAGTCTCCTATTTGATACAACCTTCTTATGTTTATGATTTAAATGATAAAATTTCAGTTGTTGGCATTTAAAGTCATATCCTTAGATGTGCATGGTCATTCAGAAAATGATCTTATCGGATCATTAAAGAACTATTTACTTCGTACCCATCGCAGGTTTGCAACACCCTTGCTAACTCTGCCTTGTCATAAAACCTCTAAAGGAAGATTCATCCGATCAAATTATTTTAGGGGAGTAGGTTCAGGTTTTGGAAGACCAAGTTGAGTATAAAAGCTGATTAAAATCAAAAAATGATGCAGCTTGGTCGATATTTTGGAGGAGTTGAGCTCTACTTATTTGTTCTAAATATTGTTGTCGATCAGATCTAAGTTCCTGATAAGAAGGACTCTCACCTTTAATAGAATAGGAATCAGAGATTTCTGAGAGAGCTTGTTCTTCTTTGTAGACCGGTTCTTCATCATATATTGACTGTAACGGATATGAGGGCTCTGTATAATACGTTTGTGGATAATAAAACAACGGATAATAGGCAAAAGGATACTACAAATTTGCAAAGAATTTTCTCTTAAAAAAATGATCTTCATGAAAGTTTCTTCCCAAATTTTTCTTAAATGGAGAAGAGGTAAAAATTGGAGAAAATGGGGAGTCATGCTTGACAAAGGTCCCCATAGGATTTTGCTGCTTACTCCAGGGCATGGATGTAGTTATTGGACTTAAATGCTCTAATTTACCATGATTGGGTGAAGATTGTTGTGGCTGATGGTTTCCTATTCTCGTTAAGGGGTTTCTGTTTTCAAAAGATGGAGATACAAATCGTTGAACAGACGGTGCATGAATAATATGGGGTACTGAAGGCAGATCGAGCAGACCAGGCCGTACAGACATAGTGTGTGGCATTGATGGTGCAACAGGTGGGGGTGTCTTTATGTGTGGCGTTTCCGCCCTAAAAGCGGGGGTGATCGGGAAACGGAATTCACCACGCAGCGGCGTATTCGTAGAAACTCCCTCAGATTTTACTGGGAGAGGATGACTTTGTGCGAATGAATGAGAGGCCGATGAAAACCTAGCAATGCTGATCATAAGGATGAATAACGCTCTTATGACCATTTTTTCCCTCCTTAATTGAAAAAATATAACATAATTATAGTTTACAATATTTTATGATTTTTTTTAAATATTACAATGTAAAATATTTTTATATACTAGGGGAAGATCTTACATAATGATTTATAAAATAATTTTATTTCTTTTCCAAAAAAAAATAGCGAAAAATAAGAATATAACGCCAACAGAAACATTTAAAATATTATGACTTGAAAAATATTCATTATAATTAACCATATCGCTAATTCCCAAAAACGTAAGAAAAGCTCCAAGACAAAAAAACCATATAACAAAGATAATATGTAGGGGAAAACGCCTTTTGGTTGCATACTTGCCAATCCCATAAATATACAAAGCGCGTTCATTCATCTCTTCCATATCTTTTACTCTTTGAGCGCAGCTCTCACTACAAACCAGGTATTGTTCATCTTTTTTACAGCAGTCCTGGCATAGTCCTTTAAAGCAGTTACGGCATAGTCCTATCGCTTCAAGAGGTAAGTGATTATAACAATGCATAGTGTCCTTGCTAGAATGATTTAATTTTCATAACCTTTTTGAGCAATATAATTCCGTATGTTTCTCTTCGTTTTGTTTCTTTCTCACAACTTAAAGTGAAGAGGACAACCGACCCATTTCTAAAAATTTAGCTCTTCTTTGCTTACGAACTGCGAACCTATCCATAGAAAGAAAGGGTTTAAGCGATTTCTCAATAGCAGCACCCACAGTTTGAATTGTAATCTGTGGATTTCTTTGAGCTCCCCCAAGGGGCTCGAGAATAATTGTGTCAATAACACCCAGTTTTTTTAAATCTTGAGCTGTCAGTTTTTGCGCACCTGCGGCTTCTTCTTTCTTATCCCGTGTTCGCCACAAAATGGAGGCACATCCTTCAGGTGAAATAACCGAATAGATAGAATGCTCAAGCATCATCACAACATTAGAAAAAGCAAGAGCAACAGCTCCCCCTGATCCTCCTTCTCCAATCACTGTTGTTATAATTGGAACATGGATATTAGCACTTATCTGAAGACTACGAGCAATGGCTTCTGATTGACCACGTTCTTCAGCTTCAATAGCTGGGTGGGCCCCAGCTGTATCAACGAAGGTTAGAACAGGAAGATGAAACCGGTCAGCAAGCTGCATCAAACGAACTGTCTTTCGATATCCTTCAGGCTTCGGCATACCAAAATTATGTTTAAGACGAAGTTCTGTATCCTTTCCCTTTTCGTGACCCATAACAACGACAGGTTGTCCTCGAAATCGTCCCAAGCCTCCGATAATAGCTTCATCTTCTCCGAAGTTTCTATCCCCTGCAAGGGGTGTAAAGTTTGTTATGAGCTCCCTAATGTAATCACTCGTATGAGGACGTTCAGGATGACGCGCAACTAATACTTTTTGCCAGGGGGTGAGATTTTGATATATTTTTTTAAGAAGCTTTGTTCCTTTTTCCTCAAATCGTTTGATTTCATTAACAATGTTAACTTCCCTGTTTGAGGAAAGATGACGAAGTTCATTAAGCTGATTTTCAAGCTCAGCAATAGATTTTTCAAATTCAAGTATGACGGGCATTACAACACCTACCTCATAGCCTAGATAATTCTTAGCTTAAATCTAAACGTCTTAGATTTTGGGTACAAGAGAAACCTTATGTTTAAAAGATGATGGAATTTTTCTCTTTTAGATACTGCACCTTAAAGAAGAATTCTAGAAAAATGAAAAAGAGCCATCAGCCTCAAATTCATTAAAAATAATAAAAAACAAACACGATTTTATAAGAAAATGCGCAGTTTTTTAACTTACTCCTATGGGTCAATCTACAGAATTGGCAAGAGGATGACAGGTCTCGACAAGTTTTGTAAGTTCATCTTGTGCTATATGCGTATAAATTTGCGTTGTTGATATATCACTATGTCCCAAAAGTTTTTGCACCACAAGCAAATCTGCACCATGACGCAAAAGATGTGTTGCAAATGCATGACGTACAACATGGGGTGAAATATGTATAGAAAGTCCTAATTTGAGAGAAAGTTCTTTTAAAAGTTGACCAAATCGTTGACGAGTTAAATGACCTTTATGACTGGAAGAGGGAAAAAGCCAAGGTGATTCTAAGCCCTTTGCTAAAAAAGTAGATCTTATTTTTAAATACTCTTTCAAAGCCTTAATAGCAGCAGGTGTAAGAGGCACAAGTCGATCTTTATTTCCTTTTCCTCGAATCAGAAGAAAAGGGTTTTCGCTTTTTAAACCCTCTATTATTGTTGTAAAAGAAAGAGAAACGAGTTCACTCACTCGAAGACCGCTCGCATAAAGGACTTCTAAAAGAACTAAAAGACGAAGACCTTCAGGTCCTTTCCAGGTTTTTGCTCCCTCCAAAAGATGGATTACATCGTCTTCACTTAAAACGGAAGGCAACTTACGTCGATAATGGGGAGCTTCTATAAGAGATGTTGGGTTTTCTGTAATTTCTCCTTCATTCATTAAAAATTTATAAAATTGACGCAAGCAAGAAAGTCTTCGCGACACCGTTGAAGCAGAAAATTTTTTTTGCGTTGTAAGGTAGTTTTGAATGTCTTGGGAGGAAATAGAGGCTGAATCTTTACCCTTAAGAAATGAAAAAAAATCTTTTAAGTCTGCTTCATACGCACTGATAGTCGTTTTTGCCGTTCCTCTTTCCGCACTCATCATTTCTAAAAAACGATCAATGATAAGTATGGGTTGTTGTATGGGTTGCCTGCCCACGGTTTTGTATTATACCCTTGGGGAAATAAGTTTTTTTTCTAAAGCTTGATTGAGAGACGCAATGGATCCTCCTGCTTTTTGAATGACAGAAGCAAATTCTGAACGTTGCGTAATGCCCATGCTGATGCCTTCTAAGATGACATCATAAATTTTTAACTGACCATTTTTTTCAAAAATTTTCCAATCAATAAGAATGGGAGCCCCATGAGGTCGTTCAATTTTCGTTAACACAACAACTCCCCCATCACTTTCTTTACGTGAGCCAAGAACCTCAAACTTTTCGGACGTATAATTTTTAAACCGTGTTGCATAACTTGCAACGGTTGTTTCTTTAAAAAGGCTTAAAAATTTTTCCTTTTCAGCTTCATTTGCTTGTTTCCAATATCGACCTAACACAAATTTGCCAATCGCTTTTATATTAAACTTTTGTTCTAAGATTTGACGAAATTGATTGGCTCTTTCCTGATCAGAAATCGATTTATCCGTTAAAAGATTGACAACCTTTTCTCCAATTTGCGTCATAAACGATTCAGCTGTAGCACAGTCAACAGATGCTTTAAGTTCTTGTCCCCACATAAAAAAAGTGACAAATAGAAAAACAAACTTCTTCATAACAAACCCTTTCATTATATTAATTAATCGTCCTCATCACCAGGACGAGGAGTATCAAGTGCTTCTCGATCTTCTTTTGCCACGAGAGCAGCACGTCTTTCAGTATACCAAGCTCGAAAAGTAGCATAAGGATCCAACGAGCCTTTCTTTAAATTTTCGATAATTTCAAGATTATCTGCTTTAGCATCCATAATTTGAACTCCCGTTCGACCGTAACTATAAACAGTTGTATCATTATTGGAATAAGCCCACCAGTTAATTGGGTCAAAAGCATAATCCCCTATTCGCCCAAAAGTATCTCTTACATTAGAGGGCCCAAGAATAGGGAGAACCAGATAAGGACCTGGGCTAAATCCCCAAGAAGCAAGAGTGAGACCAAAATCTTCTTTCTTATAGGGAATGTCTAAATCTGTAGAGATGTCAAAAATCCCTCCAATACCCACGGTGGAATTGATCAAAAAACGCCGAAGTGTATCTTCTGCGTCCTCAAACTCTCCTTGAAGAATATTATTTGTTAAAACAATAGGTTCACTTAAGTTTCTTAAAACGTAGCCCACACGCTCACGAAGAAACTCGGGAATGACTCCTTTATACATTGCTGAAATACGATCGATAAAAAAACTATCAAGAACATCATTGATTGAAAAAACAATACGATTAATGGACTCTAGAGGATCATCATTGCTAACGGCTGAAGAGGAAGCAAAGACTTCAAGACGTTCTTGATTATCCATATGAGCTGTTTCCCCTGGGTGGAGATCATCACTTATGTAACTCATAGCATCTTCTTGGGCGTGTAAAGGAGAAAATGTTACACTAAAAAGAAAAAGAGCAACAAAAAAAGGGTTCATTTTATTTTATCTCGATGTTATTTTGAAGGGAGTGTAAACTTCTTAAAAAATTCTGTAAAGATTCCTATTCTAATCATAAATATACTTTTTTAGCGCTGCCAGGACACGTTCTACTGTTGCTTCATGGGCATCATCATTGCTTTCCACCGTCAAAGCGGCTTCTGCATAAATTGGATAGCGTCTATCTACCATCTCTTCAAGGATTTGTTTAGCATCCCCCTCAAAGAGAAGAGGACGTGTATCTCTGCGGATAACACGCTCATATAAGATCTCAGGGTCAGCTCTTAACCATAAAGAAATCGCATTTTCTTTTATAAGAGCTCGGCTTTCTTCATCTACAAAAGCCCCATCTCCCGTAGAGATCACTTGAGTGGGAGCACTTAAAAGACGTTTGATAACACGTCTTTCTGCATCTCTGAATGCTTTTTCTCCCCATGTTTCAAAAATATCTGCAACAGAACATCCTGCTGCTCGTTCTACTTCTTGATCAGAGTCATTGAAGGGAATTCCAAGTTTACGCGCTAACCGCCAGCCAATGCTGCTTTTACCAGCACCCATCATGCCAACAAGCACTAAAGTACTTGGCAAAACAAGACTTGCTGAATATCGTTTAGGTTTTTCTTTCATTCCTTTGTAATCTTTCTCATTTTCCTTTAACATAGCTTCTTGTAATGCAAGAGGGAACATCTTTCATAGCGGAAAAAAATGACAGTTCATACACCTAAAATAGAGATCTTCTCTCAAAAAGAAACGGCTGTCCTTAAACTTCAAGGCTGGTGGGTTGCTAAAACTGCCAAAACTGCAGATCCTCTTTGTGCAAATCTCCTTCAAAAAAACTTTCCCAATCGTCTAGTTTTTGATCTTACTGAATGTAAAAGTTTTGACACAACTGGTGTTTGGCTCCTTCATAAAACATGGCAAGCCTTAGAACATCAAGGCTATCATATTGAGCTTCAGAATGTAAGTGAGGCTTTTCAAATACTTTCTGAAAAACTTAAAGCGTATCAGCAATCATCTGTAAGTTTATCTCCTCCTAAACCTAAACTTTTCTTTGCAGATAAACTTGTTGAATTAGGTAAAAGGAGCATTGACACTGCCTATTTAGCAAGAGATCTTGTCACCTTTTTAGGTGAAGCGGCTGTTGGCATATTTTTTAGTTTGCTTCATCCTAAACGTCTACACTTTACCTCAATTGTAGCTCATATGGAACGATTTGGCGTGGATGCTATTCCCATCATTTTCGTCATGTCTACAGCTCTTGGGTTAGTCCTAGCCTACCAAGGAGAAGAACAACTCCGACAGTTTGGTGCGGAGATTTACACAATTAACCTTGTGAGCATCTCTATGTTGAGAGAAGTTGGGATTCTTATCACTGCAATTTTGGTGGCGGGTCGCACGGGAAGCTCTATCGCAGCTCAAATTGGGATCATGAAAATAAATCAAGAGATAGATGCCTTAAATACTTTGGGTTTAAATACAATGGATGTTCTTATTATTCCTCGTATTCTCGCTCTCATTATTATTATGCCATTGTTAGCCTTTGTTTCTGATATTGCAGGCCTGGTCGGAGGAGGGATTATGGTTATTTTCTCTTTAGACGTCTCTCCCCAACTTTATATACAGCGGGTAGGAGAAGCCGTAACCGCGGGTAGCTTTTGGGTTGGCATCCTTAAAGCTCCTCTTTTTGGAGCCGTTATTGGAGTTGTTGGCTGCTTTGAAGGCATGCGAGTTGTAGGAACCGCTGAAAGTGTTGGACTCTGTACGACACGTTCAGTGGTCGAAGCAATCTTTTTAGTCACACTTACGGATGCTTTTTTATCTGTCTTCTTTTCGGCTATCGGCATTTAAATGGTGAGTAAAAACCCAATCATCTCTATTCGTGGTCTTGTCACTCAGTTTGGCAATCAAAGAGTTCATGACCATTTAGATTTAGACATATTTCAGGGTGAAATTCTTGGAATTGTAGGAGGATCTGGTGCAGGAAAATCTGTTCTTATGGGAGCCATTTTAGGGCTAACCCCCATTCGAGAAGGTACAATTACAGTTTTAGGGCAGCAAGCAGGTACGCTAGAAAGAATTACAAAACTTCATCTACAATCTCACTGGGGTGTTCTCTTTCAAGGAGGAGCTCTTTTTAGCTCCCTTACTGTAGGTGAAAATATTCAAATCCCCATGAAAGATATGGAGAAAATGCCAGATGAATTATCTCTTGAAATGGCCTTTATTAAGTTAAAAATGGTTGGCCTGAAGGAGGAAGACTTCTTCAAATATCCGTCTGAACTTTCAGGAGGTATGATTAAAAGAGCGGCTCTTGCTCGTGCTCTTGCTGTGGATCCGAAAGTCTTATTTCTTGATGAACCAACAGCGGGTCTTGACCCTATTTCAGCCGCTGCTTTTGATGAGCTCATTTTAACGTTAAGAGATAGCCTTAATTTAACAGTTATCATGGTAACCCATGATTTAGATAGCATTCGATGTCTTTGTGATCGTGTTGCTGTTCTGGTTGACAAAAAAGCCGTTGTAGGCACACTAAAGGTACTATTGACTAATAAAAATCCGTGGATCCAAGACTATTTTCACGGAGTCCGCGGAAAAATCGCTTTAGCAGAACTTATGGAGTAATCATGGAAACACGTGCTGGATATATGGTTGTAGGAATTTTCGTTCTTTTATCTATTGCTGGTATTTTAGGATTTTTTTTATGGCTGGCTAAAAGTGATTTTGATTACAAAACAAACTATTATACGATTTACTTTTCAGGATCTGTCACAGGCCTCACCCTAGGAGGTCCGGTAAGCTATCTAGGTGTACCTGTTGGAACAGTTAAAAAAATAGAGTTGGAAGCACATGATCTTGAGAGTGTAAAAATTACTGTTGCAATTAATGAGAGTGTCCCTATTCGAGAAGACGCTTATGCTTCTCTTGAATTACAAGGACTTACTGGTTACAAGTTTGTGCAAATTTCTGGAGGAAGCCAAACGAGCCCTCTTTTAAAAGCAAAATCAGGAGAAAGATATCCTGTTATTCCTTCCCGTTATTCTGGCGTAGAAGAAATTTTGACTGTACTTCCCCGCATGGTTAATAAGCTCACAAACTTTGCTGATCGTCTGAATTCTCTTTTTAATGAAGACAATAGAACTCGAATTTCCAATGCGTTAAAAAACATCGATACGCTTTCTCAAAAACTTGCCGACAGTGCTGTCCCCTTACATGACTTAATTGAAGACACAAGAAAAGCTATGGGAACATTTGAAAAACAGCTACATGTTATCGGTCACTCTACAGAAACGGCCCTTACAAAGGTTGGAACTTCGGCCGATGAATTTACAAATTTTATAAAAAGCAATCGAACAGCTCTTGATGCCCTGGCACAAACAGGATCTTATGAGCTCTTGCAAACCTTAAATGACACCCGTGAAATGGTCACCACTGCCACAGGTCTTTTTGAAAAATTAGGAGAAAATCCAAGAAGCTTGATTTTCGATACGCAACGAAAAGGAGTTTCTATTCCGCAATAATCAAAGATCAGTTTATGAGGTTTCCCTGAAACACTCCTCCTAGAGCATTCTTTTAGGATCGAAGGTCACTACTGTATCTTTCCATATCTCATAACGATCCAAAGGTAACTTTAGAGGGCTACACTTTGGGTTACTCGCAGCTCTACGGGCACTCTCTGCGACTGTCCGCATGTAAGGATCATTTATGGACTTACTTGTATTTTCAATTGTGGCAGATTGAACAACCGCATCTGGACCAATCACAAGTCGAATTGTCACGTTAAGATTTTCACCGTCTTTGGCCCCAGCAGGAACGTTCCAACATGCACTGAGTTGACGGCGAACAAGATCAAGTTCTGTAACGGATAGAGTATCACTGGGATGATTTGCCGCCTTATCAGCTGTCGAGTTTTCATCTTGTTCTGCTTGCACAGGTCCTTCAGATGAGGATTCTCTTTTGTTCAAGTCTTTCATAAGGCTCTCAAAATCATTTTTTTTCGGTTTTGGCTTTTTCTTCTTTTTAGGCTTTTCCTTTGGCTTCTCTTTCGGTTTTTCTTTTGGCTTTTCTTCTGGAAGCTCTTCCTTGGCGAGAAGTTCTTCCATCGTAAGCTCAGGTTCTGGCGCAACTTCGGGCTTAGATTCTGGTTCTGGCTCTGGTTTAGGATCAGGTTTTTCTTCGGGCTCGGGATCTGGTTCTTTTTCAACCACAGGTTTAGGTTTAGGGGGTTCAGGCTTTTCCTTCGGCTCCTCTTTAGGACCGTCATTTTTAGGTTTAACTTTAAGATCAGGCGCTTGAGTTAAATCCGCAATATTAACAACTTCAATAGGGATGATAGGTGGAGGCTCTAACTCACGACGAAAAAAGCTAGGTAACCCCATAAGAAGAAGAAGGATAACAACTCCGTGCAATAAACCTGAAAGAAATGCGCCATACCCCATGAATTTACTTTCGTGGATGACCTTGAAGAGGTGAAGATCCGTTCATAGGAAGCTCAGATATCAAAGCTACCTTGGTAAAACCTGCCGAGTTAATCGCTCCCATAACCTCCATAACTTGTCCATAAGAGATGGTCTTATCGCCTCTCACATAAATGCGTGCTTCAGGATTTGATCCCGTAATAGCCATAAGACGAGGCACAAGAGCGGATAATTCAAGAGGAGTTTCTTGAAGATGGATGATCCCTTGAGCGTTCACTGTAATGATAAGAGGGTCCTCTTTCTCGTTCATAACTGACGCTTTTGTCTTGGGAAGATCGACAGGAACACCTACTGTTAACAAAGGGGCAGTAATCATAAAAATCACCAGCAAGACCAACATAACATCAACCATAGGGGTCACATTAATCTCAGCGACCAGATGGGCGCTACGACGGTGTCCTTTGACTCTGGATTTATTACCCGTGGAAAAGGCCATCTTAGCAATGCTCATCAAGTTGACGAGAAATAATCGCACCAAATTCGCTTGAAAACGAATCCAGACGATTGGCATAACGGTTCAGCTCAATAGAGAGCTTGTTATACGCAATAGAGGCAGGAATAGCCGCAACAAGGCCAATAGCTGTCGCAAAAAGGGCTTCGGCAATACCAGGTGCCACTACAGCAAGGCTAGTGTTTTGTGAGATAGCAATGGATTGAAAGCTATTCATAATCCCCCAAACCGTCCCAAAAAGACCAATGAAGGGAGCTGTTGAGCTTACAGAAGCTAAAAAACCCATCCGATTTTCAAGCTTATCCATTTCTCGACTCAAAGTAACTTGCATCGCTCGCTCAATACGTTCTTGGAGGGTAACAGAAGACCGCACATTTCCTGTAGCCCTCTTCCACTCTCGCATTGCCGCTGCAAAAACAGCACTCATGGGATCACGCGGACGATTTCCTATACGTTCATAAAGAACATCTAGTGACCCACCTGACCAAAAAGAATCTTCAAATTGACTAGCCGAAGAAGAAAGACCTTTGATCCGAATGGACTTACTAAAAATAATTGTCCATGACCAAAAAGAAGCTAAGATAAGACCAACCATAATCATCTTAACGACAAGATCGGCTGACATAAAAAGGCCCCAGAGAGACAGGTCGTGAGCCATAACTTCAGCGGCTGTAACAGCGTTATTCAACGTATCGAGGGGTGTTGATTCTGGCATTTTTAAATTTCTCCAACATGAGTCCACATTTTATTTACAAACTTTGTATCAAGCCTGACAGGCTTGCCCATAGCGTTAATGCAAGCCAAAGTAATCTCAAGGGTTGCAATAAGTTTATCTTCCCGCAAAATAGCCTGAGAAACTTCTAACTTAGCACGTCCCAGCTTTTTAAGGTGAGTTCTTACCTCTAATACATCATCTAGACGGGCAGATGCAAGGCAGTTTAGGGTGCATGTGCGAACGACAAACATAACTCCTTGTTCTTGGATCATTTCAGCATGACTGATATCAAAATGACGCAAGAACTCTGTACGAGCACGTTCAGCAAATTTTAAATAGTTTGCATAGTAAACAATGCCGATGCCATCCGTATCTTCTAAATACACCCGCAAAGAAAACCTATGAACACTACTCATCTTTCTCCTCAAAAAGTGACGGTAGAACTTGGAGGGGTGCTTTGATTCCTAAAGCTTCATAGGCACGGGGCGTCAGCATGCGTCCACGGGGCGTACGTTGAATATATCCTTGTTGCAACAGGTACGGTTCAATCACATCTTCAAGTGTATCTTTTTGCTCAGCAAGAGCTGCCGCAAGGGTTTCAAGACCAACGGGGCCCCCATCAAAATGTTCAATAATGTGCTTAAGATAGCGATGGTCCATCGCATCCAGACCATACCCGTCCACTTCTAAATGAGTTAATGCGTAATCGGCTCCTTTAGCCGTGATCTGGGTCTCTCCCCCCACAATGACAAAATCTCTGATTCGTCTTAAAAGCCTCAAAGCAATACGCGGTGTACCCCTAGATCGGCGTGCAATCTCCATAGCACCTTCGGAAGAAATTGGTGTGTGCAGGGCGCGAGCGCCTCTTAAGAGAACGTGTTGAAGTTCTTCAGGACTATAAAAAATCAAGCGTATGGGAATCCCAAATCGATCTCGAAGCGGTGAGGAAATAAGACCCGAACGAGTGGTTGCCCCAATAAGCGTAAAGGGAGGAAGATCAATTTGAACCGATCGGGCGGCAGGTCCTTCTCCAATGATAAGGTCCAACTTATAGTCCTCCATTGCCGGGTAAAGGATTTCTTCTATAGCTGGATTCAGGCGATGTATTTCATCAATAAAAAGAACATCATAAGGTTGTAGGTTTGTCAAAAGCGCCGCTAAATCTCCCGCACGTGCGATGACAGGACCAGATGTTGATCGAAATCCAACGCCGAGCTCTCGAGCCATAATCTGAGAAAGGGTTGTCTTTCCAAGTCCAGGAGGACCATAAAAAAGAACGTGATCCATGGCTTCTTGCCGTGTTTTAGCCGCTTCTATAAAAACCTTTAAATTTTTTCGTGCTTGAGCTTGCCCTACAAACTCTTCAAGATGCTGCGGGCGCAAGCTAATTTCCGGAGTGTCAGCATTTTCTTCAGAAGCCAAAAGACGTGGAAAGACTGTCATGTTCCACTCCTGGCTAAAAGACTAAGACCTTGACGAATAAGATCATTGAGAGAGGCATTTTCTCCTAAATTTTGCTGGGCTTTGCTAATAACGGTAATGGCTTCAAGACGACGGTATCCTAAATTGACTAAGGCCGAGGTCGCTTCTTCCAAAATGGGAGGCAGTGAAGAAGGAAGAGAACTCAGAGGGACAGAAAACCCCAGTTCAGCTGGAATTTTATCCTTCAACTCAGTTACAATACGACTTGCCAGCTTGGGCCCGACACCATCTGCACGTGTTAACGTCACTTTGTCTTGCGCAGCAACTCCTTGATAAATTTCGGCAGGAGAAAGAGCAGAAAGAAGAGAAAGAGCCATGCGCATCCCAACTCCTTGAACCGTTATCAGAAGACGAAAACACTCTTGTTCTTCTCGTGCCCCAAAACCATAAAGCTGAAGGCTTTCAGCCCGCATAACCGTTTCAATAAAAAGTGTGGTTTTCTCACCTTTAGGGCCAATATTTCTTAAAGTTCGTCCGGAACATGAGACAAGATAGCCCACACCTCCTACATCAATAATGAGAAAAGTGTCTGCAATTGTATCAATGAATCCAGATAATTTTGCAATCATGAGGCCACTCTTATTTTTTGCTGAAAACTCCGATAATGAGCATGACAAATTGCAACTGCAAGCGCATCAGCCGCGTCTTTTGTCACACCTCCACTTTTGGGCAAGAGACGTCCTACCATCATTGCAACTTGTGCTTTATCCGCATGTCCCACACCCACAACACTCTTTTTTACTTTATTAGCAGCATATTCGCCTACAAGGAGGCCTGCCTGTGCCGGCGCCAACAAAACAACCCCCCGCGCAAGGCCAAGTTTTAAAGCTGATAAAGGATTTTTATTCACAAAGGTCTCCTCTACCGCTGCTTCATGAGGAGCGTAGCGCTGAATAACGGTTATCAGTTGAGTGTACAAACTCGCAAGACGTGAGGGAAGATCTTCTGCATCTTTTGAAGTGACAATTCCATGACCTACATGGGACAACCTTGACCCTACCACATCAATAACACCCCATCCCGTAATCCGCAAGCCAGGATCAAGACCCAAGATACGTATAGGAGTAAACATCACTTTTTATTCACCAATTTTTCCATCACTTCATCGGATATTTCATCGTTAGAAAAAACAGATTGAACGTCATCATTATCTTCTAAAATATCAATAAACTTCATTAAGGAAACGGCCTTTTCTTCATCAACAATGACTGTTGTTTGAGGCTTCCATATCAACTCTGCTCCCTCAGGATCGCCGAATAGAGTTATCAGAGCATCCCTTACTGTGGCAAAGTCTTCAAGACTACACTCAATTTCATAATTTCTATCTGTTTCTTCAAAATTTTGCGCCCCAGCTTCAAGAGCCGCTTCAAAAAGGACATCCTGCCTTATGCTACTTTTAGGGTACCGAATGACACCTCCACGATCAAACATAAAGCTAACGCTATTGGTTTCACCCAAGCTCCCCCCATACTTTGTAAAGGCAGCACGAACGTCTCCCGCAGTTCGATTACGATTGTCTGTGAGGGCTTCCACTATCACGGCAACGCCGGCAGGACCATACCCTTCATAGCGAACTTCTATGTAATCAGTTGTATCTTCACCGCCAGCTCCTCTTTTAATAGCTCTTTCCATTGTATCTTTGGGCATGTTAGCGCCTCTGGCCGCAATAATGGCTTGGCGCAAGCGCGAATTAGCTTCAGGGTCAGAATTTTGGCGAGCAGAAGTTGTGAGTTCACGTATAATTTTCGTGAATACCTTCGCTCGTTTGGCATCTTGTGCTCCTTTGCGGTACATAATATTCTTAAACTGTGAGTGACCTGCCATGACATCCTCATGAAAAAGTGATTTAATTACGCTGAGATAAAATATGTTGGGTTTTTAGAATAAGAGCAAGCTTTTCTCCTTCCTATAAGGAAGAGTGATGCTAAAAAGAAAATTTTTTCACTTTTGCGGAAAAATAATTTATAGAAAACTTGAATTAATGAGAGAAAATACCTATAATTAATATAATATATTATGTTTTTTTGATTTTATTCTAAAAATTTTATTTATGGTGAGTTTTATGGTTATGTTTACATCTATTTTTTCAAGAATTTTAAGAAATTCAACAGCAGTGACGCTTATGGCTCTCTCTTCTGTTTCAGCTTTCGCTATGAACAGTGCCGAGGTTGAAATGAGCCCGCACAAAGTATCGCGTAAACCAAAACAGATTTCCGGTGATCAACAACTCACACCCCTTCCTTCTCGTATAGGATTTACGGGTTCGAGTGATATTGAATTTGTTGAGATTGAAATGTGGTCTCCTGAAGGAGGATGGGATTCCATATGGCAGTTAAATATGGGTGATCCAGCAAGTGAGTCTCAACCAGGAGTTCATGTGTATGGTCCAGAAACGGATGGAGATGCAAATACTTGGTCAAAAGCTCAGAATGATGCCTACCGAGTAGCGGGTGATAATCCTGACGCTAGGATAAAGCATTCAGCGGTTGCCTTTCAATTATTGAATAAAGATATACAACCAGATGCAGCTTATGAACTGATTGTTAATCATCGCACGCAGGGGGTAGGACCCCTTGTAAGACTATACGATC
>JAGONT010000003.1 GCA_017992885.1 Alphaproteobacteria bacterium
AGCAGCCAATCGAAACCAGCGCATCGCTTCATCATAGTCCTGGAGAACGCCTAGACCCTTCTTATAGAGCAATCCAATATTGTTTTGTGCAGCTGCATGGTTTTGTGCAGCGGCTAATTGATACCAACGCATTGCTTCAGCATAATCCACTACAACACCTTGGCCTTTTTTATAGAGCCCCCCGATGTTGTTTTGAGCAGGGGCATAACCTTGAGCGGCAGCTTTCAAGTACCAGCTCAGGGCTTCAGCATAATCCTGTGGAACGTCGTGACCATTCTTATAGACTCCCCCAATTTGGTTTTGCACCCAAGCATCATTTTCCTCACCTAGTATCAAAAGAAGACCAAGTGCGGAAGCTACATGTTCCTCAGTTCCAATGCCATTTTTATAACATAGCACTAGCTCATGCCGAGCTATTTTATGTCCCTGTTTAGCAGCTTTCTTATACCATTTAAATGCTTTATCATGGTTCTTTCTAACTCCACGCCCTTCTTTATAACATGTAGCAAGTTGATATTGTGATTCAACGTCTCCTCTCTTAGCCTCATCTTTGTAATTTACATAAATTGCTCTTGCTATTTTTTTTTCAGCTGAAGGAAGTTCTGGATGATAAAAATCTTTGAGTTGATATTCCTGGATCCAACTCACCAAACGTTTAAACTTTACAGCAGATATCCTTGTCGCTGCATTTTCATCATTCTGGTTTTCCTCATCATAGGCATGAACGCCAACTACATAATAGCCGCTATAGTCAGTTAATTGTGTCCACACACCACTCCCGCTTTGTTCTGGATATGTATCAATTTCGTAAGTGATTTGGTCTTTAAGGACCGTTTTTACATGATGGCTCATTGTCCACATTTGTGCTAATTGTCGATCCTTCTCGACTTTGTTTCCTGGATAGCCACTAATGTGTATAATGCTTTGCTTTAAAAAATTGTCCGGAGCCGCAAATATCCCCGCCCATCCTGTTCGATAACCAATGGATTCATCAAGAATAACCATCCCAAAATCATACTCTTTATTCTGATTTTCTACCCAGTTACTAACACTTAATAATACAGCTCCTTGAGCTTCTCCAAAAAGCATTTCTGCTTCATTCCGTGCTGGAATAAATTTAACTGATGTTGCCCATCCTTCCCCTATTTTATGAGAAAAAATATTATGGCCTGCTGTCAAAATATGATGAGGTCCTACAAGTGTTCCTGATCCTACATATTCTTTTCCATTTAAAAATTTTATAATCATATGGCCATGAAACTGATAAGGCAGTTCACTAGGATTCATCACACGAACATATCCTTCCTGTCCTGAAATAACTCTATTTAAGATGATATCCTCCCAGGACTTAGGTTCAACAACTGCGCTTCGACCGTCTTCACAAATTGCGATATTAAGAGAATCTTGCTTATAAGGATTCACAAGCAATTTCTGGGCTCGTGCTATCTCTTGTGCTTCTGGGTAAAAATCTGTATGGCTGATTCCTATAGAGCTAGATTCTCGAAAGGAAGATTCACCAGATTGATAAGGAGGAAGATTTTGGCTTACTCTTAAATCTTTAATAATAGTTCTTTTGAGTCCTTGTTCATCATCATTCTCGTTGAGAACCGCCAAAACAGAAGAAGAAAACAAAAGAGAAAATATTACTAAAAGATGCTTATTCATAAGCGCTCCTTTTCTTTTTATAAATTGAAAAATAGAGTCAGAGGAGTATTTTTTCAGGATTATATTTGAATACAGTAAAATAGGAGATATAAGAAAATGCTTAAAATATTTAGTAAAATTCATAAATGTCTCTCTATTTATGTTATAAGTAATAATAGAGATATTGGAAATGTCAATCGAATTTAATTGAATAAGTATCTCCATTGAGATTAAAGGAAGCGTTTAAATGCTGATGTAAAAAAATAAAAAAGTTAGATTATGTTTCAGCCAGGACTTTTTGAGATGTAAAGGTTATGAAGGCATGCGACCGGTTTCTTCAACAAGAACCACTGGAGGTTATTAGAGATATATTAACCTTTGCGAGCATTCAAATAAGGAGTTTTCCATCCACCAGCAGCGTTACCAACAAATCTGACTGTTTTCTAAAACTGAATATCAAGGAGCGGTTGCTCGGGGCCTTTTGCTTTACGCTTGTGCTCAAACTCTTCTCCAATAATATAAATAAGCTCATGCTTATCTTCTGAATCTATATTTCTTTCTCTTTGTAAACTAGCTGCTATCTCCTTCAGAAATGCACCTAATCTTTGAGAAGCCCCAGCAAAATAAGTGCTTTTTCTTTGAAACCAAGCTCCATCAAGAGTTACTAATGCTACGGAAACAAATGCTAAGCTTCCAGAAATACCATCCTTAGTGGGATCCTCACTGACAACCTCAGCTGTTGAAAGAGCAATCCCTCCAGATGCTACACCTGCTATTATTGCTAGCATTTTTGTAAAAAAAGAAAGACTATCGTATAGTTGCTGCCTGTTATGTTTGTTAGAATCTTTCCACAGTTCTTCATATTCGTGGAATTTTGAAATAGTTATGCTTCTCCTTGCTTCTATTTTATCTTCTTCAGTCAAAGTTGCACAAGCCACGTTAGCGAGAAATAAATTTAGCACAATGGATACAAGTGTATTTTTCATGACCTTTAATCCCCTTCAGAGCTTTTCACTTTAAAAAATTAATTATTTTGTTTCTAATATTGCTCGATTACCTAAAAAATTCAACAGAAAAAATAGATTATAGAGTGTGAATATTAGGATCAAATGCCTTCCCATTTGACTAAGGTTATATGCCTTGATATGATTTTTAAATGCCAAGGCAGACGTATCCAAAAACTATCATGGAATTTGCTGTGCAATTTCATAATGATGAAGTCTGCTTAAAGTATCTGATTGAGAGCCGTTGGCCAGACGGCTTTATTTGTTCCCACTGCGATCACACAGGTGAGTGGTGGTTAGAAAAATATAAGCGCTTTGAGTGCACGACATGCCACAAACAAGTTTCTCCACTCGCAGGAACATTATTGCATAGATCCCATTTACCAATTCATTTATGGTTTTGGGCGGCTTATCTTGTGACAACACATACTCCAGGAATGAGCGCAGTCCAACTGCAAAGGTAGCTTGGGGTTTCTAAAATCGATACAACCTGGTTTTTGCTTCATCGACTGAAACAAGGCATGCTTAATATTGAACGCAGCCCTTTGTCAGGCCTTATTGAGACAGATGGGACTTATATTGGAGGACCTGCAAAAGGTAAAAAAGGCCGAGGCGTTTGAGAGGCAAAAAATAAAACACTTGTTGGAGGAGCTGTTGAAGTCCTAAGCTATTTTGATAAGAGAGGGAAAGTTCAAAAAAAGTCAGGTAGATTAAGGCTTCAAATACTAAAAGCAGCGAGTGAGGAGGAGATTAGAAAATTTGTGAGAGACAATATTGCCTTAGGCAGTACCATTAAGAGTGATGGATGGAGTGGTTATTCCTCTAGTGCACTTGCGGGCTACTACCATCAACGAGAAGTTCAAGGAAACCCACAAAAGCCCAGGAATTAGCACCTCAAATTCATCAGGTCTTTGCAAACTTAAAGGCTTGGCTGATTGGAATTCATCATGGTGTTGATCCAAAGTATTTACAATTTTATTTGAATGAGTTCGTTTTTAGGTTTAACCGTAGGGGACATCCGATGTCAGCTTTTAGAAGCTTATTTGAGATTTTAACAGCGAAACAGCCCCTAACTCTACGCAAACTTATTGAACCTTAGTCAAATGGGAAGGCATTTCTCCTTATTCAGTGGGGCCTTTCTTATATCATTTATCTATCTTTACGTAAATATTCTCTTTTATTTTAGGCTCAAAGCTGATTTTATAGAGCCTCAGAATTTTAATTTTAGCGTATGAAAAGAAAATTTTATAAGAGAGTTTGAACACGTGCATCTAACTTGTCCCCTTCATTAAAATCCGGTAAGATTTGTTACCGGATTTTAAAGAGAGGAACCTTAAATTTCAATCAAATCCAACATTTTTCTGTATGAATTTGTATAAGCTTAACTTTTAGCAGTATGTTCCTACTTTACTTTTATGATTAAAAGAATTTCCTTAATTTTTATCGCAAATATGCTATATTAACGATATGACATGGTGCATTGAGTTTCACCACAAAGGAAAAGAAGAGATTGAAGCGCTATCCTTGAAAATGACGACAAAACTTTCCATCTCCAATGTCCAATCTGAGTACGAAAGCGTTATTAAAAAGTTTCCAATTTAATAAGCGTATTTATGCAAGTGTCCCCAAATCGCACAAATCCTCACGTCGGGCCAAGAAGTAAGTAGAATTACTTTTTCTCCATATTCATTTTTTCTTTTAATTTTCTTATTATTGAAGTTTTCCATTCCTGAAAATCAGTACTTTCTTCCATATTTGGCATAAAGTGCATGATACTTTCTTGTACCGAAGCCTCTAAACTTAATACTATCATTGCTACTTCTTCTGTAGGAGTAATTTCTAACTTTTTTTGAAAATCCTGTAGAAAGTTTACGTGGTTAACAAACAGAACTTTATCAGGAGTAATTTGACGTGCAGCAGCTCCTAAAGCTTCATCCCAAATTTCACAACCTGTTGAAATATTAATTAAATTCATTCCTAATATCGCAGAAGGTAGGAGCATCCAACAAACAACAGGCACAGACTTAAATTGCTGGATTGTTAAAGTGGCCGTCGTCGCAAAAGAGCCTAATCCCGCTAGAGTGATAGAAGTGTATCCTATATATCTTTGTGTCCAGTGAGTTAATGTTTGGTTTAAAGAATGTGCTCCATCGCCTATCCTTGAAAGCTGTAGGCCGAAAGAGCCTCCAACTGATAACCCAATTTCTATAAGGGGAATACCAGCAACCACCATGATGGGATATTCTAAACCACTTGAAGAACTCCATATTTTTTCTATTCCACCTGGCACAGTTGCAATTAATCCCAACCAGGAAAGTGCAGTAAAAATTGCAAAAGCTGGTACAAGTATGATCGCTTTTTTATTAACTTTTGGAGGAGAGAAAGATAAGTCTTTGAATATATGATTTGTTAATTTTACCCAGCGTTGATCAGGTGCTGCATTTTCTAAATCAAGCGCTTCCTGAGCCATCTCTTTTAACGACCTAATCTTATCACCTAACTCTTTTTGAGATAAATGTTTTAGTTTTTCATTGGCTCGGATTGTTGATTCAGTGAATGCCTCTTTAACTTGCTCTAAGAACTCTAGCTCAGAAGGAGGGTTGCTAGCTTTCTTTGGGCTTTTTAACCATGTCCATACTTCTTTAAGCTGTCCGTGAGTTAGAGATAAAAAGAATTTATTGGAAACGAGCGTTACTAAGCCAATGCAAGGTATAACCACATATTTTAAACCTTCTATCCCTTCCTTTTCTTGGTCAATTAGGCTTAAAAGAGTAAGAGGAATAGCAGAAGCTATGGCTAATCCCCACTCTCCCAAACTAGGTAACCATGAGGTGAATTTAGAACAACACCGTCGAAGAAAACTTGGTTTTTCAGTCTCTACTGGTGCCTTAAAATTTTGCTTTGGCTTTAATGAGGGAAGCATTCCATATATTGTAAAAGTATAAAACAAAGTCTCAAGAGCCATGTTACTCCCACCTAAGTATGGCCCCAAACCGCTAGCGACATCATCTGAGATGCTAAAACCAGAAAATTTTGCAAATTCTTCAGGGAAATGTTCACCAATTAAGAAAGTTAATGAGCCAATAGTAGAAATGGTGGCCCCTGCAAGAAGAGTAAGCAATATAGCTGCTTTCCTTTTCGCATAAGTTTTTGGAATTGATTTTCCGCTTATAACATCAAGATGGTCTGTTGCTAATCCTACTAACGGATTATTAGATAAATTTATCAGACGTTCGTCAAATTCCTCATCCTCAAGTATGGGGCTAGGATGTTGATTAAATGTATCAAGAAAAATATCATTTTCTAGAGCTATTTCATCTCTATCTCCACCTATTATTATTGCTGGTTTCGAAAAGCTAGTAATATGCTCCATCTCTTCTTCGTACATACACCAAGCACAATCTGGTAAAACAAGAGATATTATAATTAAAGATGAGAGAAGCTTAGTGAAGGCAGTCCTCATACTCCTTATGCTTATGTGGAATTGAATCATTGGCTTTTCTCCGTTAATTTAAACCACAAGTGCATTGCGGCATAAGATCGCCAAGGTTGCCATGTTTTAGTAAGCTCTTGAGCTACGTTGGGTGAGCGAATTTCTAAGGCTTTCATTAATTCTCTATCATTATATGGAAAGGCATCGGGCCACGACAAAGCGCGCATGATGATATATTGAATTGTTCGTTCATCAATATTTGGTAACAAACGAAGTCGTTCTAGGTCTCTAGACACGTCAGCATTTGGTGTGAGAATTAAGCTTTTATCTATAATAGCTTGTGCCAAAAGTATAATTGCTTGAGCTTTATTATGCGGAATCTCAAGGGCATTAAATTCATCGAGTGATGCAGCAGATAGACGTTCAGGGCTAGGAAAAGCATATGTCACTTTAGGAAAGGGTGTAGGGTGAAATTCACCAAAATAGGTAATAATTCGTTCAGCTAAGGCCTGAGTTTCGTTTATTGCTACGTGCTGACTTAAAATGGCCCGTACAGCTATCTCAAACCCGTCAAATGCACCTGGCGCTCGTAAACCTGGGTGATCTTCAGCTAGTGGACCTAATGCTGGTATAATTTTTTCTAGTGAGCAAGTTAGATCAAAGAGCAACTTAACGCGTTTGAGGACTAGCAAAATTACATGCGCAAGTTTAATGTCAATTATTACTCGCAGCACAGATAAGCTTGGTACTATTTCGACTGCTATCCAACCAACGTGCCACTTGCCCTTTTGCTTTAGACGTACTATGCGTCTATAGGTTCCTTTGTATATCTCCTCACTTCTTGGAATAGCTTTCTCCTTTAAGAAATTAAGAAGAACTTGCCAATCTAAAGGAGGTTGATAACTAAGATCAAAAGCTAATGAGTCAACAGACTCTTGCGTGGCTATGCTACGCCGAAAGCTTGTGGGGTTAACACCATATCGAGTCTTAAATAATACATTAAAACGACGTAGACTGTTAAATCCAGAAGCGAATGCTATTTCAGTAATTGGGAGTGTAGTGTCAATAAGCAAGCGCTTTGAAAGAAGTAAGCGCTGAGTTTGAGCAAACGCAATTGGGCTCACTCCTAACTCTGTATGGAAGATTCTTCGTAAATAACGGTCAGTAACCCCTAGTTTTTCAGCTAGCTCTTTTATCTTTGCTTCATTTAGAAACCCTTCTTCAATCCAATTCATAGCTTTTTGCGTTATTTTTGTGATAAGTGCACTTCGAGTGTTACCTGGAGCTTGTTCTGGCCTGCAACGGAGACAGGGACGAAACCCTGCAACTTCTGCTGCTGCGGCAGTTGAAAAAAACTGACAATTTTCAAATTTGGGAGGCCTCGCTATACAAATTGGCCGACAGTAAATACCGGTTGCATTAACTCCAAAAAAGAAGTGCCCATCAAATCTAAGATCGTGAGAGCGAACGGCCTTATAACATTGTTCTTTATTAAGTAGCATAGACATACTAACGTCATTTATTAGTTTAATAAAGGAACTCTAATATTTTTTTTCGGTCCGTGCTCGCCGTTTTCGGACAGAGCATTTTTTATTGAAAGTAGGATTGTTCCTACCTAACACCCAACATCTTAAGACGTGGGTGTTTCCCAATTCCATTTTATCTACATAAAAATAGAGATTTTTAGAGTCTGTGAATTTTAAAGATTCGATGCAATTTGGCATGCTACCAAAAATCCGTTAAGGTTAATTACCGGATTATATAAAAACGTATCAAGATGACAAATAAATACTATATTCCTACACCTGTTTTTGACACCTTTGAGGAAGTGATGGCACAGCATAAAAAGATTTATGCTGATGAAAACCCTCTTCAGATCATCTCTCAGTGGTTAGATTATTGCTTCTTCTCAACAAAAATTACGGTACCACTATTCGCTCCCAAAGATTATCAAATGGCTCTCAACTTCTTACACAGCTACCGTGGTAGCGCTGATACCTTTACGGCTTATCGTCGAGACCTAGAACGCTTTCTTCAATGGAGTTGGTTTGTGCGCAATCAATCACTGTTAGAGCATAAGCGAGAAAACATTGAATCCTTCATTGAATTCTGCCTAAAGCCTTCCAAACGTTGGATCGGATTAAAAACCGTTGCACGTTTCAAGACAATTCATGGAGAAAAGAGACCTAATCCTGAATGGCGGCCTTTCGAAGCTCATATCAATAAAAAAAACCATAAAGATGGGCTTAAACCTGATAAAGATTCTTATCAATTCTCACAGCAATCTTTAAAAGTTATGTTTGGTATCTTGAGCAGCTTTTATAACTATCTTCTACAAGAGGAAGTCGCTCAGGTCAATCCCATTGCCTTAATTCGGCAAAAAAGTAAGTTTATTCAAAAACAAGCTAAAATACAGCCCATTCGGCGTCTTTCTAACCAACAATGGGAAACCGTAGTCAATCTTGCGAAAGAAAAGGCACTTAAAGCTATTGCTCATGAACGAACGGTTTTTATTCTTTCATGCCTCTACGGCATGTATTTGCGGATTTCTGAATTAACAGCAAGACCTCGTTGGACACCCACCATGGGAGATTTTTACAAAGATTCTGAAGGTAATTGGTGGTTTAAAACAGTAGGAAAAGGAAATAAGGCAAGGCAAATCGCGGTAAGTAATGCCATGCTAAATGCCCTAAAGCATTATCGTGTGACATACCTGAAGCTTCCCCCCTTCCCTTCTCTGGATGAAAAAATTCCACTAATCCCTCATGCTAAAAATCCCAACACACCTCTGACCAGTGAGAGACCCATACGACGACTTATACAAGTTTGCTTCGACCAAGCAGCGGATTACTTAGAAACCAATGGCGATCAAGAAGAAGCAAATAATCTTCGCATGGCAACGGTACATTGGCTAAGGCACACAGGGATATCTGAAGATGTAAAACATCGCCCTCGAGAGCATGTGCGTGACGACGCAGGCCATAGCTCAAGTGCTATTACAGATAAATACATTGATATTGAGCTAAGAGAACGCCATAAAACGGCGAGAAATAAAATGCTCACCACAGAAAACGCATAAAAATATTTGAGGCAATACTTAATCAAAGGATAATAATAAAGTTTTCATAGAAATGCTAATCCTATAGCTATGATAAGGGTTCATCCCCCTCTCTTAAAAGAGCAAGGTACTTATCATAAGTATAAGTCTTACCTCTCCGAAGTCCTGTTATTTCCTTTATTATTTCAAGTCTCTGAAGATGATCTAAAGCTAATTTTACTGTATGAGGAGAAAGCTTCAAACTTGAAGCTAACTCGGGAATGCCTGCAATAGGTTTTCTTTGAAGATATTTGAATACTTTTTCAACTGATTGTGAAACTCTTCCTAAACTATTGATTTTATCTAGATCTGATTTCATTAAATGCGTTAGCTTCATAGCGGTTTCAAAGGCATCGTTAGAGGTCTCAATAACACCTCGCAGAAAAAACTTTATCCATTCCTCCCATTGATTCTCTTCTCTCACTTTCTGAAGCAAGCTATAATACTCTGTCCTATGTTTTTTAAAGAAGTAGCTTAGATAGAAAATAGGCTGCTTTATTAAATTTCTTTCACAAAGTAATAAAGTAATGAGGAGGCGACCTAATCTTCCATTCCCATCAAGGAAAGGGTGGATACTTTCAAATTGCACATGAATCAACGCAACCTTAATAAGAAGAGGCATGCTAACGTTACGAGCATGAATGAATGTCTCCAAGTCCCCCATTAATTGTATAATCTTTTGAGGAGGAGGAGGAATAAAGACTGCATTACCAGGACGACTCCCCCCAATCCAATTTTGTGAATATCTAAACTCACCTGGCTTTTTATCTTTCCCACGAACACCCCGCATTAAAATGTCATGCATTTCCCGAATTAAGCGCAGGGAAATTGGAAAATTCTCGTTTTGAATTTTATTAATGCCATAATTAATTGCGGCCACATAATTAGTAACTTCTTCTATATCGCTCAGAGGTACAAATGGTTTTTTATTATTTTCTGCCAGAAAAAGATCAGTCAGTGAAGACTGAGTGCCTTCGATCTGAGACGATAAAAGAGCCTCTTTTCGCACATATAAATAAATGAATAAATTGACGTCAGGTAGGAAAAAAGTCATGGCATCTAACTTCCCTAATCCTTGATTAGCTTGGTCTAGTAAAGTGTAAAAAGGCTCTAAGTTTAGCTTTGGTGGTAAAGTACCAGGGATATATACTTTATAGGCCTCTCCTGCGTTCTTAATTTCCTGAAAACTTCCAAAATGCATAAATAGAACCTTATCTTCATTAACCGGAAGATTAATGCATATTAATACGTTATAATGCATTAATAAACAGAATAATGCAAACTTAAGCCAAAAGTTGCATTAAGAAATGCCCATCATTGGTGCTGTTCGTGCTAATAAGTTTTTATAAATTTCGTAAACTAATCTATCAAATCAGTACTCCTCACGAAATTTTATATTGAGAGTAAGCAAGTCCCCATTTCATTAAGCTACCTTTTCGTGGCGGCTTGGAGAGTTTTCTACCATTTTTTCTCCATAGTTGACATAAGGTAAACGAGTAGAAGAAGCTTCTAATGCCTTACAGGCAATAGCTTGAACCTGATCAATTGAATCATTAGCCTTTTGTGTTAATTGAACAATTAACGCAGCTTGCTCTTTTACTTTTGCTTCCAAAGAAGCTATCTTTTGAAGGAGAAGATTCCTTTCGCCTTCTACTTCTTTATCTTTTAATATCACGGCAAATTTATGTTGTTCCTCTAGTTTTTGGGTAACGTCATAAGCTGTTTTTTCGATTTCTTTTGCTAACTCTTCCGGAAAACTTCCAACTTTCTCCTTAAGCTCGTCAACTTCTTGTAAACGAGAATCTAGCAGAGCCTCTTTTTGAGAGAGATCTTGACGTTTCTCCTCAAGCTCTCTCTCAAGAAGCTCCTTCTTAAGGGCATAATCTTGAAATTCCTGACGGCGAGATATTTCTAATGTATATTTATATTCTTCTTCCTCACGCTTACGCTGTTTTTCTAGTTTTTCCTTAAGTTCAGCGTAACTCGTTTCTAAATCAGCTTGCTTTTTGTTCCATGTAATTTTTTTATCTTCCATATCTTTTGCAAACTGGTCCTGTTCTGCTTTCATCTTTAACTCAAATTTTTCTGTTTCTTCTTTTTGAAGAAGCAAGAGCGCGGAAAATGTATGGGCTGTTTCTTTAATCTCGTATAATTCTTGAAGATGACGCTGTTCTATAGCTATAGCTTGTTTTAGCTCAGTAAGCTTATCGAACTCCCCAACCAGGCCTTCACTCAGCGTATCAACTTGCTTTGTCAAAGTAATTTTTAAGTTGGCTAAATGAGAAACGATTCCTTCTAAGGAAGCTTGGGAAGATTTTTGAATAACTTCTCTTTCGTCTGATTTCTTTTTTTCTTCTTGAGGATTTTGCATGTGATTTTCCTGAAGAAGATCTACAACCTCATTATAAGCAGAAAGAATCTGATCTTTCGTGCTTTTTATAGAAACATCGGGAATATTTTTCTTTTTAGCGCTCATATTTTTATCTTTTTTCTTCCTTATAGACTACCTGTTAAATAAACTTTGCCCCCGCTCTATGCGAAAATCAACTCTAAAAACAGGTGTATGGTTTTATCGTTTAACAACTTAGAAATTTTGCCCCTTCCCTTCTCAAGGCCCAAGCCATTCCTTTAATTTTGACCACCTCAGTTGTGTAGTTTTTTCTTTGATAGCAATAGCTAATGCTTTCTTCTGACCTACGATAACAACCAAACTCTTTCCTCGCGTCACTCCTGTGTAAAGTAGGTTACGTTTCAACATTGGATAATGCTGCATCATAAGAGGAATGATAACGGCAGGATATTCTGAGCCCTGAGCCTTATGAATGGTCGTAGCATAGGCTAAAACAATCTCGTCTAACTCATCAAAGTCATAAAGAACCTCTCTCCCTTCAAACGTAATCGTCAATTCTTTCGTTTCAGGGTCGATATGATTGATAAAACCGATATCTCCATTATAGGTTTCTTTGTCGTAATTATTGATAATCTGCATCACTTTATCATTTAAACAAAAAGTCCATCCAAAGCGCTCTACCTTCAGTGAGGGATTAGGATTGAGAGTTTTTTGAAGTTCACTATTCATAGCTCTTGCTCCCATCGATCCTCTGTTCATAGGGCATAAAACTTGGACGTCGGTCAGAGAATTAAACCCAAAACGTTTAGGAATACGTTTTTGAACAATCTCAAGGATCTTTTGCGTGGCTTCTTCTTCTTCCTGAGTTTCTATAAAATAAAAGTCGGAAGTTTCTTGATTCTGAGGAAGGTTTGGCATCAAACCTTCATTGATCCGGTGAGCATTGAGAATAATTCGACTTGAGGCTGCTTGTCGAAAAATTTCTGAAAGCCGGGCAACTGGAAGCGCATGGGACTTAATAATATCAATGAGAACATTTCCTGGTCCTATAGAAGGCAGTTGATCGGCATCCCCTATGAGAAACAAAGCACTTTCTGCGGGAAGAGCTTTTAATAAGGAATTCATAAGAGGAATATCAACCATGGAGACTTCATCAACGATAAGAAGTTGGCAGTTGAGAGGAAAGTGTACTCCTCTTTTGAATCCCCCTGTCTTAGGATCAATCTCAAGCAGCCGGTGAATAGTTTTAGCCTCTATCCCTGTACACTCTGAAAGTCGCTTAGCCGCCCTTCCTGTTGGAGCACACAAAGCAACCTTTATTCCTTTTGCTGTTAAAATTGTCAGGAGGCTTTTAACAAGTGTTGTTTTACCAACACCTGGTCCTCCTGTAATTGTTAGAAATTTGGAGGTAAGGGCCTTTTGTATGGCTTCTTTTTGACTTGCAGAAAGCATAAGAGATAGCTTCGTCTCAACCCAAGAAATAGCTTGACCCACATCAATGTTTTCCCAAGGCAATCTTCCTTGGGTAATATTTTTAAGAAAGCGAGCTACAGAATACTCAGAATGATAAAGACCTTTCAAAAATACGCACTCTTCACTCTCAATTGTGTTCCGAATGAGTTCCCCTGTTTCAAGCTCTATGTGAAGAGCTTTACAGAGAATATCTTGGACGACTTCTAAAAGCTTCTCAGCTCTGTCGAGAAGATCTTTTATCGGAAGGGCGCAATGACCTTCATCCATGCTTTCAAGAAGAATATGATTGAGTCCTGCTTGAGCTCTCATAAGAGATTCTTTCTCAATCCCTATTTTTTGAGCAATTTGATCAGCTGAAATAAATCCTATTCCTCTCACATCACGAGCCAGCCGATAGGGATTTTCTGTAATAACCTGAATAGCCTCAGCACCAAAGGTCTTATAAATTCTCACAGCTCTTGAGGTACTGATTCCATATTGATGAAGAAAGAGCATAATCTCTCGGACAGCTTTTTGATCTGCCCATCCTTTTACGATAAGAGAAGATCGATGAGATCCGATGCCTTCTATCGTTTGCAGCTTTTCAGGCGTTCCTTCGATAACCTCAAAGACAAAAGTCTTAAAAGCTCGAACTAGCTTTTTCGCATACACTGGGCCAATTCCTTTGATCATTCCTGACCCTAAGTATTTTTCAATGCCCTCTTCTGTGGTTGGGGGTGCGGCTTTTAAAAATTGTGCTTTGAACTGAGGCCCATGAGTTTTATTATTGACCCACACTCCTGAAGCTTGAAGAAATTCTCCGGCCGAAATAGAGCTAGAATGACCTACAATCGTCACAAGCTCTCGATGCCCCCTTGCTTTAACTCGAAGTACACAATACCCATTATCTGGATTATGAAAGGTGACTCTTTCCACAAGTCCTGAAAGAAACTCATAGGTGATGGCAGTGTTTTCTTGATTCATACATCTAGGCCTCTCACGAGAAAGAGTTGATATTTCTCCCACAATAAAGCCAGAATATCATTTACACTATTAGAAAATCCTTCGGATTGAACTTTCTAGGATGCTTGGATCATAAACATATTTGTAAGTATGGTAGAAGACATTTAGGAAAAAACGATTAGCACAGGAGTTTGCAAAGAATAAGGTATTCTGATGGAACTAGCATTTTTTACCAACCAAATAAGTATCCTTGAGAAGGCCTTTATCAAGTACCTTCGCATCAGCTGGTGCCTTTCTTGTTGGCAACAAATGATTCGTTGATAATAGCAGATTTAAATGTTGCTCATGTTTTTCAAAAACTCTTTCAAATATCATCTGAACAGCAGCTTGAGTCACAGGGTCTATCATATCGTTGGCATCATAAATTTTTTGGCAGTTATTATAAAAACTACTAAATTCTCCGCCTTTATTTTGTGTCTTTTCATTATAGGACTCAAAAACATTTTTTCCAGAATACATTGTAACGTAGCCAGTGTCTTCTTCTTCCAAAAAATCTAAATTTTCTTGAATTAGTTTAATGGAAATGGGAGCTTTAACGCATATACGTTCATTAAATGAATCCGCAACCGAGTCAAGTAGCTGAGGATTATAACAAAACGCTTGATCTAAATAAGAAAAGAAAATTATTACTCCAGTAGTCCACTTAACAATTTTTGACATCTCAATCCTCCTCTAGTTATAAGTGCACACTTTAATGTACCGCTTTCGTATTCTTAAGACAAGATTTTGAACCATATTCCGATCGGTTCTGATGGTATGGCCTGAGCGACTTTAAGAAGCTTCAATAATGAGGCAAGATAAAGAGCGGCCAATTATTAAGAAAAGGACCATACCATCAGAACGTACCAGCATGGGACAACACGCAGCAAAGAAAAGGGGAGTCAAGTTTGAGCGCCCTTCTAAACTTAGCGGGGGAAAAAATATTGGTTAAACGCCTTCTCTCAGAAGGTGAATCTATTAAAAGCATCTCAAAAACGATGAAGACGCATCCCTCAACTATCTATAGAAATCTAAAAACATAACAAAACTGCCATAACCGCTAAGCTTTAGGTGGGCTCCAGGTTGGGTATTATTTCTAAATATCGAAGACATGCAGTCTCATGACATTCTATGCAAAAATAGACAATGCGTTAATAAAATCTTCTTTTGTGTCAACTTCAATCCATTTTAAACCAGTAATATCTACACAATAAAAAGGAATATTTTTATTGATTATTTTTTCATACGCACTTTCATAGTATTTTTGATGATTCTTTTTTTCTGCCATTATATATTCTAGTTCTTCAAATAAAATATTGGACATTTCAGCACTAATTTTTTCAATACCTAATGATTCACCTGTAGCGCTTTTTGGATTAACTGTCTTACTGACCGCAAGTATTTGGTCGTTTTCTCCAACAATAACCTTGATTTCTTCTTCCTGAAGATTGATGTTTTTATCAATACACAAGCAATTTTCATATTTTGACTCAATAAGTTTTTTAAGGATTTCAATATCAAATATCACGTCTGCATCAAATTTTATAAATGATTCTCCTTGAACTAAAGTCTTAGTTAACATTAAAGAAAACCCTGTGTTTGTTTCCTTAAATTTGTCGTTTATAACGAATTTTGCATCTAAATTAGGAAATTTTTTCTTCACGAAATTTTTTATCTGTTTATCTAAATAGCCCAGTACAAATATAATTTCGTTGATCTCACAGTCCTGAATATGGGATATCATTCTCTCAAGGATAGTTTGACCCACCACTTTTAAAAGACTTTTGGGACAATTGTCGGTCAATGGTTTGATTCTTGAGCCCACTCCGGCTGCCAATATAATTGCTTTCATCTTTCCATCAACTTTCTTCGTTATTGCAACACAATTTGAAACCCCTTTACACAAGAAATTATTCGTTTGCGCCCTGTTATTTTTGTATGTCTATTTTTGAATTTCGCTCGATTTCCAATCCACGTTGGAAACCACGAACTATACCATAAAACATTTGACTAATGGCAAAGACCCAAAGCATTGGAATGAGTGTATTAAATATTAAGGATAGTGATAACATGAAGATGAAAACACCTTCATCAAACAAAAATATTTTTCGCTGTTCGGTTGCAAACCACTTTAAATTTGAGAAGATATCAAATCCGAGACCGGCGGTTGGTTCATTTTGAGCAACTAGAATTTTTTGCTTTTTTTTCTCCAAGAAATTGGAGTCACTATGAATTGCTGTATATACAGAAAGATATTTTATATAACCCCTAAGAGAATAGAAGGAAACACCGATAAACGCTAAGAATATAGGAAGAACACTTTGAGATTGAATGTATGCAGTATAACTCACTGATCCAAACCAAATGATTACCTGCACTTGATCTGTGACTTTATCAATAAAACTTCCAAATGCAGAAGGTGTATTTCTATATCTGGCCATTTGCCCATCCATACAATCCAATATATGGCTTAATTGAATCAAGGTTGCTGCAATGATAAAATTCACTGTGCTGCCTAAAATTATAAAGAAGGCAGACATACATGCGACGATAAAAGAAATGATCGTAATTTTGTTTGGTGTTAGGAATTTAATATCCACCACAACATAATTAACTGCGATTGCTAGAGGAGAGGTTATAAAAGAAGACCACCATTCATCATCTTTATTCTTTGTAGCCCATAAACGGATTAGTTTGTCATTCACCTGTCACCTACTGATAGTAGAGAGTTATTATTTATAGGATAATTCATTGAATTAGAATAATTTGTTGAGGCGATTTTCTTTTCTTCAATTTGAGAAGACTCTTCCAAACATTCTTTCAGAATACTCAGAAAAAATTGGATGTCATCCAGCGATAATTCGCCAATGTTACCAACCTGAAAAACTCTATTTTTAAAACAACCCTTTCCTTCATAAATGATAATGGATTTTTCGCGAAATTTTTGACGGAGTCTATCCAAATCAATATGAGAAGGCACATGGACGGTTGTTAAGACGGAACACATATCTTTCTGATCAATAAGAAATTTAAGGCCTAAGTTTAACATACCCTGACGTAACTTGAGTGCTTTATGCCTGATATTTTCGTGACGCTTGGAAACCCCCTCGTCTAAAATATTTATTATGGCTTGTTCTAGAGCGAAAAAAAGAGGAATTGCAGGTGTATTTGGTGTCTGTGAAATATTTTTAATGACGGTATAAAATTTGTATAAACTCAGGTAAACAGATTTAATTGGAAGATTTTTTAGTTTTTCAAACTCTTCTTTTTTTCCAATAACAAATGATAATCCCGAATAGGAACCAATTGCTTTTGAACTTGAACTTGAACAGAAGGCAATGTGATTCTTTTCCATATCAATAACTTCTGCTCCGGCACTGCTGACACAATCAACAATAAGAATTGAACCATTTTCTTTTGATAAGGCACCAATTTTCTCTAAAGGATTCAGCATTCCTGAGCTTGTTTCATGATGGACCATGGCAACAATATTAATTTCATGTTTTTTAAGGTAAGTTTCTATTTTTTCCAAATTCAGGGCTTTTCCCCAGGGGAATTCTAGAAGAAACGTATTTTTATTATGAACTTTAGATATGTTATATAAGCGTTCACCAAACTCACCGTTGGACAATATGAGAATATTTTGATCCCCAACCACTGATGAAAGCATAGATTCGTTTGCTGCTGTTCCAGATCCAGTAATGACGACAGCTCTATAATTATTATGGTGTCTTATCTCAAACAAAGACAACAACTTATCTTCAATGCTCTGTAATAAAAAAACGAAATCAACCTCACGATGGCAGATATCTTGTTTGCATATTGCCATTCGTACATTTCTTGCTACATTTACAGGGCCTGGTGTAAAAAGTAAATATTTTTTCATTTCTATTTTATATCTCCGGCCATAATACAGTTTGTCTATAGTCTGAGACAAATTTACAATTGATTCGTATACATAGAAGCAACGAACGGTTTCTCTGAAAGTTACAGAATTTAAATCGGATTACTCAATGAAATTTTCTAAATAACCTTGAAATTGGCATTGAGTACAAAAGTGTTCGTTCTCGAATAAAGGAAATAATCTGCCAACGGCAGTTATTTAAGGGGGAGTACAAAAAATGTGAGTGTAGGGTCCTTTTGATTTATAGATGTTAGCAATCTTGTATTCGTCAAAACGTCTGAGGTACAAAGCTTCGGGTACAGACAATTTCCCCGGGCGGCAAAACAGACGTACATTGCCTATCAGGCATGTGCACTGTAGCGACGATCATTTATAATGCTACCATAATTCACAATGTAAGCGCAATTTGATAATGTCCTGTTCTGCAATTTAGTTTCTATGATGCGTTAACAACATGTGATTCTCCATATAAAATTCTGAGGCCTAACTTTCAGAAAATCAAATGGAGAACACCAAGGGATGAGCGTGAAATAACTCCAACTATTGATAAACATCTTAGGTGAGAATACATAATATAAAATTAAATATAGATTGATTTTTATGATATTTCTGGACTTGATTTTTTACCAAAATACTCGTGAAGCTTGAAGAAATTCTCCGGCCGAAATAGAGCTAGAATGGCCTACAATCGTCACAAACTCTCGATGCCCTCTTGCTTTCACCCGAAGTACACAATAACCATTATCGGGATTATGAAAGGTGACTCTTTCTACAAGACCTGAAAGAAACTCATAGGTGACGGCAGTATTTTTTTGATTCATACATCTAGGCCTCTCATGAGAAAGAGTTGATATTTCTCCTACAATAAAGCTAAAATATCATTTACACTATTAGAAAATCCTTCGGATTGAACTTTATAGGACGCTTGCATCATAAACATGCTTTGTCTTTATGAAATTTTGAGATTTAAAATTTTTCTTTAAAACAACAAATGTTTTTTAGAAGAAAAATTTATTTATATATTATGTTGCGTATAATAAACATATGTAAAATATAAGCAAGATAAGATAAAAATAAAAACCTTTATCGGACGTAAGAGTGAGCTAAAAAAGCTTGAGGATCTCACTCAATCCAACTGAGCTAACTTAGTTATGAGCAATGAAGGCGTATAAGAAAAAGCCGGTTAGCAGAGGAGTTTGCAAAGAGGAAGGCATTTTTATCCTTTCCGGTGTAAAATAGCGTGCAATATTGACCTCCCTACTATCTTCAATTTTAGCGGATCGAATAATCAAGATATAATTTTCTTTCTTAATTAAAGAATATTTTTTAGAAAAAAGAACTTATATAAAATTTTATTTTCATATTTCTATATTTTATATAATCCGATTCTTTATTGGTATTAATACGTAAATTGCAGTTTAGATAAAATTTTGCTGAAAGGAGAAAAAACAAGGGAAAAGATAAAGAACACTTTATGGGCATGCAGTTGACTAGCATTCCTATTCGATATATTAATAATCAAGGCTGTATTGAATAATATAGTATATTTTCACAGAGTACTCTTATGAAGAAAAACTTGAAGCTTCTTATCTCATCTTTAATGATCGTCCTAACCTTTGCATCACCCCAGGCGATTCAGGGCATGGAGATAGAACCTGCTGATGAATCTGCATTCAAAGGTTGTCCAAAACAAATCAAGGTTATGATTTTACATCTTGCTGCTATTGATGAAAGTTTAAACAATCGCAGTCCAGTTAACATGCTACTTGTTTGTAAAGAATGGCGCAAACTGATCGAGGAAGAATCCATCGCTGGCAAGACCGTAAAGAAACTTTGCCAGGAAGCATGGTATGGCGTACCAGGACATGAAGAAATTTATGAAAGATTTTTAAAAGGCGTATTGATTTACAGACCGCAAGAGGGAAGCGAAGTGGGGTTGATAACGATGCGGATATCAGAATTATTGAACCCGTTAGAGAGTACGTTTGATTTATCGGAGTGTGGGAATGTAGGTAAGTATTTGAGTATATCGACAGGTTATCGTAAGAGGAAGAAAGCGGAAAATGAAAACAAGATTGAGATATGGATTGCCCCACGATTTTTGATCGAAAAAAAACTACAGACTACTGCGAGCCATTTTCAAGATATTTATGGGAAATGGAACGACAGCACGCCGGTAGGTATTTTCTGGACATGGGGAAAATGGAACAATTTAACTGACTATGATTATCTTGTAACAGAAAACTTTGATCAATTATCTAACAATAATTTATATGAAAAAAGCCGCAACACGAACAACGAGGAGCTGTGGTCGTGGATTGGGGCATCAATGAGCCATATGCATATTCATTTTATGAACTAAAATAAGGGCTATTGACAATTATCCAAGTTGAGCACTTTGGTGCCCGGTATCCAACATGAGATGATACTGGACAAAAGAGTCTGTACATAGATTTCAAACTTTTTCATTGTCCATAGTCCTAATTTCATAGCGGAAAACTGCAACTAGAAAACAAGCCAGTCAACTACATACACATAAAACACTTATTCCCCTATCTCTCTAAATTCCATACCCATTAGTGGCCCCACAGCACTCGAATTCTCACACTGAGCCAAAAGCGCAGGAAGAAAGAGATCTTATTTTATAATAAGTTCACTGTTTAAAAAATAAAATAAGCCATAAAAGCTCACGTTATACATGTGCTATGCAGCAATTTTCTTTTTATCTTTTTTGTGAGTTCCAAGGCCTATATCTTTTGCAATTGAACTTCTGGCTTTGGAATAATTAGGTGCAACCATTGGATAGCTAGAAGGCAATCCCCATCTCATACGGTATTGATCAGGAGTCAAATTATAAGCTTTTTTTAAATGGCGCTTAAGCATTTTCTTAGACACCCCATCCTCAAGACAAATAAGATAATCCGGTGTAATAGAGTCTTCAATGGAAATAGCTGGCTCTTTTGATTCGGAGAGATGAAAGGAATTTTTCTCTTTTGTACTATGTAGGCTGTAATGCACTTGTTGAATAAAGGCTGGCAGTTCTTGTATTTCTATTTGATGGTTGGAAACATAGGCAGCGACAATCTCAGAAGTCAGGGCTAAAAATGCTAAAGATTCATTAAACTCGGTCATTTTGCGTCTTTCTTTTTAATAAAATGAATAAGACTTGTATTATATTATAAGAACAAATGCAATCTGTTTTTCATAGAAAAAATAAAGGTACAATTTAAATTCAGAAAATAAATTAGCTTTTCAGATTCTTATTGATCACCATCCCTTATATTAGTTCGTCTAAAAAGTAGGAGGTAATCCACTAGAGGTCCTCTGTTCAAAACATATATCTTTCGTAAATATCATTGGCGCTTATCATTAATCAGTCAATTTGTTGTTGCCAAGTAAAAAAGAAGTCGTTAATTTTTTACTATTAATTTTACTCTTTGGCAAAAAGCAAGGGAGCCTATGAATAAAATAAAGCCATCCTTCAGAAAATCTCTTTGGATCATGCGAGTAAGCTTATTTTTTCTTTTTCCTCCTCTTTTTTTCCCTGAATATATAGTGGGAGGGCTCACCTGTTCTCTATTTGGTGGGTTATTTGATGGGCCATTTTCTATTCCAATTGGATATATTATTATAGTCTGCTCTGCATTTTGTTTTGCTATGGGTGTCTACACGAGCACAACCTATGAGATACGTCCTACAGAAGTAAGATATAGCCTGCACTTTTTCTTGAGTAAAAGGAAAGACATACTCCTCACGAATGTAAAAGAGATTGAATTAAAGATTGGATTTCTTCAAAAATTTTATGGTTTAGGAACTATTGTTATCCATACCCAAGCCAGTCTTGCAGGGAATAATAAAACGGGTCTCTCTCTTTTTGATATTGAGAACCCAGATAAAATCTATACACTTTTGAAAGAAAACTTGTCCAAAGCATCCAGAGTTACAGAACTTAATGCTCTGCCTTGTGAATCATATTAGTCAAGCTAGAAACATTTATCTGAAGGCTACTAGGTTATGAGCTCATTGAGGAATAACTCTCGATAAAACCGATAAACAAACTTTTTTCTAATCCATAAGCTTATTTAAGTCATTATTATTTGCTGAAAATAGCTCCAAACTTCCTTGCTGAACAGACCGCAGTACACTTTCTTTATTTGTGCTGTTGAGGAGCCTTTCAAACACATGATTTTTAATAAATTGTTCAAGTAAGAGAGGAGGCCAGTTGCTATTACTGGCTTCGTTTTCATAAAAATTTCTGGCCTTAGGACAACTCACATCTATTAGTAGGCGATAATGATCCCACGTAAGAGGAGCTTGAAACTGTGGAATATCTGCACTTTCACTTGAATTATCCTTCTTAGAGAAGGGACAATAGACAAGATAAAATTTGCAACTCTTCTCCAAAATTGAAAAACTAAATACGTCTCCAAATTTCTTAACGATTTGCACAGAAAGTTGGCATAAAAGTTCCTGATGATCTTCGTCACTCGCCATCCACTGGTTTTCATATTCAACAATCAGTCTACCAATCTTCCAATGAAGATTGAGCGTCTTAACACGAGATTCTTGTAAAGTAGGGTATTGTTCTTGATGAAGGAGAGAAGAAATTTCCGTATAGAGTTTCTCAATGCCTACAAATGGAAAAGAGAAAGAATGCATCGCATATTGTCGTCGTCCCATAAACTCCCTGTAAATATTATTTTTATAGATTTATTTTCAGCACGCTAGCAGAAGAGCAAATTGAATTCAATTGTGATTTAGATCTTATATAATATTCTCCTCTTTTTTTTTAGAAGTTTTATTGACTGGCAATGTGTAGTCTCTTTCTTTATCCGGTTTGAGTAGAAAAGCATTTTTTTGTGACTTGGGAGCTTGTTGAAACTGCGTTTGCAGCTTTGTAGAAGGATAGTCTCCAGGGAGTTTGAGATAACATTCAAGATTTTTGAGTTGGGAAAGCTCAGCTGGCATGACAAGAGGCTTTTGGCGCGTATGGTGGCTTAAGGAGACCCCATCTCGCATGCTGTTGGCCCCATAAGAGATATTTTCTTGCGGCTCTGTCTCTTCTTTATCTCCTAAGACTTTTGAGATCCATTGTTGGGTTGAGGGTTCTGTGCAACGAAAGAAAAGTTTGGTATTAAAAAGATCCAGCATAGCTTCCGCTGCGTTTCTTCCATAAATGTCTTCCAATTGAGGCTTACTCTGAAACCCTACCAGAAAACATCCCCCATATTTTCGGCCTTCTGCAAGCCCAGCTTGTAGTCTGGGGAGTTTTTGGAGAGCGGCAAGTTCATCAATCACAAACCATAGTCTTCTTTTTTGATTCTCAGGAAGCACCATAAGGGCATTAATGGCAATATCCATCCATGCTGAGATGAGAGGTCTTAAGGTTTCTCGCTGATCTGGTCTCGCCGTAATAAAGAGCCAACCTTTCTGTCGTTCATTCATCACCCAGTTTCGAATCGAAAAAGCTGGTATTTGTGAATTATCTGGATCTTCTTTTGTGGATGGATTCTCTCCTCTTTCTTTGGGGGAGAGACTTGGAAAATCTAACTGTCTCAGACACTCTATTTGAGAAGAGAGAACGCTTCGAATAGAGTGAGTGGTTTTTTCATTGTTTCTATAAGCAAAAGTTGCTGCCTCCGTGTTTTTAAAGAAGTCTTCAAACTCTTTATCCGATGAGCTGAGAAGGAAAGAGTAAAGTTTCTGAACATCCTTCTCTCCTTGAAAATTAAACTTTCTGAGAGCTGTCTTTAAAACAGCCCGGCTTGCATTATCCCAAAAAGGGTCTTTTGAGTTATCCTTCGATTGAACAAAGGATTCAGCCAACACATCGTAATGAGAATCCAGATGGCAGTCTACCCAAGGATGCCAATGAGGAGAACGGATGTCTAAGGGATTCAAAATGATGTCTGTTTTTTTATTATAATAGCGAGAAACATAATTCCCTGTAATATCCATAATAAGGGCTGGATCTCCTCTGTGGCGAAGTTGAGGTAAGATCATGTGAAAGGTATTAGTTTTACCTGATCCAGTTGTTCCCGTAATGAGAGTGTGTGATGTTTCCTTATCTTTAAGAAGAGGAAAGTATCCAAGTTCTAGGTCAGAAGCCTCTCGCCTTCGTTTGATTATTCTTGCAAGCCTTTTAGGAGATTCGAGCGTATTTCCTCGCTGATGTTGATTTCGCTTCTGCGCAAGTCCAAAGAAAAACCAAAACCCCATAATGATAAAAAAAGCTCCCCCTGCAAATTTGAGACTTTGAATGGCTATTTCCTCAAGAGCTTTTTCCATAGTTTGTGTGGTTTCTTTCAGATGCGGGTCTTTGAGAATACTCAAACAACTTCGTTGATAAGATTTTCCTTTTGGAGGTGTATACGCTTGAGAAAGTGCCTTATGTTTTTCCTCAGGGACAGTTGCAAGCATGAATTGCGCCCAATAGGTCTCTCGTAGGGTTTGCCATCCATAGATAGGAAGTTCATAGCTCTTCCACATAAAGTTTCCTGTCCCAAGAACAAGAGCTACAATGAGTCCTACAATGAAGATTTGCTTCAACATCCGCAGTTGATGGATATGAACTTGTCCCCCTTGTGTCATCGTTTTAAAAAAAGCCATAGCCTATCTCCTTAAGGAAGTGAAGAATCAGTGGGAAGGGGAAGAGGATCGACAAGAACGCTTTTGGCAGCATTTTTGAGAGTTGTTCCTACTAAGCTTTTATTGTTGGCCTCCTCTACAGCCTTTTGAAGGGGTTCTTCCTTTTGATCTATCTCTTTTTTTCCCGCCTCGATTTTTGTTGTTACGGTAGAGAATAAATCCTTCATGTCTTCCTGAGCATTGATGAGGGGGGACGATGCTTGGTCTTGTCCTTTGTAACGTTCTGACGTTTTTGGGTTTTCTTTTTGCTGTGCCGGGGAGGAACCTTCAGGAGAGAAAGAAGAGAATGACGTATTTTTATGCGCAGGCTTTTCTATAGACTGTTGGGCATGAGGAGAAGATGCATCTTTAGCTTGCTCTCCTGCTTGAACGAGTTTGTTAGAACCAAGTCCCACTGCATTTCCTTGAGCCATAAGAGCTTGCGTATGATGCTGATGTTGAGCCTTTGGGTTAGAACTTGCTTGAATCTTCTGAGCCTCTCCTTCATAGCGATGAGTGAGATTTTCTTGCTCTTGGGTTGTATTGATAGATTGAATAGAGTACTGCGGATTTTCTTGTTGAAACCGTTGAAGATAAACATCTCGTTCTTCTCCTCCCTTTTCAAAGATTCTGCGGGCTCTTTCATAGCCTATTTGTTCTGACCCTAAAGTTGATCCTACAGATCTGGATCCTGAGGAGCTTGACTCTGAGGATCTTGATCCTAAGGGTCCTGAAGTTCCGCTAGGCGCCTCATTGAGGGGCTGGTGAGCAATAAATTTCAACACATCTTGATCGAGCACCTTGTTAATAATAAAGCTCTTGCCTTGACTTGAATGCATCTCCTTTGAAAGAGTATTCACATGGCTTTGCGCAATGGAGGATTCTTCGCGAAGACTTTTTGCATGATTCAGGCTAGCAAAAGCTCCCTTCCCTAATTCAACGCCCTCCGTATCATTTTTTCCCTTGGCATAGGATTGAGCAGCAGACATCACCTTCTCTATATTTTCTGAATACCCTGTTTGTTTAGCAACAGCTGTTGCATCATCAATGGCGCGTTGACGAGCAGATGTATTTGAGCCGCGTGCACTCGCCCCGATGCCGAACTGGGGTAGCCCAAAACTCATCCCAACCGCAGCTTCAACAGCTTGTGTCTCATCCATTCTCGTATTTTGCCGTATATCTTTAATAAGATTTTTAAAGTTCTGGAGGCTCTGAGCCTCTGAAACATTCACCGCTTTATGAAAATCTTCCCCAGAGAAGATGTCTTTCCCCACCCGTGACATAAAGTTTGTCGATTCCTGAAGGGAAGCTTCCGTTGCTTCACTGGCAGCCATACTTTTTGTTTCAGCTACACTTTTGGCGTCATTGAGACTGGTTTGCTGAGCATAACTTGTGTTTTCTGTACCCATAATCTGTACACTGAGGCGAGAGAGAGCTTGATCTTGAAAAGATTGTGTTCCATCCGCAAAGGTAGATTGCTCAATGCCCGAGGTATTCATCCCTCTAAAGTGAGAAGCTGTATAAGACGGACTTGTGTTATGTTGAAAGGCTGTGGTGTTTTGATAGGCTTGAGTGCCCATACTGATATTTCCTAAGCTAATATTACCCGATACGGTTTCTGCGGCCGCTCCACTCGCGGCGCTCTGCATGGCAGAACCTAAATGTTGAGCAAGGCCTACAAAAGCCCCTGCTCCTTGTTTAAGGATTCCATAGGAAATAAAGGGAATACTGACAGAAAGCCAAGCTGCAAGGCTTAGCATATCTGCATTAACATTGATAATAGCTGAAGAGTTTAAAAGAGTCAGTCCTCCTTGCGCACCACGACTCAATGTTTCAGCCTGTCCATAGAGAGTCATAATCAGATTTAAAACCGCATATAAAGGTGCCCAAAGCTGAGTCCAAACCAATATGCCACAATAAGTGAGGAGAATTTTGTATCCACTTGGAAGAAGAGCTAAAACAACAATGAAGATAAACAAGGCATAGCTTAAAGCTTCAATGACATTCTTAAATAAAGGAAGGGTTCTTGCGGCAATTTCTCCCGCAACTGTGTAGGCTGACCTTTGTTGCAGCAGGGCTTTTGTTGCCGCATAGTTTGCAGCAGATCCCAGTTCAGAAAGTTTGTTATTGGAAGAATCCTCAACGGCTTTGATCATCATCTCTTGACGAAGAATATCTGTTGCTGAGCTAGCCCATGAGGCGGCTCCTGCTAGAAGATAAGCGCTTCCCATAAGGCTGGTGTTGAACACAGACTCTGCGACTTTTCGGCTTTGAACTTGCGAGCCATAAATAGCTGTTGCTCGTTTAATCTCTGCTGCCCAAAGTGCATCCAGCTTTTTAACTCCTTCCTGGCAAGTCACAATTTTCCCTGGTACTCCTCCTTCCTTATAAAGAAATCCTAAAATGGGTGAGGCACGAGCCTTTACAAACTCCCAAATGTTAGGGGTATTCTGAAGCTCGGTGAACGAGTATTTGTTCCCTATCATGACAGGATAAACGACACACTGATTGATAAAACGATCCATATTGCCTTTAAATTCAGGATCGACAATACGAAACTGACCCACCTGACTCATGATGGCTGAGGCAAAGACAGTCCCTGTTTGGTGGTAAGGCATGTAGCCAGGAAGAGTGAAATGCATTTCAAACTGTTCTGTAACAGACTTTCCAACTTGACTCACTAAACTTGCAAAGGCTCCTAAGGCAAGAGGAACATTATCAACATCTCTATGATAGTTATTAAGAGGGTCGTGAATATGAATTCTTGTCTTGGGTAAGAATATAAGATGTGTGGCAACGACGACCCATAAGAACCATCTTATTCCATCAATAAGTTGACTCCGAAAAAGCATTAAAACGACAACATATGTCAGTCCTACCATAAGCCCGATGTTAATCAAAGGAATGAGAACTCCCTTCCGGGTATTCAAAAGAGTAGCAATGCCATCAAAGACAAGAGCAAAGAGTTCTCCTCCCCCATAAGTGGTTATGACATGCATATCATTCCCTCTCGTTCATGACAGTGATGTGATAACTGACTTCTGATCACTGCCTGGTTCCTTGTTGTTGAGAAATGAACATATTTTGAAGCTTAAGCTCAATCTGATGGGTTCGTTCAATAGCTTCTAAGGTGAGAGAGATTTGCTCAAACATCTTGGTTCTTTCGGCAAAGAGATGTTTTCGAGTGTCTTCAATACCCGTTCTGAACTCCTTCATCACACCATCATTAACTTGGACTTGTTTCAGCTGGGTCACACTGTTCCAGACAAGCTCCATGACTTCATCGAGATATTGAAGAAGAATGTCATGAGCAATAGCATCTTGATAAGAAGAGATGGTAATGGGAGATCCTTGCTTAAAGGCCATCTCCACAGCCATGATCTTTAAAATAGGAATCATGGTGGAGTTTACAAAATCTTGTTCTTCTCCAGTGAGCGCTTTCGTATTTTCCCACAACCTTTCTTTTATAGAATGCAACAGAGTACTTATTTTTTGAGCAAGAGCTTTATCTCCTAAAGTAAAAGGCTGGCTTAACCGAGGATTGAGGCACTTATCAGGCTCATGATTATCGCACCTGTAAATTTGGGCCGGCTGTTTTCCTTCAATAAGCGCGGATATAAGATTAGGATCGCTGCTTTGAGAGGGGTAATATTTAAAGTGGAGTCGGTATTTTTTATCTCGTTTGTCTTGGAGTCTCTGGGAGATAATGGTTCCGGAGATGGTCATAAAGAATTCAGCAAGATCGTTATCAGCCCCTAAAAAGGAGTTCTTCTTCAAAGCATTCCAAGCGATATTAAATTCATCCCCCAACATATCTTGGAAACCAGGCACGTTATTTTTTTCCGCATTCGTCGCCTCTCTTTCTCCTTTAGCTCCACACTTCTGACGACTTTGGACCCAATCACTGACTTTTCCATAGCTATTGCCCATAGCATTGCATAAAATTGCAGAGGATTTATCAGACTGAGGCCACACAGCTCCCATAAGAGTTGCTCCCGCTTCACAGGAGTTAATATTCTGGTTGGTCATTTCTTGAACCCTGGCCAAAAGACCATCTAGATTACTCTTAATTAGAGGCGTAACCGTTGAGAGAGCAAGACTGAATGCATACCCTGCTGCATTGCTGCCAATGTTGCGCAAAAGTTGAATGAACTCTTGGGCATTGATGTAACTAAAACCTCCTAAAAAAAGATCAATCCCTCCACAACCCGCCCGAGGGTGGGGCATTTGCAGAGAGAAGATCTCTGCGTTATTGGCTTTAGAACGAGCAAATATACTGCCTCCTGTATAAAACCCTCCCCTTTGATCTTGATAGCCTCCTCCTTCCGTTATGTTATTAGCCATGCCTAATACTTCAAAGGCTTTCTCGAGATTTTTTTGCATGCCTTTCCCATAGAGAGGAGAGCTTAACAAAAATAAGCCAAGCAAGATTTTCAAATGAAGAGTCCAATACACTTTTTTCATTTTTTAGCCTCAGACAGTCGTGTTAAGAGCTCGATTCTTTCTTCAATTTCATTTTCTGAAACAAATCCATACGCCAGAGGAATGAGCTTTTTTGTCTTGGGATGAAGGGCAATCAAAGCAGGAACATGAGATATGCCAAGACGCGCAGAAATTCCGTTATCTCGTTTAGCATGGGGAAACTCAGATAATATTCCCCCATCCAAAGAAATCCCCAACACAGACCAATTATACTTATCAGAAAACCGTTTCACGATGGGCGCAAAGTGATGACAATAAGAACAATTCTTTCGAAAGAAAAAGAATAGACCATATTCAGAAGCTAACGCTTGAATCTTCTTGGGAAGCTTATTCCTCTGCTCATCATAATAGATATGGCGTGCATTCTGATCCACAGGATGAATCAAGGTTTCATCTAAAGACGGGGTGTTAAGAACAACTTTTTTCCAGACTTCAGAAAATCGCTGACTTTGATCCATGAGGGCTTTTTGTGCCAAGATATAAGTGATGAGATTCTCATCGCTAGGCTCGAGAATAGCCGTATGAAGCTTTGTTTCAAGAGCCTTGCGCTGAGCCTCAATTTTCTCCGTTGGGGTCGGAGCAGAGGAAGAAGAGCTCCCGCCGGAAGAGCTTTTTTCCTCTGCTCTTTTGTCCGTTCTTCGATCATTCAGTCTAAGTCTGTTTTCATACCAGTGCCATCCTTCCGCTCTTTTCTCAAAAAAGGAAGGAGATCTAATCTCATGAGAGCTACTCTCAGAAGGAACCGAAAAGGTATCCTTAGGATAAGGCTTCGATGAAGCTAAAGACTCCGCCTTCAAAGTAAAAAGGCTGCTGAGCACACTCAAAAGAACAGTAAAATACAAAAAACATGCAGAATTTATTCCATAAATTCGCTTTGAAAAAGAGATGATTATAGATAACGCTCTTAAATGATTCCAAGTTATAAGCCTCAGTGCTATTAAAGTTATTAAGGCTGAGTTGCTAAAGACTAAGTTTTTTTGAGGGTGATTATTTCCCATGTGAGCGCATCCCCCCCTTAAGAATTTCTAATCGTTCCCCTAGTCTTTTGCTCATGTCTTGGATTTGGGTAGATTTAGATTTTGTCATGACATCTTGAAAGACTTGCTTGAAATCAGTCTTCTCTATTTTTTCGCTCCCCTTTGGGCTCATTTCCTCTTGCTTACCAGCTTTGAAGTTCTTCATGAGATCTTCAAAAACTTCTCTGAGATCTAGCCTGGAAAAGTCGATTCTCTGAATTTCTTCAATGGTAAAGCCTCGGCAAAGAGGTTTCTTAGGTTTACCCCATCCGAGCTTTATTTGAAGGCGTCCTTGTTCATGAAGGGTTTTGAGGAGTTTGCTGTTAAAGCAGCAAAAAGTCGTTTTCTTCTTGATGCACTTTCCTGGGACTTTCTTCGCACAATAGGTTCCAATCTTGTGGCAAAGACCCGCTTTGCGCTTTTTGCTCAGAGTTTTTGCTTTTGGTTTGCACTTAGAGAGACCAGCGTCCGTACCCCAACCTCTCCCTGACCCACAACAATCCTTAAAATCAAAAATGTATCTTGAACAACGTTCGTCTTTTCCTTTAAAAATCATACCCTTTTTAAAATTTCCCTGTATTTCCTTTAATACTGTTAACTGAGCCAGAGTGGACATCATCTCATCATTGGTCTCATAAGTTTGATCTCGACAAGTTCCATCTAAACAAAAGGGAGTGTTTCCTCCTACGATGCTATGAGAGGTTCGAGTTTCCCCTTTGCATTGATAGGTTTGAGCGTAGACCACACACGTCTTTCCGACCATTTGTTTACACCGCGAATTTATTTGAACGCATCCCCTCGCTCTTAAAGGACCACAATCATCTTTAGAAGGAATGAAGCAGCTATAAATACGGAGTTCCTGCCAACAGTCTTGAGTCACAGGAACTCCTTCAATAAGCCGTGTTTCCCTCCCTTGGAGGCATATTTTTGAGCTATAAAAACAAAGTCCTTGATCAACTTTCTCTTCTAAACGCTCACAATTGTTTAAAATCCAATCACCAGGAAGAACCTCATGAATCTCTTCTTCATGAAGGATGGTCAAATGGGCTGTAAGATCGTATCCTTTCAAATTGCCATGACTGCAATATCTAGCTCTTCCTTCAATTCTAGGCTTTCCTGAAATATCTCTTGCAAGAAGAACACTTTGAATCTGCTCTTCAGTTAAATCTGTAGGGATTGTGTTTCTTGGATTATTGCATTTACGGCAGCGGTTAGGCTTTCCACTCAAAGTCTCTTGAAGACAAGCCTTAAAGGAGGCAGTAATGTCGATAAGGCCTTGATTTTTTCTCCACACTCCTCTCCATCTCCAATGCAAAATGTCGCCAAGGAGGGCAGGACAAGCTCGAGAATGTCTCTTTTTATAGGACTTTTTACACCCCGTAAGACGAATAACAACAGGGGTTTCCTTTCTTATTTTTTTCTTCACCACTTGGACATGCAGGTTGCTAATACATTGTTCAAGAAAATCATCTCCTGCTTCTTCACAAGCAAAGGTTTGGTCTTTTCCATTTTGAATGGTCTCAACAAGGTGTGTTCCTTGACCGCCGATTGTCGCCAGAGGATTATCAATAAAAGGTTGAGATCCCTTAAGAAGGGGATCTGTTTTGGGATCAATTTTAAAGGGAGCACGCGTATTAGCGCTTTCACGAATCATTTGGCTGGCAGTGTCATGACGAATCTTGCTTTTAGATTTTCCTTCAAGAGTGTCACTCTTAAAACCAGCCTCTTGAGGCTTCTCCCCCTTGTAGAAAGGATGAGGACCTGCTTCAGCTTTCTTCTCATCAATGTGTTCTAAAAATTCTTGAGCCGCTTGATCTCCTTTTTTCAGATTCTTCCAAGAATTCCCAAAGGCTGCAAAAGAAAGAAACAAGATTAATAGAAAAATGAGACAAGAAAGCGTTATGCTCGTAAAAGTGGGAGGCACCTTTAGAAAGCAGCTGAGAAGAGACCTCTTCAAACCCTTCATTTGTCTCTTCCTTTTCCCTGCAAACGATTTGACAACAAATCCTTGGTCAAAAGGGCTTTTGCCTCATTTTGAAGATCTCCCTCTTTGGCAAAGGTTTCTAAAACATAGTGCACACTAGTATGCCCTTGTATTCGGTCATGAAGAGGAGCTTGGGTACGTTCTGAAGAGTTAAGTTGAAAAGGTTTTGCCAGAATATAGGTAGGCACAGAAGATACAGAGAAGAAGGTAAAAAGCTCAGGATCAATACTCACCCCCTGCCCAGTCTTTAAGATGATTTTCTGTAGAGCTTGAATTGTTTTGCCGTAGCTTATTTTTCTTGGTTCCCCGTGTTCCTCGCCTACGCAAGGACGAGGACAAGCCCTAAATCCTCTTAAAACGAGTGTAGCTCCATATTGTTTAGCCTCATGAGCAAGATTCATCAGAGCTTTCTCTCCAAGAGAGAAAGAAACAAAAATGTAAAGATTTCCTTCTGGGTTACGAACTTGAGAGTTTACAGCAGGAATTTTCTCTGTGCTTTGACAGGTTGGAAATGAAGTGAGGGCTTTTTCATTAAGCTCATTAACAAATTGTTGAAATTCTTTATCCTCTAAAACAGGTTCTTTTTTTTGGAAGGTTTCTTGCTGAAAGTCCTGAAACTCCTTATTTTTCTGAAATTTCTCAACTTTTTGCGCTGATTTTTCTTGCAGTGCTTGAATGTCTTTTGTGTTGATAGGAATGACCTTGCAAGAACCTGTTGGGGAAAAGAGCTGTTGGGGAAAATTTTTTTCATGTTGATGTGCTTCTTTATGAGGAACAATTTCATGCCCCGCAAAAGCACAACTGGAGCTCATGTCTCCCAGAATGGAGGAAAAAGACAAAATAAAAATATTTAAAATCAAATACTTTATAAGATACAGCAATTAACTTTTCTCCAAATCAAGTAGCCAAAGTCTTCTCCTTTGTAGGGAAATTCCCTCCCTGAACCCCAGATGACTTCAGTTCTTCCCAAGGGGTTGCAGGCCATAGGACCTCGTGTCATCGGACGGGGGTACGTCATTTGGGTTTTGTATTGGGACTTCTTGATGATGGGTAAGGGATATTTCTGACAGATTTCTGCATTTGTTATTCCGCTTGTTCCCCAAAGTAACAATTCTCGATGAAGCTTGGCTATCATACGCTGAACCATCAAAAGGCTCGCTTGAACACCCCCATTGTGCGCCGCATTATTGCCAGTAAAAGGATAAAGACTGCCCTGACATCCACCACACCAAAAGAATCCATCCAGTGGAAATCCCGCAGTTGCCGCCGCACAATCAGCCGCACAGGCGGCCTGTGCCAGTTGATTGCCAAAGAGCACGGCTTCTGGATTGAGAATAAAAGAAAGCTCATCTTCATTCCACAAAGGATCAAGCTCTGTAAGATAGGTCACATCAAAATCTTGTTGTTCCATACATAGAAAATCCTTGATGAGTTCAAGCCAGTAGATGACAGGATAAACATACCAATGAACCTGATAGAAACTGTGCTGGGCTTGACTTGATTCTTTGGCACCATGGATTCCGTATCCAATGGTACTGTTTCCTAATTGAAGGCCTCCCATATTCACCATACAAAAAGGAACCCGTGTGACATCTACCAGTCTCACTGGCTCCCAAAAACCCACAGGAACACCAGGAACAAGGGGAATGGGAGGCCTTGGACACCAACAGGGAATTTGAGGGGGATTAGGGATATCCTCTCGTCCGCCTCCACTCACATTTATAGCCCCAATTGAGATAGGAAAGAGGCAAGACCAGCAAATATCTGTTATGGGATTTACAAAGCGTCCCTGACATGTTTTGCTTGCTGCGGGAGTATTAAAAAAAATAACAGAAATCAAAAAATGTATGAAAAAATTCTTTTTAAGGGTATGCCCTTTTTTTGTGTCTCTAACCTTTCTATGCTTTTTCTCTTGGGGAACTGCTAAAAATATTTTTTCTCTGGACGTATTTGAAGGAAGAGACAACTTAATATCCCCTGAGATCTTATTCTCCGCGGATATGATTTTAGGTATTTGTGTATTAGGGTGGATCGTCTGCTTGTGGTTCTTCCCACAAAAGATATAAAGCTTTTGGAAAATGGTTTTCACTTTTGGCTCCCTTTGATGTTGGAGATCTCCGTGAGTTTTTTTTGAGATTCAGGAGTTTCCTCTGCTTTTACAGAGAAAAACTGGGGAGAATAAATTTCTTCGATTCGTAAGCGAAGTTCTTCCTGAGATACAAGAGCTGGAACGTGCTGAATGCCGAGCTTTTTTGTAAGAACACCTTGTTGATCAAAATACACAGGAACTTTCAACTCCTCCGACAGTGCTAAAGGCGCTCCTTTTGTAAGAATTAATTTCAGAGGGCTTTGCTGTAGTTTCTCTTTGGCAAAATTCTTTTGCTCCTCATCATCTCCATCAAAGAAAAGGAGATTTTGAGAAAGACTGACTGTTTCAAGAGGATTTACCTTTGTGCCTTTTTTAATAAAGACGCGGCCTTTATGGTCCGTGAGATCATTTTGGACGACATAAGTGGGGTCGTAATAAAATGTGTGTGACTTGGGTGCCCTTGTTATGCCTGCAACAGGCCTCGGTCTTTCAACAGCAGCTTTTCCTTTCTTTTGAAGAATGTGGTTATGGCGTTCCAGTTCTCCACTTTCTTCCATTACCTTTAACTTTTGCTGAATAAGCTGGATGGGGTCTTCTTCCTCAATGGAATAAAGCACTCCATGAGTTCCGCAGTCTCTTGCTAGAGCAGTACTCAATATCCAGTGGTCAGTGCTCAGAAAGGTAACAAGAAAAAAAACTGGCTTCAAAGACACAATAAGAGATCTTAGAGCTTGAGGTGTTTCATTAAAATCTCTGACCACTGGAGACTGAATACTGAGACCTGGCTTTACCACTTGAACACCGACTTTCCCCAAATCTTCTCTATGGGAACAAGACCAAACTCTTTGTAGCGAGAGTCAAAGCTTCGAAGATGATCTCCCCCAACAAAGATGTATCCTTCAGGCACAATAGGCATTGAAAGAGGTGTTAAGGGCTTGCCTTCTGTGGTTTTGTCTAAAAGGGGAAAGATTGTAAAAAGGGTAATGTTACTTGCTGTATTTTTAGATTTTATCTGCAATTGTTCTTTGTCCCGGATAATTCTATCCCCTGGAAGGCCTATCACACGTTTAGCGAAAGGCCTCTCTCCCACATAAGAAACAGGATGATTTGGGATGAGAACGATATCTCCTCGTTTAAGGGAAGTACTTTTCAAAAATAGAACATAGTGAACTCCTTCCAAACTCTCTGAGGCACACCTTCCTAATTTTGTTTGAGACGTAATGCCCCAGCAAAGAAGAGAAAGCGTCCCTAAACCCAAGCATAACTTAAGCAGCCTTCTTTTCATGGCTGATCCTTTGTTTGTTGAGATTCAACTTGTTGAAGGCGTCGTTTTACTTCTTCTGTAAAATCGGGAACACTGTGGGTGGCAAAAGCATCGCGCTCTAAAAGAAGCACTTTTTTCTCTGCCATAAGACCTTCAAGCACTCCATCATAGAGAGTCAAAAAGGAAGACAACTTGTCTTCAAGCTCTTTATCAGAAACATGAGCACTCGCAAGAGCTTGAGCGCGATCATGGAGAATCTCTTCTCGATCAACGCTTCCTATCCTATTTGCTAGCCAATCATTCGAGGAGGAATCAGCTAAAGGAGCTTTATTGAAGATACTTTCTTGCCAAAAACGACCAGAGTTTGGTTTCCAATACAGTATTGTGTTGATGAAAATAGCACCTAAAACTCCTCCTAACACTCCTGTAGAAAAGAGCGCCCACTTAATTCTTCTCTTTGAATCTACGAGAGAGAAGGTTGTTTCAGATAAATTTTCGAGAGCTTCTTGATTCTTTTCTTGCGTCATACTTTTTTCCTTTATTTATTGGGGGGTTGCTATGAGTTGAATGGCATCTTTTAGGCTGTACCCTTCCTTCACCAGGATTTGCACAGCGGCAAATTCTTCTGCTTTTGTGGAGTAAAGAATCTTAGAGAAGGAATCGAGGAGGAGCCTTCCCACAGCAAAGCCTTTAGGTCCTTTAATCATCACTTCTGCATACTTGCCTTGTTCTGTCCTGAGAGACCTCAACGTCCGTTCCATGGCTGGGTCCATAACAAGACGATCAGAGTTCTTAAGCAGTTTAATGGATTCATCCTTTTGAGAGAGAAGACACATCCAATCCGCATTATCAAAAGCAGCTTGAGCACCAGGGGTGGCATAAAAGTCGTTGACCGACTGAGTGCCGACAATAAGACCTCCGAAGTACTTACGAAGACGTCTTGCTGCCGTTTCAATGAATACTCCTGATTGAGCACCTCTCAACATATCCCAAGCTTCATCGAGAATAAGACAAGAGGGAGTTGTTCTCTCTCCAAGGTAAATAGAGTTAGTGATTTGCAAGATCACCATTTGGACAATGACCGATTGAAGATCTTTCCGTTCTTTGAGTTCTTCAAGTTCTACCACCACGAGCGTATCCGTAAGATCAATGTTGGCAGGACCGTTAAAGAACCGTCCATAGGTTCCCCGCTCTGTATAAGGATAGAGCCTTTCTCCGAGTGTCTTTGCTGTTTCATCTGGGTGATTTAAAAGGAAAGTGGCTACATCTGTAATGGTTGCGTTGTTTTTCTTTGAGTTCCAGCCTTCTTGAATAGCTTGTTCAAGGTAGGTATCTTCTAGATCTGTGGTTCCTTCTTTAGGGGCTGCCATAAGGGAGAGAATGGGCTTTAACATGGCTAAAGCGTCAGAAGCCGCTTTTGTGTCATTGAAGGGAATGGAGGAGAATGGATTTATGCAAATGGGAGAATGGGTTGAAAACTCTAAATATGTTCCTTTTAACAACTTAACTGTTTTTTCAAAGGATCGACCTACATCAATCACAAAGACTTTGCCACCCATACCTAAAATGCTGGTCATGAGTTCTTGCATAAAGACGGATTTTCCTGATCCTGATCGTCCTACAACGCAAGCGTTATAGTTCCCTTCATTATTATCAAAAGGTGACCAATAGAAGAGCTGTCCCCGTCTTCCCACCAATATCATTCCAGGAGAGGATGTTCCTTGCCATTCTCCTTGAAGAGGCATGAGGTTTGAAGGTTCATGACTTAAGGTTGTTTTTGTTTTCTTGAGTTTCCGGCTATCTTCTGCGGCTCCTTCTCCCCATGTCATGGGCAAACAGCTTAAAAAAGAGGGAAGTTGGAGATATTTATCCAGACTTAACTCCCACCTTTGAGAACGATAGAGATTAAAGAGGGTTTGTTGCTCTCGCTCAATTTTCTCAGGAGAGCTTAAAAGCCCCACCTGAAAGCGAGTACGCACCAGCCTTTGACCTTCTTCAAACTTTTCTCGCACATAGCGCCATTCTTCCTCTTCTTTTTTAAGAGAAGGAACGTATTTGGCAATAGGGCTAGCAGCTTGTTTTTCAACGTTGCCACACTTGGCAAGCATTTGGGTTTTGAGAGTTTTTTCATTGCAAACATGGACGCCATAAACAAGGAAAAAACAGCTTTGCAATCGCAAGAACTCATCAAAAGGATCGCCAATCAAAATTCCCATGCCCCCTTGATGCCACACAGGTGGAAAGAGACGCGCTGTATAAAGACGCATGACTTTCTCATTTTCACCAAACACTAGTTGGGAAGGTTCCACAGCAAATCGCGTGGATGGGCTCATGAGCTGATTCGAGAGAACCTCATAGGGGTTCCAAGTGGTCTCAGGTTTTAGAGATTCATCATTCAAAAAAGAACTATTCCATTGATTAAGCAAATCATCTGTCGGGTTTAAAAGCTCATCAAGGCCCATGAGCAAATCTTCGGATTGCCAAATTTTAACAGGCAATCCCCATCCTTTCAGAGTTGTCAGAAGTTGCTCACGTAAAGCTAAAATAGCCTCCATCGAAGGAGACAAAGCAATAGGTTCGCTATAGGAAAAAATAAGACGAAAGGTCCTGGCGCTTCCGCTTGAGGGAAGAAGCCCTTGAGAAAGATTTCGTAAGTAAATTCCGCGCTCTTTGGCAAGCTCTTCAAGAATTTTAGAGTGTCCTACACGGGCCTTTTCCCATGTCTTTATCCAAGCTTCCGTTCGATGACTACCAAGAAGAAGACATTGAAAACTTGATCCTAAGGGCAAGGCATGTTGAAAAAGCCCTGTTAATTGCCGTGGGATTTCATCCCCACACCCCACCAAAGGTAACGTTTCAATCACAAACCCTAAGCTTGAGCGATTGATAAAAATCTGTGTCTCAGGATCAAAACTTCTGTAAGGGAGAACTTCACTCAAACTATGAGACAATAAAAATTCATGGGTCAAACGAAGAGTAGACGAAGACGCCCCAAAGGGCGTTCCCTCTCCTTTAAGTTTATTCCAAAGAGACTTGGATAGTTTGTTTGTCTGCATTAAGGTTTTCCTGTGAGGAGGGATAAAGGTTCTCTCAAGGGCCTAGGGGCATACCAAATCTGACTCTCTTCCTGAATTGCTATTTCAGCTTTAAGGTTATCTGTTGCTGTACAGACCTGACATGTGGGGGGTAGAGAAGCTGTAGAGGGTTGAGGAATTTCTCCTTGGTCAACCATGGTATTAACTTCAGAGATGGACTTACAACCTACGCCTTTTCCAGAGGGACACTCAAATCCTCCCTCATAAACACCCATACAACCGGAAAGACTGAGCGTGATTCCAACGGACATAATTTGAGTGGCTTTTTTATAATAAGTATTTCTCATGGGCGTTATTCTCCTTGTTGATAATCTGTAGCTGATTCCTGATGATTGGCCCTCTGGGCCTTAATGTCCGAATGAGCCGTTTGGCTACCAATGAAGGTCCCTTCCGTAAAGACAATGTCGACCACTTGACCCGCGGCAATTTGAATGACTGGTTGCAACTGTTCAGCTCGATCAATGTAGTACTGGGAGAGACGATCGAGAGCCGTTGAGGCTCCCCCTGCCATACCTGCTGTAAACATATCTCCTACATTAGGAGGAGAAACATGGGCACTTCCTGGATAAAAGGGATTCACTTGTGACTGACGACTTTGGGGATTTGCTACGTTACTTAAGCCCGCAAAAACTCCTCCCACAAGACTGCGAGCAAGAAACTGGCCATCTTTGGAAGCGACAACTCCCCGAATTCCCGCTTTTCCGTCAGAACCAGCAATGTAGCCTGCCACTTGGGTCTCGATGATTTCTCCTGTTTTTCTTTCAATGCAGCTCAGTTTTTCAAGACGCGCATAAACACGTTCGGAAGAGAGATCTCCAAAAGCGCTTGCTGTGCAATGACAATCCTTTAAATCGCTTTGAAAAGACCGGGGTAAAGTCCCCGGATCAATTAATCGCAACAGCATCGGTCGGGGATCAGAAGAAGCATTCATTGAAGCAGCAGCATCTAATCCAGAGAGAAGAATTGTTTTTGCAAAAGCTCCCGCTGGAATCGTTGTCTCAACAGTTTTAACAGTCTTATGCTTTTGGTTTTCAATAAGACCTAGGGAGAACTTTTGAATGACTTGTTTTTCTTCTGTGCCTTCAGAATTTTGAGTGAATGAATTATTGTTTTCTCTTTGAATGACGGGAACCGGGTTTTCTAATTGTCTTTCCAGCTGAGAGATCTTGGTTTCAAGCTCGTGGACGTAAGTATTGTCTGTATTCTGAAGAGGACTTTCTGGAAGCACACCGAATTCATCATTTCTTTTATCTTTCACTCCTTCATGAAAAAGGGAGTGAAGGGCTTTCATTTCATCGGAAAGTGCCGCAAGTTTATCTTCTACCCCATTCCGAAAGACTTCGTTTAGATCGACCTTGCGCGGGATTGTCTCAATGAGAGTAGGAGCAACTTTCTTTTCTTCTGCAATAGTGGGGTTTTTACGAAAGAAGAAGCCAAGAGACATATAAAATGCCCCAAGCAAAGAAAGAAGAATAACCCCTGCCCAGAAGAATTGTAGTTTGCGAATACCAGAGGGTGAAGTTGGCTTCCACACCCTCTCCCAAGAGGTGGTCTTGAAAGGAATTTTTTGGCGAATGTCAGTCAATAGATTGTGCAACGACATAAACGACCGTCCTTTCTTCAGATTTTAATGACTTCTTGGGCATTAAAACGGCAACAATGCTGTTTTGGGGCAGACCCAGAGTCTTTATAAATGTGGGTTCAGATAAGGTGAGGGGATCTTTCGTCCTATTTTGGACGTCATAGGTCAGGCCTCGAAGTTTTTCTCCTTTAAGCTCACGGATAAGAAGAGAAGAAACATTCAGTGTTTCTTCTCTTATTGAGCTATTCTTCAAATCAAGAGGCGCCAGTTTATATCCCAGTGGAATGCGTCTCTCCTGACAGGCTTGAAGAAGGCTTTCAACTTCATTTTTGGAAAGAGGAACATGAGAAGGGTTATTTTTTAAGTGTACCTGCTTTCCCCACAAAGAAGATATCTCCTGTTGATGTCCCTCTTGAGGCAAGAGAATTAAAGCTTCTGGAGTTTTGTTTTTGGGAACCAGGCGGAGGTCTTGAGTATGACCTCCTTCTGTTATAATGGTTAGATTGATGGGTTTCAAAGTTTCTTGATCAAGGGGTCTAATAAAAACCTGTCCTTGATTGTCATCTGCTTCCAACACATAGGCACCTGTTAAGCCAATGACATTCAAGATTCTGTCATCTTTAACGGCAATACGAGTGAGCTCTTCTTTAGATATGGAAACTTCAATGACATTTAAGCCATCAAGAGGCTTGAGAATGGCAGCGTGGGCTGCTGTTCCAAGCAAGAGAAATGGAATAATCTTAAAGTTCATGGGGTTTTCCTCCTGTGGCACGTTCTAAAAGAAGTCCGTTTCCTCTTAAGCTGAACTTAAGAGAAAGGGTCTCTTGGGAATCACGAATATGTTTTCCTGCGACAAAGCTTGTTAATGTGCCCTTGATGTCAACATCCAGGGTTTGAGGATGAGCGGTGACTTCCGTGGGCTTAAAGGAGGTTGAGAGCTGAAATTTGGTATATTCCTCCCCATCCTCCATCAGCTGTTTCTTGAGGGAACCGTAAGCTTCAGGGGTGGCATACTTTAAAAGAGTTTCATGGTTATAAGAAAAGCTTGCCGGAGAGAGATCTAAAAGCAATTTCGCCATGTAAAGGCCCATTTCTTCTAAATATTCTTGAGAAACCTCTCCTGCCTGTACCCAAAGGGTTTTCTTGATATGGGGAGGCACAAGAATAATCCGCTCACTTTTACTCAAGTACCCCACACTTAAAATCACATTGCTGAAAGCTAAAACGCCCACAACAACAAGAAGACCATTACGTTGGGAAAGAAGCTTTGTGATATTTTGCTGAAGATAATCAATCCTCATCCGATGTACTCTCGTACATGGGAAGGCACATAGATTTTAAAGGATCTACGAGAGGTCGGAAGATGCCAGTATAAGGCATGAATGAGGGTCGCTCCTTCATTGCGTTTCTTGATGGCTCGATAAATTGATAAAAGACAAATTCCCAGAGTGATCCCTGTAATGATGTAGCCCATAAAGAAACCTAAGACAGTGGGGCCCATAAGAGCTAAAGCTTCATCCTTATTGACCCCCAAGAATCGAAGAGGTTGATCTAAACGATTAAGGAGATAGTTTTCATTACGATCCATAAAACTATCTCCTTCACACGCAAACAGCAAAGACGGCGTCAATCCAGGTTTTAGCAAAGCCGTATAAAACGCCTGAACTAATGCCAATTCCCAAAGGAATGAGACTTGATTTCATGAAAGCAAAAACGACAGAAGCGGCAATTCCTATCCCCATAATGACATTCATGATATTGCCACTTAAAAGAGTATTGAGTCTCAGTGTACTGGGGGTCATCTCTCCGTTTGGGACAACCGCAAAAGCTTCTGTTGGGCTAAGAACAAAGGCAGCAATCACAAAAAGAGCAAGGAGGGCCGTCGAATTATAGGTTGATTGAGAGTGTTTCATTTGTTTTTCTCCTATTTTAATGAGCGTCTTTGGAAGTCATGCCCTCATCCTTAAGAAGGCAGACGCGAAGATTGGATCGAGGTTGTTCAGAAATTTCTAAAGAATCAAAAAGAGGCCGCTGCAAATCTGTTGAATGAGAACCCTGTGAGTCCTTTTCTTTAAGCAAAGAGGCTTTCTTTTGCTCAGGAGAATAAGGAGAACGAAGATATTGAAGCCTTCCCTCGTTTCCTGAAACAACAACATAAGATGTGAGACGAGATTGGCCGTACGTGTCTATCCAGTGTTGGTAGGTAAGTTTGCCTTCTACATAGATGGAATCACCCTTTTTCAAAATACCTTTGATCCACTTCACCGTCGATTCTCGAAAGACGATAATACGGTGCCATTCCGTACATGTTTGCCATTCACCAAATTCATCTCTCCAAGATGTGCTTGTCGCGAGAGAAAAGGTTGCGATTTCTCTTCCGTCTTGGGTGAGATCAATTCTAGGGTTACGACCCATGTTTCCTTGTAAAATGACTTTATTCAACATAGGGTTCTCCTTGTGTGATGATTATAGGGTTTGAATCATTCTTGAGAGCAGATGAACAAGAGAGGAAAATATCCTTTCTCAGTTGTGTTCTGATGTTCCGAGCTTGCGGAAAGGATCTTTGAGCAATGGTGAGGAGTGGTAAGCGCAAGTCGTTAATACGACTTAAAACTTTGAGATCTTCGCTCTCAATCCACACAAGCCTTCCATCAAACTCCCGAAAATTAGCATTGGTAATTTCCTTGAGGGCAACCAAAGACACAGGAGTTTTTTGTTGATTCCAGCAACTCAGCTGCGTGCACCAATCTTGCCAAATGGGATCTTGAATGGAAGCTAAAGTCTTCGCTCTTTCTTGATTTCGATTGCTTTTGATTCCTTCTGATTTTTTGAGTTGAAGACCCTCAGGATTATCAAAGTTTCCTGCCATTACTTTAAGAACATTGCCTTCCGAGAGAACCCAATCAAGAGTGACGTGCCACCTTCGGCCCCCCTCCCCCATCAAAAAAGAAGAGGCTTTGATTCGTTCACAGAATCGTTCCCATTGCTGCACATCGTTTTGAAAATGAAGAGAAAGAAGAGAACAGAGCTGGCGTTTACGAATTTCAGTCAGTTGAAGAGATTCCTGACACACGTGCTTTTTCCAGATTTCAAAAAATTGATCGAAATGCTCTCTTTCTTTCGTTCTCTGCGCGAGCTCTTTATTCCTATTCTCAGTATAGGCATCTGAGGACAAATTTTTTTCACTCGAAGAAAAGGTATTTGTATCCAGCCCACAATTTTTTGAGGCTGCATGCAAAGTTTTTTCCCTCGAATACAAAGGCATTTCAGGGGTATTTTCATTCGATTGGAAGTTTCTTGAGTCCCAAAATTCCTCACTTGTGCAGGAAGACTCTAAAGAAGTCTCTCTAAAATTCTCGTTCGAAGGCAAAAAGTTTTCATTCAAGTTTTCCTCATTCAAAGAAAGTGCTTTTGAAAACTCATGTTGACGAGTTTTTGTTCCTAAAGAAGAAGAAAAAATGCCTCTATAAACCTCAGGAAGCGTATGTCCAATGGTATGGAGACCTTTTTGAAGCTTTCTTAGATTCACTCGGTACTGAGTAGTATCCTTCCATTTATCAGTGGAATTCACTCGCTTCTCAACCCATCCTTGCTCAAGCAGCAATTTTAAATACTTTTGTATTGATGGAGGAGAGACTTTGAGCATCGTTTCTTCGCTAAGCTCCTGGGCTGTTTTATAGATCCACCCCTGACGAGGGGAAATGTTACACTCAGGCTTAAAGCTTCGCTCCTCTTCTAGGAAAAGATCAAAATCTTTGACCCGTTGAGTCCAATACAAGAGTTGACCCAACACAACGGCACTGCAATGATCTCCTGTGAGGTCCACAAACTCTCGACGAATGATAGGATCAGGGACAGAAGTTCTCTTCCAGAATTTATCTTTATCACCTATAAGATTTGTCATCGACCCTCCCTCCCCAATTGGTTCAGGTTCGTCATGGTGAGCTTGCGAACTCTTCGCCTATCAGAGTTCAAGCCCAATATTCCGTGAAAATTGCCATCAATTGCGTCTTTTTGGTGAATTTCTAAAAGGTAAGTCCAACGTCCGTAGATCTTTTCCTTAAAAGAAGCCATAGGGTGTAAAGAGAGAATGAAAAACTTAGCATTCTTCTTTCTGCCAAACTTCATGAATCTCTTAAGAAGATTTTGATAAAAGGCCTGACAAAGCTCCAGCTCATCTAGTGTGGAAAACGGTTCACTTTGGTCTAAGGAAAGACAAAGATTGGCCACCCATATTTTTCGACCACTGGCATGAAGAGTTGAAACAATCTTTCCGATTTTGTCATGAAGATCACCTAGCTTCCTTTTATAAAGAAGGGCGCCTCCATAAACGTCATGACTTTCATCTTCAGCAATGATGAAGGTGGTTCTGGCTTTCTCTTCTAAAGTAAGTTCAAAGTTATGGTAAAGCTTAAAGAGGTCCAACAAGGCTTCAATTCTGGACTTATGAAGACAATGATCTTTTGGTTCTATAATTTTAAGCATAAGAATTCCTTTGCTTGTGTATAGGGCTAAGAGTTGAACCCAGCAAAAGTAGCTTATGCAAAGAAGAAGGATGCTTAGAGCATTCTAAGGCTTGTACTCAAGAGGAGCTTGAGTGTACACTTCCTAACATATAGGACTTTGCTTTGGTCCTGTACGCATGGGCACCTGTGAGCGTCGTCGAAAACTTTCACGGGTGCTTTTATGTTATTCTAGAGTTATCCCACTATTGTTCTCCCTTTTTATTTGTTGTTGCGAAGCTAACGGATAACCTGTGCAGGCTGTATCCTGTCGTAGCTTTTGTCGTTCAAAGATCATAACATCCTCCAGACGATATAAAATATGCTTACCCAGTCTAATATACTGGGGACCTTTTCCATTCCATCTCCACTGGCTTAGTGTCGCGAGAGGAAGCTGCCAACGAGTAGCTAAGGCCTCTGGGGTCAACAAATAGTCTTTCGTTATATCTATCATGTTCCTTCTCCTTGTCTGGAGCTTGTTTCTGGAAGACGCCGAGAACCATAAGTGCTCCTCAACAATTGCTTGTATTAAACTCTTTTTAAAATTACATGTCAACAAAGATTTTCAAAAAAACAAATAACATTCAAGTAGTTATGTAGAATGAATGAGAAGTATTGAGAACGAATGAGAATGAATGAGAAGCAATGAGACGGAACGAGAAGTTTCAAACCCTCAGATAAAACGAAAAAAACAGGCAAAAAAAATCAAAGGGTCTTTAAAAATAACTTTTCTCTAATGGGATGAGAGGTTTTATCCCTTTTTACAGATCTTCTCCCGAAGAAAATGAGTAAAAAGGATGAGCTACTTGCAGGCGTTGTTAGCTGGACATTTGAAGCAGAATTTTATTTATCTATTCAACAAAAGATAATGGTTTTAGAAATTATGTTTCCCTAAATATTTTCCATCCAAATAATTGTTAATTCATTATTTTTATCAAGTAATTCGTTAAAAAAATTAAATCTAGGACTACCTTTAAGGCAAGGCACTAAAATATACTCAGAAATAAGTTCGAAAAATTGACCTCAAAAAGCAGCTAGCACACTGTAAATGTTATTTGCTTCTGATTTTATTTGTTGAAATAAGCTAAAATTTTAAAGTTCTTGTGAATTTTTTGCTTGCTCTTTAGGAAAAAGACTTTAAAATTAAAGCATCCTCTCAATGGGAGAGGTCGTGGAACAAAGGCGCACCAAACGCCTCTGCCCCACTAACCAAGGCCAACAGACGAGGTTGACGATGGCTAATGAAAGACTAGCTCAACTTGAGCAGATATCTCAACTAATAATTTTTCAAATTAAGAACGTTAGTAAGCTCATTGGAAAAGCGTGGTATGATCTAGAAATAGCTCGAGCAGATCTAAGAGAGCTTATAGAGGTCTATGAAAAATGGGAAGAAGAGATAGAGCTTAATCCCGAGTTGCAAGATTAAAAGTGGCTCCCCTCTTCTTCATCCTTACCTTTTTAAGACCTTACTGATTTATGCTTGCTGTAAGTCAAGCTTAAGGAATTTTTGAGAGTAAAGCTGAAGAAGAGTTTTCAGTAAGTAGTATGAATGATAATAACAGTAAAATGGATTACAAAATTGTGATCCTTTCACTGCTTTTTATTAAGATATCAAGAACAAATAAAATTAAAATGGTTAATCAATTAATTTTAAGTCAGAACAAAAACTCTTAATAACGAGATCATAGATTCTTTCAAAGGGAGTGTTTTTTAAGTAGTGAGTCAAGCACCTACAGGAAAAATACATCGTTTATCAGGCAAGTTTTCTCATAATGCCTCAAAGATTTATAAAGGGTTTCAAATTGAAGGAAAAAATCATGTTCAAAAAGTTAGCGTATCATTATGAACTGTATAAATAGACCAAAGTACTTTTAACACCTTCTAACAACTAACATCACATTTTGCGACACCCCCCTCCCCTGCCCTCTTTCATTTTCAACAAACTGTAGCAAGATTAAATTTCCTCATGTAGAGGAGTCATTTTTTATATTTTTAAGCTTGAAACCTCATCTTTAAGCAAAATTAAACCTGATTACCAACTATACTCAGCCTCATTTCGAAGTTTCGTGGCATGGCTAAGGAGCTGCTTTCCAGGACAAAACTTCATAAGATGTCATAGCCTCGGTACCTTTTCTTCAAAATTTTCTTAATAAGACCCCCGCCTAAAAATGCATGGAGCCGCTTCGATAACAAATAATTACTTGAATATAAAGGTAAAATTTGATATTTTTATCCCTCTGAAATGAAGCTGAGTATAGTTGGTAATCAGAAAATTAAATAGGTAAGTTTTACCATTTGCACATATCTACTATGGCTGATGGCTTAAATTTTAAACCAAGCCTATAATAAAAAAACATGATCATAAAAGCCTTATAATTTATGCCAGAACTTCCCGAAGTTGAAATTGTATGTCAGGCTTTAAAGCCTGTTCTCGAAAAATCTTCTTTCTTGAAAATCCAACTTAATCGTCCAAACTTGCGCTACCCTTTTCCCTCAAATCTTGAGCAAGAACTCGTGAATCATCCCATTACAATTGTACGCCGGCGTGCTAAATATATTTTAATCAACTTTAGCCATGGCTTAACTCTTATTTGGCACCTAGGAATGTCTGGCCGTGTGATTATTGAGGATCTTGAGGCTCCTTCTCTAAAATCTGGTCCACATTGACCACGTCATTTTTATGACTTCTCATAACCATAAAATTACTTACCGCGATCCACGACGTTTTGGCTTTTTACGCCTCATCTCTACACACCAGCTGAATATCCTCGCCCCCTTTAGCACACTTGGGCCTGATTCCTTTGGTGATTCGCAACTAAATGCGTCTCTATTTCATAAACGTCTGCAATACCATAACATTCCTATCAAGAGAGCTCTCCTTGATCAAAAAATAATTGCAGGTATAGGTAATATTTATGCTTCAGAAGCTTTATGGCAAGCTAGGCTCTCGCCGCTGCGTTTAACGAATACGCTTACATTAGTTGAAACAGATCTTTTATTAAAAAAAAATCCAAGACGTATTAGAACGCGCCATAGCTGCTGGTGGATCAACATTGCGGGATCATGTGCACCCGAATGGAGACATTGGCTACTTTCAGCATTCCTTTAAAGTTTATAACCATAAGGATAAGATTTTTTCACGTTGCCACTTATCCCCTATTATCAAGATTATTCAAGGTACACGATCTACATATTATTGCAATCACTGCCAAAAATAAGCGTGTGTTAATAACTACCCTACTTAAATCTGCTACAAATTTAGTCAAATAAAATAAGTGAGAATCAAATGAGAAAGTACTTACATGTATGTAACGATAGATGACAGATTTTTTAGAGAAAAATCTACAAAATGATTCCCGACTAAGCTACAACTCGTAAAAACTACCTGGAAACTCCTAAAAATTGACTTTTAATATGACATCAGCCGTTCAACACTTTATCACCGCGTTTACCCAAAAGGCACCCTCAGATCCGATGACGAAAAATTGTTCTTCCGCAACTGAGAACAATTACTTACCAAAGTCTCTTCTGAAATCTTTATTATGGGAGAACAAACTTCGCAGCTACTCATTTTATAAAACACAGATTTGTATGTACATTGGGATGCCAACATGATATAGTGTCGGTAGATAAAAGAAAAGAGAGGGAGTCTTAAAATGACACTTAACAACGAACAACATTCTAAAAAGAGTGAGCGTTTAAATTTACGAATTATCCCACAAAGTAAGCGATTAATTGAGCACGCGGCTGCTTTAGAACATACAACCCCTACAGAATTTATTCTAAGAACAGTTGTAGAGCGCGCAGAACAAGTTATTGATGAACAACATCATTTCTACTTAGATAAAGAAAAGTGGGAAAAGCTATGCCAAACTCTTGATCAACCAGCACGTGATATTCCAGCACTTCGCAAATTAGCTTCTAAACCAACTATTCTTGAAAATACGTATGAAAAATGAGGAAAATTTTTCTCCTGGAAAAAAAGCATATAATTGAGCCATTTGATTGCGGTGTCCAAGCTCTTAATATCTTTCTTAAAAGACATGCATTGCAATCACAAGCAAGTAACACTTCACGGACTTATGCTTTATTGGAAGATGAGACGGTAATGGGTTATTATAGCCTTGTTTATGGATCTGTTTCTCCCCAAGATGTTGCAGAAAGAATTCGCAGAGGTGCAGGAAATTATCATCTTCCTATTATTGTAATTGCTCGTTTTGCTATAGACCAACGCTTTCAAGGAAAAGGATTTGGAAGAGCTCTTTTAAAAGACGCACTTATACGTTGTTCGCAAGCAAGTGAAATTGCGGGTCTTAGGGCAGTCGTCGTTAAAGCTAAAGATGAGCAAGCAAGGACTTTTTATGAAAAATTTGGGTTTGAAGCTTCTCCTTTCGATGAGTTCCATTTATTTCTTTTAATGAAAGATCTAAAGAGAAATCTTGTGTGTTAGGTAACTATAATAACTATAATTGACGGGGAGGAGAACCCTGATCGTAGCAAAACTAAAATTGTCTCCTCTCGCTATAAAGATTACTACTAATAAAAAAAAAGAATCCACAGAACATGAAGATAAACTTGTGAGTAAGGGAAAAAAGCCTAACAAAAATTTAACAAAGTCAAATACATTCATCACTTTTCTTGGTTTTTAAGCAGAAGAAATTAGCTAGTTGTTTTTATCTTAAAATTTAAAACTTGGTAAAAAAGTCCAACTTCTCTTTAAAAAAACCGGCATCTCCTAAAAATGATCATTTTGTCAGGGGATATCCCCCCCCTCCTCTTTTTTTTCTCTAGAAGATGCAGAAATTTTAGGAATTAATTAAGTTTTTTTAATTGAAGCAAGATTCATTGTAGTTTTTCATTCCAATTGTATTAGAAATCTACGATAGAATAACTAGTGCTACGTCCTCCTTCTGCATTAATGGTTAATATTCCTTGGCTTACAAGTGATAAAATATCCCTATATGCAGTATCTTGAGAACATTTAACAACTTTAGCCCATTTAGAAGTAGTCAATTTTCCCTCGAACCCATCTAGCATGAGGTTTAGCACTTTGCGTTGACGTTCATTAAGGGAAAAGTCTGACAGACTCTCCCAAAAGCGTGCTTTGTGAAGTACGGAGTGTAGAGTGTTTTCCGCACCCTGAATGGCTCGCGCCAGACAGTTTAAAAACCACCCCATCCAAGGAGTAATATCTAATGATCCCTTCTGGGTTGATTCCAGCATTGTATAGTAATCATTACGTTCTGATCTAATTTGAGAAGATAGGCTATAGAAGCGCTGTGAGCTTTGCTCTGATTGAGCCAGCACCATATCACCAATGGCTCTTGCAATTCGTCCGTTGCCATCATCAAAGGGATGAATAGTAATGAACCAGAGATGTGCAATGCCGGCTTTTAGAACTGGATCTATAATTGTCTCTTGATTGAGCCACGCTAGAAAACTTATCATTTCATAATCTATCTTATTAGCAGCAGGCGCTTGGTAATGAATGCGCTCATGTCCATAAGGTCCGGAAACAACCTGAATAGGACCATAACTATCATCACGCCATTCTCCAACTTTTATTTTGATCAGCCCACTGCGCCCCGTAGGAAAGAGTGATGCATGCCAGTTAAACAACCTTTCTTTGGTAAGAGGCTGTTTATAATGCTGAATCGCATCAAGCATCATCTCAACAACACCCTCAACATCACGATTTGAGGCAACGAGTCCTCCTATATCCATGCCAAGACGGCGCGCAATGGAAGACCGCACTTGTTCAATTTCAAGAATTTCCCCTTCTATCTCACTTGATTTAAGCACGTCTTGTGTTAAGGTTTGTAAAATTGCTTGTTCTCTAAATCGAAAACTAAGAACTTCCATTCGCCCAATAAGACGGCCTTGTTGATGACGCAAATGGCCCAACAGAGTATAGAGCTTCTCATCATTCCAGGTAAAATTAGGCCAGTCAGGAAGCTCGTATATGTACATTTATAATCTCCGCTATATATGCAGAAATTATAAAGACTAATCTCCGCACACACAAGCTTTATCTCCGCTAAAATTGCGGAAAAAACATCATAAAGGAAAGCGTTTTAAGAATTTCTTCTCTTTTCTCCGTGGATCGCCTGCCAATATCTACAAAATTAATGACCTGTTTGAGATGAGGTAAAATATCTAATGTGGCATTATTAATGATTGAGTGATCATGCTCACTTAAATCCCCAAAGTGGTTAAACCCCGCAGGCTTACGTCTGTGGTATCTTCCATTTCTCATTTCTTTCGCCCAAAAACATGAGTCAATATACATGATTCTCATATTTTTTGAATACTGTACTTCTGAGCTTAAGCTTAGAGTTTTATATTACACACAATAAATATATTATTATTTTTCAATAAGATAACCAACAACAAGCCGGCGGAACATTATCACACAAATTTAGATTATGTACACCGCAAGCGGCGGGAAATAGAACCCGAAGAGGTTTAAATAAAATCCCCCGTGCGAAATCAACAAAACATTTAGCGCATCTGTCTAGCTTATGTTACGCTGCAAGCCTCGGAAAATAAAATCTCAAGAGTGATTAGTTTTAAAATAGCCTCCCAGTAAATTTAATTCCTTCCCATATATTAATAGAATGAGCACAAACTCGAGGATATAATAAATAACTTTTCATTAAATTTTTACGCATACAAATTTTTATATAATAAATCTTATGCAAGCAAGACTACACAAAACTTACAACAATAAAAATGTCGCCGCGGCGACATCTCATTCACTTATAAAACGTATGACCATTATTTTAAAAGACAGACGCAGTGTTATTTAAACATATTTAATTGAAATGAAAGCATAAGAAGATTAGTCTCATACAATCTTTACTAAACAAGAAACAAAGCATTAAATAAGAGCTCGCTAAATAAAACTTTTGCGTTCTAACAAAAAAATCTTAAATTTATAATTAAAGGTAAAGCTTTAATTTAAAGAAGGGTCTTCTACTAAAGTGTAGTCTACTGATGGACATTTGTATGTACACAAAACATTTGTTAACTAAACTAAATATAATATTAATTTAAATTAGCATGTTTTTATAGGATTAAGCTTCAGATTTTATATTCCTCTAAATTTAAAAAGTAGAAATTTAATGAATCTTTAAAAATCAATAGTTATCAACTCATTTTGTTTTTTGAGTTGATGTGCCTTAAAGTGTCATACTGTCGCCGTGGCGACAGTAGTGTATTATTTTTATAAAATTAATCGAATAGAAAAGTGAAGGTTAAAAAGAAAAACCATTATTTATAAAATATGAAGTTTTTTACACCAAGACGCTGAGTTTTAATAAACAAGTTTATTAATGCAAATATCTAAAGATATCGCATGCTAGCTCATATATATATTTTATTTAAATCTCTATAATTCTCAATATATTGAGCTTCACACTGACATTCAAATTGATTTATTAAATCATAATGTAAACTTCTAAGAACGTATTCACATAGCGTAAAACACTTTAAGTTTTACTTCTTAAAAACATGAGATGAGTTATTTATACAGCGTAATTTTAAAACTCTATATATCAAAATTCATGCTATTAGATTTGCAAATTACGAAAAAAAGGATGTCTTAAAAAATTGATAGTATGCAGATAAGATTTTCAAGATTACAAACATAGCTTGTACAGAGTTTACACACAAGCATCAGGAATGAGTTAAACTTCAACTTAAAGGATACGTAAAGAATTTATGCGCGGAGAAACCATTATTGAGAATATATTCTACATTTTATGCATTTAGCGATGTCTACAAAAAAAATTAAAATAAAATTTAACTTATTGATATTATTAATTAATTTTTAGTTAATAAGGAAAAATGGGATTGTTTTTTCATTTTTTTTAAAAAACCTATTGCACAAAAGTTTAAGACAATTTAGTTTAAATTCTTATTAAAGATGGCAGGAAAAAATGGATTATCAAAACATATCGTTTTCTCAACGTACAATGTCTGAGATATCAGGAATTTCAGTTTCCTCAATTAATCGTTACATTACGCAGCATAATATAGAGTCTTTAAAGACGAATAGCAAAATTAGACGTTACCCTATAAGCACATGCCGTAAAATCTTATATGATTTAAAGTTCCAAGAACTAATTCCAAATCGAAAAGTCCAAGTTTTCTTTAATTTTAAGGGTGGAACTGGAAAAACAAGTATTTGTTTTCAGATTTCATCTCATCTGGCTTTTCTGGGTTATAAAGTATTAGCAGTTGATTGTGATGCACAGGGACACTTATCTTCTTGCTTTCATCAATTGGATACAAATAATCAGGGACATACAATTTATGATGTTTTAAAAGGACACGTTCAAATCAGTCAAGCTATAAAAAACGTATTTGAAGGATTAGATTTAATTCCATCTAATCTATCTCTCACTCATGCGGAAGTTGGCTTAAGTGCTGCCCATAATAGAGAAAAGCTATTATCAAAAAAACTAGAAACAATAAAAGGGTCCTATGATTTTATTCTTATTGATACTAATCCAACGTTTAGTATTTTAAATTTTAATGCCCTTTTTGCAGCAGATGATGTAAATGTGATTTGTGAAACTCAGCCTATGTCATACTCTGGCCTTAAAATATTAATGGGTCAAATAAAGATCTTCTCCAAAGAAATGGATTTAAACATACCCTGCCGGATTATTCCAAATAAGTATGAACAAAATACGGTTAATGCACAACAAATTCTAGGTTATTTAAGACACGACTACTCAGACCTCGTTTCTTTACATATCGTAAGAAAAAGCGAAGACTTTAATGAATGCTCGAGAAGCGGTACGCCGCTTTGCCTCAAATATTATCAGAATAACTCTCAAGCTTTTGAGGATATTACGGAACTTTTGCACGAGCTTATCGATAAAACCTGCGTGAAAAAAATCAAGAGCAAAATAGCATGATCGCTAGGAGATAAATCATGAAAATAAGCGACGCTAAAGTTAGAAAACCTAAAACTCTTCAAATTATCGAGAGAGACATTGAACCCTCTCGTGTTAGTATTTTTACGGAGAGTACACGCGGTGAATTCTTAAAAATACCTATTGCGAATTTAAAGCCTTACAAAAACCAAGCTCGCAAACTTTTTGAGGATAGTGAACTAAAGTCTTTGGCTGACACAATTAAGGAACATGGTATTAGACAACCACTAACAGTTACTCTTATTCCCGATCAACCTGGATTTTATGAAGTTATTAGTGGTGAAAGAAGACTGCGTGCTGCTCAATTAGTTGGTCTTGAGCGAGTGCCTTGCATCATTTTAGAAAATGAAGAAAATTCGGAGGTAGTTGCACTTATAGAAAACATTCAGCGTAAAGACTTACACCCAATTGAGTTATCTGAAGCTGTTTTAAAATTATTTGAAACTGGAAAGTACTCCTCTCATGAAGAAGTTGCATCTGCTCTTGGTTTAGTTCGCACCAAAGTTACAGAACTTATTTCAATTGCAAGCATCCCCAAAGAAATTAAAGACTCTTTACTTAAAATGAGTCGTGTAAGTCGCAAACTTTTGAGAGAGTTATTGGCTCAAAGCAATACTGAGGGTATGAAAAAATTAATAGGATTAAATGAGATCAAGCCTACTTCAGTAGAAATACCCGCTCCTAAAAAAGCTAAATTTTCTCAAAAGCCTGTTTTGCTAAGAATTTCTTCTGGAGCAGGGGGATTAGAAATTTTCACATCAAAGTTGTATCTTTTAGACGCAAACAAAAAGGAGAAATTAAAGATGATGTTAGAAGAATTTATTAAGTCATTGTAAAAAAAGCCCGGCGGCAACCGGGCTCTAATTAGAGTGGACAAACAAGCATCCACATCCGTTCACACATGATAATAGGCATATTAATGGCTATTGTCAATGATGGTGTTTGTTTGTCTCCAAAATAATGGAGAATAAAAATGAGCATTAATTCTAATGAAGAGTTGTTTTACATTAAGTTTTATCCAGTAATTAAGGCAGAAGTTGGATGTGAAAGAGCAACCTTAATTCTTGGCCGCCTTGAATATTGGTTTGAAAAGTACGCAAATGGCTTTTATAAATTTGTAGAACCTTGCACTCATCCTTTATATCGGGAAGGAGATAGTTGGTCAGAAGAAATCGGATTTTCCAGAAAGATCTTTGTAAAAGCATTCGATCTTATTGGTGTTCGTTATAAAAGCAAATCCTCATTTATAAAAGTTCACGACAAATTTCAAGGAAAACTTTACGCAAGCTACCATGATAGGAAAACAAACCAAACTTATTTTTTTCGAAACCATGCTTTTGCTTCTCAATTTATCAAAGGATTATTTAATCGAAAATCTTCCTCAGCTTCTGTAAGACCAAAGAAAAATACCGCAAAAAATTCATCTTGTATTATGGAAGTTTCTTCTACGTTAAATGGCCGTTCCAGGAACAACCAAAATGGCCGTTCCTCTGGGGGGACTATAGGGGGGAAAGAGAATAACCCTATTCAAAGAAATACTTCATCCTTAAGTGAGGTTCCACCAACGTCTTCGTTCGTACATTCTGAACCTCTGCAAAAAAAAGTGACGGAAGAGATGATTAAAATTTGGGAAGAAGAAGTAGGAGAATTAGGGTTTTCTTCTATTTCTGCTGGATTTTTGAAGCGGTTGTTTAACTCATTTAAAAACTTTTTTGAGCAGTCTCTTGAAACATGGAAGTCCTATTGTCGCATGATAGCTTCTTCAAAATTTCTAATGGGAGAAGCTCAAAACAAGTTCTTCAAGAAAGCTTGGATTACCTGGGCTATTAAAGAGGAAACGATCGAACGTATTAGGGGAGGAGGGTTCAATCTCGGAGATCGAGAAACAAAATTAGATGAAAAAGTAGATAAAGTAAAAAATGATTTAATTACGTTGGAAAAAGAAAAAAATAATATTGAGGAAAAAATTAAATATATCAAAAAATCAATTGAAGAAAAAAGAGAAGAGACCACTAAAAAAAGAATAAAAGCTTTTTCAGAGGAGGAACTTACGTACTTTAGAGGAGAGTTTGAAAACTTTTTAAAGATTGAGAACAACTCGATTTCAAGAGAATTTATAAAGAGTGGTTGGAAAGGAATGTTTGTAGAAACTTATTTTGAAGGGTTTCTTGAGGAAAAAATTTACAATCAACTTTTTGCACTTTCTTCTGATGAAGAAGCAAATAAAATTCTCGAGAAATCAGATTTTCCAGAAAAATTGAGAGACATTTGTAGTGAGATTGACCATCTCAAAGAAAGACGTCAGGAGCTAATCCTAGAAAAAACCTCAGATATGGTAAAAGTGCATTTTCATCAAAACATTTAGAGAACCTAAGGCAAAGGAGGGGAGGGGGCTATAATCGAGCTTTTTTAAGCTTTGTTTCAATCCTTTCCTTATGAGGAGAATCTTGTGGAAAATGAGATTCTACCGTTTCTAAGGCTTGCGTTAAGTAATCAACGGCCGCCTTTTTTAAAGATAATCGCAAATTTTCCTCCTGCGTTGCTTTTGTGGATTGCTGTAGGGACAGCTCTGCTAATATTTCCAAGGATAAATAAGCTTCAGGATGGTGGTTTTCTTGAAATATCTTCAGAGCCGTATTCATGAGGTTTTCGGCAGATTCTAAGTGATCCTCTAGATTATAGGTTTGTCCTAACTCTCTTAAAATTCGAGCAGTTTCAATATGACTTTTGCCAAATTCTTTCTCATAAATAACGAGCCCCTTGTTAAGAAAGACTTTTGCTTTCTTGTATTGGCCGAGATCTTTATAAATGCTTCCCAAAGCGATTAAGACGGATGCGGTTCTCACATTTTCTTCTCCGCAGGTTGTCCTATGAACGATAAGGGTTTGTTCAAGAAGATTTTGAGCTTTTTCAAGCTGTCCAAGCTCTCTATAAACATTGCCTAAAAATACAGTTATCCAACCAATATCTATATGATTGTCAGGCAAATGTTGTTTAGCAATGACGATAGCTTCTTCAAGTAATTGTTTGGCTTTTTCGTAGTCCCCTAATTTTTCATAAACGTTAGCAAGAAATGTTGAGATCCAGGCAACATCAAGGCGATTTTTTAAGGCATGCGTTTTATGAATGAGGAGTGCTTTTTCAAGAAGATTTTTAGCTTTTTCGTATTTTCCTAACCCTACATAGGTATTTCCCAGGGAAGCAGATGTTCGCGCTAACCAGAAATACTGGGTAGGAAAGTGTTTTTCATAAAGATTAAGACTTTGTTCAAGTAAGGTTTTAGCCTTTTCATAATTTCCTAAGATCGTGGAAACATCCCCTAAATAGGTCAAGGCCCGTGCAATATGAGGATGGATTTCAGAAAAATAGGCCTTATAAGGAACGACTCTTTTTTCAATTATATTCTGCGCCTCTTCATGATTTCCGAGTTCCATATAAATTGTGGTGAGATAGCCAAGAACATCAATAATTTGATGATGACTCTCAACAGGATGTTTTGCTAATTCGAGAAAGCTTTTTTCAAGAATTTGATGTCCCTTAGAATAATACCGCAAAGAATGATACATCGCTCCTAGCCTCCCCTCTATGGAACTTCTAATCTTTGCAGAAAATAAGGTGTGATGGCCTAAAAACGTTTCACAATGTCTCACTAAAGCCTTTATCATCGCAAAATCTTCTTCATCTGTTATGGACGTCATATGATTTGTTAATGTGTGAGAAATCGAAGTGAGCAACTCATTTTTTCTTTTTAAATCCAAAGCGGAAATAAGATGAACAAGAATAATTTCTTGGGTGCTTCGATGAATTGAAAAAGTTGCTATAGAATGAGAAATAGCTGAAACTTCGCTTGTGATAAGAGAATATTTTTTCAAAAAATAAAGAAAATCATCAATCAAAATACCATTTTTAGAAGTGTCTAATAAATTTCTAGGAATATGTTGAGAATCTAATAAGCTAATAAATAACAATAATTCTTCAAAATCCTTATGTGAAGCCATAAGGTTTTTTAAAGACAAGGTAATAATATTATACCGAGTTTTTGTATATTCACTGACTTCTTTCAAAACTTTTTCTTGGATAGAGACAAACTCCTTGTTATATTCATTCAAACGTTCCAAGTATGTCTCGTAAGGGATATTAGCTGATTTTAAATAATAAGCTGCCATGGAGATATCTAAAGGAAAAGGAGGAAGGTTTCTTAAAAATACTTTGGCTTGTTCAATTTGATCATGATCAAATTGAATTGAGTTACCATCACTCATAATTTTAGTAAAAAGAGTAAGACTTTCTTGAGGGCTTAATTCTCCAATCTGAAGAGTGTGGTGTACCAGCCTGTTATTTTTAATATGGTTGTCTCTGGTTGTGATGAGGACGCTCCCTTTTCCCCAAAAATTGACATTCTGAGGAAAATACCTTTGAAGGTTTGTTAAATTTTCAACGTTATCGTATATCAAGAACCAATCTGGATAAGATTTCAACTTTTCTTTTACAAAGTAAAGAATTTTGCTTTCTCTTTCTATTGAGTTTGTAATCTCTTGTATATTGCCTAAAGTTTTTTGATCCTGTGCGGTTTTAGCAAGAGCAAGCGCTAAGATTTCAACAGAAGATTTAAGACTGTCAATTGTTTCAGCATTTATCTCCCAGATGAGAGGAGAATTTTGTTGACTTCCATAGTAACGAGCGAGGATTGTTTTACCTGACCCTCCCGGTCCTACAAGAGCGATAATAGGAATATCTTCTTGTTTATTAAACATATCATTTAGATGAGAGATAAGTACAGGTCGATTAAGGAAGGAGGTTTTTGTAGGCATAGCAAGGTCCGATCGAAGTGAAGGCTGTTGAGGATCTTGAGTATAAACTGGCACCTTTGCTTGTGTTAGTGGAGCTTTCTTTTGTATGTGAAGATAACATATACCAATAAAAAGAGGAGCTAGTACTAATAACAATTTTTTATTTTTGAGAGCTTGTATAGGTTTATGAACGCTTATATTTTTATTCTGTTCTAATTCTCCTTTATCATTTTGAAGATACTCGTCCTCAGTGGGCCCATACATTCCTTCATACTGTGCTATAAAATTTTCATAAATTTTCTCAAAAGTAGCACTTGAACAGAATTTTTTAAGAATTGTGAATACTGATAAATAATAGCTTTTATGCTTAAAAATATTGATAGCGTCAAGCTCGTAAAATTTTTTAGGGAGGCTGGTTTGATCTACTTTGTTTAAAAACAAGAGAAAAGTTAGACTTTTGTTTTTTACTTCTTCTTCCTTAGAAGTTGTATTTTCTTCTTGAAAATGAGAGTAAATGCCCGCTTGCTTTAAATGGATTTCGAGGTGATGGACAAAAGCATCCTTATGAGCTTGGTCTTTTCCATAGACAATAAAATAGATGTTATTTTCTGCTCGCTTTATTTTTGCAATGTCTTGTAAGCTTTTTTTGAAGGCGGCATGGATGACCAATTTTGTATAATATTTTTTTATAAAAAAGAATTTGTTAGATTTTTCAACATAATCAATAATCCCCTCCCGTGAGCCACACCTAAGCTTAAGTATGATATTTTGAATATGAGTTGAGACAGTATTGGGAGAAATAGACAATAGGCCCGCAATTTTACTTGTTCCCCGCATATTTAAAAGACAAGAAATTATATCGACTTCTCGATGGGTAAGGTGAACATCTCCAATAGTTGTTAAATGTTCAGCATGCATATTTTGGAGAAAAGGAAGATCATGCATAAGTCATATTTTTCTTATAGTTTATTTTAAGGGCAGAAAAATCAACTCTCAATTTTTGTAAATCTCAAGGAGCTCATGTTTAAAAATTGATTTGAAATGAGAATCATGAACTTTCCTTTTCAAGGCTGTAAAACAAGAAGTTCAGAGGCTTCCTATTTCATTCAGAGCGAGGTGTTTCTCACAATCAAATTAACGAAAAACATGTGAGTAACCCCAAAATTATAGGGAATAAAAACTCTCGCTTATATCCTCAAAAGTGAGGGAGATTCTCCCTCATTTGAGGGGAGATTTGGCTATTTTTAAACATTTTCTCAGCGCTTTACAGAAAAGAAGAGTTCGTTTAGGCTTTTGAACTTACATAACTCAAAACAATAAATAAAAAGGGTTTATGCAAGATAATGAAGGGTTTTTTCCTCAAGATATTTATGTGGAATATTTAGCAGTTATTAATAAAGTACATTTCACTCGTCGAGAAATTGACGTAGTGGCGTGCCTTTTGAAGGGACGAAGAACAAGTAAAATCGCCTCACTTTTAGATGTGGCTCCGAGTACGGTTGTGACTCATATCCGTAATATCATGAGAAAACTAGAGTGCAATTCTCGGGAAAAAATTGTTGATTTTATTGAAAAATCTCATGATCTTCCTCGCATTAAAAAATATTATATAAGCTTAATAAGCTACCTTTCTTTTGAAAAAAGCTTACAAAATATTTCAAAAATAAAACACGAAGTAGGATTTGAATCTATACGCTTAGGTATTTATGAGGACAATTCATTCCTTCAAAAAGCTTTCCTATCTCATCTTGAAGATCACCTGATGAAAGCAGGTGTTAAGGCCAAGGTTCGAAACCAAGTCTTTAATCGTAGATTAAAAAAATATAAACTTTTTAACGGTATTCTTTTGCTTCTTTTGCAGAAAGAATATTATAAGGAGATTTCCAAAAAACTAAATGATTTTGAATTTATAGATTTTCAGGATCAGGAAAACTATTATTTTTGTGTTTTTGACATTCTCACAAAACTCCTTCCGAATATAAACCTTGAGCCAATTATTTCGGAGTTTAAGAAAGTATATCAAGCAAGAGGAAATTTAAGTGATAATATTAATTTCCAAACAGAAAAGCTACCTTTCATAGAAGTTCGTGAGGAAGCCTCATCTTTAAGAAAAAGGCTAGGATATTTTCTATCAATTCTGCTTTTTATGGGCCTATTTGGCAGCCTCTTTTATTCTCTTCAGAAAAGTGAAACTGTGTTTTCATCTATTCGTTCAGAATTGGTGATTCCTAAGGAATCCACTCTTCTTCATCGTGCTGAACTTATAACTCAAATAGAAAATAAGTTTAACAGACGAGGGGATATCCAGACTGTTGCTCTTGTAGGAGTAGGTGGCTCAGGAAAGACAACCCTTGCCCGTCAATATGCCCGTATGCACAAAGCAAATGTGATTTGGCAAATCGATGCAGAAACCTCAGAAGCTCTAAAAAGCTCCTTTGAAAAGCTTTCTTCTGCTCTTGCGCAAACAGAAGAAGATCAAAAGCAATTAAGAAGTCTGCGAGGTATAAAAAATTCAAAAGAGAAAGAAGAAAAAATCCTTCTTTTTGTTAAAGAAAGGATGAAAAATCATCCTTATTGGCTTCTTATTTATGATAATGTAGAAAAATTTAAAGATATTCAGCCTTTTTACCCTCATGATCCAACGGTTTGGGGAAATGGAAGAATTATCATAACGACACAAGATCTTAACATTCAAAACAATAGTCTTGTATCTCATGTTATCCAAGTTGACGACTTAACTCCCTCTCAAAAACTGATCCTTTTTCTTAACATCATGACTAATGGAAATCCAAAAGCCTATAATTCTCTTAAAAAGGAAAATGCAAGAAAATTTCTGCATAAAATTCCTCCCTATCCTTTAGATGTTTTGCTTGCAGCGTATTACTTAAAATCCACCCAAGTTTCTTATGATAAATATTTAAAATATTTGGGAAAAGGAAATATAGATTTTGAAAAAACACGAGAGGATGTCTTAAAAGAAGCAGAAAATTATAAAAAAACGCGGTATCATATTGTTATCCTTTCTTTTAAAAAACTTATGGAGACTCATAAAGATTTTGCTGATCTTTTGCTTTTTATCTGTTTGTTAGATTCTCAGGATATTCCTATAGAATTGCTGGAGCTTTATAAAAATGAGATCGTTGTTAGTGACTTTATTTACCATTTAAAAAAATACTCTCTTATTACTGATAAATTTTCTCAATTTTTACTTTCGAGTAAAACAATTTCCTTGCATAGATGTACACAAGAAATAGGATTGACCTATCTTACAAAGCTATTAGCGTTAGAGAACAATCCTCAAGAGTACCGAGAGTTTTCCAGGGTTCTCGCAAAGTATAGTGCCAATGCTATTGATAGAGAAGATTTGCCAGGGATGAAGTTTCTTATTAATCATTATGAAAGTTTTTTGAAACATACTTATTTGTTGACAGATCAAACTAGAGAAATCCTCAGAGGTGAATTAGGAGGAATATATTTTTATACGGGGGATTACCCAAAAGCAAAAAAAATTCTTGAAGAAAGTCTGGCTTATTTTAACAAAAATGAAAAAGAATATACATTTTCTACGGTTCACATTTTAGTTTATCTGAGCCATATCTATAATCAATTAGCAGAATATGGTAAAGCTAAACATCTACTTGAAAAAAGTCTTTTAGTTTACAGAAAAATTGAACCTCAAGATTATGGCAAGATCGCTCAACTTTTAACGAATTTAGGGAGGCTGGAAGGAGCGCTCTTTAATACTGAAAAATCAAAAAATTTATTGGAACAGAGTCTTGCCCTGTATAAAGAAAAATGCCCTGCTTCTCACCTTAAAAGAGTAGAAGTTTTAATTTCTTTAGGAAATGTTTATCGAGAACTGGGGGACTATGTCCGCGCAAAAGAGGTCCTTGAACAAAGTCTGTTCTTCTTTAGAGAGCGTTATCCTGAAACACATATTAAGAATGCAGGACCTTTAACCCGTTTAGGCAATATTTATAGGAGCTTGGGTCAATATACGAAAGCTAAAGAGTTGATGGAGAAAAGTCTTACTCTTTATAAAAAAACCTATCCTAAGGATCACAGCTCAATCGCTTGGGTTTCAACCCACCTCGGAAATGTCTACCGAAAGTTAGGAGATTACGAAAAAGCTAAAAATCTTTTAGAACAAAGCCATGTTATTTATAAAACTTATTTTAACGAAAATCATATTGCGAATGCTTGGGTATTAACTCATCTCGGCAATACGTATAAAGCTCTTGGGAAGAATGAGAAAGCAAGAGCTGCTTTTGAGAAAGGCTATGATATTTATAAGGCACATAATCTTGGAGTCGCTTGGTCTGCTGCTCATTTAGGAAACTTTTACCGAGAGAGTGGTCAGTACAACAAGGCAAAGGAATGTCTTAACCAGAGCTTTCTCACTTATACAAAACCTAAATTTAAATTGAGTATTCGTCGAGCTCTTATCTTAAGATACCTAGGAAATTTTCATAGAGATCTTCAAGATTATGCAAAAGCGAAGACCTTTCTTGAAAAGAGTAAAGCTATTTACACGAAAATTCAAACCAAGGATACAATGGAAATTGCTTTAGTTTCATGGGACTTAGGAAAGGTTTATTTTTTGGAAGGTAATGTTGAAGCGGCTGCAAATTTTATGAAGAAGGCTTTAGATATATTCCAACGTAATGCTCATCCTGATGCTTATTTGATCTTAAAGGATTTGTTAGAAGTGGAACAAAAAAAGTGAAAACCTTACTGGAGAGCTAAATGATCCTGGTGGTTATCTTAAAACCGCTTAATCATAGTTACAATTTGTTCTGGAAATGAGATAATTAAAATACTCCGCTAAGGTTCCTCATTACTTTGTGATGGTCTATGGCTTGGATTCAGCATCAGGGTTAGATTATGTGACGTCGAAAGTGGCGGGGGATAGACTCCGAAGAGATTTAAATGGAGTTTAGCAAACCGCAATTTTATGATCTAATGGATTATCTTTCTGAACGTTAACAATAAGCATCTTTACCGTCTCCAATGAGAGAAATAGGCGAGAATTTTCATTGAGGAAAGGTATAAACCCAAAATTCTCATAAAAAGTTTTTGCCTTATTATTTTTAGCATCTACAATCACTGCATAAATTCCAAAACTCTCCTGACTTGCTTGGTAAACTCTTAATAGCGCATCCATAAGTAACAAGGTTCCTATTCCCTGTTTTTGATAAGCGACATCGACAGCTAATTTCCCCAAAAGTATTGCTGGAATCGGATAGTGCGGTAGCTTCTTAGAGAACGCAATCCCCAGCTCATCTTTTGAAAACGATAATGGACTCAGGGTATAATATCCTGCTACCTCTTGCGATGTGCTTCCTTCCAAAACAAAAACTTTTGTAAGATTCCTTTTACTATCTTGTAGAGCGTATTTCTTCAGATAGTCATCAAGGGCCTCAACCCCACAAAAAAAAGAATCTCTCTCATGCAGATTCCTCTGTAGAAGCTGAATTTTCATTTTTGAAGAGTCTTCTTATACCGCACATATGCTTCTTGAAGGGCTATATTAGGTTTTGCAGGATAAGACAAAGCATCCAAGAAGTGTACCCAATCCTGATTAGAAAGAGTCATAGCTTCATGTTCCCGAATAATTTTCTCAGCTTCCTTTAATGAAGCCTCTCGAACAAACTGGCTTAAAGAGCCATGTCTATAACATGCAGCTTTTTCAAGAACATGGTAAGCTTCTTCGTCAACACGAATCTGCAAGCGGTTATCCTTACGGACGGGCTCTTGTGGTTCTCTCAACTGACTCATTTCTTCTCTCCTTTGTTCTTTAATTGTACATCCATTCGGAGTACATATCAAGGGTTATTTTAAGTGGATTCCAAATCAAATTTGACTCTACCCATTCAACTGAAGAGACCTTCTTTTGGATCGCTTTCGTAGAGTTACTCTCCATCTTAAGAAAAAATTTTCCGTGTGGGATGACTAAGATTGAGGGTGAAAAATCCTCCGATAATACGTTTGATTTTTCAGCTATGGAAAAGTAGAAGATTACTAGCATTGCCAGGGTCTTTTAGTTTTCATGTAGAAACAATATAAAAAAGGAGGGAAAAAATTAAACTATGGGAGTGCTTGAGTAAGATGAAGGAATACTGTCTCAAAACATTAATATGTCCATTTTGCAAAGGTGAAAGCCTAACCTCATCTTTTCTTTTATCACAATGGAACTGCTGCTATAAATTCTATGCTAATTGATTACTTAAAGATAAATTTTTTCTTAATTTAATAATGTAAAAATAAGAAATTTCTATTTTGCTAAAGACAGTTTATGGACTTGCTGTTGAATATCGGATTCATACAAATTCATAAATATTTTCTGAGAAATTGATCTAAAATAAATTTGACTTAAGCTGAGTGTCTAAGATTTTCTACAGCAGGATCTATCCAAAATTCTAGGGGAGTCAAAAGAAATTGATCAACTGGAATGCCTTGCTTTCCCACAAAGAGATTTTGTTGGGGACTATATAAACGAGTGAATTTTTCAGCTCCCCTCAAATTTAATCCCTTTTTATCGTTTTCAACCGTAATTGTTATGACTGTTTTGCCTTTACGTATCACAAAATCGACCTCATTACTCTCTTCCTTCCAATAAAAAACTTCAATTTTAGTTCCAAGAGCTGAGTTTATGATATGCCCTCCTATACAACATTCTATTAACTTGTTCCATACGTCTTTATCTTGTCGCATTTCTTTAAAGGATAGATGGCTTTGAGCTGTCGTTAAAGCTGTATTAAAAACTTGGAGTTTTGAGCTAGATGCCCTTTGATGTAACGGATCTGTAGAAAATTTTTTCAACCCTCCGATAAGTCCTACTTCTGAAAGTAACTCAAGGTAATGTGCCAGTATAGAAATATTTCCAGCGTCTTGTATTTGACCGAGCATCGTTTGGTAGGAGAGAATACGTCCCGTACAACGGCAACCTAACTCAAAAACAGCTCTCAAAAGAGCAGGCTTATAAATACGTGTCATTAACATAACATCACGAGAAATGCTCGTTTCAATGATCGAATCAATAATGTAATCTGACCATCTTTCTTCATCCTTAATGAGCTGAGCTGCACCAGGATATCCCCCAAAATAGGCAAATTGATCAAGAGTCCAGTCAAATGCCTCACAACACTCTTTAAATGACCAATGAGAAATGGGAATAACTTCAAATCGACCTGCTAAACTTTCTCCTAAGCCGGTTTGAATGAGAAGCGTAGCAGACCCTAAGAGCATTACTTTTAAATTCAATTTATTAAAAGTATCTTCGTCCCAAAGCTTTTTTGCGATCTCAGACCAATGGGTAACTTTTTGAATTTCATCTAAAATAAGCAAAGCCCCTAAATCATTGTTGGCTTTCTTTGCCATTTGTCGAGCAATTTCCCATTGTCGTTCGATCCATTTAGAGTCATGTAAAGCAGATCCATCGGTAGAAGCATAATGAGAAGGAAAAGAAATGGCCTCTCTTACTTGATGAGCAAGAGTTGATTTTCCAACTTGGCGCGGACCCGCTAAAACTTGCATGAAGAATCGAGGGCCTTCTATTCTTTTCATAATTTTTTCAAAATGCGGACGCTTATACACGTTCATCACCTTATTTTTTTTCAATATAATGAATAGATTTGTTCAGTTTATCAAACATTTTCTGAGGCATACTTTTTTCCAGGGTTATTTAGTTCTCCATAATGAGGTTAAGGATTTGCTTAGGAAACCTTGAGTCTAAATGAAGGGCATAGGCAGGTGTTGAATTAACTCGTTTGATGACTTGGGTAGCTTGTATTGAGCAGGGAAGTCATGAGTTGCAAGATCCTTTGGTTGATAAAAGTCATATCTCTTACTCTGTGCAACTAATTTTCTATTGTCCAGTGATTGTGGTTGAGAATTAACAGGTTTTCAGCAGAAGCTCTTTGTTCTGTTAAACTCGTTATAGCAGAAACAGTTTTGCAAATTCTCTTTTCCCTTTTTCCATCGGCTTCGAGTCGCCTGGCAAATGATAGTCTACTTTTTTGTCTACAATTAATTGGCAGACTTTTTTGGGAAAAAACAGCGTCTCCTGTAATTATGGTTCTTTCAAGGGGAAACTGTTTGTATATTATGGATGGTTATCATGGTTTTTATATTATCGTAAAGAATTTCTCTCGTCATGTCTCCAAACCATTGAAAAGCTTCTTCATGACCATTGATGAGGTTAGGAAAACGCTCATTAAGATAATCTTTGACATGCTACTGTCTTGAGTATCCTAATACCATACCAAAAAAATGAACTTTAAGTTGGTTCTCTCCCAACCTATATTCAAGAACTTCCCCAGTCAACCTGACAGGTTCAGTCTAAAAGCCTTTACTGTTTCATAAAAGCCTTGGTAACCCCTCAGCTTTAATTCGCGAAGTAAAACTGTAGTATTGTATCCTACCTCAGGGCATACGACTTATAACCAAGCTTCTTCATCCCCCAAAAGCTTCTTCTGGTTTCCAGTATCTCTTTGGTAAACTGTGTGCATCCCTCCTTCTTCAAATGTCGTCGAACTGTTTTGATGTCTACTCCAAAAAGCCTTGCTATAGCACGTTTAGCTGTGCCTTTTGCCTAGAGTTCCTTGATGGCGCAATGTTGTCCTTCTCTTAGCATCTTATTCTTCAACTCTGAGTGCTGAAGAATATCTTCCTTAATTTTGATTTCCTTTAACATACTTTCTTCCTCCATCTGGGGTTGGAAAATTTTTCCTGCCTATCCGCTTGCCACATAATTTAGGTTTTATCGTGAATTTTATGGTTCAGAATACGCAGGAGTTTGTTGGATACTTAAGAGGGTGAGCCTGTGATCTGCTGACTTCTGACCTTGAGATATATTTGGCGTCGTTGAATTCCTCCCTGATGTATTTTTCATCAAGTATTAATTATGCGGCAACCAGATAGGCAGGAAATTTTCACCTACCACTCTGGGGGATTTTTGCACTGCCATTGAAAAAGTGAACCCCAAATCAAATCTTACTCTATCCATTCAACCAAAGAGGCCTTTTCTTGGATGGCTTTCGTAGAATTATTCTCCATCTTAAGAAAGAATTTTCCGTGTCGGATGATTAGGATTGAGGATGAAAAATGCTCCAATAATACGTTTTATTTTTCAGTAAAGGGTGCTTGTCTAAATTTATCATATGTATCAATAAGATAAATTAACTAGTCTCTAGTCATGTTTTGACTAGAGACTTTTTGAAGGTAAAAAAGTAATGATTTTGGAGAAAAAGGAACAAAAAAATTGTTCTCAAAATTGAATAAAATTTTTTGAAGAAAAAAGAAAGGGATAAACTCTTAAAATGCATCTGTGATTGTTTTCGAGGACCATCACAGACGCACGTTAACAAAATTAACAGAACCCAAAAAAGGTCCTATTGCTTATAAAGCTACTGTAGCTTTTTCTATAAGTCTAGCTCCTTGCATAAAGCTTTTTCTGGGTTCGCATCATGGTTTCGTTTTTATAAAAACGAAAAATATCAGCAACCATTTGAAGAACAAAGGAGACTTTATGTTTGAAATTATTGAGCCACAAAGGCAGTGTTATTACAGATCTCATATTGATCTCTTTATGGGATTAATGCAGCTTCAACAAAGTCTCTATTTTTCACCTGAAGAGAAGTCACAGGCGACTTTTATAATCGCTGAAGAAGAGGAGGGAGAAATTTATGGAGGCGCCTTTCTTCATAGAAAGCGTGTGAAAGATCTTCATCTTAAAATCAGAAGTCTCCTATCAACGTTTATTCCAGATGAAAAATGGGTATGGGAATGTACTTTCTTTCTTGAGCCTTATGGTCTCTCCAGTGCTGCTGACAGGCCTCAGTTTATGGAGGTGTTTTATAGAGACCTCCTCGAAAAGTTACGTGAGTTTGGAAGTAAGCAAAATAGTGGGTTTCTTTGTTTAACTTTAAATCCCATTGAATGTCTGAGGATAAAGAAGAAAATTTTTTGGCCATGGATTTTAGAGATTAGCCCTCAAGAGTCCTTAGACAAACTTTTTCATGGGATTATCTCTTTCAAAGGAGAAGAGAAAAAAGATTTTGGCAAAGCTAATTGGGGTAAGCTTCTAGAGTCTTCTTTTCAGATACAGGAGGCAATATGAGATCACCTGTTCATCGACATGAAGGATCTTGGGAAGGAGATATTCCCCTCTGTCCTTTAAAAGTAGCTGTTATTCGAGAAGAATTTGTGGCTTTAACAGGAGATCCTTTTGTGGCGGTTGTTCTCAATCAGCTTTTATATTGGACTCAGCGTGTAAAAGATTTTGACCTTCTTTTAGAAGAAGAGAGATCTGTTAACGGAGATTGCAACGTACTTCCTCGCCATGGGTGGATCTATAAAACGGCAGATGATCTTATAAAAGAGACAATGCTGCGTGTTTCTCGATCTACGATGAGACGGTATTTAAACTTTCTTATGGAAAAGGAGTGGGTTGATGAAAGGACAAACCCTCATAATAGATGGGATAAAACAACTCAATATCGATTGAATCTAAAAAAGCTTCAAAGTGATCTCTTAGCTCTGGGATATCATCTTCCTGGATTCTCTTTAAAAGAAATGCCGCTTTTTGTGAAAGAAAATCGAGCAAACCCTCTGAAAGCCGCAGAAACGTCGAAGTTTCATTTTGAAACCTCGAAGTTTCATTTTGAAACTTCGAATGTACAAAATTGCTCCTTCATATACTTAAACAGAGACTACCCAGAGAATACAAACAGAGATCACACACAACGCGCGTGCGAGCTTCAAAAAATTTCTGTTCAAAAAAACGCTCACCAAAAAAAAGAGCATATTCCCAAAGAACCTGTTGTAAGAGAAAGTCAGTTGGAGTCAATTTTTGAAAAGGCAGTTGAGCTTTGGAAAAAGCATGTTGGGCAAGAAGTTGTTTTCTTGACAGTAGGTCGAAAGCGTCAGTTAAAACTTCTTCTTAACCAATATCTTAAAAATGATCTTCAGGAATGGGAGAGGTTTTGTGAGCGTGTGAAAGCGTCTCCGTTTCTTATGGGGAAGGGGGCTAACAAGTGGCGTGTGACCTTTGATTGGATTTTATCAAAAGATAATATTCTCAAAGTGTTAGAGGGAAATTTTGAAGCTTCTGAGGAGCCTCAACACAAAGAAGACGGCCATCTTAGCAGAGGAGAAGAAAGAAGAAAAATTTTAGAATCTATTGAAGACCCAATTTGGAAAGAATGGTGTATGCAGCTCAGCGGAGATAGCCTGTTGAATAATGGAACCCAACAAAACAATCAGATTCCTCTGTTTGAACTCAAAGACATTATCAAGGCACGGTTTGTAGAGTTTGATGGAAAACTCGTTTGGATCAAGAGTACGGATCAACAAAGTCTTAACCGAATAGAGAAGGTTCGCTTGAAGCTCTTATCTATTATGCAAAGGACATACCCGAAGGCCAGAAACATTAGAGTACAAATTGAAGGGAAGGGGGGAAAAAAGGCAACTTCTATCCTCTGTAAAAGCTTTTCGAACACAGCTTATGATCCCCACGTATTGCTGAAAAAAACGGCGCGAGCTCATCCTCCGTTCATGCCCCACATTCCTAACTTAAGAAGAGGAGAATTCCATGTTGAATAGAACCAGAATGACAGGGAATTTGACTCGTAATCTAGGAATTTGAATTAAAGAGGATGCGGTTAAAAAGGGACACTTATAGGAAAAAAAATATAATTTTTCTGAAGATTTAATAAAAAAGAACAAAGAGAAAAGAAGTATCAATAATAGAAGAAACAAGAGACATTATTACATTACAGGTTACAGTACAATTTAGCCGATCGATGATGGGTTCAAAAAGTACAATTCAAGAGGCTCTTAATGAAGATAGAACTCTATCGGATGAAAGCCTCTTCAAAAAATTTGGTACAGAGGGGGCGTTAATTCGCTTTGGAAGTCTGTGAGATTGACAAGTAAGGGATTGGCCCTCAGAATTTATCAAACACTCTATGCGGAGGTTCAGAATGGTATACTTATCAATCAGCAAAAAGAGGGAAGACTGTTGCATGTTATTTTACAGATAAATCCATATGTTCACGTAAATTAATAAAAGCATCGTTATAAAAATTGAAGGCATGTCTCGAACGAATATGGATCAGTAAAGTTGTGTAAAGGAGTGTTGGTCCTTCATGAAAGGTGAAATAAAATGAATGAGCCCCTTCGGATAAAGTGTGTGGGCGTTGAATACAATGGAGATTTTATTTGTATTCAGGCTTACTCGGGCTACAATTTTCTTATGGCAGATCCTACAACAACCGAATATTTATTAATAGCGGATACGCCAAATGAGGTACTTGGTAAGGCTGTTCTTGACGCTCTAAAACAAAGTCGATTTTTGTCATATAAAGAAGAATGCGCATTAGAAAAAGTGGCGGAAAAATACTATATTGCTTGGATAAAAAAAATGGTAAATCGCTACGGTTACAAAAATAAAACTGAATTGTTTCTGAATATGAAAAGCTGTATGATTGAACGCCACGAAAATGTTCTTACGATCCGCCCTAGCCATCATGAAGACTTAGAAGTATGGAGGTGTGAAGGAATTATTGAGGAAGCTAACCTCAAAATTCCAGTAAGTAGTTCAGCGGCTAAAGTTGGAGCAGCGCTACGCATTGCTTTTAGCCGCTGTACTGGTTAAGGGAATTTGTAATAGAATAAGGAGTTATATAGTCTATAAGTAAACAACAACTTCACAAGCTGTTGCTACGCTTTATCAAAGTAGTCTATGCAGACAGAGTCCTCTGTGTGTTTACAAGTCAGATTGGAGGCATAACTCCCACAAAAGCGGAAAGACTGCCCAACAAAAATACTAAAAGCCTGTTACTTAATATTTCAGTATTTTTATGTCGGGTTTATACTTAATGAATTCCAAGAGCCTTTTTCCTCCTTCATCATTTAGGGAATTGGAAGAAACATCTAACTCTGTCAATCCAGGATGGTTGTTTATCGCTTGAAAAATATGGGGCAATGACTCTGATGTAAAATTATTTCCACTGAGGTTAAGAGTGGTTAGATGTGATGCTTGGGATAAAAAATGACTCACTTGTTGTGATTCATTGTCTATGAAACCATAACCGACAAATTCATGCCCCTTCATCTCTGCTGGGAGCTGCCTGAAGAGCATCATCTTCTTCAGTGATTGGACTGTCTCGTGGCTAAAAGAGTTTTGTTTAGGTATGATTTGTGCCATGGTCCTCAACTCTTCTTGATCATTCATAGCGGCGGATGGTAATGAAGAGTAAATACAAAAGATTGAAACAAGTAGACTTAGTGGCGCTTTTTTAATCATAAAATCCTCTTTTTTAATAAATGATACTAAGTTTTTATTAAATGTCAAATTAAATTTTAGGAAAATAAATATCCTTGGGTGAGGCATTAGACCTCGCTTTTGCGACCAAAGGATTTATCAGCTTCTGAAAACTCAGCAAACTTTCTTGTAGCAGGCTACGAGGTAAGTAATAATAATACATAACAAGACTATTTTTTCTCTGTATTAGAGGAAAGATTTTTTATTTTTTGCGCCGTAAGTCCTGTTATAGAGGCTATAATTTCAATATTAATGTCGCTCATAAGCATATTTTTTGCTATTTTTTCGACTCCTTTTTCAACTCCCTCATCAAATTTTTGTGCCAAGGAAGCATGATAATCTCCCTCGGATTTTTCTGCTTACTATTAAGTTAATAATTTCTCTTTTTTCATTAAAATCATATAGGCTTTTAAATCTTTTTTGTAATTATTAAAAATATTTCTATTTTTAGCTATTTAAAAAGCTGCTGAGCTTTTCTTGCCCGATAATCCCAGTTTTTCTTATAAACTTGGGCGAGAGCAGGATCATCAATGAGAAGGAGATTTTCAGCGTTTTTAGTTTCGGCAGCTTGGCTAAAATTAAAAGAGCCGGTTAAGACATACCTCTCATCAAAAATCATGACTTTGTTATGAGCAATCCCAGCAATATCATCAATTAAAACGGGAATATCTTTCTGGAAGAGAAAAGAAAGTTGAGAGTATTTTCCTTTGAGCTGAGATTTGTCGATGAGAACTTTCACATTAACTCCTCTTTCAAAAGCATTGGCTATGGCCTGAGCTATTGGAGGGGATGTAAATGAATACGCCATCACAAGGATAGAAGATTCTGCCCTCTCAATAGCTGAGACAATACGATCTGTGCAATGTCCTTGCGGGCTAAAACAGGCTTGAATGTGAGCCTGTTCAGTTGAAAAAACGTTCCATTGTGGGTTTACAATAGGATAGAAAATAAAACCAATGCCACACCCTAAGAAGAAGGTGAGAAGGGAAGGGGAGAGGCTAATCCTTGAAATGGAAAAGACTTTGAATCTTCTTTTTTTGAGGGACTTTCTCTTTTCCAGCATTTTTTGATTTTAAAGCCTTATATATATTTATGGAAGGGTATATTAACAATTTTGAGGCTAGCCTATCCGATGAGATTTTTAAACCGCTCCGCAAATTTTAGATCAACTTCATAAGAATTTCTTTGGAGAGAACGGAGGTAAACTTTTCTAATATAAAGGAGAAACTGCTCAACGGTTATCTCTTTATTGCTTTGTTGGAGGAGGGTATTGACCACTCTCACAGTATTTGGCATAAGCTCTGTTTTTGCGTATTCAACATACTTTTTTATGGGGATTTCATCTAAGGATTCAGACTCATCATCTTCTTGTAAAGCCTCTGGGATGTCTAGGAGATCTTTAACAGTACACCCTAAGAAATCTGCAATAGCCTGCAAGTTTACGGCACTGGGGTTCTTGGATTTCCCTCTTAAAATATTCCTTACAGCGTGGGTTTTTACGCCAGCTTTATTTTCAAGCTCCCTGATTGAGATGTTTAGAGCTTTCATCCGCATTGCACTCTGTTTTATTAAATAAGTTCCCGGTTTATTTTTGTTCAACATGTCTGCCTTACTCAATAAGTTCATTTGAAAATCAGCGTTGTTTCAAGTTAAGGGAAGGGGGCTCTTCTGGAAGAATGGCGTAATTACACCCAATGCGTTTATGAGAATTAAGACGCTTTTTGAGGATACGCTGTAGTTCTTTTTGAGCATGGTCTTCATCTGCAAATGCATATTGTTTTCCCTGTCCTTTAAAGCCTCTCCGACCCCATTGGGTAATTAGAAGCCATGTTCCAAATAAATCCTGGCAGAGGCGAAGAGAATACCAACGATAAAGATTTTTTGAAGGATTTGTGGCTCTTAAATGAAGGGGAGGGGAAATCATTTTAACGCACAACTTTCTCTTTTGATGTGAGAAAATGTTCTGCAAAAGCAGCATGACCTAAGGCGGCTAAGCCTTCTTTTTGGTTAGGATTAAGCGTTAGATTTTGACTTGTTTCAATAAGAGCGCCCAGGAGAAGCGTAGCCTTTTCTCGCGCCTCACTATCGAGTTGCAGGTCTGCGCCCACGGAAATTGAGAATACATCCGTCAAGCCGGATTTAATGACAAGTCCTCCCAATTGGATTTTTGTTCTGGTTTCTGCTTTTCTTTGAAGGCTCGTAGCGGAAGCTTTCTTGGAAGCATAAAAGGTTGTTTTCCTATTCGTCTGTGCGAGCAAGCGGGTCATCCTATGCAGCTGTTTGAATAGTCTTTGAGTTTGAGGTTTTGCTTCTACGAAATTTCAGGCCTTTCTCTCTCCATTGGTTAGCCAGCTGGGGATTCGCGACAGCTTGTTCACAGACATGGAGAAGTCCTCCGGCTAAAATAGCTGGGTCAATAGAGGGAGAGGGGACATGCTTTAGAATATCGAGGAGTTCCTTATTCCGTTTTTCGAGGAGAAGGTCTACTTCTTGAGTAATTGTCTGCTTCTTTTGTAGGAGAAAGTTAATCTTTTTTTGAAGAGGATCCATAGGTAGTCCTTTTTATTGTTGTAGAAACGCAGTGAATAAATATTACCTTAAATTAAGCGTAAATACAATATTTTCTTAAGAAATTATATATGTAGGCCGGTATAGTCTAGATAGACATACAGGGAGTTTAGAAGTAAAAATGCTTTGACAAAGGTCTTCGAAGACAAACCATTTTCTTCTGAATTTTTGTTGTTTCCCTTTAAAGTTATTATCAAGTGAGCGAAGCGAATGAAGAAGTCCTGAAAGGGAGGAGCCTGCGAGTCTCTAAAGGCGCACTTATGCACGATTGAAAATCGTGCGTGCGGCCCTGCCGGCGGCCTTCTCGAAATCCTATATATAGGATATGGCTGAATATCACATGAACTTAGGCGTTATCTCACGAAGTGGGGGCAAAAGCACTACCGCTCACTCAGCTTATATTGCCTGCACTAAGCTTGAAGAAGAGCGTACAAGCCTTGTTTTTGATTATTCCAATAAGAAGGGACTTCTTTATGAAGGAACCATGGCTCCTGATGAGTGCCCTGACTGGGTTTACGATAAGCAATTGTTAGAGAATGCTGTTGAGGCTTTTGAAGATCATATCGCTCAAACGCGATTCCGAGGCCATAATGACCCTGAAAAGAATGCTAAAAGCCTGGCTGCAAAAGAAAAGTTTCTCGAGTCTTGTGCGACCGGATACACTGCAAATTTTGCGCTGCCTCTTGAGATTGAGAACCCTGAAGATCTTCTTGACCTCTCCCAAAGAATTATAAAAAGCTGTTACGTTCAAAACGAATTGATTGTTCGGTATGCCATTCACGGCGATAAAGGAAACCCCCACCTCCATATTCTTTCAACAACACGCCCTTGGGTGGAGGACACCTTTTCTAAAAGCCGATTTAGAATTAATCGAGAAAAGGTTATCGAGATTCGACATCAAGCTGCTGAGATTGCCAATGAGTTTGCTCAGGAGAAAGGTTACAACTATGTGCTAGATGCTCGTTCATATGAAGATCGGGGCCTTAATATTATCCCTACTCGCCATTTAGGACCTAATGCTCATCATAAGCTCCAAGATGGAAGTCGTATTTCTCATGAAAATAACAAGATTCACCAAGACAATATTCGTTTGCTTTTTAAATCTCCGGAAGAGCTTGTGAATCTTGTTGCCGCTAGGAAAGTTGTCTTTACGGAAGTTGATATTGAGAGAGAAGTTTTTAAAAGGGTAGGGGGAGACATGTACCTCTACAGTCTTTTAAAAACGCGTCTTTTAGAAAGTGAACTTTTAAAAACGCCTCTCATGAATGCACAGTTGGAGACACGGGAAGTCCTTCCTCACATGTTCAATATCTCAAACGACAATGTGGGCTTGAGTGGAGAAGAGCTTAAGGTAGATTTTGATGAAACAGTACGGTCTTATACCCATCACTTGTTTTGTTATGAGAGTATCGTTGGGCTTGGCAAGAATCTAAAAGATGAAGCCGTTTTTACAACACAGAAAGCTATTGAGCTCGAAAAAAATGCTAAGGATGTTGTTCAACATCTATGCCTTTCTAAGGGTAAGGAAATCTCTTCAGAGATCAAACAGGACGCCATCATAAATGCTGAACATCAGAATAAGTTTGATTTTTCTGAAGAGCAAAAGCAAGCTATTGACTATTTGCTAGAGCCTCATCAGCTGCGGGTTCTTAAGGGTAATGCAGGGACGGGAAAAACAACAATTTTAAAGCCTATGGTGGATGCTTATAAAGAAGCAGGGTATGTGCCTCTTGGCGTGGCTTTTCAAGGAAAAGTCTCTGAACTCTTAGGCCATGATCTCAATATCACTGCCTATACGCTTGACCAGCTTGGCAAGCGTTGGAAGAAATATGATACTCTGAAAGAAATGCTCCCAACCCTAAAGGGAGAATCTCTCCGTGTGGCTCACAAGGAGCTAGAGAAGCTGGCTGCGTTTCAATTGAATGAGCGCCATGTCGTCGTTCTTGATGAAGGCAACATGGTAGAGGGTCATCATTGGCAAGAGCTTCTCATTCGAGTTCAAAAAGCAGGAGCCCACTTAAAGGTTGTTCAAGACAATAAGCAAATTAAGGCTTTATTTGGGGCAGATATTTCTCGCCTTGTTGAAAACAGCGCCGGGCACTTTGAGCTCACAGAAGTGCACCGTCAAAAAGAACCCTGGATGCGAGCGGCTTCAGCTCATTTAAATAGCCATGACGTTATTGAGGGACTTAAACCTTATGATGAACACGGATGTTTAACCTTTAAAGAATCGGTAGAATCAACCCGCTATGCTCTCGCTGAAGCGTATGTCAATAATCTCAGGCTTCATCCCGAGGAATTTCATGTGGCTCTTTCTTTTCAAAATCAGGATGTAGAGGACTTAAATGGGGCTATCCGACATCAATTAAAGCAACGTGGGTCTCTCGGTGCAAGCCTTACCTTTAAAGGCAAAGAATTCTCAGTGGGAGATCGGATTGTTTTTACAGAGAATGATCACACAGGGTGGTTTATTAAGACAATAGACTCTCCTATCCAGAAAGGTAGCTCTTCTCTTCCCAAGAAAGGAGTAAAAAACGGGACTTTCGGACAAATTCAATCTCTTGATGAAAAGAAAGCGATCCTTGATGTCAGATTGTTAAAAGACGATCGCTTGGTACGAGTTAATTTAAAGACCTATGATGCTGTAGAGTATGGTTACGGCATGACGGTCAATAAAGCTGAGGGCCAAACTTTTGATTGGACTTATGGCTTATTTGATCGCCTTATGAATGCCAATAAAACCCTTATTTGGATGACAAGACATCGGTTTGGATTCCAAGGGTTTATTGCGAAAGACCAAGCTTCAAATATCAACGACATGGCAGTTGCTGTAGGAAGGAGTGATTATCGGCCGCTTATCTCTGATTTTAATACTCAAGGGTGCCTCGAAGCAGAGCTTGTAAGGGAATACCTCAAGACTGCCTATGAAGCAGGCAATCTTTGGGGAACAATTTCAAAGGAAAACCCTGACGCTCCCTTTGATCATAGTGAGTGGACGGATTTTCAAGCTGCTCAGCATGAAAGAAATCAATTCGCAGAGGAGATTCTTGGAAAGTGGGATCTCTGTCAAACCTTTGCTAACCAAGTAGGAATAAAGAAAATCACTCTTGAAGTTCAGGCTGGATTGAGAGAGAAGCCTTTGAACGAGGTTGAAGTTGAAGCTTTACAACGAGTTGAAACCTATCGAGCTGTCGCTAGCCAGGCTCGGACTCTCTGGGATCAACTCTCAAAGACTGAGAAACTCTCAAAAACATCTGCTCTTTTAAAAGGTTACGAAGAGATTACAGAAACGCGTAATCAACTAGCTTATGAGATTGTAAGTTTCCCTGAAATTCATCGTCCTTTCTTTAAAACCATCAAGAAAGAAGAGGCGTATGTTAGTTATGGGGGAGACGTTTATGATAAGGTTCCCCCTTCCTTAAAAGCTGCTGAAAAGCACGCTCAAGCTTATATAAAAGCCCAGCATCAAAAGGCTTTTTCTGAAAAACTTACTCCCGTTGAACGGGGGGTCTTTAATGAACTCCTCGCCTTTAAAAAGCAAGCTTTAGATTGCGGACGATTTGCTGCGGCTTTGAAAAACGAAGAAGCTCTTATCAAGAAGAAGGGAGATTCCCCTCTAAAAACTGCACTTGAGGCATCTTCTAAGGAAAGAGACTTTTTAGCTTTTAAGGTTGTTAAGTTCTATGACAAGTATAGCTCTCTTCTTGAAAGAGCGGATGTCTCCCAAGAGCAATTATTAAAGCATGCAGTCTTTGGAGAAGTTCGTCAGTTAGCCTTAAAACACAGTTTAGCAAAGACCATTGAAAAACGCTTAGAATTTGCAGATCAATTACGCCGTATGGTTGGAGAGGGAGATAAGCTGGATAAACCCCTCTATGGAATCTCAAAGAGCATGGGCGTTGACTTGTCACGTCTGAGATTTGAGCAAGGGTGCTTAGAGCTTATGAAACAGAAGGGTCATTTACCTTTTAATACTGTGGAAGAGCTTTCTTCGGCATTTGTGTCCCTGACCGAGTATCGGGTTGTGCATCAAGAAGCCGCAAAGAAGTGGCAAATCATTAAAACCCATGCAGTTGAGAAAGTAACAGCTCTCCAAGATGATCAGATTGTAAGTTTAAACGCGTGGACAAAGAACGCTTCTCATGAAGGTAAAGAGGGTCAAGCGATAAACGCAGAAAACAAACTCCTTTCAAGAGAAGTTCTCGAAAAGGCTGGACAGCTGGAGAATACACAGAAACCTAAACGTAAAAAAGCTCCTCAAAATCTTCAGGAAAAAGATAACGCCATTCTCAAAGAAGCTGCAAACACCCAAACTCTAAGCCTGGTAACACGAGAATTAGCGAAGGTCGTCAATGGGTACACGTCTCTATCATCAGAAAATTTACCCTCACCATCACTTCCTCAAGATATTCAAGCCAGACACGTTGAGCTCATCCATCTTCAGAGTCATTTGCGGAAAGGTCATTCGGGATACCTTGGCATCTTTAAAATGGATCACGTTAAAGATAAGACGTGGGAGAGTTTACGAGAAAAGAAACTTTCTCTTGCTGGGCCAATTTTAGAGAAGTATGGCGAGATTATCAAAGTTTCCTTTGGTCATGATTATGGGCGAATGCAAAAAGAGGCCTATGAGCATCAGATGGGGGAGTTGGTCTCTCATTACCAAGAGGTGAGGGGAGGGGATAAAGCACTGCTTGCGGCAGATCTTTTATCTCATTTGGAGAAAGAAGGATACCAGGAAATTTGTATAAAAACCCAACTTAAAACACGGGACGTGAATTTTGAAGCTTTGCACCTCTATGGGCTTTTTCATGAGGTTTCTTCCCACCTTCAAGAAAAGAGTATGACTCTTCCAGTCCTTGAAAAGTACATCCAAACGCAAGAGGCATTTTCTTCTCTTTGGAAGCCTCGTTGTGAAGTTATTGAAAAAGCACTAGGGCCCGTAAAAGAAGAGTTTGCGATGCACCGAGAGAAAGTTTTGTCTTTTTTAGAAGACAAAAAACCCAATCGCTCTTGTGTCTTTGCTTTGGATAAGCTCGTTAATGAGACACATGCTCTAATCTCAAAAAGCAAATTAGAAAAAAATAAGGATAATCCTGGACAGATTCCTTATGCCCCCGAGCAAAATTTACAAACAAAGGTTCAAGGAAAACTTCAACACCTCGGGGTGTCATTGGGGGTAAGTTTTAGCCAAGAGAACTTAGAAACCCTCTCCCATGAAATTATAAACCTTTCTCACAAAAAAGAGCAGATTCAGGGGCAACGACTTGCCTTAATGAAACGCACAAAATTTGAGAGTGATGCAGAGTTTTTTGAGTGTGCGCGTAATCGGAATGAAACAGCTTCCCATCTCCTGGAAACCCCCTTAGGAAAAATCATTGAAGAGTCAAAACATCTTTTTCTTGTAAAAGACTATGCAGAGCGATACCGCAGTAAGTTAGAAAAGGCTCCACCCTCTTCGGGGCCATCTCATCAGATTGACCAAAAATTCATTCTTCAAAATACGCAACCTTTTATTGAAGCTGACGTTGTTAAAGCAGTGCTTATCGAAAATATAGCATCATTTGCAGACGATATTTTTTCTTCTCTGGGAGAAAAGCACAATCAAGCGGCCTCTACGGCCGTGGAACGGCGTTACGGTAATAATGGAAAAATTTCAGTAAACCTTCGCACAGGCGCTTGGCTTGACTGGAGAGATACGTCAATAGCTGGAGGACCATTTGAGATGCTTACCAAGCTTAAAGGCTTTTCTTTTAAGGAAGCGGTTGAATATGGAGCTTCTTGGGCAGGGATCATACCTGAAAGAGGGGATTTAAAATCTCTCAAACGACTTCCTCAAAAATATTCCTCCCAAGAGAGCGAGCAAAAAAAGCTCCAAAAAGAAGCTGAAGAAAGCAAGGTAAAGATTGAAAGAGCGAAAACACTCTGGGAAAAAGGGCAGCCCATTCAGGGAACTTTAGCCGAGCGTTATTTGAAAGAGCATCGAAATATAGAAGAGTCAATGCCAAACGATCTTCAATTTTTGCCTCGCTTTAGAGATCCTACGTCCGGAAAGAGTTATCCTGGTCTTATGGCTGCTGCTCGCTCTTCGATAGGAGAGGTAACGGCTGTGCAGATTACGTGCTTAGATCCACAAACAGCTGCGAAAGCAGATCTATCCGTTACAAAGAGATCTTTTGGGATTTTGAAAGGATCGACAGTTACCCTTCAAGAGGAGAAAAGCTCAAACGTTCTGTTTGTTGCAGAAGGCGTAGAAACAGCCCTTAGCTTAAAGGAAGCTGGACTCAAAGGAACAATTAAAGCAACTTTAGGGCTTTCGAATATAAAGCGCCTCACCCCAGAAAACCTATTAAATGGTAACCCAAACACTCAGATTATCGTCTGTGCAGATCATGACACCACTGATTCTCCTGCAACACGTAGCCTTCAGAAAGCTGTCCTTGATCTCCAAAGCAAAGGATTTTCTGTTACGGTTGTAAAGCCAGATAAGCTCAATGAAGACTTCAATGATGTGCTCAAAACAAAAGGCCGTGAAGGGGTTAGAGAGATTCTGCAACGAAATCTTCCAAAGGAAATAACAAAAGATCTTCTAATTCCTGCACCTTCTTTACACTCGAAAGGTCCTCCCAAAAGTAAATGGGAAGAGGGTGAGTCAGGGGTTAAAGCTCAAGGAAAATCTTTTGCGGAAATAGAAAAACGCTGTGTACGGTACCTTTGTGATTACCTTGAAAAAGAAAACCGCCCCTTAACTCCAGAACTTAAGGAACGCATTGTTCTACAATCAGAAAAAGCCGCGGATTTCATGTTTCATGCTCATGCCTTAAAAGGAACGAGCCTAACTGAAGAACAAACAAGACCTTATCTTCTGCGTGCCAAGTATGAACTTGATCGAATTCCTGAAATTCGAAGAGACATTATCAAAGATTGGCAGAGAGAAGACAATTTTAATGAAAAAACGGATGGCCTCTTTGCGCATATGATTGCTGAACGGCAAGCTTCAATTGAAGGGCGACTCTATTTTGAAGCTAAGCAAAAAGGTCAAAATCCTCCTTCTAGAATTGAGGATATTGCAGAAAGAGAGCTGAAGGAGAATGGAGAGCAGACGAAGGAACTTACAGAAAAACTCTCTCAAAAGTACGGACTTTCTGAAAGTGCGGCGACCTTATGTGCGAAGAACGTTTTAAGATATAAAGAAACCCATGGCGAGAAACCTACCAGTGGTCAAATTGAAAGCATGGTCCAAATTTCACGAGAGATCGAGAAAAGAGACTACGCCCATTCCTCTAAAGGATTAGGTTCACATGAAATTGAATTTCTTCGAAGAAGAATAGGAGATTTTCTCTTTAGAAATACGTCTTTTGACAAAAAGTTCCCTGCTGTTCCCGAAATTCAACAAGCGCAAACCCACGCTAAAACATCCCTAGAAGCAGCAACTTCCACAATAACTCATGAGCTTTCAAAGATGAATCAAAGAGAGATCTCCCTGTGATCCATATGCGGTTATCAGGAAGGTAACAAATATACGTAAAAGCCTTCCCATTTGACTAAGGTTTAGTAAGGGCGCGCAGAATTACCGGATTTAGAAATGTTTAGATGTGCGAAACAGTTAGCAGCCTATGCAGGGTTGAACCCAAGTATTCGAACTTCTGGAATATCGGTAAAGGGCAGAGGAAGCTTGTCGCGAGTTGGCAGCAAAAAGTTTCATAAGTTATTGTATTTTCTATGATTATCCTTAATGAGAAGCAACTCAGCCTTAAGTCCTCTTATTGAAAGGCTTAAGGGGCGAGGAAAAAAAGGAATGGTCATTGTAGTGGCAGTGATGCATAAACTCTTGCATATTATTTTTGAAGTTCTAAAGAAAAAAGTAGAATTTCAAGGATAGCAGGGGTTATATCATCCTTGACATCCAACGCAGTATCTTCGCTGGACGCACCAGTTTACATTACACTCCGATGGAAAACGGTCTAAAAAACTCAAGGAGACAACTCAAAACAAGATAATAGTAACGCTCTAGCTAATTCACCGGATGCTCATCTTTTAGTGCCCTCTGGATGTCCGAGATCAACGAGATCTGAATCAACAGGCACAGCGCCTAAGTGAGTGTAAACCGTGTGGTTGAGATTTTCGTGGGGGGACAGAGCTGGTGCTGCCGGGGTGGCCGTCGCAATGTTGCGGGTAGCCGAAACATCAGTAGCGACTGCTCTGTGCGGCGATACAGCTGGTGATACTGCCGCCTGCACCGCTGAGACATTCCCCAAAACAAGTATAAGAGACAGCGCTGTTAATGTAACCTTCATAATTTTTCTCCTTTATTAAATAGAATTTTAAAAGAATTTTAAAATTTCATTTTTTATTTATTATAAATAATAACGCAAAATAGATTGATATTTTATTAAAAAGATTATACAATTTTAATTTAGGAAATTTAAAGCTTCTAAGAGAGCGACTCTTCCTACAACGTGTAACTGTCCGGTGAAGTCTTAGCATGACCCATATAGCCTTTATATCAGAGATCATGCGATTGAGGTATGTCCAGCCTTCCATATACATATGATTCCAGGACCCCATCAGATTTTCTGTTAATGTAGCCTCCTAATCTTGCTATCTTATGAAACAACTGAATGTTTCAATGGTAAGAATACCAAGTTATTTTTTAAAGCGCGTTTTCAAGACTCTCAATAGGGATATCTTTATCTAGATCTTTTGGAAACTTAGGAGTAAAAGCAGACATTATACGATTTGATAAAAAACTTGCTACAGAATGCTCACTAGGCTCCGTGAACAAAATTTAAAATTTTAGGAAAAAGTGGTAGTTTCTTTCGTTTGCAACAGAAAGGAACTACCGAGATGAAGTATTACATAAAAGACGAGGACTGGAAAGTCATCCATCAAAAGATAAGAGAGGAGAAAGGATTACATACAAAAAACGATGAAAAACTTAGGTTTTTTTATGAAGCCCTATGGTATGTTGCGCGAACAGGGTGTCAGTGGCGTTTTGTACCGTCCTATTATGGAGACTGGCGAGCTTTACACAGTCGATTTTTTCGTTGGGCACAAAAAGGGATATGGGAACGTTTGTTGGAGAAACTAAAAATAGATCCTGACTTGGAAGCTGTAATGATTGATGCAACCACTGTGAGAGCCCATGCTTGTGCTGCAGGATACAAGAAAGATAGCCAAAAAGTGCAAGCTTTAGGTCGTTGTGTGGGTGGATTTACAAGCAAAATAAATGCAATGGTTGATGCTTTAGGAAATCCCTTAAAGTTCATACTTTCATCTGGTCAGCAGCACGATATTAAAGCCGCACCATCTTTGATAGAAGGGATTGAGGGTTCAGATATTTTAGCAGATAAAGCCTATGATGATGATAAATTTATCGATGCCATTGAAAAGAAGGGATGTCAGGCCGTTATTCCTCCTCGTAAAAATCGAAAAATTCCAAGAAATTATGACAAGGATATTTATAAAGAGCGGCATTTAATCGAATGTTTTTTTGGGAAAATCAAGTACTTTAGGAGGATTTTCTCCAGATTCGACAAGACAGCTCAGGCTTATCTTGGATTCTTAAATATTGTGGCGGTTGATATTTGGTTGAGGTAAATTTTGTTCACGGAGCCTAATCACTAAAAAACATGTTTTTATAAAACAAAAAACTAGTTGATATTTTTTCTTGATTATGTAAAATAATATAAAATTTTTATGTAGCTTAGTGGGATAGGGTTAACACCCTCGCCTTGAGGCGAATACTTCAGTATCATTCCTTTTATGGAATATTGACGCGGATCACATAGCCTATATGACCTCAAGTATCATATCGTATTTTGCACGAAGTATAGATATCGGATATTAACGGGGCAGGTTGCTACAAGGGCTCGAGAACTAATTCGTGAAATATGTGCAGCAAATTACGTAGATATTGTAAGTGGAAGCCTTAGCCCTGATCACATACACTTACTCATTTCAGTTCCCCCAAGTCTGCCTGTATCAAAGATTGTGCAGTATATCAAAGGCAAAAGCAGCAGAAAAATGCTTCAAGAATTCGAGCATTTGAGAAAACAATATTGGGGCCAGCATCTATGGGCAAGGGGGTATTTTGTGGTAACCGTTGGAAACGTCAACACAGAAGATGTTCAGCGTTACATTGAGCAACAAGAAGAACATCACAAAAAAGATGACTTCAGAATATCAGAGTTCTAGGGTTTACCCTTATAATCTGCTTTGCAAGCGTTAACTCAAACCACCGGCTTTAGCCGGTTGTAATTGATAAATTATAACAGAAAGTTGAAAATGCTAGAGAAACATGAATTATCTGATATGACTCCTTTTGTTGCCAACATCGTAGCCGCCTACGTTTCCAACCAAAAAATTTCTTGATTCTCAACTCGTGGGGGTGATCTCACGATCTTTTTGCCTCCCTACTTTTGTTATTTGGAAATGCTTTAGCAGCCCCCTCCTGCTATTTACGAAATAATTCTAGCAGTCTCTTTCTCAAAAGAGAAATGCTTTTTTATTAGTGTTTTCAATATTTAATCACATTTTTTAAAAATAAGAAATTAATTGATGCTTTCACGGAGAAAATCATTAATAAATAATATTGTACGAATCAAAGGCTTCAATTAGACTTATTAGTGAGTGGGGTCATGGTAATAAAAACATTTACTTTAGAGGTATTTTTTTAATCATAAAGTAAAAATAGTGTTCTTAAAAATTAAATTTTTGTTACTATGCAATAGATTGTATAATATTATAAAAAAGGTGAGGTTGTGGATTGGAATAAGCTAAAAATATTTTATTACGTTGCAAAGCATGAAAACATAACAAGTGCTGCAAAAGAAATTAATATTAGCCAGTCCTCCTTAAGCCGCCATATTATCCATTTAGAGCAACGCTTGAAACTTAAGCTATTTGAACGTAAGAGCACGGGTCTCGTTCTTACAAAGCAAGGTGAGATTCTCTATCAAACTGTTAAGAAAATTGTTGAGGAACTTGATACAACTCGCCATTTTTTAAGAGAAGAACCTACCGAAATACAAGGTACGCTTAAAGTAGAAGCAACAAATTCTCTCGTGAATTCCTGGCTTGTTTACTATTTAGGTGAGTTTAACACACGTTTCCCTGAAATTAATCTAAGAATTATTGGAGATGATCACCTTTCTCCACCCGATAACACTCAAATAGAGGTGAGCTTACGGCCCTTTGTTCATAATAGTGGTGATGAGTTGATGCAAGAATATCTGATGACTTGGCAACTAAAACTGTATGCTCATCCCTCTTATCTTGCTAACTTTGGAATGCCTCAAGAAATTTCAGATTTAGAAAATCATCGCATATTGTCCTTTGGTGATGATATTGCAAAGCCTTATGATGAAGTGAATTGGTTGCTAAGGTTATCTTCAACACCCTTTAAGCCTTATATGTGCATTAATTCTTCTTATGGTTTATTTTTAGCAGCAGAAGCAGGGCTGGGGATTGTTTCCTTATCTCAAGAATCTCCCCTTTTACGTTCATCCAGGCTCATCCCTATTTTGCCATCTATTATAGGACCTCGAATAGATATTTACTATATGTACCCTACAGCTCTCAACAACTTTAAGCGCATTGGTATCTTTAAGGAATTTCTTAAAGAGATTATTAAAAGAGATCATCAACCTCCTTTATAATATTTCTTTGTTCTCTATGATGAGTAAAATATACTTTCTACAATTATGACATGAGGAGGCTGTTATGAAGAAGAATATTACCATAGGCACGGCCATGATTGGGCATGCTTTGGAGCACTATGATGTGACGCTCTATGGTTTTTTTGCAGCTATGCTTGCTCCCTTATTTTTTCCAAGTGATTATTACATTGTCAGTTTGATTGCGAGCTGGGGGACTTTTGCCCTGGGATTTCTCATGCGCCCCTTAGGGGGGCTAGTTTTTGGTCATTTGGGAGATCTTTTTGGACGTAAGAAAGCTCTTCTTAATTCTATTTTAGTCGCTTCATTTCCTACACTTATTATAGGTCTTCTCCCAACGTATGCTTCTATAGGAATCCTTGCTCCTCTTATGCTCATGGCATGTCGTCTTGTTCAGGGATTTAGTGTTGGAGGAGAATACAGTGGAGCAGCTATATTTGTAGCTGAACATTCACGCCACCATAAATCCGGATTTATGGGAAGTTTTCTCTGTGCAACAGGTTTTGGAGGGGCCCTTTTAGGAACGTTAGTCGGAGCTTGCGCTACTCTTTCATTTATGCCGACTTGGGGATGGCGTTTGCCCTTTTTATTAGGGGGAGCAATTGGCTTTGGAAGCTATCTTTTAAGAAGAAATCTTCCAGAAACCCCAGAGTTTAAAAATGAAGAATCTTCTATAAAACAAGGGGCTGTTCCTCTCTTTGAAGTTTATAGGAGTAACATGAGAAACGCTTTATGCGTTGTCGCCATGGGGGCAAATGGTTTGATCCCTCTCTACCTTGGGTCCATTTATCTCAATCCTATTCTTATTCAAGATTTTGGATTCTCAACAGCTTCCATGATGCTTGTTAACAGTTTTTTTCTTTTAATGTGGATAATTTTCTTACCAATCTTTGGCTATTTTGCTGATAAAATTGGGCTTCCTGTCTTAATGGCTTTATCCTCTTTTCTCACTTGTGTTTTGGCACTTCCTCTCTTTTTTCTGATAGCCAATACGGATTCTTTAATTAACATATTCATTTTCATGGGGGCTCTTAGCTTCTTGGGCGCTGCATTTGTCTCTGCTTTACCCGGGTTTCTCCCCACTCTTTTTTCCCCCTTAGAACGATATAGTGGAGTCGCTTTTCATTATACGCTTGGGCAAGCCCTATTTGGAGGAACAGCTCCTCTTATTGCCACTACTTTGGTCACATGGACAGGAGATCCTAAATCTCCCGCTATTTATCTCTTGCTGAGTGGGTTTTTTGGGTTGCTTGCATCTCTTTTCGCAAAACCAATTCTTCAAGATGCTTTTTGGGCTTCCTTTTGGTCCAGAATTCCTTTGACCATAAAGGGCAGGCTAATGTCATAACGATACTCTAAATCTGTATGGTTATCGGAAAATTCTTCATAAAAGTGGTTAATTCCTTTCTCTAAAAGAGTCTTGTGGAGAATTCGTGCTCCAAAGTGCAGATGGTATTGGTCGTAGCTTCCACAATCAATGTAGAGCGCTTTGAGAGAGGACAAACTTTTGAGTCTTTCCATTGAAGGGAAGGCTGGGTCATGGGCAAGCCAATTTGTCCAAGGCTCTTCTCTCCATTGGCCGGTATAGGGGTCAAACGGCAGCCGAATGCCAAGGAAACAAGAGGGGTCAGGGTCATAAGCGGCACAAAATGATAAAAACATAAGACAGACAAACTCTTCATGGGTGAGTTTGTAAGCACTTTCAGTATATCTTATGAACTGTTCAAGATTATAGTTATGTCGCTTTAACTCGGTTGAAATTAACGAGATATACCCACTAACCATCCATTGAAACCCCATACCTCCCGAATGGCAGGCAACAGCAGACCAGATATCTGGCCGTGTCATTCCATGAGTGATAGCCCCAAACCCACCAGATGATTTTCCAAAGCATCCTCTATAGCCTTGACCTCCTGCTGGATAAAGATTTTCAACAAAAGGGATCACTTCTTGAATTAAGAAATCTTGGTAGAGTCCCACAGCATTACTATTGATGTACTGGTTTCCTCGTAAGCGTGTAAAACAGTCTGGAAACACTACGAGGCAAGGAGACATTTCTCCAGAGATTATTAATCGATCAAGACGTTCAGCTAAATTCTCTCTCCCAGGTTGCCAACTGATTAGCCCCAGTCCAGAATTATTATAAGAAGCAAGAGCCATTAATAAAGGATAATGACGGCTTTCATTATAATCCGGGGGTAGATAGATGGCTATTGTTCGTTCAATTGAATCTCCGAGGAGATTGCTTATAAGAGTTTTGGCCTGAAGCTGATGATACAAAATATGAGGTTGAGTTTTCATGAAAGGCTCCAAAAATAAAGTGTTTCATATTTACCTAAAAAACATGACATTAGGTTGCTAAATTAGATTGTTTTAAATCAGCGTAAGTACGCGCTTGTGTGCCCCCTACTAGCGAACGAGCCCCATTTACAGCTAGCAATCCCATCAGGCTTGTTAAAATGAGATAAAAAGCTGGAGCCTTAAAGTCTCCTGTCCACGTAACTAACGCCGTGGCCATAAGAGGAGTGATACCGCTAAAAAGGGCTTGCCCTAAGCTAAATCCAACAGCTGTTCCACTGACTCTCTCTTCCACAGGAAAAAGCTGGGGCATAAGCCCTGGAGCTGCCCCCATAAAACCAACGCCTGCTATGCTAATGACGATTTGAGCAAATAAAATGGTTTCTAAACAGAGGTGATATTCGAGCAAAAAGAAAAGGGGATAGACAATAATCACTACGGAAAGAGCGGAATAAGACATTAATTTGATAGATCCGAATCTATCTGATAGAAGCCCAGCCAAGGGAAGAAGGATCATCCAGAGCCCCATGATACTTGTATTCATCACAAGAGCATAGGAAGGAGAAATCATAAGCTTGGTGGTTAAAAGAATTTGCATATAAATAGAGGCAATATAAAAAGGAATTTGGACACTGGCTCCAATAGCGGTTGTGCAAATAAAGCTTAGCTTTCTTTGCTTAAAGACTTGCCCTAGAGGAAACTTAGCTTTCAATGTTTTTCTTTGTACCAAAGAGAAGGGAGTTGTTTCTTTAATCTGTCTTCGAAAGAAATAAGCTATTAAGCCAAAAACACCCCCCATCAAAAAGGGAATCCTCCACCCCCAGCTTGGCATAAAAGGAGCTGTACAAAGAGCTCCTAGGCCTGACCCAACGATAGCACCTAGAAAAGCAGTGGCACACAAAATACTTCCAGCAAAACCTCCTCTTTTCTTTTGAACCTGCTCTGCAATAAAAACAGCAGCCCCACTATATTCTCCTCCCACACAAAATCCCTGGAGTAGACGGCAAAAAATAATCGTAAGAGGAGCAAATACTCCAATTTCTACGTAGGTAGGAACGAGTCCAATGGTGACTGTAGGTAAAGTGACAAGTAAAATTGCAATAACGAGGGCTTTCTTTCGTCCATATTTATCACCCACATAACCAAAAAAAATTCCCCCCAAAGGACGCATGAGAAACCCAGCTGCAAAAGCTCCCAAGCTTGCCATTAAAGAGGTTGTGGAATCTAAAGAAGGAAAAAAGAGAGGAGCCAGAAGAGAAGAAAAAAAACCATATAAAGTGATATCATAGAACTCTAAAGCTGTACCTGCCATAGCAGCTGATATGGTCTTAATTTTGCTCATAAATCCTCCGCTAAAAGGGAATAAAAAAATAACTTTTAACTAAATTTGAGATTTTTTCAACATTACTAATCATATTTCGTTATTCGTAAATGATATGACCTTCATGCTTAATTAATGCTTCAAAATTTTATGCTGTATTCTAATATTAAAAAAGTTGGTTTTTATGTTATTTTTTTATTTATTAAATTAATTTGTTGTTTTGTTATTTTTTTATTTCTCACTTCAATATGTGAGAAAACCGCAGAGGATCTTTCTTAAAGGTGCTTTGTCCCTCCCTAAAACTTGTGAAGGAGGATGAATAGTAGTGGTTCCTCCTTCAGCTTTTAGGGAACTTTATGACTCATGGGCACTCATCTACGGTCATAATTTTTTAGTGAGAATATACTAATTTCTCTGGGCATTAGTGAATCAGAAATTTGTTTAGGTTTTAGAGGAGATTATTTTGTGAGAAGCACTGAAGCTTATTTTCAGTCATACTTTAGATAGTTACAACATGCTGTTATTTTTCAATGATTCCAACTCTTAATTATAATATTGCTTCATCGCCACTCTGCGCAGTAATAAAAAATGAGACTGTGGAAAATTGTCTACAGGATGCGCAACTTACTATCTCAAAGAAAATTCTTGCTCGTGAACATTTTCAGACCGAATCTCAAAGCTATAATACTCAAGCAAAGTACTATCTCTCTCTTATAAAAGATCCTTTATGGAAACATGTTTGCACCGAAGTTATAAGTATGATGGGCCCTCGATGTAATCTAGAAATATGGAATAGTAGGATAGGAGTTATATCTTTTGATAACAAAACTATTGAAATTTATTGCCAAACAAAAGAATTGACACGGCTTCTCCAACAGTATGATTTTGTGGTCCTCGGGAGTCTTCAAAGATATTTTTCGAGCATAAAAAAATTAATAATTAGTACTGAAATTACTGTATAGTTAATAAATTATTATATTTAATAAAGGCTATAAAAATAGTAGATTATTTTAAAATTTTACCCTCACAAATTGAAGAATCCAAATCGACTAGAGACAATTAAACTCGACAAAGACCTATTTTGAGAAGTTCACACGATTGACAGCGAATGGGCAATCGCAGGAAAAAGGCTAAAGTCCTTGGAAGCATAATGATTTTTTAAATTGTAGAAAACCCGTTTTTGAAATTAACGATTCCAGCAATAATATTAAACTTTAAATTGTAACGTTTTTTTTTATTTCGGTAACGATCCGAGAGAATCCTAAAGATTTTAATTTGTCTCAATACATTTTCAACTTTGACACGAATGCGAGAAAGGGCTCGATTATAGGCTTTATCTTCTTTATCTAATGGTTTGTTTTTTGACGCTTTAAAAGGAATCTCTGTTCTAATGTGAAGCTTATCAAGCCCTTGATAGCCTGAATCCGCAAAGGCTGTAGAATCTTTAGGAATAGGAGTTCCTTTTTTGTATACTTCGAAGTCGTGAACAGCCCCTTGCTTTGTTCTAGAGATGTGAATAATCCGTGCTTTAGGAAGAATGCGTATTTCCGTTTTGTTGGTATGGCGCTTTTTCTTACCAGAATAAAAAGCTCTTTGGCCCTTTTTAGGTCTTTCAATTTGTTGTTCCGTCGCATCAATGATAATTTCTTCAACCTCCTCTTGAGAAAGGTGTCGCGTTTTTGAAATAGCCATTACTCTTGCTAAAATAGGCTCTAACCTTTGGATATTTCGACAAACTCGAGAATCATCAATGCCAAAGAGAAAGCCAATGAATATCTGGGTCGCATAGGTTCGATGATACAACAACAGCATTAAAATCTGTTCGCTCAAGGACAGCTTATTGTTTCTTCCAGGGCGTTTATAGCAACGGACAACTCTCTTCTCCCATTGGGGTTCAACAGCTTTGAGAATACGTTCAAACTCATCAATCAAAAGACCAAATAATCTTTTAAAAGTTGTTGGATGATTTTTTAACTTGTTGTATCTTAAGGACATGGGGGTTCCTTTTTGCAATTAGGGCCCCATACTTTCCTACATTTTTACTGAAATTTCAACTTTCGCAGCAGATCTATAGTAGGCAGAGCTAAAAATCTTGGTACATTTATAAAATTTGACGTAAAATAAAAGTATTTGAAATAAAATTAGAGAATATTTTTACTCAAGGAATCCAATGTTTCGCCTGCAAAATAATTAATTAGTTTTATTACACCTAGGAGAGTAGAGAGAGTTAAAAATGGTTTTCTTGGACACACTCAATCATTAGGGCTTTGCATCACAGAAATGTAAATTAACTTAGTCTACTCTTTTTGAATTATATGAATATTTTCAACTCTTGAGAGAGAATTAAATAACTTGACTTTCTTAAAAACAAATTTTACATTAAACATACGATCATAATAAGTAAAAAGGAGCGCGTATGAAAATTAAAATAGAACTTTACTTCGTCGCCTTGTTTCTTGCACTTAGCTTAAACAGCCCAGTGATGTCGGGGCATGTTTTAGATGGAACGAAGGTTGTTAGCGATGAGGATAATGAGTGGCTTAGGGGGGAAGGGGTTGTCTCAACTAGCAAATTTATTCGACAAGCTCGTGCCTTAGATCCAGAAGAGCTTGCAGAAATTGATACTTTGAATCTTCAAGGTACTATGCTTTATACGGTAGGCCTTAAAAAAGTTGCGGACGAACTACTTCCTTTTCTTCCTAATCTTAAACTTCTTAATCTCTTTGACAGTGACTTGAGAACGGAGGAAGATTTAGAGCTTCTTGCTTCTATTTTGGAACGATTTGAGAATCTTGAATATGTTAATATTGTAGGAAATGGAATTGCTAACCAAGCTCTTTCTTTTGTGAAAGAACATCAAGAACAGAAAGAGTTAATTGATAAATTTCAGCATAAGGTTGTTTTTTCTTTTAAGACATTACTTGAGGATAAATTTCCTATAGCTGAGCGTGGACAATTCGAAGATTGGTATAAAACACATACCAGCTACTATACGTCAGTCCATTAATAATTTTTATTTATCAGTAAATGATGCGGGCAAAAGGAAATTTTATGTTTGGTAAGATAGCTTTTTTTATTTTTTATTTAACCATTCTATTTGGCACGCATGGATATGCAGGATGGCCAGAAGATGGATGGGAAGGAGTTCATAGCCTTAATATTGGTTATAAAGAAAAAACTATCAACTTTGATGAACTGCACCAGCTTTTAGCAACAGAAGAAGAAAAAGTAGCTAGATTATTGCCATCTAACAATTCTACAAACATTGTTTTGGCGAGCATTTCTTTTTTAGGCGGAGAGGGGGCTTCCCTTCAAACCTATTATTTACAAAGTCCAGATAATAAATGGCTCGTTTTTGAGAGTGGTTGGGATTCCTCTTTTATCTCTAATCCTATTTATGATGAAGCTCAAAGGCTTATGAGACCGTATGCTGCTAAACTTCAAAAGGAAGAAGGGTTAACTCTCCCTGATAAGCAGCAACTTGTACAAGATTGTATTAAAGTAGCTGGCGGTCAATGCTATTTTGAAGAACAGATTAGACCACATTTTCAATTTTTTGATCATGAGCCAATACCTGTCGATCATATTATGGCAAGAGCAGAAAAAGCTTTTTCTCAAATGGACCCTAGTGATGCTGGTGCTGACGTTTGGAAAGAGTTAATGAAAAATAAAGCGGCTTTTAATCGTGTTGCTTCTATTTTACAAACGACCAAACATGAAGCTGGACAAAACATTAGCGCACTTTGTGAAAAAATAGATTTAGCATCAGGGGTTAGCTTAGACTTTGTTAAAGAATTAGCAGCTGTTACAAAATCGAGTCAGGAAAAACTTGCCAAGCAAGAGAGAGAAATGTCCAACATTGGTAGTAAAGTCATTTCAACCTACTGGCATAGTGAACCAAAATTATTAAAATATATTGAAGAATCAACACCTAGCATTTTAGAAGACATTTTCAAACACCCTTTACTCTTTAAGCCCGAAGCCGTTTTTATAAACATTCACTCACGGCATGATATTTGCCCCGTTTGTAGCCATACTTTCGTACGTTCTTATACTCATCCTGAGGGAATTTTAAAGGCTTTCAAAGCCGCGTTGTGTGAAAAACTCGCAATTGATCCACAGGATTTTCCCTTATACATTACCAGCTCTTTTCGGGAAAAAAGAGAAAAAACAAAATATAGTGTAAAAGCAGAACAATCAGAAGCTTTAGAAAACCCAGCCATAAAAATTTATCCAGCATTTCCTACTTTACATGTTCCAATCTCAACGCATGAGTTCAAATATCAGTAGCAAGCTCATCCTCATGAACTCTTGTTTCACGGCTTCCGTGGTACAACCCTTAAAAGCTGATCAAATTCACTATGAAATTTTTGATTAAGAAATAACCATAACAAAATTTTTTCTACTTCAGAGGCTCACCTCATCGGTAATTTCTATTAAAAATGATTTTTGTAAACCAAAAGTGTAATATGTGTAGATCCTATAGAAGTAATTTTCATAGTGAGAGAATAATTAACCTTGTGAGGTGAGGGATGAAGAAAACGGTAGTTTTAGTATTGGCTCTCATTTTTCTTTTTAGTATGGACGAAGGGAGCTGTGGTTATTTTATTGAATATCCAGGCTTCGGTGTTGAAGATCCTCCCAAAACGAGGCGTAAGGGGCAAAAAGGTCATCTATCTATTGAAGATATTGTTGTGGAAGATATGCTAAGAGGGCCAAATATTGAAGGAATTAATTTAAGAGCAAATCGTTTAACGACAGAAGGCATTCGTTATCTGGTGGGGATTATAACAAGCCCAGAACATGCTGATCGATTTAAGAATCTTAAATACATTAATTTAACAGCTAATCCAGTGGATGTTAATGTTTTTGAAGTATGCCGGCCTCTTTTAGAAAGAGAGACATTTAAGTTTCTTGACATCCGTCGTACGCCTGCTAGTGAGACCTCTGTATTTTTTTACACCTTAGAATCAACATTTCCAGAAATATGGCGTAAAATAATGTATATACCTCCTATGTACTTATGCCAATTTAAAGATAAAAAAGAAATATATAGAATACATAAAGCCTACCATGATCTAGATTTATGGAACTGAATTTCTTTTGGGAGTCAACCGCGGCGTTAGGGTTGGAGAAGAACGGCTTTTGCAAAAATCCAATTTAATCAGAAAACAAGAGGCGCTTTTCTGCCAAAAACAAAAGAGCATCTAGCAGAAATGATCCTAAAATGAGGTGATGTTTAAAAGGAGTGGAGCGGCTGTAAATCTAAATAATTTTACTCTATGTAAAAATAAAATAGGGAGATTAAGATGAATAATAAGATCCTAGGTATTACAATTATGGCTTGCCTCCTAGCAACTTCTGCGTATGGTGTAAATTATAAACGTTTAAAATTGGAAGCGGATACCTACCAGCATAGAATATGGGCTAGAGTTCCTAGTGAGGAACAAATGATTAAAAGAAGCTTATCATTTTTAACAGAGAAAGAGGAGTTAGATCCAAAATATACTCAAGCTGAGAATTTTCTACAATTTTATCAAGATACAACTGAAGCAATAAAGAATGAATATTTTATGCAATTTGCGGTAGTTTGTAAAAAAATATATGATGAAGGTAAGTTTAAGGATAAAATAAGTATATATATGCTTTTTGAGGAGGTAAAAAAAATGTCTTTAAAACATTTAGCTTTACTTAGAAAACTGAAGAAATTTAAGGAGCAAGGGGGTACCCAAATTAGAGAAATAGATGCAGAAAGCATGCTGGATTATTTTTTAAATATAGATCAAATAGATAGCAATTTAAAAGAGGAAGCATTTCCTTGAAAGAATAAAATCTGATTGGGCATTAAGATCTTTATTGTTTATTATCTTTTTTTTAAAACAATAAAATTACTTTGCAATACAAAAGAATAATTTCAAGATTTGTAGTGTGGTTTCTTATTTTTCAACCTTTTATCAAAAATGAAGGGTACGAGGTTAAGGTGTATATCTCAAAAGGAGTTAATTAAGATGCTAAAGATCATTAGAATAGCTTTTGTAATTTCTTTATTTTATTTGAATCAAGCATTTTGTTATAATACTCAATTGCTTGAGTTTAATGCAGATTCGTTTAATGAGTGTATATGGTGCAAGACTTTTATTCCCATTCGGAGAATACAACAGAATTTAGACTTTTTAGATTCAGAAAAAGATGAGAGTTATGTTAAAAAATATAATAAAAAAAATATTTTTAATGAATATGAGGAAAAAATAAGCCGCACCTCTGATAAGGCTCTCATGCATTTTTTTGATAACTGTAAAAAAATTCATAATTTCTACGATGAAATAGATCCTTTCTCTCAAGCCGCTGTTCAAATGTTATTTGAAAGAGTTTTTCAAAAATATGAAAACCACTCAAACCTATTACTTTCAACAAAACATTTATTGCCAGTTATTAACACAACCAGATGAAACATGAGCGTAACCAGAATCATCCTTATCAAAAGTTTTTCGTTACGTAGGCAACGCTAAATTCACCCCGTAAAAAAAACTTTTTACATGTTTAGAAAGTGACCAGCGAGACGCAGAAAAGCTAAGGCAACATTAGAAAATGCTAAATAATTTTTCAGATAGCCAACACACTGTCTTAACAAACCTTAATAAATTAAACGCTTCATTTACTACATTCAATAAATAGAGAATATATTATCGTAAACATACAAATTACTTTTAATAAAAAACAATAAATATTTATAATAGATAATATATTTTATTTTTTTACCTATTTTATCAGCAATACACTCTGTCTAAGCAAAAGAAAATTAAAAAGATATTGAGAAGTGCATTGATTAACATTTTAAAAAAGAAGATACTGAGTGTAAGTGCGTAAGACTTTACTGTAGATATTTTGTTTATTCACGTTATGTAACACCAAAAGGGCCCCGTGCTATGTTCTTAGAAAAAACCTACATTCCTTGTCTTACATTAGCAGTAATTGTAGCAATGATGGAGATCTCCCCTGCTAATGCAATGTTTCGAAGATCTGCAACTCTTATAGATTCATTTTTCACTAAAAAAACAATACCTATGATAAGAGGCTATACATCTAAAACATCTTACCCAATAGCTCTCGAGGGAACAGAAGGCTATACTCCACCAGCAAAAACACAGGCTCAATTAAATGAGCAATCTTTTTACAAGCTTCCTAAAAAAAGAGTTTTTTATTTAGATAAGCATCGTGAACGTTTTATTGAGTTGCCTGAACCTTCAGATATGACTTCGGGAGATTTTATATCAGACAAAGGAGATACGTTAATATTTAAGTCTAACAAAGATGAATAGTTAACTCAGATAATGTTAAAAAAAATACGGTAGAGTTTTCATCTATAGCACTACTGTCTGATGAGAAGAACTTAAAATATTGATAAAAAATTATAAAATGGTTATTTAGTTTTTTGCTTGAGTTATAGAAAGATGTGCAACGATCTTTAAGAGTAATCTCCAGGGGGAATTTTGAATTCCCAAAAATTAACTGGTGCATCAAAAGAGAATTTTACCTTACCTTTTAAGGACTGTATAAGTGGGGATCTTTAACACCCCAGACCTTTAATCTCACTGAAACGTTAAGATAATAAATTTTTAAAATATTAAAAGCTAGTTGTTTAAGACACTCTGGTTCATAGACCTCAAAAAAAACTTGAAGCCTATGATAATTTCTTGTTTTTTACAAAGTATAAGTATCGTTTTAAATTAATAACTTATAAAAAATTGTTTACAAAAATATATAAAGTTCAAATAATGACAATTAATGAAATTTTATTTTTAATATAGGATTTTTCCATGAAATATATGACAATATTCTTTGCTTTTTCTGCTTTTTTTTTAGGAGGCTCTCAACATAGTAAATCTGTGAAATTAGATTATTCAAACGAAGGGATCACTGACGATCCAATGGCAAAAGCAATAAAATTCACCAAACCACTCTCTATTACACAAGATATACTTGATAAGATGATTGAGCGTATTAATGCTTCTTATCTTGATAAAAATTATAGGTTTCAAGATGTAACAGAGCTTGATTTTAGTAACAATTTTCTTACAAGTGTAGGAGCGTTAGAGATAGTTAAATTTTTACTTGAAAATCGTGGACAATTTAAAAATTTAAAGATGTTGAAGCTTTCTTTTAATCGGATATCAGAGGACGATGGTTATGACTCTTTTGTACAGAGTCTTTTAAATTTTATAGCTAATTTTTCATGTACGAAAGTAGACTTAACAGGTAATTATCTATCTCCAGAACGATTATGGAGAGATAGTAGGCTTAAATTCTTAGAAAATGAGTATACAGAAATCTCTTTGCCTCAAATCATTTATAAGACAGACGCTTGTGGAAAATAAGTTAACGGATTTTCTGTTATCAACTTATTGATATTTAAAAGATAGTTATTATTAAAAAGGAAAGTGCTTTTGTCATGAACTTTCCTGAGATTACCTCTCTTTAGGGAGAGTAAAGAATTTTATTATAAAAGCAACAAGGGCCAACTGTGCTTTATGTTGTAACCCATCTTGTAGGTCTATCGCTCCTCCAGGGCTGTTCAGTTCTCTAGAAAAGACACGTCAATTTAGGAAAGGACGCCTCTCGAATTAGAAAAGACAATGTTACAAATATTAAAGAAGGCTTGTTTTTGAACCCTCCCAATTTTGAAAACCTCCTCACTTGTGAAGGTATCTTTTAGCACTGAACAGCCCTGTTTTAGCACTGAACAGCCCTGATCGCTTCTCAGCGATAGACCTTTTTCAGCAAAAAGTCAACTCTTACTCAAAGTTTACTTGGTAATAAAATCCAGGGAGGCAATCATTTCATCAAGATTAATTCCGACAAATGAATTAATAAACTTGTACTTTCCGCTCACATTAATACGACGGCAGGCTATAGGAAGAAATTTATTGAGGAACGTCTAATTCAGTTACAATTGAATTTTCTTCTTTAATAATTGTAGGAGGATTAATATTTCATTATCCTTATCCAAAAAATAACTCTTTTAGGCAATTTCTTCACATGATTTTTTGTTGTTATTTAATAAAAATATATATTCAGGTGTTAATTTAGAAGCTTATTATATACTGACCTTATAAGTGGTTTTGGAAGAACTCTTTCAAAACCAAAGATCTTTTTTATTAAATTAAGCTATCTAAACGCCCCCAACTGCACTAAGAAAAGACGGCACTCTCATAGAAATAACGAGAAAATCGACAATAAGAATGTTTTTCTGCATATCCTCCTCTTTTCTCCTTCATAAGAAATATCAATGTTTATTAAAAAAGTACATTTGTTTAATTTAAATTTAATGAACATTAAAAATTAATTTAATAATTTTGTAAATATTTACATTAAATGAGGGTTTTTAAAAATTGAGAAATGTGTTAATTTTTTATTTATGGCTTTACAAAAGCGTCATTCTCACTAAGTACTAAATACACTACGGCAAACTGAGGGAGTATTTTATTTATTAATGAAAAATTTATCTAATAATTAATTTATAAAAAATATTTAATAATAAGGAAAAGTAAGGTATGAAATATTTACATAAAAGCGTAATGATGGCTTTCATAGGAACTTCTATTTTCACTTTTCCCATTCATGCAGGGAAACATGGGATTTTAATGAGCTTTATGGATATGGCTTCAACAAAAAATGCTTCCAGTATTACAAAGAAATTTTCTTCTGCTCCTCAAATACCCTTAGAACCACAAATATTTACAAGAAGCTTTTCCTTATTAGCTCGAGCTAATACACGACCTTATCGTTCTTTAATTGATTTTTCTTCACAACAAAGGCGTCGATATTGGACTGGCCAAGAGGGCCCTTTCGTAGATCCCAAGAATGATGTGGCCTTTATGAAATTGTTCGCAACGGAAGAACATAAGCCTCTCTTGATTAGTTTTTTAAACAGCCTTCTTCGTCTTCAAGGGGGCAGGGCTATTAAAAATGTTGAATTATTATCAACCAAACACACTCCTCAAATCAAAGTAGCAAAACGTGCAATTCTTGATGTAAAATGCACTGACCAAAGAAAACTTCAGTATACTGTAATAATACAAAACCGAAATATTCCTAAGTTTATTGAAAAATATAATTATATTCCCCATGCATATACTAGTCAATTAGGGACCGCTGTAGATTACATCGAATTAAAGCCAGTGATTTTATTAACTATAGCTAACCATAATTTATTTCCAAAGAAAATAGATCACATCAATTATTATAAAGCTCTTGATAGAAGAACACATGAGCATGAGTTGGAAGATCTTTCATATGCTTTTGTTGAGCTCCCTAAGTTTAAAAAGTCAGAGGCAGATCTAAAGACAGTTGAAGATCAGTGGCTATATATGCTCACAAGTTACAATAAACTGAAGGCAATTCCAAAAGAAGCTTCTGAAGAAATCCAAGAAGCTTATAAAACCTTAGAGCAGTTTAGTTGGAACTACGGGGCAAGGGATGCTTATTTTAAAGAAAGAATGGCTTTTACTGATGAGTTTGATGCTTTGCGCGGAGCAATAGAAGAAGGAAGAGTTAAAGAAAAAAAATCTATAGCTCGTACATTATTAAGTAAAAAATATTTTGAGCCAGATATATTAAAGATAACATCTCTCACTTCTCAGGAATTGGAGCAGCTGAAAGGTGAGGGCGAAGAGAAAAAATAGGAGATTTTTATTCAGCTCTACCCAACGATTTTATGACGATAGAAAAGCTTAGCAAATCTAATACTGAATAAAATTCTAACAGAAGCGCAATATAGGGGGCATTCATCTAGCTTTCCCTTCTCAGAAAAAACCGGTAATTTTTATTTTTTTACTAGACCTTAAAAGTGGAGTCTTCAGGTAAGATAATAGGTTATTTTAGATAACAGACCTTGAGCTTAAAAAATCTCATATATACTTCCTTGTGTGTTTCTAGAAACAAATACAATGATGTTCCAATCATAAACTCTTGCTAAAAAGCACTCACTGCGCACGTTCTATTTACCATTTTCTAAGTAATTGATCTTTAATATTTTTAGAAATCCTAAAAAAGGTGTACTCATCAAATTCATAAGGTTTCTGGCAGAATTTTTTGAAGTTGTTGCCCGCTGAAAATATGAGATGAAACATCTATTGAGAAAATTTTTCTGAAGTGTTAATCTACAAAAAATACCACAAAATGTATATTAAATGACAAATAGTACTCTTTTGACTGCTCTCGACGAGAGTTAAGGAACAAAAATGCTCTTGAATCAGTTTCCAGAAGTTTTTCTCTCAAACAAAAAAATTGCAAATAGAGTTGCTCGAGAGCTTAAGAAAGGCAACATCCGCAAGATAAGCGCTCGTTTGTATACAACAAACCTAAAAGATTCTCCTGAGTATATTATTAAAAAGCATTTATGGGTCATTGTTTCTGAATATTTTCCTGATGGGCTTATTACTGACAGAACAGCCTTGGAAAATGCACCTTCTAAAGATGGCTCTGTGTTTTTAATCTCTCAAAGGAAAAGAGATGTATTGCTTCCGGGTTATACTCTCAAACCACGAATCGGAGTACCCGCCCAGGAGAGTGATTATTCATTTATTAGTAATCTTAAAATTTGTTCCCAAGCGCGCGCATTCCTAGAAAACATGCGGGCCTCGCGAGAGCGTTCTGGAAAAACTTTGAGAACTCTGTCTCAAAAAGAAATTGAAGAAAAACTCGAAAGTGTTTTGGTCGGAGGTGGGGAAAATACCCTTAATAAACTGAGAGAGGAAGCAAAGTCTCTATCCACTAAACTTCATCTTGAGGATGAGTATAAAAGACTAGAAATGCTCATTGGCACACTTCTGGGAACGAAAGAAGCGGAGTTATTGTCTGAAATCACGATCTCCCGCACAAAAGGTCAATCTTATGATGCTAAGAGAATAGAGCGTTTTCAAACTCTTTATGCTGCTTTAAAAAATATGGTTCCTCAATATCGATTACGTCTGAATCCAACAGACGCGGCAAAAACAAATTTAGCATTTTTTGAGGCTTATTTTTCTAATTTTATTGAAGGAACAGAATTTGAAGTAACCGAGGCAAGGGATATTATATTTAAGGGTCGTTTGTTTCCTGAACGACCTGAAGATGCTCATGATATTTTAGGAACTTATCAGATTGTTTCATCCATTGATGAAATGTCAAAATCATACACTACCTTTGATGAATTTATATCCCTTCTTAAAGCTCGCCACTTGAAAGTTATGTCTAGCCGGACGGATAAAAAACCTGGAGAGTTTAAAGACAGAGTCAACAGGGCAGGCAGCACTACTTTTGTTGATCCAAAACTCGTTACGGGAACCCTTTTGAAGGGCTTTGAGTTGATGAGAAGCTTAGAAGTACCTTTTCAAAGAGCGGTATTTGTTATGTTTATTATTGGAGAGGTTCATCCTTTTCTTGACGGAAACGGCCGTATGTCCAGAATTATGATGAATTGTGAGCTTTTAAAAGCAAATGAATACCCAATCATAATTCCCATTATCTATCGTAATAATTATTTATATGCTCTTAAGGCGTTGAGCCATAATGCGATAAGCGAGCCTTTAATCAGAACTATGGATTTTGCTCAAAAATATGTGGCTTCCATTGACTGGTCTGACTTTAAAAATGCGACCGAGCATCTTAAAAAAACGAACGCTTTTTATGATCCTAATACAGCTGATTTAGAGGGAATTCGCTTGCGGATAGAATAAAGATTGTGCCAAGTTTAAAGTGTGCACCAAGAGATGAGGCCTAATTTTTAGAGACCATATGGCCTAGGAATGTTCATCTTCTTCAGTTTTAGCAAAAACCTCGTGCTAGATTCTCAAATGGGAATTTAATAGCAACATTCCACATCCAAGTTAGAAACCATGCTAACTCAAAATGTATTTTTTATATTTTAAGATTTGTGAGGAATACTTTTGATACTTTCTCCTAAAATAACTTTTTAAGGAAAAATGAAAAAACGACTCCTTAATCTTCTCAAAGAGTCAAAGAAGCTTTTCCTCGGATCCTTTAAAAATATTTATCTACTATAAAATATAATTCCTGAGGCGCATTCATTTTTTTGTCTTTTCTTGCTCGAGTATGTAAATTTTTAAGGTCTTCTAAATAGGACTCATAACGTTGTATTTCACTCAAGGGGATCTGATCTTCTTTCTTTCCATAGCCTTGTAGAATTTTTTCTACTTCGCGGATCTTCTTACGAATAAGACCACAATTTGGGTTACTTTCTTTCTCATTATCATTTTTTAAAGTTGGTTCTTCTGTGGTAGTTTGTTTGGAAAACGTATGAAAAATTGAATTATTTTCTTCAAATAGCATTCCATAAGCTGGCATCAAAAAAAAATTTACTAGCCCTATTCCCATATAAAAACTTTTTGCTCTCATTTTTCCTCCAGTGTACTATTAAACTATAACCCTAATTTTATACCAAGGCCACTGTCCCCAAATAAGGTAGCGAGAGTCGTCTATAAATGCACGGTAAGAAAATTTGGGACATCTAATTAAAGATAGATGTCAAAGGGTTTAGATAAGACTGCAAAACAAAATTGTCTTGAAGGTAGTGCTTTAGCTTTAAGCTGGCATGGACAATGCTCAAACTTCTGTTAGAAGCTTTCGTTCTTCGGATAAATCTGGCAAGGCGGCAATGTATATCACTATTGGAAGTCTCAATAGGGAACGTTAAGTCTTTGCCAGGAAAATGGCAATTCTCAGGCAAAAGACGATGCCCCCCCAATCATTGTTACAAAATCGCATTGGCCACCATCAATCCGATCAATCAGTTTCCTTCCTTCCCCACTTAAGAACTGCAACATCACTCACGCCAAAAAGTTTCGCAATCTTGTACATGGAGACACTACACATTCTATAAAGTACAAGAACAAAAGCCTTGAGAACTAGATGAGTACCCCTTCTTCTTGTCTTTGTACTTTTAAACTCTTTGCTATCATCTTTTAATTAAGTCTGCTTAATTTTTAATCTTCCTCTTCCTCTCTAAAAAATGCTGTATCTACGGAATAGTAGCGTAAATGCCTATTAAAAGTAGCTTCTCCAAAAAGATTTTTTATTTTTAATTTTGTATCCCGAATTTTCATAAGTTTCGCGGGCACAAAAATTATTTTAGGATTATCCGTATCCATTGTTATCTCAGCAACTGTTGTATCTGAGATATCTAAACGCTTAAAACTTGGCTCCTTTAAGAGCTGATCAAAAAATGGGAGAACTTCACTGTTAATACCTGTTCCTGAAACATTAAGAGCTTTTACTTTTATATTCATTTTTTTAAAATAAGTTAATATTTTTTTTATATCTCTTGAATTTAAAGATTCATCATTAGACAAATCAATTGCCACGATAGGTTTTGTTTTTATTGTGCTCAAATTTTCTTCCACTTCTTGAAGAAAATCCTCTACTGCAAATACTGGGGAGTTAGATTTTAGTGGAAATACTATCTCTGTAAGGGGGGCTACTGAAATTTTAACTTATATTGCCGATAATTTTGTAAATTTACATAAACTTAATTTATCTTATAATAAAATTTATGAAGAAGCCGCAAATGATTTTTGTTTCACGAAAGAATTAAAGCGCGTTCTTGATTTGCCAGGACTTGATGTAATTGATTTAAGCGGCAACGGAATAGCAACTTTACCTTTACTTCAGCAAATGTCACCTGAATTAGGTGGGCATATTAAGAAAATTAAGATTGTTGATTACTAGCATAAAAAAAGTGGTAAAAAAGTTTTTGGGGTGTGTTAGACAGATAATATTCTTACTACCTTCTTTATGGATTAGCTTGTCGGCCTACGCTGTTGGTGAATTTGGTGAGGTATGGGTTAAAACTTTAAATTTTTCTCAGAGGGATAGGCATTAAAACAGACCCTTACGGAAACGTCAGTCTAAAATGCATAGATAGAGCCTTATCTTGGGGTTTTTCGCCCAAAAGAACCGAGTTTTCGAAAAGTATGTAAGTAATTAAAAACAAAATATTTTTAAGTCACGAGAGTTGTAGAAATATGAGGTTTTTCTTTATAATTGTTTGTAAATAAGTTATTTTTTGTTTTCAAAAAACTCAAATTTTTTTAAAACAGAGCTTCTTCTAAGAAAAAGCTAAAATAGAAAATTTAAAAAGCAGGGGATCGTAGCCAAGATGTCTAAATGTTTTAGAAAACTGAGGGGGCCTCATAAAGTAGCTCATACCTGGAAGTTACTCATGAGTGGCTTACCTATCCGCGAGTTACTGCTTTACAACATAACTTAAGTACTTTTACTGTTTCATTGATCTCCATACTCCAACTTACCTCGCAAGTTCCCCACAGGCCCAACAATCGGAATATTGTTTTTTAAATTAAGAAGAGGTAACATTTGACTACGTCCAAGCTCTCTCATTTTTTTGAGAGATCGCTGAATCAGTTTGAAGTTTATTAGCTTTTTATAACATGTTGAAAAACAATAAGTAGAGAATTTTAGGTATGCATATTTAATGTTGCAATTGGCTCGGAATAATCGACAAAAGGCTTTATAGAGTAAAGTCTGAAGGAAAAAATATGAAAAAGATCATACTTTCAACTACACTGCTGATAGGCAGTTTATCGCTATTGCCAGAAAACGTAAAAGCAAATCCTTTCACAGAATTGGGCCTGGTTGGTAAAAACTGTATGAGACTTTGGCCTCGATCGAAGGCGACAACATTAATAAGCAGAGATCCATTTTCAAGATCAAATTATTTAAGGAATTATAGGCGCTATAGCACCGTAAAACACAATGAGCTTAAGGATTTGATTAAGGATCCTACTGCTCAAAATAGCAAAGTAAACACCAGTTTGGAATCGGAAACATTAGGTAATAAATTTCTGGGGAAGACCTCACTTAATCAATCAAAAAAAGGTGTGATGGATTATTTTAAGAGTTTTAGATCTGGGTCGCAGCCTATTGATGGTTTGGCATGTGTCAGTGACACTGAACAAAGCATTATTAAAAGATCGATTTCTGATGAAAATGGTGTAGAAGCCTATGATGCAAATGCAACCCTATATCTAACTGGCGCAAAGTTGCATGATATTATACAGAAAGAGCAACCTACTAATAATGTTTATTGCCCCATGGGTGTCACTCAAACACTGGCTTTGTTGAGTGCTATTGCGGAAGAGTCCATTCAAGGTGAAATCACCCAATTTTCCCAAAATCCAAGGATTGTTGAAGAGATGACAACTCTAAATGAGTTAATCCAAGCCTCCACGAATCCTTATGTTCCAACAAACAAATGGGATAATAGGAAATTTGACTTTACCAATGGTGTATATGCCTTGCTGGCATCTCATCTAAATTTCAATAAGGATAGTGTGACACCTCTTGCGGCTATTGGCGCTCGAATCATGGAGACAGATTTTTCAGATTCGGCAGATGCTGCATCCAAAATTAATGCTATTGTAGAAAAAGATACAAAGGGTAAAATTAAAGAACTTTTCACAGCTGAAGCTTTTTCGCAGGATTCGGTCTTTGTTTTGTTACATACACTTTACGTAAATGCTAGCTGGATATGGGGGGATGCAGAGAAATCCCATTTTAAATTTAATGATCTGAATAAAAAGGAAAAACATGTAAAATCTCTTGCGCTTTCTGGCACCTCTTTACAGTTCACTCAAAATGACGGTGTAACACTTGTGACTTTACCAACGGTAGGTGGATGTAATCTGACTCTTCGTCATAGCAGCAACATAAAAGATATAAGACCAATAGAAGCAGCAGAAATTTCTTATTTACGAAACAGCACTGCTCAATACACACAGCTATTTAATGCACCGTTTGTGACCATGAAACAAAGTTTAGATCTAAAGACTTTACTTGGCGACCATCTCCCACAGGTTCTGCGTAGATCTTTTAATACAGCTTTAACAGACAGGTCCATTAAAATTGCAAATTATATTCAAAAGGTCACTTTCGAATTATCGGACAAGGGTGTAGAGGCATCAGCGGCAACGGCTTTGCACGGAGTTAAAGAATCTGCACGAATGTATCAGAGCGGCCCCATTATCAATATTAATTCTCCCTTTAGCTTTGCTTTAACCAGATCGCTAGGGGGGCAGGACTATCTTTTGTTTCAAGGTCAGGTTGTTAATCACGATGTGCTGGTGCATGATTAGTGATACTCCTTAATTCATCCCAATTTTTTTAATGGGGATGACTTTTGACGTTAAAAAAAGAATATGGGATTACGCCCATTCGGAAAAAATTGACCAGGAAGAACATGGATTTTCCTTAGAGGCGGAATTTTTTCCGTTTTCTCTCTTGACCTCATTAAAAATAGGGAAGGCTCTGACGAAAGTTATGTTGAGAGGGTAGGGGTGATAAAATAATATAATTGATTCATAAGAAAAAAAAGAGTAGAGACGCTGCAAGAAACCACAGTAACCCTATAACTGAAGAAAACATGAAGGGTTTTTGTAATTGTTACAAACTTTCAACCATAAACGCTAGCAATAGGTTTTGAAATACTTTGAAAGGAGTATGCGTCATGATAAGAAAAACTATATTATTAATCTCAATTTTCATTTGCAGTGGCCTACTTAGTAATGAAGGTAATGGTATGATGACTAAAGAAATTCTGGAATCATTGCGTCAAAAATCAAGAATGGTTCAAAGAAAAGTAGTAGACATTGATTTGGAAAGCAGGAAAGTTTTTGTACAGGACAAATTTGAAGATAAGACCAACAGTAAAATCTTAGATAATAAAGATCTTGACGAACTGAAGAAGAAATCTTTTATCCCTCCACACAGAAATGTTGTAAAAATTGATCCTGATAAAGATATTATTTTTTATGAAAAGAGAGAAAAATGAGAGTCCAGCTTATCCGTTACTTTTTTTAGAAAATAATATTCTGCGCCTTTTTGAAATTTTTTATTATAGGATACCTTCATTACTAAAATCTTATTAAGAAAGAATCTAAAAATGTTTAAAAAATTATTTGGAGCTTTGATTATGGCTTCTCAGGTTACCACAGCGGCTTATAGTTATAACGCAAAAAGGTTAGATTCCGAAGCCGAAGAATGCACCACTAAAATATGGGCAGGGATCCGTTTGAGAAGTCAAATTAAAGAGCATTTACACTTTTTATCTGATACAGAGTTTCTCCCTCAAAAATACATTCAAACGAGTAGCTTTGACGATTTTTATGGAACAGCTATAGTAAAAGTTCAAGATCCAAAGTTTCGTCAATTCGTAGAAGATTGCAAGCTTGTTTATGATGAAAATAGTGTTACAACTACTAAGTTTGCAGTGCTTATGCTCATTGAAAAGGTTGGTGAAAAATATGAAAAAAGCTTAAGGAAGGCGGCAAGAGCAAGAGCCATAAGTAATTCAACAATAAGCGCTGATCAACCTGATATAGATAGCATTCTTAAAGCTTTCATAAATGCAGATAAAGACATGACTATAAAATAACAGGATTATTTTAAGGATTAAAATAAAATTTTGGTTCCTTAACTTACGTGCGTTGTTAAGATACATTCTTAATTAGGAAACGGGATATGATGTCTAAATTGCCAATCCTCCAAGATATGACTCAGGGTAGGAGAGTATCCGTTTGGTTTCCTATCCCCGTTAAAATACGGTAATTCTGATTACTGGACTTTAAGCGCGGGGAGTTCAAGATGAAAAAGAATACAGTGAAGCTATTATAGAAGTTCGAGGCATAAAGGAAGTTCAACCCTGGTTTCTTAAAAAATGTGGCTTAAAACCAGAAATTACCGGAAGTTTTCTTACAAAGTCAGGCAAGAAGCTAAGGAAACATGCCTTAAAATTGTTTAACTTTTTAGAAAATTTTTTAGATTCTGAAACTGGAACGTGTGTGCATGGTCTTGAAATTTATGGTTTAGGTATGCCTTATGCCTTGAAAAAACATTAGAAAGGATTTGAAAATGCTTAAAAAATTAGGAGGAGTTATCCTCATGACATCTCAATTAACCACTGTTGCTTATGGTGATAAGAATCATAAGCTATTAGATTTAGAAGTTAGTGCCTATCATTCTAAAATATGGTCCAATATCCCCTCCTCAAAAAGTACAATTAAACAGAGCTTTGGTTTCTTATCTAGTCTAGAAGATGTAAATGCAAAGTATACAAAGCCTAGCAGCTTTCAGGACTTTTATGGAGAGATTAAAAGTAACATTCGCGATCCTAAGCTTACTCGTTTTGCTCAAGTTTGCAAGGAAATTTACGAAGAAAGTATTGATGATACAGCTAAAGTAGCAGTCTATATGCATCTCGAAGAAGTTACTAAAAAATATCAGAGAGATTTAAGACAACTTGCAAAACTAGAAGCTTTTAAGAGTCATCAGCCAGAGGAAAATCCTCAAAATACAGAGGCTATAATGAATGAATTTTTAAACGCAGATAAAAGTATTAGCACACATTGAGTAGATTTTATAAAAATGGATCTCCCTAAATTTTCTGAGATAGGCCATATGTTTTTTCATTAAAATTGTTTTCTCGTTGCTAGTTTTTCAGAACCTCTTTTTGGATTTCAGAGGTGCGACCGGGTCCGTATTTAGCTCGTAGAAGGAAGAGCTTTGTTTGTTCTTCAGTGGGGTGCAGTCCTTTTAAGGTGTAGACATAGAAAATAAAGGCGGCTGCAGAATTCAAGAATGAGGTATAACGTTAGCTCCCTCAGTTTTCTAAAACGTTTAGACATCTTGCCTACAATCCCATGCTTTTTAAATTTCCTATTTTAGCTTTTTCTTAAATGATTTTATTTTGTGGTTTGTTCTATGGAGTTAGAAGGAGCTTGCCACCCCCAGCTTCTTATTACTTTCCCAAGCCTTGTAGAGAAGCTATCGTTCGAAAATTGCTGATAAATAGCAACATCTCTTTTTTTATCCGTGCCCATAAACTTTCCCCTCTGTCTTTTTAATCCAGGAGGTGAATTTGGGGTTTTGAGAGGATCGGTTTTTACGCTTTTACGAATATCTCTTTCGTTCTCTTGATCACTCTCCATAGAATGACACACGCAAGGCATCAATAAAAGAAGGGCAAGAGCGCTGGTGGTTAATTTTTTCATAAGACTATCTCCTTCTGATTTCTTCAATATACAATATTTTTAGATATTTAAATAAAGAATAATAGCAAAGAATTTAAAAAAGCATCAAGGATAACAGGGAACTGTAAGTGGTGGAAAAGAAGGAGATATATCTCAACCATCTTCAACGTTTCTCGATGTGACTGTTAATTGGCATGCGAAAATAACCTTCTAAAAGGGGAAATTGGCATCCAATATCAACCTAATCATTAATTGTTTATTTGAAATAAAAAAGAAATTCATTTACAAAAGAGGTCAAAATTTCATGCAAATACGGAGTTACTTTTCAATGCCCATTAACATTTCTTGACGGAATTGTTTTCGGAGACAAAAGTCCTGTTGTTGTGCGTGTACTCATTCATAATCTATACTATTCTAAAAATTTAACAAAATTGGATGAAGTCTAGAGTGCCAATTTCAATGAGCTTCTATGTTGGAGGGAAAAAAGGATTTAAAAACGTCAGGAAAGGAATCTGATCCTGTTATGAGCCCAGCTTGGGAAGCAGCTTCCTGCCTCTCAAACTCTTTGATAGTTCTCAAAGCAAGGTCCATTTTATTTGTAACACGTTCGAGGAATTCGCATATTATGAAGTGCTTTCCTGTCTGACCTTCAGCTTCAGCATAGAGCTGAACACAATGGTTTGTAAATTTGTCAAAAGATCCTTTTGCTTGAAAACTTCCCATCTGCATTGTCTTATGTATAACGCTTTTGAAGCGAGCATCAAGATCACTCTTTATGACATCATCCTTTCCTAGAAATGATTTGGTCAATGATGCCTCTAAACCTGCCTCTAAGTCAGGCGCCTTGGAAAAAACTCGATGGAACTGATGTTCAGCTTCCTGGTCAAAAAGCTTGTAGTTCACCCCATATACAGGTACAGACAGCAAAGAAATTATCACGAGCACTCCTAAGTAATTTGCTTTCATTTTTCAGTCCTTTTCTACATAAAATTAATGAGCGTGATTATGCAATGGATGAGTTATACCAAGTAGTATTTCATAGTCGCAATCATTATCTCTAAATCGATTTAAAAAGTCAAAAAAAGAGTGAGTCTTCAATTAATGTTTTATCAATTCTCCTAAGAAAGCCTTCTTTTCTATCTTGAAGGGGCCTCTGTCTTAAAAACCAATTTCCAACCTCATGTAAAGCTCTAACCTTAATAAAACGGCTTCTCCATAGTTTAAAGCGACTGTAGAACCCTCAAATGCATCCATAGAGTTACTCAATTCAAGAAACCATAGTGGTGTTTTGGGGATAGCTCTTTAATCAATAGGGGAACAGCATGTTCAAAACGACCACCATTTGAATTAATTCTGTATCTATGCACACCCTTAATGTACATTTTCGTACCATTGGACTTCAAACCCCGTTATATTCGTGTTTCTTCGGAAGAAGATCGCCAGACAACTAATCTTCAACGAGATGCTTTGCTAAAAAATGGCGTTGATGCACGTAGTATTTTTTAAGATAAAAACTAGTGGGCAGAGATAAGCGGCCCGGGTATACAAAAGCTTTGAATTTTCTTCAGAATGGAGATTGCTTTGTTGTTTGAAAATTGGATCGTTTGGGACGTTCTTTGTCTAATCTCCTTGAGACTATAAAAATTCTTTACACTCGAGGGGTTGCCTTTCGTTCACTTACAGAACAAATAGATACAAAAACTCCACATGGAGAATATTTTTTTAGTCTCTTTGGGGCTCTCTCTCAATATGAAAGAGCGCTAACACGTGAAAGAATCATGGCGAACCTAGAATCGGCAAAAAAGAGAGGCCGTAATGGAGGACGGCCTCGAGTTATTGATGAAGAAAAAATGGGAGCTATCCGAGAGGTAATTAAAACAGGCGCAAACAAAGCTTCCGTATGTAGAAATTTTGGGGTTAAACGGTCTACACTTTATGATACATTGTATCGTGAAAAACCTTGTTTTTCTTGATTTTCAGAGGGTACATAGCCCCCGATGACAGCTACGCTGTAGGGCTTACATAGAAATACTATGATATATTTAAATAAAAAAATAATGAGGATACTATGAAGAAAAATTTAGAGAAGCATGTTGTGCGCCTGACACCAGAGGAGAGATTATATCTTTTGCAATTAGTTTCGAAAGGAGAAATATCTGCCAAGAAAAAAACCCATGCGCGCATTTTATTAAAAGCCAATGCTGGAGAGGGCGGTGAAAATTGTACGGATGAAGAAATTAAAAAATCAGAAAACATTAGTTTAGAGACGGTTAAGCGAATACGACGATTTTACGTTACAGGGGGATTAGAGAAGCTGCGATTAGCCGCAAACTGAGGAACCAAAGCGTGCTCGGGGCCCTTTCAAGGTGAGATGCAGGCTAAAATCGTTTATATTGTAAAATAAAGAAGAATTATTAAAATCTTTAATCCTCTTATCTGGCGTGTTGCGAATAAAATCCAGGAGATCTAAAGAAGGGGTTTCTCATATCGGATAATACTCAAGACGTTTTAAAGCCACAAAACGAGAGTCATCTTTGGGGGATAGGTTAGCTGTAGTCACTCAGATTCCTCCCCATTTAGAAAAAAATTAAACGATTTCCTGTTCCCAGAGGCTTCGGGGTCAGTCCGGTGCTGCTTCATTTTGGTGGGGTAACAGACGCTATACATAATCAAAAGTACTTTTATCTGATTATTAATATTGCAGACTTTTTAGAGGTCTAAGCAGAATAAAAAATAGCTTCTGAAAATTAATAGACTTAAAAATGCGAGAATAAGAAAATACGTAACCAAAAAGACAAAAATCTCATTGGTCTTATATTTTCTGAATCCTAAACAAATTCGTTACCAGGTTATTTCTAAACCACCAATAGGGAGAGCAGGATAATTTCCCTCATATGCATAAAATTTTAATAAAATACCCTACAAGTAGCGGAAAACTTACCCAGAAGAGATTAAAAATATATTAATTCATTAAGGAAGTACTATATACTTCTCAAAGTGGATTTATAATTTTTATTTGTAGGGGCTTAGATGAAGTTTTTTAAAGTCATTTTATTTTTTTTATTACCTCTTAACTCTTTAGCAATGGACGTGTCTCTTGATGAAGAGCAGAATAACCGTTCGAAAGTATATTCAAATGGCAGGAAGAAGCCAAAAACAAGTGAGCCTTCTAAGAGCCACCCTGACAAGCATTTGCAGAAAAGAAAACTCTCTTCTCAGTCTATTGAAAGGGTAGGAAAGACAAAACAACCTCAGAAACGTCAAAAATATAGAGAAAAAACCACACAGAAAGAAAAAATAGATTCATGCGCTCCCCTCTTGTCTGCAAAAGTGGATCGCGTGCAAAAAGCCATAGAGAATGCTCAAAAAGAAGTAGATTGGGGTATGATTTATACCGCTTTTCGAGAGTTTCATGCTCTTGAAGGAAAAGAGAGGGATTGGAAATTTCTTGCTAGCTCCTTCAATGCTTACAAATGGCCTTCACAACAAAACTGGAAAGAAGTAGTAGGGGGACATCTTTTTTTTCCTTCTCAAGCTATTGAGTGGGAGCTTGTAGATTTTGAGGCTTATCGTTTAAAGCTCATTTCTACGCTCTGGTCCTTTGCTGTTGGAGCAAAATATGAGCATGCTCTTAGTAAATTTTTCTTGGTAAGAACACTTGATAAAATACGTTCAGATTTTACAGATGCGCCTCTGCCAGATTTTTTTAAGCAGTTGTATACTGAAGCTTTTAGCAACCTGGTAAAATGCGTCGATAATCCAGATGCTTGCTTTGTAATAGGGTACAATTTTGAAAAATTTCCCTATGTTTCTTCGCAATATCTTTGCAAAGAAAGAAATTCAAGTAGAAGCGCTGAGTGGTGGCATAACCAAGGAAATGACCTAAAAAATCAATATTGCCTCCTGGAATTACAGCGTCTTGCCCCAGTAATTTATGAAGCTCCTATAGCCGATAAGTATCTTGCTTTAGCGCGAAAAGGATTTACACCAGCTTATGAAGAAGGATTGAGTCTTACACAAACTCCTGAAGAACAAGAAAGGGTTTATAGAGAAGCAATTGACAAGGGCTACCCTTATGTCTGTTTTGGAAAAGCCAAGTGGTATGAAGGGAGAGGTGAATTAGAAAAGGCACGCAAACACTATTTAAAAATGGCTGAAAAAGGAATTTCTTATGGCTATATTTGTGCTGGGATTACATTTGTTGGGGATTTAAAAATGAATAAAGCGGACAGAAAAAATTTAAAAGAGGTTCCTCCTCAAGATATTGAGGAAGCTATAAAAGCATTTAGGGCAGCAGGTAAGGCTAACCACCCTGAAGGGTGGGTGTATCTCGCTATGTTATATCAAGAACTTTGGGAAGAAAAACTGATCTCAGCTAAAGATTATCGAGGCAAGATAACTGATACCCTTAATGAAGGAATGCTCCTAGGGTCTGCAAATTGTTACCATAAAGCTTACCTATATCTTCCTCCCAAAATTTTTACCTTATTTATGGATAGTTATGGTCTTCCTCCTCAGCATGAGCTTCGCCATACAATTGAATATTTTATTAATAATTCCTATTGATATAATATAAATAAGTACCATATTTATAATAAATTGGTAATTTAATCGGTGTATTGTTGTGAAATATGTTTTTTTATTTGCAATTAAATTTTTTTTATTAGGCAATGCAGCCCTAATTGCAGGAAAACTTGATCTTGAATTTTATAATGTTGGATAGGGAAATTGTATATTAGCCAAAGTTACGCAACATAAGCAGAAACCAGAATATATGCTTGTTGACATAGGGACGTCCTCTTTTAGAAAAGAGTTTGCATATAATAAGCTTGTAGGCCCTATAAATGAGACATTAAGCCCTTCTCAAAGTCTGGTTAGTTTTGATACACCTCTTTCAATCAAAAAAAGGTTAACCCTCAATAAGCTCTGCAAGAAGAAGCTTGGGGAAATAGTCCATCAATAACGAAAGAGAGAGGAGAAGATTAAAACCGCTTTATTCAGGAAATAAAAAAGAAACTAATAATTTTTAAAGAAGCAGAAAAGAGAAAAAAAGCAAAAACATTTATTTCTCTTAAAACTGTTATTATTACACACCCTGATGCAGATCACTATGGGTTGCTTTTATGTATTTAAAAGACGGCGATGGGTATAAGGATGCTATAAAAAATATTTCTTATAGGTTGCATTTAAAATATATAACACATATATTACTATACATAAGGTCCGTGTTATTGAATATAATAAGTAACTCACTATGTAATTTATATATTCATCAAGTTCAGGATGCTCAGGTTTTTTAAATAAGCTTTTCAATAGGAAACCTATCTTTATAGCGTAGCAAACAGGTTTTTTTGTTAAGGAAAATCTTGAATTTAAGGATTATGGGAATAGAATACATAGCTCTATTATATATTATAAAATTGTAAATAAGGAATGCTCTCAATGTATAAATATTTGTTTTTTAATTTATTAATTTCACTAACTACTATTGGTATGAGTTGGGATGCCCATGCAATGGATGAAGTAATAGAGGAAGAACACAGGAGGATACCCAACACACCTAATTTCTATAGAACTAGTAAAATAGCCTCCATATATGTAGACACTTTGGTTAATTTTGATCTAAATAGCAGTCCGGCAATTTTACAAAAAATTTTTAGCAATTCGTATACAGAAGATGAGCTCAAAGAACGTGAAGACATTAAATATACTGTTTTTAATTGCTTGCCCAGTTTTACAATAAATTATTTATCTAGTTTACATGTCCCTTTTCTAAATAATTTTTTAAAAAGAGAGGAAATTTTAAGCATTGAAGATAGAAATATTAAAAAATCGCTAATGTTAATGTCTCATGATATTCGAGTGGCCCAAGCTGTAAAAACTCTCGATGAGAGAGATCCTATTTTAGAAAAAATAAAATATTCTATTGGAAAGCTATACTTAGTCATGTTTAAAGAAAGTGAACAAGTAAGAGAGGTTATAGGAAGCGGCACAGGTACTTTTGTCGAAAATGAAAATAAAAAGGCATTTATATTAAGCTGTGCTCATTTCCCTTCTCATATGGATCAATACGACGAAAGATACTCTTTTGAAATGTTTTTCTTTCCTCACTTCTTATTGAACGAAAAAACGCATCCTCAAGGAACGATAGGAGCAAAAATACCATTTCAAGACTATTATAACCTTAAAATTAATAACATTGTTTTTTCTGAAGGAACTCAGGTTACATTAAATAAGATTACCTCAGAAAACAACATCTTGAATAGTGATGATATACCCAACATTAGATCAGTCAAAGAAGGGAGGAAAGATTTTGCATGTTTTTTAAATGAACAAATTGCTGAAATGTCTCCAATGCATTTTGACAGTTTTTCTACTTATAGAGAACATGATGTTTTTTTTGCAGCTGGTTATCCTTCTTGGGGTTTAAGTGACAATACTTTTGCGATAGTAAAGGGACAAAAATGGGAAGAGGGCAGCAAAGTAAAAACTCAATTGGCATTTACCTTTCCTACTCTACATGGAATGAGTGGAGGGCCTGTATTTGTTTTAGATCAAAGTACACAAAATTATATTGTAATTAATATACTTACAGGCGTTGAAGATAGTACCTTACAATCAGTCACTTACCCTTTATTTGATTCAGATATTGCTTTCTTAGAAGACATCTAGTATAGTGTAATTAAAGATTTATTAAGGAGTAAAATATGAATAAAATGTACACTATTTTATACCTTTGGGTATTCAGCGTCCTTGTCATATCTACAAATTCTTTTGCTATGATGGCAGAGGAAGGATTTAGGCAAAATTCAGCTTATTTTTCGAAAAAAATTCCAGAGCCAGCATTAGATATTCCTATTTATGCAGCAGCTTTATCCAAAAAAGAAAAATCTATTTTTGACGAAAAATTACCGTTAATTAAAGGTAAAAATATGTCGAATGCTCCTTTATCAGAAGAAATGTATAAATTTATAATAGGAAAAGTTGGAGAAAACAATAATAGAAAATTTGTATTTAAAACAGGACCTCAGATTATATTTGAAGATGAGGCTGATTTACAAAGATAAAGACTGAAATGAAGTGTAATAAATGATCCCAGCTGCTTGCGGCGGGGGTCATTTATTTTTTAGCGAGTTAGAGGAACTTAAAGGCTCTAAAAGAGAAGCAATCAAATATCGTTGTAGAAAGTCAAATTCCCCTCTGAAGATGGAATAAAGGTTAGCTTGATCCGCTGTAGGTTTAAGAGTAACTTAGGCTTTGCTGCGGATCGCAATGGCAATAGCTGCCATCAGCTTCTCAAGCTTTTCTAGGAATTTCCAATGAATACCCTCAAGATTGAAGTCTGAGGATTGATAATTTTGAAAAGTGTTTCAATAATCAAGCGTCAGCGATAGCTTAGCAGAATCTTATGTGCTTTTTTATAAATTTAATTGCTTACGACAAGGGCAAGCTCGCCTTCTCTAGTCGTGTTCCAGCAATCACCACACTCACACCTCCAACATTATCAATCTGTTAACGAAACTCACGTCGGAATATTATCAGGAAAATAAGCCTATCGGCATTTTCGAGTATTAAGTCCTAGAACCCCCAAGAGAAGAGTTCTTTCTTTAGGAGCCATTATAAGACATACTAGCTGCTATGAATTCTAGGTTTTTTGCGTCCACTAGTGATCTAAAGTCGTCTTTAGCCCCTCTTTTGCGTTTGTTGCCTTATCTTTGGCCGCCTAATGCTCCGGGGCTAAGGCTACGGGTTGTAGCCTCTTTTCTATGCCTCTTTCTTTCAAAGGTCATTAACCTTTTGGTGCCTCTTTATTTTAGAGACGCAGTCAACGCACTTTCTCCCGACAAAGAGAATTTTGTCATAATACTTCCCTTAGGCATATTATTAGCCTATGGCGCAATGCGGCTTCTAAATTCTTTTTTTAGTGAAGTTCGCATCGCTATTTTTGCCCCCGTAGGACAGCATGCTACTCGTAAAATTGCAGGTATAATTTTTAAACATCTTCATAGCTTAAGCTTACGTTTTCATTTAGCCAGAAGAACAGGAGGTATAAGTCGACTTATTGAACGAGGCACGGGCGGTATTGAGAACTTTTTATGGTTTTCTACAAACAATATAGCTCCAGCCATCCTTGAAGTTGTGTTTATGAGTGCAGCTATGTGGATACTTTATAGTTGGCAATTTGCCTTTATTACCCTTGTAACCATTACAGTCTATGCCGTTGCTACCATCCTTATCACAGAATGGCGAACGCACTATGTTCGTAAAATGAACAAACTGCAAGATCAAGGAAATGCTAGATCTGTAGATGCTCTTTTAAATTATGAAACTGTTAAATATTTTACAAATGAAGAGTATGAAACAGAGCGCTTTGACGTTATCCAATCCTACGTTGAAAAGTCTGCAATATTGTATCAGTCTACTCTTGCCCTTTTAAATGGAACCCAAGGTATTATTATTGCAATAGGCACAACTGTAATCATGATATTAGCTGCTGCGGAGGTTGTTGCTCATACTTTAACAGTTGGTGATTTTGTGCTTGTAAATAGCTATCTCCTTCAAGCTTTTATACCTCTTGGGTCTTTAGGATTTGCTTATCGTATTCTTAAGCAATCTCTAGTGGACATGGAAAGTATGTTTTCTCTTTTAGATGAAAATGCTGAAATTCAAGATAGCTCCACTGCGCAGCCCTTACTTCTTTCTAAAGGAGCTATAGAATTTCGAGACGTTTCTTTTTCTTATAATCCAAACCGCGAAATATTAAAGCATGTTTCGTTTCAAATCGCTGCGGGAAAGACCCTGGCAATAGTAGGAGAAAGTGGAGCAGGAAAATCAACAATTTCGCGTCTCTTATTTCGGTTTTATGATGTAACGGAAGGAGCGATACTTGTAGATGGACAAGATATTCGAAACGTAACCCAAGAAAGCCTTAGGAAAACTATTGGGGTAGTCCCTCAGGATACAGTGCTTTTTAATGATACAATTTACTATAATATAGCCTATGGCTACCCAGCAGCAGAAAGTACAGCTGTAGAAAAAGCTGCGAAACATGCTCACATTGACACTTTTATTAAAACTCTCCCTGAAGGGTATAATACACTTGTGGGAGAAAGAGGCCTCAAACTTTCGGGAGGAGAAAAACAAAGAGTAGCAATTGCAAGAACGCTTTTAAAAAATCCTTCTATTTTTCTTTTTGATGAGGCGACGTCGTCATTGGACACTAAGACTGAAAAAGAAATCCAAAAGAATCTTTTGAAGATTTCTCAAAACCATACCACTCTTATAATTGCTCATCGTTTATCAACAATTGTTCATGCTGATGAAATAGTGGTCCTTCATGAGGGCGTAATAGTAGAACGAGGAACACATAAGTTCCTTCTTATTCAGCAAGGCCCTTATGCTCAAATGTGGCAGAGACAACAAGAGGAGGAGGAACACAAATCTTGATTGTGAAAATTTGGAGACCTTTTGCGAATTTCTTTCTCCGTACTCTTTTTTAATCTAATTTTTCACAGTGGGTTGATTTTACAAAGATTATTCGTCACCTGGGTAAAAAAAAGTTCCTAACCCTTTATAAAATTTCTTTATACGTTGGGTGTTGCTTTGTACATAAGGATAAGTGAGACTTTGTATCAAAACCTTTCTCTTCACCATACCCGCCATCCGCTTGTTTGAGCTATTTATTTGTAATAGTAGAAAAATAGCTCAATTCTGGTAAAATATATTTAATTAGAAAGAGCGTTCCATTGATCATTTAATAATTTATAATCCTCGGGAGATTTTGTATAAACTCCCACAACTACGCCTCCCGCTTTAATTCCTGCCTCATAATCTTGAGCACATTCATCGGAAATGCCCGCTCCCACGAGAGCACCGAGCAACCCTCCTGTAGCAGCGCCCGCCCCTGCACCCGCTAAACTTGCTGCAATGGCGCCTGAAACGACAATACCTAAGGCGGGAATAGCTAATGAAGTACCTACCGCTGTTAAAGCAGCAGCAATAGCACCCACTGTTCCTCCTATGGCTCCGCCTACACCCATACCCTCTAAGGCTTTATTTCCTACATCGGTATTTGTAATGTCTTGATGAAAAAAGTATTTTTGACGTGTTTCATCGGACATTAGAAGAGTTATGTCTTCTTTTTTATAGCCCTTGCTTAGCAAAGAAACATAAACGGTTTCAGCATTATGAGGATTCTTAAATAAAGAGGTAAGAAAAGTTTGTGAATTTTCCGAGGTAAAATTATGATTAGGCATCATTGCCTCCTTTTTTCTTCAGGAATAATTTCCTAAGGATAACTTAATATTTATATAATGCTACGGTTATTGGTTAGATGAGAAGGTTAATTTTTTCTATTTATTAAACTATTACAGACTGCTGAAGGATATAAGAAAGGATAAATGCGGTTCCAAAAAAATCGCTAAAAATGGATTTATAAGGAAATTTCAATGACTTGGTTACAAGAACCGTCAGTGTAGTTTTTGACACCAGAAAAGGCGAGGGATTCATTTCGTTCTTAGAACTTTAGGGATTGTTTTCTATAGTATATGCATAGAATAGCAAGATCAGAATGATTGATGAGACGTGGTATTTTATTAATGGAAAAAAAGAAAATTTAGGTTTGGAGAGCCGTTGATCGCATATCGCGTTAACCCCTAGGGTAAAAATGGAAGGCTCGTAGGGGAGGAGAATTCGCCTAGTTAGCCTATCCCTCTTAAAGTCCGGTAACCTTGATTACCGGACTCTAAGAGTGGGGAGTCCAGGGAGAAAAAATTCATTCCCTATTTTTATGAAAGTGTTGAGGCATTTAATTTAAGAGATAAATCTATTATCAACAGTAAATGGTTTTATATTTGCTATCTCGACTAAATTAATTTCTGGATGATGAGGATTAATAAGGATATTTTTTTCTTCTGGTATAATGGTAGAAGAGACGATAAGTAACAATTCTTTTTTTTCTTGGAGCCAACTATCTCCTACTTCAATAAACCATTTGCCTTCTTTCCCTTCTCTCCATCCAGATGGGAAATTTTCAAAGCTTATCTCCTTCTTAGAGACATAATCTTCTATGTCAATCTGCAAACTCACATAACCTTTCGGAATTATACCTTTTCTCAATCCAGGAATAATTTCAACAAAAGCAAGAGCTAAGCTAGAGGCCGTATAGATAACAGGATTATTGGGAGAATTCCACCTTCCCCCATATAAGCTCGCACCAATACCCGATAAATCAGCATATTCCTCTTTGCAAAGACGCCACGCACGCATTAGCTAGGAATACCATGTGCTATACGTCCAAGAAGATCTTCAACCAACTGACTTCCGCTATCAGTGTCTAAGAAATCTAATGGTCTTTCATTACGCAACAAAGTATTTTTTTCCCGAAGCCAAGCATCTGCCTCTTCTTCACTTCCTAACATCTCTACTGCGAAGCTCCGAACTCGAATAAACCGCGCAAGCTTGTCTGATTCTTCGGAAGAAAGTTTTTTCTCCTTTATTCGTCTCACGAAAGTACGTTCCGGAGTTACGAGCCAATTAAATTCTTTTTTTGAAAGAAGCCCTTTTTTTATAACATAAGAAGCAGAATCAGCAGGGATTCCTTTATGAATAAGAGCCACGAGATCTCTTCCAGAAGAAACGGTCTCCCCTAGAATAGACTTTCCTCCTAATGTATTTGCGATCCTACTTATATGAAGCATTATTCACCTTTATTGCCATTTGCCACGATTATATACGCAATTGGCAAAAAAATCAAGCTTGATTTTTTAATTGCTGATTCAAATGTTCATCGTCCCATCCCATAGCTATTTGAATGGTGTAGTAAAGATCGGTAATAGTACTGTGGTTTTTTACTAGAAGGCGTCTCCAAATCATTGGGCTAACGCCTTTAATCCATATACAAAGCTGATAAACTTCAATCGAATTTTCGTAACCTAAAGATTGAACCACTGCTCAACCTCTCTTATTCAGAGTCATTAATATGATATCTAAAAAAACCCTAAATTACCATTAGTAATTTTATACTTCATTGATTTTACTTAGCTTCTCTTGGTTTCGGATGCTCTCTGACAAAGGAGAAGTTTTTGCTAATTTTAAGATTTCTCCTAGCTTTTCATCTCTATAAAAATCAGGTAAAGTCAATTACCGGATTATATAAAAATGTAACAAAAATGCTAAATAAATACTATATTCCTATACCTGTTTTTGACACCTTTGAAGAAGTGATGGCTTAGCATAAAAAGATTTATACCGATGAAAATCCTCTTCAGATCATCTCTCAGTGGTTAGATCATTGCTTCTCCTCAAAAAAAGTTACGGTACCCCTATTCGCTCCCAAAGATTACCAGATGATCCTAAATTTTTTACATAGCTATCGCGGCAGCGCTGATACCTTTACGGCTTACCGTCGAGACCTAGAGCGCTTTCTTCAATGGAGCTGGTTTGTTCGCAACCAATCACTCTTAGAGCATAAACGAGAAGACATTGAATCCTTCATTGAATTCTGCCTAAAGCCTTCTAAACGTTGGATCGGATTAAAAACAGTGGCACGTTTCAGGACAGTTCATGGAGAAAAGAGACTTAATCCTGAATGGCGACCTTTCGAAGCTCATATAAACAAAAAAAGCCATAAAGATGGGCTTAAACCCAATAAAGACGCTTATCAATTCTCACAGCAATCTTTGAAAGTTATGTTTGGTATCTTGAGCAGCTTTTATAACTATCTTCTGCAAGAGGAAGTCGCTCAGGTTAATCCCATTGCTTTAATCCGGCAAAAAAGTAAATTTATTCAAAAACAAGCTAAACTACAGCCTATTCGGCGTCTTTCTAACCAACAATGGGAAACTATAATCAATCTTGCGGCGATTCAAGATATTACTTATGAGAGAACGGTCTTTATCCTTTCGTGCCTCTACGGTATGTATTTGCGGATTTCTGAATTAACAGCAAGACCTCGTTGAACACCCACCATGGGAGATTTCTACAAAGACTCTGAAGGAAATTGGTGGTTTAAAACAGTAGGAAAAGGAAATAAGGCAAGGCAAATTGCGGTAAGTAATGCCATGCTTAATGGCCTTAAAGCATTATCGTGTGACATATCTGAAGCTTCTCCCCTTCCCTTGATGAGAAAATTCCACTGATCCCTCATGCTAAAAATCCCAACACACCCATGACCAGTGAAAGACCCATACGGCAGCTTGTGCAAGTTTGCTTTGACCAAGCAGCTGATCGCCTAGAAGCTACTGGCAATCAAGAAGAAGCAAATAATCTTCGCATGGCAACGGTTCATTGGCTAAGACACACCGGAATATCTGAAGATGTAAAACATCGTCCACGAGAGCATGTACGTGATGATGCCGGCCACAGCTCAAGCGCTATTACAGATAAATACATCGATACTGAGTTAAGAGAACGCCATAAAACGGCGAAAAATAAAACACTCACCACAAAAACATATAAAAATTAATTGGAGGAACGCCTAATCAAAGGATGATAACAAAGAGTTTAGGTTGATACTCATGGATATACTGGAGTTAATTATGCAAGTTTGGCATGCTTGGTAAAATACTCTCACCACGCGTTCGTGTGCTACAACATCAGAAAATTTATAGGACTTGGTTCCCTGATTGAAGAGTTTTTTCAAGCCTTTTAAAGTTTTATGAGTCTTGCTCTATTTGTTCTAAAGCTTCCAATACAGGACAATGCTCGCCTAGTGTTTTATTACATGTTTGAAGAACTGATCCCAAAGCACCCTTAAGACGCAGAAGTTTTTTCAGCTCTCTTTCAACAGCATTAAGCTTAAGTTTAAGCCGATGCCGTATTTCCTCACAGGCGTGAGTAGAGGGACGTGAGAGGGCTAAAAGTTCTTTTATTTCTTTAAGAGTAAAACCCAAAGTCTGGGCCCATTTTATAAAATTGATACGTCTTATGGATTTTTTTGAATAATGACGATAGCCATTTGAGCGCCGTTCGGGAATTTCGATAAGCCCTTGACGTTCATAGATTCTTACAGTATCTACAGTTACACTAGAGCAAGATGCTACCTGCCCAATTGTATATCCTTCTCTCATTTCTCCCTCTTTTTTTATATTTTACACTCTAAATTTAAGATGAATGTCAAGAGTTCATATGTCAAGCCCCCGAGAATAGGTCCAAAAGAAATCTCGTAGAGGAGGAATGATGAGCTCGCGAGCTCGCTTTCAAATAGCGCCGTAGTGAGCGAGCTCATAGGGTTTGATTTTGAAGCAGACAGGAGGGGATGGAGGACGATACCCTAGGCTAGAATGAGGCCTTACGTGGTTATACTCATTAACCCATTGACCTATGATCACTCGAGCTTCCTTGAGAGTATGAAAATACTCAAGATTTAAACATTCATCTCTGAGACTCCCATTAAAGCGCTCATTAAATCCATTCTCCCAAGGAGATCCAGGTTCTATATAGGCTGTTTTCACTCCCAGGTCTTTTAACCATTTTTGAAGGGGATGAGCTGTAAATTCACTTCCATTATCGCTTCTTATATAATTAGGAAGCCCTTTTGTTAGAAAAAGAGTACTCAGAACATCTAAGACATCGTCGCTTTTAAGTTGATAATCCACACGAATTGTAAGATATTCTCGAGTATATTCATCAATGACGGTCAGCATCCTGATTTTCTTCCCATTGCTTAAGCGATCAGAGGCAAAGTCATAGCCCCAGACATGATTTGGATAAAGAGGACGGAGGCGAATGCAGGATCCATCATTGAGATAAAGACGCTTTCTTTTAGGCTGTTTTGTGGGGACTTTCAGACTTTGCTCTCTCCAAATACGCTCAACTCGTTTATGATTAACCCTCCAGCCTTCAGCTTGAAGAAGAGCTGTAATTCTTCTATAGCCATAATGACTGTACTTTTGAGCGAGGCGGATAATATCCTCGGTGAGAGCTTCTTCATCGTCTCCCCCCTTAAGAGGACGCCGAACTGTTGATCGATGCACACCCCAAGCGCTGAACAAGCGTGTCGCTCAGAGACACCATACCTTTGCATTGCATTTGTTATATAAAACAGGCGACGCTTGGGGCAAGCTACTTTCCCTGAACAACCTCCTGGAGAATCAGTTTATCCACTGTAAGATTGGCAACGGCTTTCTTTAAACGAGTGTTTTCTTTCTCAAGCTCTTTTAGGCGTCTGGCTTGGTCCATTTGCATCCCCCCATATTCCTTACGCCATTTGTTAATAGGTGGCATCTGAAATGCCTAATGTCCTACAAATCTCAGAGATAGACTGACCCTCGTGAATCAGAACCTCTGCTTGGCGTAGTTTCCGAATGATTGCTTCTGAATTATGGTGTTTCTTTGCTGACATAACGATACCTTCTTTCTGATTGACTTTATTTTAATCTCATGCCCTCCCAATTATAAACGAATTTGCTACGAGATTTTTTCTGGACCACTTATACGGGGGCAGGACATAGGTTTTGTCTGATTTTCTCTTGATAAAATCATCTATAAATAAAATTCAAATAAAATAGGGGTTGACCCTGGACTAAGACCAGAGTGTAGAGTTTTTTTGTAAACTCTGAACATAAGGATGAACATTCTATGTCTATAAGAAAACTCTTATTAATTTTTGTCTTTGTTTCTTCAATTTTTTCATCAACAGCTTTTGCTATGACGGATGATTTTTCAGACACTGACAAAAGGCAAACATGTAAAAATAAGAAAAAATGTCCGAGCGATTGTGAAGATAAAATAGATAAAAGATCTATTGTAAAGGGCGAGGTTAAAAAAGCTAAAAATGCAAGTAACAGGCTTTGGTACGATGGGGGATGTTGTACAGGAGGCTGTTCAGCACAGGTCAATACATATCCAACAAGTCAAGGAGAATATGATGAAGGAATCGGTAGATATAAGATATTTTATTCAAGTTTTTTAAAGGGAGCAGCTTATACTTTACTTCCCGAACTCATTAGAGATACCCTAGAGTTTAGAGGATATTCCCGGGTTTCTAATGTTGTAGCAACGATAGCTCAAGGCGGGATGATTGTTTATAATACCTCCTCTTATGCCCCAATTGTAGTAGGAACGTTGGTAAGAACAAGCTTTAGTCAATTAGGTTTTTCACAGCAAGACTCAATCACCGCAGGAATTACAGCATCCATTGTAACCAGTTTTTCTCAAAAAGTAATCTTTAGCCAAGAAACGATGCTTGATTGCTTAGTCGATGTTGGAATTGGTGTAGCTGGAAGTTATGCGGGAAGCACTCTGGCTTTTAAAGCAAAGTCTTGGGCTTATGAACTTTTTGGATATAACAAGCCTATTGTGTGTGAGAATGTTCATCAGCCGCATAGCGATAAAATTTCTGAGTAGCGTATAAGATGAACTATTTTTGATGTTTTATAATAAATAGAGAATAAAAAAACGAAACATTTAAACAAAGGAGAGCAAAGGGTTTAAAAGAACTTCGAGAATAACAGGAAACTGTAAGTTAACCCGAGTTAATGATATGAAAAAGAAGAAGGAGAGGTCCCTCAAATATCTCAACGTTTCTCGGTGTGACCTTAGATCTACGAAGAAAGCGGGCAAACTTATGCCTTATTTCACTGTTTGTTCTTTCAATAGGAACCGTTAGGGTTTTTTAGAAAAATGCCAATTCTATGGTTGTGGTAGGAGTTCATCCCCCTCCCTTAAAAGGGAAAGATACTTATCATAGGTATAAATCTTACCTCTCCGAAGTCCTGTTATTTCTTTTATTATTTCAAGTCTTTTTAAATGATCTAAAGCTAATTTTACTGTATGAGGAGAAAGCTTCAAACTTGAAGCTAACTCGGGTATGCCTACAATAGGTTTTCTTTGAAGATATTTGAATACTTTTCCAACTGATTGTGAAACTCTTCCTAAGCTATTTATTTTATCCAAATCTAATTTCATTAAATGCGTTAGCTTCATAGCGGTTTCAAAGGCATCGTTAGAGATTTCAATAACACCTCGTAGGAAAAACTATTTTGTTGGTATGGAGCTTTTTCTTGCCAGAATAAAAAGCTCTTTGGCCTTTTTTAGGTCTTTCAATTTGTTGTTCCGTTGCATCAATGATAATTTCTTCAACCTCTTCTTGAGAAAGGTGATGCGTTTTTGAGAGGGCCATTACTCTTGCTAAAATAGGTTCTAACCTTTGGATATTTTGGCACACCCAAGAATCATCAATGCCAAAGAGGAAACCAATGAAAATCTGGGTCGCATAGGTTCGATAATACAGTAACAGCATTAAAATCTGTTCGCTCAAGGAAAGCTTATTGTTTCTTCCAGGGCGTTGTTTATAGCACCGGATAACTCTCTTCTCCCATTGAGGTTCAACAGCTCTGAGAATGCGTTCAAACTCATCAATCAACAGACCAAATAATCTTTTAAAAGTTGTTGGATGATTTTTTAGCTTGTTGTATCTTAAGGACATGGGGGTTCCTTTTTGCAATGAGGGCCCCATACTTTCCTACATTTTTACTGAAATTTCAACTTTCGCAGCAGGTCTAATCGTCTATAAATAAAATTTAAATAAAATAGAGGTTGACCCTAGACTAAGACCAGGGTGTAGAGTTTTTTTATAAACTCTGAACATAAGGAGAACATTCTATGTTTATAAAAAAACTTTTATTAATTTCTTTCTGTTCATATGTTCCCCTTTTCGCCCTTACAAAAACTTGTTTAGCTATGGATGATGTGTATGAAGAAAAAAAGCCGTGTGGGACTTGTTGTTCTAAGAAGAATCCTGTTGTAAAAGAAGACATAGAGATAGAGCTTGTCGAAATACCGCAAGAACTTCCATCATATGCCACTGTAGCGTCAAATCAAAAATTGATTTTTAAAATAGAAGGTATGTGCTGTCCTACCGAAGTAGAAGCCTTAAGAGGTGTATTGTTTCCTGTGGTAAATCAGGCAGGTAGAGAAGCAGATTTAATCTTTGATTTAATTAACGCCAAACTAATGGTAGAAAGCAAAATCGGTAACTTACCAAATAACGATGAAATTATCGAAGCAGTTAAAAAAACTGGCATGCAAGCTACTTTATGGAATGAGCATGTTAAACAAGCACAGGAGAAGAAAACGCTTTGGCAAAGATATGGGCGTCTTAGCTTAAATCTGTTCAGTGCTACCAGCATTGTTGCGGGGGTAACTGCTCACGCTATAAGAGATGGAGCAATTACTGCTTTTGGCATGGGCGGAGATGAAACTATGCGCCCGGAGGATCCTCCTATAGCTACCATGGCTCTTTATTCAGCTGCAATAATTGCTGGTAGTGCTTATATTGTACCCAAGGCAATTCGCTCTATTAGAAATTTACGTCTCGATACCAATACATTAATGATTGCAGCTACAGCTGGCGCAATAGGAATTAATCACTGGTTTGAAGCAGCAAGCTCTATGTATCTATTTTCAGCAGCAGAAATTTTAGAAGAATGGAACATGGCGCGTGCTCGTAATGCTATACGTGCCCTTATGAAACTTGCGCCCTCTACCGCCCAAGTGGTTGATGAGGATGGCATTATTACAGAACAATTGGTAGAGGATATAGCTATAGGTACCACTATTACCGTCAGACCAGGGGAAAAAATCCCCATGGATTCTATCCTTACTTTAGGCACAGCTTCCGTCAACCAAGCGCCCATAACAGGCGAATCTATGCCAATTCAAAAAGAGGTGGGTGATCCGCTGTTTGCAGGCACCATCAATGAAGATAGTGTTATTCAGTGTAAAGTAACAAAATCTGATTCCGACTCTACTTTAGCTACTATTATCCGTAAGGTTGAAGAAGCACAATCACGTCGCGCTAAAAGCGAACAATTTATAGAAAAGTTTTCTAAATATTACGTCCCTACCATGATGACCGCTTCACTTGCAGTTGCCATAATTCCTCCGCTTGCAACCAGCAGCTCTTGGTATCCTTGGGTATATAAAGGACTAGAGCTTTTAGTGATATCTTGTCCATGCTCTATGATAATATCTACGCCTGTAAGTATTGCAGCTGGTATAACTGCTGCCGCGCGAGCCGGTATTCTTATTAAAGGCGGAGTGTATCTAGAAACCGCTGGACGCATTGAAGCATTTGCTATGGATAAAACAGGCACCCTCACCACGGGCGCACCAATAGTGCAAAATATCATTCCACTCAATGACTATGATACAGAAGGGTTGCTAAAGGTAGCAAGCGCCTTAGAGACCCACAGTGATCACCCTTTAGCACGTGCTATTCAACGTAAAGCTAAAGAAAATGGCATTATCAGTCAACCAGCAGAGAGCTTTCAGATATTTAAGGGCAAAGGTGGAGAAGGATATATAAATGGGGAATTATTTTGGGTAGGTAGCCATCGTTTCTTGCATGAAAGAGCTGGAGGTAATGAGACTACAGCTGTACATGAAAAAATTCAAGAACTAGAAGCTGAAGGGCATTCTATCGTTGTTATAGGCAAGGGACAGACTCCCTGTGGTTTAATTAGCATTTTTGATGCCATAAGGCCAGAAAGTAAGCATGCAATTCAAGCCCTTAAGAAAGCAAATGTTAAGAGCGTTGTTATGCTAACTGGTGATAACGAGGGTGCTGCCAACACTATAGCCACCTCTATCGGAGTTGACGAATATTATTCTGAATTGCTGCCTGAAGATAAAGTATACCAAGTTGAAGCATTAATGAAAAAGTATAAAGGAGTAGCCATGGTTGGTGATGGTATAAATGATGCTCCTGCAATGGCTGCATCTAGTTTAGGAATTGCAATGGGTGCCGCAGGCTCCGATGCTGCTATCGAAACAGCAGATATTGCATTAATGTCGGATGACCTTGAAAAATTAGCTTGGCTTATCAAGCATTCTCGCCACACTTTAAATGTAATAAAACAAAATATTTCTTTCTCCATACTGGTTAAGAGTGCCTTTGTCGGACTGACTTTTGCTAATAAATCCACGCTTTGGATGGCTATGTTATCTGACATGGGCTCATCGTTTATTGTTGTATCCAATGGACTGCGGTTATTAAATAATAAACCTGAAGCAACCGATCAACGTCGACCCATTTTAGATGCTGAAATGACATATATTCCTATCTTAACCGATTTTCAAGAAGAACGACCCTCCTTGCTTTCATATGGGCAAAATTACTCGCCTATTTATGAGAACACTCACACCGCGCAGAGTACAGAACGATTACTAACACCTCCCCTTGATAAAAAAGCATGTAAGAATTGTAAAAAAGACTGTAAAAGTAAAGTAACCGTTCAGACCCCTATGTCAGTGATTGTTTCTCCGTCCACAGAAGATCCAGTATTAGAAGTAGAAGAACTTAACATTGACTCATCTATCAGACAGGAATCAATTAAACTTGCTGAGAAGCAAAGAACAGTAGGGCCACGAATAATCCCCGATTGGAAGCTACATGATGTAGAAGATAAGGGAAATTGTTTCTATGATGCCGTTGCTCACCAAATGCAAGTTATAAAACATCCTTTTTTAAATGAAGTTTCTCTTTCAACCTTACCTCGTGATAGTTTGAGGTTGCGGATTCAAGGTGAAAATTTTAAAGATAAAGAATGGGCAGAAGATGAACAAATTGATGCGTGTGTAAAAAAATTTGATATTATTTTAGCTATTGTTGATACAAGAACACCAGAAAATGGCTATACTTATTATTATGTAGGTGAAGACGAAGAAGTGATAACACATACACGATATGATAATAGCCTTTTACCTAATAAATCCATTGTCCGCCTTGCTGCAACAGGTAATCATTACTTATCAGTAGTGAGTGATCCTTTCTAGGGCAAGACAATTAACTAAAGGAGTTGTGGGTTTGAAACAGGTAATGGCTCTACCCGCATGCGGGGAGATGTCCATAGTGAAACTGCAAGGTACAGGATTTAGTACGATGGGGGATGCTGTAAAGGAGGATGCACAACACAATTAAACACCTATCCCACAGGTCAAAGAACACATAATGAAGAACTCGATAGGTATAAATTATTCAGCTCAAGTTTTTTAAATGGAGCGGCTTATAGCTTAGTTCCTGAGGTTTTTAGGGACGCTTTAGAATCCAGAGGATACCATTAGGCCTCTAACATTGTAGCAACAATAATTCAAGGAGGAATGATTGTTTATAATACATCTTCTTATGCACCGACCATAACAGGAATGGTGGTAAGAGTTGGCTTTAGCCAATTAGGTTTTTCACATCAAACCTCAGCTACCGCAGGGAATACAGCAGCTATTGTTGCCAGTTTTTCCCAAAAGTTGATCCTTAGTCAAGAAACGGTACTTGATTGTATGGTCGATGTTGCCATTGGTGCGGCCGGAAGCAATCTGGCTCTTAAAGCCAACTCTTGGATCTATGAACTTTGGGGATGTAACAATTCTATTATGGTATGTGAGAAGGCTCATCGGCCACATAGTGGCAAAACTCACTAGTATCGTATTAGATGAACTATTTTTGATGCTTTGTAAAAATAGAAAATAAAAAATATTGAACTTCATTCACAAAACAACAGGAAAAAAATTGTGTTATGCTGAAAAGGTTTCTTCAAACATTTATCCTCACTGGTGCTACAATTATTGCCACTTTGACAATTCTCATAAGCATGATAGAAGCAGAAGATGTAGAAGATTAATAGATGTACGGTGTACTGGGGCCTTTCTCACTGGGTTTCTGGAATAGGAATTTTGAAAGAATACTTGTGATTACGGGGTTGCCCTGAAGATGTATGGAGCGTATATTCACAATATCTATACCGAAATAGGAACGCAAGCTCTCACAGTTCTGATTGTTTCTTGGTTGACCCCAGCATTGGGTGGTATGACAACCTCATTACCGGTACTCTCTATTGTTCCTTGACATGGAATAAATGTTTCTGAAAAAAGAAACAAGATAAACCCTTGCCCATTCCTTTATCTGCATGAAGACTCCGCCCTTTTACATGTTCTCCCTCAACTGTCATGAAAGTCTGCAAGCCTAATACAATCAGCCTCACTCCTAAACTTTGAATGGCCTCCTGTAAGGGCTCTTTATGTCATCTTGTAAAAAAATGATGGGTAGTGTGCCTGCCACTACTAAGGCGTTACCCATGCAATAAAAAGCTTCAATAATAAATAAATTTTTTGCAGTATTGATGGCTACTTTTTTATCTAATTTTGTAAAATTACTCCTTTTCATAATCACATGTTCAGCGGCACTAACTAGTAATGTAGAAAGAACTGGACTGAGTAATTTAATTCTTGGATCTTCCCATATGTAATCCATCGCTTCTTTAACAAAAACAACTCCTATCGACTTTACAATCGGATTGTTAATATTTTCTGCTATCCTCCAAAGTTTAAATCTTAGAGAGGCGTGCTTTTTATCATGATTTTCGTCTCCTTGCATGCAAAAGGCTGCGTTTGATAGGAGTGTAAAGTTTGAGAAAAAGATTGAAAAAATAAAAATATTTATATATTTTTTTAACATTGTATGTATACCCTTTATTTTTCGTAAAGATACATCATATTAAGTAAAGATGTCAATAAATTATTTTTAAGGATTTTGCGGCAATGTGAGAGTGTCCTGCTCTCCTATAAGTGATCCAAAAATAATCTCGCAACAAATTCGTATAGAGTCCAGAAGGTATGAGATTTAAATGAGGTCAAACAGAAGGGAGAAACAGCCTGTCAATAAAGAAACACCATAATTTAAAAGCAATCATCCGGAAGGTTACGGCAAGCCAAGGTTCAAGTTCTTTATTGTATTGGGGTTTTTTAGGAAGGAAGACAAAGAGGCTAATGCCTAAGTCTTGGAGGATTTTTCAAAATCTTTCATAAATTTTCAGGGCCTCCATCAACTTGTATGGAGGTAATTTTAAAAGAGGTATCAGCGATAAGCTCTTTTAAGAAGCGCTTGATTGTAAAATTTGTCGCATTGCAATAGACATTCGCATGATCCTGTTCTTACAGGAAAGCGGCTCGTCTGATGAAGCAAAATAATGTTCAAGCAAAAATGTATAAGAAGTTTGTTAAAACAACAAAACGCTCAAAGAAATCTTTTTATCCAACTCAGGACTTGGTTCAACAGAATTTCTCTCCCCCCTCTTCCTAATACGATCTAGGTAGCAGACATCAGCTTTATTTGGGTTCGTAACAGATGAGCTTACTTAGCTATAGTTCTTGATCTCTTTTCTCGCAAGGTTGTAGGAATGGCTTTACAAGATACAATGAAAACATTCTTGATTTTAGATGCACTTAACCAAGCGCTTTTATTGAGAAAACCTCCTTGCGGACTTATTCATCACTCAGTCAGTATACAAGCCACGAGCTCCATAAAATGGCTGAAAAATATGGCATTAAGCTCAGTCATGGGAAAACAGGATCTGCCTATGACAATGCTGTCGTGAAGAGCTTCTTTCATACTCTTAAAACAGAGCTCATATATTTCAAGAGTTATCAGATTTTACAAGTAGCAAAAATTGATATCTTTGAATATGTTTTTATATTTTATAACAATAAAAAGAGACATTCTACATTGAACTACAAAAACCCAAATCAGTATGAAATTTATCATCAACAAACAAAATTCATCTCGGTTCGGTCTGTCTAGTTTTTTGTTGCAAGATCAAAAAGAACTTCTTGCCAAAGATTAAAGTATATCACTCGCTTTTCTAAACCAAAACCATATCAATGGTTTTATCTTGAGCCCATTGCCTTAATAGGGCATGATGAGGTTCTAAATGTGGAGGAGTTCGGGTAACCCGGCTCCTCTACCAGCTAATTTGAGTTAAAATAGGGAGAGCTTCAGGAAGAGACAGATAAGGATGAGGATCTGCTTTATCCATCCACTCGCGAGGAACAGGAACGATTCTTCCAGATAAACTTTGTAAGCTTAAAATATTTTTATTATTGAAAGACTTAGATGATAAAACTATTGTATCATACAACCTTCATTAAGTGCTCGAATGTTCTTTTGTGCCGGGATATAATTTTGAGCAGCAGCCAATCGAAACCAACGCATAGCTTCATCATAGTCCTGGAGAACGCCTAGGCCATTACTATAAAGCACCCCAATATTGTTTTGAGCAGCTGGATGATTTTGAGCAGCAGCCAACCGAAACCAACGCATAGCTTCATCATAATCTTGGGAAACGCCTAGGCCATTATTATAGAGCCACCCAATATTATTTTGGGCAAGTGCATTATTTTGGGCAGCAGCTAATCGATACCAACGTATAGCTTCATCATAATCCTGGGGAATGCCTAGACCATTATTATAGAGCCATCCGATATTATTTTGTGCAACTGGATGACCTCGAGTAACAGCTAATCGATACCAACGCATAGCTTCATCATAATCTTGTGTAACACCGTGACCATTATCATAGAACCATCCAATATTATTTTGTGCAGGTGCATGATTTTGAGCAGCAGCTAATCGATACCAATGCATCGCTTTAGCATAATCCTGTGCAACGCCATGGCCATTATCATAGAGCACCCCGATGTTGTTTTGTGCAGCTGGATGATTTTGAGCAGCAGCTAATCGATACCAATGCATCGCTTTAGCATAATCCTGTGCAACGCCATGGCCATTATCATAGAGCACCCCAATATTGTTTTGTGCAGCTGCATGGTTTTGAGTAGCGGCTAATTGATACCAATGCATCGCTTCATCATAGTCCTGGAGAACACCTAGACCCTTCTTATAGAGCAATCCAATATTGTTTTGTGCAGCTGCGTGGTTTTGTGCAGCGGCTAATTGATACCAATGCATCGCTTCATCGTAATCCTGAAGGATGCCTAGACCCTTCTTATAGAGTTCCCCGATATTGTTTTGTGCAAATGCATTGTTTTGATGAACAGCAGCCAATCGAAACCAGCGCATCGCTTCATCATAGTCCTGGAGAACGCCTAGACCCTTCTTATAGAGCAATCCAATATTGTTTTGTGCAGCTGCATGGTTTTGTGCAGCGGCTAATTGATACCAATGCATCGCTTCATCGTAATTCTGAGGGATGCCTAGGCCCTTCTTATAGAGTCCCCCGATATTGTTTTGTGCAAATGCATTGTTTTGATGAACAGCAGCCAATCGAAACCAGCGCATCGCTTCATCATAGTCCTGGAGAACGCCTAGACCCTTCTTATAGAGCAATCCAATATTGTTTTG
>JAGONT010000025.1 GCA_017992885.1 Alphaproteobacteria bacterium
ATCTCTTTATTTCAAGAAATCGATTCACACGTCCTTAAACAGTTTGAGCTTTCAACGGAAACGCTCCCTCCAAAGGAAGCTTTGTTTGATATTCTCATGACACGATTCGACGTCGCCCTCCCTTACAAAAGAGTAATCAAAAGTTATTGGCAAGACTGGAACCTTTCTCCCAACGACGTCCCTTCACTAACCTGTCAAGGATTCTCCTCTATGTCTTGGATGCTTGAAGCTGCGGGACTTAGTGCACGAGGACTTACAGGGTTCCTTCGCGTTCAAGGGCTTATGGCACTTTACGTCTTAACCTTAAGAACGTGGTTTACAGATGAGAGCCCAGATCTGGGCAAAACAATGGCTTTCTTAGATAAAGGACTCTCTAAGATGGAAAAAGCCGCAACTTTCTTGCAGATTTTTTAAGAAAGCTTCAAAGGAGAAGCATGATGATCGCCGCAATCCCAATAAGGATATAGACAACTCGAGAAGCAAAGCTCCCAGAGCCAAAAATCCGCGCTACGAGATCTATCCCTAAAGCTCCAACCAAACCCCAGTTTAAGGCCCCAAAAATCACAAGAATGTAGGCAATAAGCCCTATAATATAATGAGCATCCATAACCAGACTCCTTTTGTTAATATATATTATAATATTACATTATTTATTGTTAATAATTGAATAATTCTACTTTGTTCGTCCTCATAAGTATTCTATTGTAAAAATTTTAACCCCTAACGCACGCATTTACGATCCAGGCAGCTCAACTACGATTAATTAAATTTTAAAAGCTTTATTCTATAAAAAGAGAACAAAAGAATGAGAAAATGGCAACATGAAAGCTAAGAAAACAAGCTCGCCAAAAATTTCTGTAAGTCTTGCCCTCCAAGGAGGAGGATCTCATGGAGCTTTTACGTGGGGGGTTCTGGATCGACTTTTAGAGGAAACTTCTCTTCAAGTAGAAGGGATCAGCGGAACAAGCGCAGGAGGCATAAATGCTGCAGCACTAGCTAGCGGTATGCTCAAAGGAGAACATGAAGGAAGCAAGAAGGAGCTTGAAAAGTTCTGGTGTGCTCTCTCTCACTCTTCCGGAGCTTTTAATCCTTATCAAACTTGGCATTCGACTTTTGGACTCGATGTGTTTTCCTTTTGGAATAATATGTTCTCTCAAGTCTTTTCTCCTTCACAATTAAACCCCTTCAACTATAACCCCCTCCAAGATATTCTTCGAAAGACAATTGATTTTGATGCTCTTCAAAAAACGAATGCAATAAAGCTATTTATCAGTGCGACAAACGTTGAAACAAATAGAGTAAAAATATTTGAAAACAATGAGTTGTGTGAGGAAGCTCTTCTTGCTTCCTCATGCCTGCCAACGTTCTTTCAAGCCGTTAAGTGGAAAGAGAACTATTATTGGGATGGAGGATACATGGCAAACCCAATGCTAGAACCTCTCATTTATAATTGTGGTACAAAAGACATTATTATTGTTTCCATCAATCCGATTCATCGTAAGGGAGCACCTACAACCTCAAGAGAAATACTCGATCGCCTAAATGAAATTACTTTTAATGCCTCTCTCATGCGAGAAATCCGCGATCTTATAAAGATGGAAAAGCTTTCAACTTCTTCTCCTGCTGACAATCCATTTATGGGGGTCAGGCTTCATTGTATTCAAAATGAGAAATTTATGGGATCTTTAGGCGCTAATAGTAAATATAATACGGACTGGACCTTTTTGCGTGAGCTCAAAGATGTTGGAAGAGAGACAGCCCATCAATGGATAAAGGAAAATTTTAAGAGCCTGGGGAAAGAAGCCACGATGAATTTAACAGAATGGCGAATGGAAACACCCTCTACAACTTGCCTCCAATTTCCAAAATAAAATCATATAAATATTTATCATCACCTAAGTATTTAATTCAGTTAGATAAATAATATTATCAATAAAAAAAAGCGTAAATCATATTTTTAACAAAGCTACACAACTCCTTCTAAATATTAATAAAAATTTAAATATATTTCATTAAAGTAAATATTATATAGTAAAAATAGTAAAAGCGGAGAGCAAATGATGTTTTTAAAAGATAAAATAGCTCTTATAACGGGTGCTGCCAGTGGCATTGGCAAAGAAATTGCCGTGAAATTTGCTCACAAAGGGGCAAAAGTCGTCATTGCTGATATTGATGAAGAGAAAGCCAAAGCCACCGCTGATGAAATCCTAAAAAGCCAACATGAAGCCATGGCTGTTAGACTAGATGTTACCAATGAAGAACACGTTGAATTGGCTGTTGCAAAGGTCATTGCAACTTACGGAGGCATCGATATTCTCGTAAGCAATGCAGGTACACAATTCATTTCTCCCATTGAAGAGTTGCCATTTCAGGAATGGAAAAAATTATTAGCGATTCATCTTGATGGGGCCTTTCTGATGACACGTGCCTGTTTAAAGAACATGTACCAGAGGGGACAAGGAGGAAGCATTATTTACATGGGTTCCGCTCACTCCAAAACAGCTTCTTCCTTAAAAGCACCCTACGTGACAGCAAAGCATGGACTGATTGGTTTATGTAAAGTCGTTGCAAAGGAAGGGGCCAAGCATAACGTTCGTGCGAATGTGATTTGTCCAGGGTTTGTCAGAACGCCTCTTGTCGATAAACAAATTCCTGAACTCGCAAAATGCTTAGGGATCAGCGAAGAGGACGTTATCAAGAAAGTGATGCTAAAGAACACCGTTGATGGGGAATTTACAACCACCGCAGATGTTGCGAACGTCGCCTTGTTTTTTGCTTCATTTGAGTCGAATGCACTAACGGGCCAATCGCTTATTGTTAGCCACGGTTGGTTTATGCAGTAATACGAAGAAAAGGGAATCATAATAAAATGAAAATCTCAGACATAAAGAAGACTGCCTTTTCTATGCCGTTGTGTTCGCCATCTTATCCGAAAGGACCTTACCACTTTATTAATCGTGAGTTTTTCACCATCACTTACGAAACAGATATAGAGAAATTAAAAAAAATTGTTCCTGAACCGCTTGAAGTTACAGAACCTATTGTTAAGTTTGAGTTTATTCGTATGCCAGACTCAACAGGTTTCGGAGATTATATAGAATCAGGTCAAGTTATTCCCATTCTCTATAAAGGAAAACAGGGTGTTTATTCACATGCCATGTACCTTAATAATGAAGCCCCTATTGCTGCAGGGCGAGAGATATGGGGTTTTCCTAAAAAACTAGCAAATCCAAGCTTACAGGTCATACAAGAAACTCTTGTGGGACAACTTTGTTATGACAGTTCTCAAGTTGCCTTAGCAACAATGGGTTATAAGCACAACGAACTCAATATTCATGAAATCCACAAATCTCTTCTCAGACCCAACTATCTTCTTAAAATCATTCCTCACGTTGACGGATCTCCCCGTATTTGTGAGTTAGTTGAATATCATTTAGAAAATGTGGTTGTTAAAGGAGCGTGGAGCGGCCCCGCGGCCTTGCATCTTATTCCCCACGCCATGGCACCAGTTGCTGATCTTCCTGTGCAAGGAATCATATCAGCATCGCACATCATAACTGATTTAATTTTACCCTATGGAAAAGTCGTTATGGATTATTTGAAAGATTAGTTGAAGCTATTGAGCTTAGTGTCTTGATATGTCTTCAATACATTCCTCGTATCTGTCATCCACTTGTTCAAGGCATCCTTGCAAAGCTCTCTCATTAACATCTTCCCAGGTTGTATAACACCCTTCTTCGAGCAATTCAGCAATCCGCTCGCAATCTAACTCAGTCTTTGCTCCCGCCTCCTGAAGACATAAAACCAAACCCATCCCAGCAAAAAATAATCCTTGAAGAAATTTCTGATACATTGTTGTCTCCTTCTTCTTAAGAACACGCCCTCTCCTCAGAACAGAATCAGCTAAATTAGCTAATATCTCGTAAATAAATTGAACTTTTAAGAATGAAATAATGGTTTTGCACCTTCTTTAAACAACGAGCTGTAAAAAGTGAAGAGTTTGGAGGAATTCTTTGCGACTGCTTTCTTCACGTTCAAGGGCTTCGGGATCGCTTCCCCACACACGACGTTGATCATATTCGTGAAGATGAGCAAGCTCCCATGCATCCGTTGGTGATAGCTGCCCTTGATACAGCAAGAAAGAGAGAGAGAAAGAAGACGTCAACGTAAGCAAATGAACAAAAGCCGCCAATTTAAAAGCCGTCAAGGAATAGAGAAAAATTTTAACCTTTTGCTCTTCCTCAGAGGTGAGGGACTTAAGGGTAAGGTTTAAGGTTGGCTTCAGAGATAAATCTAAGCTGTGGTTCACTTTGTCAATCACCGATGCCCATTTTTCGCTTTGCAATTTAACAAGAGTTTCAGGTTGTGGCGCCCAAAATAAAACCACATCTTTGGTGATGGATTGCACCACATAGGTCACATAACTCTCTCGCGCTTCAGCCACCCGATCTAAGGCTGTTGCCACCAATGCTGTCATCGGTTTTTGCGTATAATCTGCATCGGGATTTCTTTCCCATTCTTCTTCGATGGCTTTGGCTAATGCCAAGGTGGGAACTTCCAGAGGATTGCCGGCAGGCGTTTTAAGAAACTGATCTTGAACGTAAATATCAAACATTCCCAAAGCCTAAGTTCTGAAATGTTTCATTAAAAGCCTTGGACAAAGGCGCTTCAATGGTTTTGGTTTTTCCATGAGGTAACGGCAAAATCAAGGCATGGGCATGCAAATGCAAGGTTTTGCCCCCCAAAGGAAAGGCTTCTTTTCCTCCGTACTTGCCATCTCCTAAGATGGGTGTTTTTAAGCCTTCGGCGCAATGGACCCGCAGCTGATGAGTCCGGCCTGTTTTAGGAACGAGCTCAAGCCATGCGACACGATTGCCAAGGGCTTCGATCACCCGATAAAAGGTTGTGGCACGCACGCCTTTTTCTTCATCAACGCGCACTTTTTCTCCTATAGGATCCGGTCTTTTAGCCAAAGCAAGGGCAATCATTCCTTCGCTCTTTTTTGGCACACCACACACCAAGGCCCAATAAATTTTTTGTACAGTACGTTCCTTAAAGGCTTGAGAAAGCCACCGAGCCATAGGCAAGGTTTTGGCAAAAACCAACACACCTGACGTATCCAGATCCAAACGATGAACCAACCGGGGTTTATACTCAGCATCATACAGCTGCAACATTGCATCCAAAGATTTCTTTTGATTTGTTCCCCCTTGCACGGCAATTCCTGCTGGCTTATTCAAAGCCAAAATATCACCATCTTCGTAAAGGATGAGGCTTTTTAGCCATTTTCGCTCTGTATGCGTGAGGGCTTTGGGAACCCTTTTCGGAACTTCTGTCTCAAGATTTAAAAAGCTTTGGGGGAAAGACAAAATTTGTCCCTCCTCAACCCGGGTGCTGGCTTTAGCGTTAACGTTTTGTAGTTTAAGGTCCCCTTTTCGTACCGCCTTTTCAATCAAGCTCTGGGGCAGATGGGGAATCCAAAGACGGAGGCAACGATCCAGTCTCGTCCCATGTTCTTCTAAAGAAACCGTTCTTGTCGCAAGTCTTTGATCTGTATTTTCTTCCATGATTCCATCATTCTATGCTAACGATACGCTATGAGACTATTTGACCCAAAAGCTTATCACCTTCATCAGCAAAGAGCTATGAAAACCTTTCCCTCCCATGCTTTCCTTTTTGAGCATGTAGGACAAGAGTTAGTTGGGCGTCTTCAAGATTTGAAAGCTACTTTTGCTCAAGCTTTAAATCTTTCGCCTTATCCCCTGCCCTACCCCAGTCACCATCATCCTTTTCTAGCAGATCAATTGGACTTTCCAGAAAATTCTTTTGATCTGATTTTAAGTTGCCTCCAGGGCCATTGGGTCAATCATTTACCCAGTCTTTTGCAAAGCATTCATGGGTGTCTTCGACCAAATGGCCTGTTTTTAGCTGCCCTGTGGGGAGGACAAACCCTTTATGAATTACGAGAGAGTTTTCTAAAAGCTGAGCTAAGTTTAAGCGGCGGAGCCGCGCCCCGTATTGCGCCAATGATTCATCCTGCAGATGCTCCGACATTAATCCGTGGTTTTTTTATGCCCGTTGTAGATACAGAAACCATCACCGTCTCTTATCCGTCCTTAGTCAGCCTTATGAAAGATCTCAGGGGAATGGGAGAAACCAACACCCTTGTAGATCGTCCCAAAACATTCACGCCTCGAACCTTATTCCCTCAAACCGAAGCCGTTTACGCTCAGACCTTTGGTCAACCGGATCGCACCCTTCCCGCAACCTTTGAGGTTTTGTATTTAACAGGATGGAAATATAAGCCTTAAATACACACTTTGGTGGCTTATTGATCGTTAAAAAGAGATTTTGAATCAACATACGGATAACCTAAATCTTGAGCAACAGCTTCATAGGTCCACCCTACCGCGATAAATATTTAACCCCTGCAGCAGGTACGAATCTTCTAGAAGCGCCTTTTTATACCCTTTTCCGGCAAGAGCCAAAACAAAAGGCAATGTTGCATTATTTAGAGCAAAAGCAGATGTCCGAGCGACTCCCCCTGGCATATTAGTCACACAATAGTGGACAACCCCATACTCAATATAAGTCGGGTGGGCAAACGTTGTGGCAAGATCACCCATGCAAACCTTCCTTGAAGGGAAAACCATCTGGCAGGAAAAAGTTGACAGTCCCAATTTAAGGCAACCCACAAAACATGTGGCTGTCACCTCAAGTCTGACCTCATACACAGTATCATACCTGAATGAAACCAGGTTCTTTTCAATCTCCTCTTTCCTTTAGATTTTAGCTGATCAAGCATTTTATCTGGCATTTTTAAAAAACTACTTGAAATTATTTCATTTCTATGTATATACAAATCAATTATTTAATTGAAAGGCACTTACAATGAAAAATATTTTGTTTATTTTAATGTTATCATTTTCGTTTATTGGTACTGATCTACGCGCAGCACTTACAAATGAAGAATGTGATGAAATTTATGGTAAGTATGTTCGTATGCTGACTCGTTATCAAAGCAGTAACGATGTGAATATAGTAGCCACAGCTACTCACTTTCTTGGAACGACCACAAAAGAACTAGGAGATCCTCGAGGTTGGATAAAAAAGTTAAACGCAGACTGCTCAATCAAGGACATTAGAGAGAATTATGAAAAATATGGTGTCCTTGTCCTTCGTCCTTTGAAGACACAAAAACTCCTTTTAGGATGTGGGAATGGTCCTGTTGAGTCACCTCATAATATTCCCCGTCACAATCATGAACTCTATGATACCATTAACCCTAAGTTAAGTATGAACCCAACCATCGTTGGTGCTTTTGGAGAAGACAATTTGCAAGCGCTGTTACCAACCTACACGGAAGTTGTTTTTGAGTGCTATACCCCCAGCAATTCAGAGAGTTTTCTCACACATTTTTCACATCATTGTGGAAATGCAGCTATTTTTGATATTAGTGTTAATAATGAAGGTACGATTGTTAAAGCAGCACAGGAAAGAGTTGAAGATTTATTTTGGAATGCCCCAAATTCGGATAATACCTTTGCAGATTGAGTATTTAGTTCGGGGAAGAGAGAAGCTTTAGATCCATTTATAAACAGCAACATTGCTCACCCTCAACAACTTAGCAATCATCGCATAACTGGCATTACACAATCTACCATACTGATAGGGAGTTGCGGTTACTCCTCGGATGCTCAGGGACTCAAGAATGTGTATCCCAGTCAGGGAACCTTTGTGGCAAAGATTATTACGTCGTACCTGCCAAGCAGGTTACAGCTCGCAAAGGATGTCATTTAGCGACTAGTAAGGAAGGGTAAAAATGTGGATCAGGATTGTTGGAATTCCAAGAGAAGAGACTCCTATTCTGAGGACTTATTGATCGCTAAAAAGAGATTTTGGATCAACATACGGATAGCCTAAATCTTGAGCAACAGCTTCATAGGTCACCCTACCGCGATAAATATTTAGCCCCTGCATCAGGTGCGAATCTTCTAGAAGCGCCTTTTTATACCCTTTTCCGGCAAGAGCCAAAACAAAAGGCAATGTTGCATTATTTAGAGCAAAAGCAGATGTCCGAGCGACTCCCCCTGGCATATTAGTCACACAATAGTGGACAACCCCATGCTCAATATAAGTCGGGTGGGCAAACGTTGTCGGACGACTGGTCTCAAAGCAACCCCCTTGATCTATTGCAACATCGACAAGAACAGAGCCTTTTCGCATTTTTTTAACCATGGCCTCAGAAACTAGTTTTGGGGTGACAGCTCCAGGAACAAGAACAGCTCCCACCACAAGATCTGAATTTATAACGCATTTTTCAATTGTTTCAAAACTTGAATAAAGAGTCCCTATTTTTAAACCAAATAACATATCGAGCTCTGCCAACCGATGAATAGACTTATCAATAATCGTCACGTGTGCTCCAAGCCCCATAGCCATCCTAGCCGCACTTGTTCCCACGATGCCGCCCCCAATAATCGTCACTCTTGCAGGCGTCACTCCTGGCACACCTCCTAGCAAAATGCCTGCGCCCCCTCTTGCCTTTTCCAAACAGTGCGCCCCCACCTGAATAGACATTCGTCCCGCCACCTCACTCGAAGGCGTCAACAAGGGGAGCCCCCCTTTTGACGCCGTCACTGTATCATAAGCAATGGCAATGCATCCCGAATTTATCAGCTCCTTTGCTTGTTCAGGATCTGCCGCTAGATGGAGATACGTAAAAAGAATTTGACCAGGGCGAAGAAGCTTACATTCATTCAGTTGAGGTTCCTTCACTTTTACAACCAAGTCAGATGTGCCAAAAATTTCTTCTGGAGTTGACACTATCGTGGCTCCAACCGCGCTATAATCCTCATCACTTACACCAGCGCCACTTCCTGCTTGTGTTTCAATAAAGACATGATGTCCATGATAAATGAGTTCGCGCACTGAAGACGGTACAAGCCCTACCCGATATTCATGGTTTTTTATTTCTTTTGGAACGCCAATCCGCATTTTCAGACTCCATTAATTATTACTGTATGCTGTATCAACGCGCAAATTAAGGTGTCAAGAAATCCATTGATAGATTGGCATATTGCGTTTATCCAAGCTCAGTACAGCATAAGCCCCGCTTACCCTCATAAAGGACAGTACTCAACATATCTTAAAAACAGTTTAATGATATAAAATAACTATTTTTTATATCATTAAGTGTTAATTTTACGAGGAATTTTTTACGAAAGGTACTTTGAAAATGTATATAAAGAATTTTTAGTTATGCTCTTATCATTATAAGCTTTATGGGCATGAATGAAGGCTTTCCTAAATTACGTACTGAAGAGCAGGGTGTCCAAGGCGCCTCTCGAATTTTAAGAACGTCAATTCTTAAAAGATAAATATGGCTTCGAAGGGTAAACTTAGAGACCTTTTAACCTTATTCATTCCTGCCCCCAATGATCCTGGGGGTAGCTATCGTATTGAAGCGTCTCACAAAGATAAAGAAAGTGCTTTTGTGCACTCTCAAGAAAAGAAAGGCCACAGCAAGCCAAATTATTTGAAATCTAAGACGTTAGAACTCTTTCTTAGTATTTCTTCTGGTTTTTTCCATAGCTTGCCAGATTTCTTTATCCTGCCCATATTCATCATCCACAAAGTGCATTTTATGATTTTCATCCTCAAAAACCGTAGAGTATGTGACGAAAACCGGCAGCGGATGTTCAAGCTTAACGTGCTTTGTGACAGTTCCTGAAGCCTCGTCTTGAATATGGGGAAGCGACCATTCCTCTGGCTTATGAAAAACAAATTCCGCCAACTTAGGGGGGTTTTCCACCCGAATGCACCCATGGCTCAGAGATCTATTGGCTTTGTGAAATAGCTTTGGATTAGGTGTGCCATGCAAATAAATGGAATAGGGACTATCAAGCGTAAAGCGAATTTTGCCTAAAGCATTTGCATTGCCAGGGCTTTGCACCAGTCTAACACCTCCGCCTTGCCCACCTTCAGAAAGATGATACCCTTTCCTTGCATAGGTTTCTGGATTACTTTCCATCTTTGGTAAAATCTCGTTCACAATGCTCGCAGGGACATACCAGGAAGGATTAAAAATAATTTCTGTCATAAATGCATTAAAAACAGGGGTTTTACGATATTGCTTGCCTGTAATAATAGGCATATAAAAGGCCGTTGTTCCCCCTTCAACAGCCCTTAAATAAAATCCAGGAATGTTGATTTCAAGATAGCGCGCCGGTAGAGGATCAGGAAGCCAACGTTGCCTCTCTAAACTCACAATAATAGACTGTATACGATGGTCAACAGGAATATTTAGAGCAGCGAGCGTCCCGCCTCCTACCTTACCATCCGGATCAAGGCCGTGAAATTCTTGATAACTTTTAAGAGCTGCTTCTAAATTCTCATCAAAAACATCGCTCCCCTGTCCCTCCGCGGACATAGCATCTTGCATCATTAATTGAACCCTTAACGTTTCCACCAACGGCCCCTTATCCCCTTTTTCTAGTTTTGTTCCCTTCGGAAGTTGAGGCCACCCGCCTTGGGCTTCCTTTTGACGATACAAAGCTAAATAGTTCTTGAGGCGCTGATATTCAGGAAAGGAAGGAGCAAGGCCATAAATCCAACCACACTGATCACGGAGGGTCACATAACTTTTCAAAAGCTCAACTTCATTGATAACATTTGCATTGAGGTGAATATCCTTACTTATGGAAGATGGTTTGAGACGTTCTCCTTTCATGTCTGAAATATAATTCAGCGCTGCAAGCGTCAAAAGTTCATCCGCTTTCTTCTGGCTTTCTGGTGATGCAAGGTTTGCCTTATTAAGTGCCTCAACAAAGGGAGCATAGTCTTCCGCCCTTAAACCTTCCTCGCCTGCACGAGAAAAGGCTTCGAGAAGGGCTGTCGCACATTTTGTCCACTCCCCCTTGTGAATCCAAATCAATTGCTCTTCAAGATGATCATAAACTTTCCCAATCCGAGAATCCTGCGCTGGGTTAGGTAAACTATTCGCTAAACTTCCAAATATAAGCCAAAACATCATGAAAAGACCGAGCTTTTTTATCATTTTTCCTCCTCATTAAATAAGCAAAGGCACCTGTTGACGGTATGCTGAGAGTAAGCTATAACTCCTCTTCTAGTCTGTGGATAAATATAAATAAGGATGAGTATGGCACAACATAAGTCAGCATTGAAGAGAATTCGAAGGGATGCAAAGCAAACTCTTCTCAATCATTCTCGCATCTCTCGTATTAGAACTTTCATAAAAAAAGTAGAACTAGCTGTAGATTCAGGTGATAAGACAGCTGCGCACGCGGCCCTTGGGTTAGCCCAACCTGAAATTATGCGCGGCATCACCAAAGGAGTCTTGCATCGCAATACAGCAGCTCGTAAAATGTCCAGGCTTAATGCACGCGTTGCGAAGCTTTCGTAAGTATTAAACCTTTATGTTGATAAGCTTACCTTCTCATAGGTAAGCCACCCCCTCTTGATTTTTTTGATCATAACTCAGGCCATGGATTGACGAATGAAACACTCTGCAGCCAACACTGACTTTGAGGAACAATGGAGGCGGATTCAAAGTCAACTTCTCGATGAATATGGAGAGGTTACCTATACAAGTTGGCTTAAACCTCTATCAATTGTTGATTATCGAGCAGGGCATCTACGCCTTGCGGCTCCTAATGCTTTTATGCGGGATTGGGTTAAAAATAATTATGTTGAGCGGGTCAAAACCATTCTTCAAAGTGTCAACACCGCCATTAGTCAACTGGAGGTTATTGTCGAACCTTGTGAGGAAGAAAAGACAACCTCCCCCGAGCCTTTATTAACCACACAAGACATTAGCTCAAATCTTGATCTTCGCTTTACTTTTGAAAACTTCATTGTTGGTAAACCTAATGAACTAGCTCATGCGGCAGCCCGAAAAGTTGCAGAATCCCAAACGGTTTCATTTAACCCCTTGTTTTTATATGGCGGGGTGGGCCTTGGAAAGACCCATTTAATGCATGCGATTGCCTGGCACATTAAAAAGAGTCATCCCAAAAGAAAAGTTATTTATTTATCAGCAGAAAAATTTATGTATCAATTTGTCAGAGCTTTACGCTTTAAGGACACAGTCTCTTTTAAAGACCAGTTTCGCTCAGTAGATGTTCTCATGATCGATGATGTCCAATTTATTAGCGGGAAAGACTCTACTCAAGAAGAATTTTTTCATACTTTTAACGCGCTAGTGGATCAAAATCGCCAAATTATTATCTCAGCCGATAAATCACCTTCAGATTTAGAGGGAATGGAAGAGAGACTTAAATCACGGTTAGGCTGGGGATTAGTTGCTGACATTCATCCAACAACTTACGAACTTCGCCTTGGAATACTCCAAGCAAAAGCTGACCAAATGGAGACAGAAGTTCCTTTAAAGATTCTTGAATTTTTGGCTCATAAAATTTCTTCCAACGTCCGCGAACTCGAAGGGGCCTTGACCCGTGTTATTGCCCACTCAACACTTGTCGGACGAGATATTACGCTTGATACGATTCATGATGTTTTAAGAGATTTATTAAGGGCTAACGATCGGCGTGTCACGATTGATGAAATTCAAAAAAAAGTAGCAGAATATTACAGCATTCGCATTTCTGATATGCACTCTCCCCGCCGATCTCGCACAGTAGCGCGACCTCGTCAGGTTGCAATGTATCTTGCAAAACAACTCACTTCTCGCTCTTTGCCGGAAATTGGGAGAAAATTTGGTGGACGAGATCATACAACTGTTTTACATGCTGTAAAAAAAATTGAAGCACTTCTAAGGGAGGAAAAAAGTATGTGTGAAGACATTGAACTGTTACGTCGAGCGCTGGAGAATTAAATGATGACAGCTGAATCTACCCCCAATATGACCCACGAATCCTTTCATGTTCTTGTTGAAAAAAGTGCCCTTTTAAAAGCCTTAGCTCATTGTCAAGGTGTCGTTGAAAGACGCAATACAGTCCCGATTTTAGCTCATGTACTTCTTGAGGCTCAGGGAAGCAATTTAAAAGTAACAGCAACAGATCTTGAGATTGCCTTTATTGAAACACTTCCTGCTCATACGAAAGCAAAAGGTCGCACCACTGTTTCAGCGCATTTACTCTTTGATATTGTCCGAAAACTTCCTGAGGGAGCTGAAATCGAATTAAAATTAAACGAAGACGGCTCATTTCTTAACTTGCATTCTGGTCCTTCAAACTACAACCTTGCCTGTTTACCCGCCGTAGATTTTCCTTTGATGACCACTGAAAATTTGCCCTGTACCTTTAAAGTTCATGCGGCAGAGCTTTCTCAGCTTATTGATAAAACACGTTTTTCTATGTCCACAGAAGAAACACGTTATTATCTGAATGGCATTTGTTTTCATGGAACCGCTGATGGACATTTTAAAGCTGTGGCAACGGATGGTTTGCGACTTGCTCAAGCGCAAATTGATCTTCCCCCAGAAGCTTCCAACATGCCTCAAGTCATCGTTTCTCGTAAAACAATTCTCGAAATTCGGAAACTGATTGAAGGAGTAGCTGAAGATGTCACAATTTCGCTTTCTGAAAATCAGGTCTGCTTTATCATCACCTCTTCCATTCTCATTTCACGCTTAATAGAGGGAAAATTTCCTGACTACGAAAAAGTTATTCCCTTTGGTAACGACAAAGTCTTAGAAATAGACTCAAAAGCCTTTGCCGATGCTGTGGATCGTATCTCCATTATGTCCACTGACAAACTACGTCCTGTAAAAATGCACGTTGAGGCAGGCGTCATGACCATCTCTGCTCATAGCAGTGAGACAGGAAGTGCTATTGAGGAGCTGGAGATAAAGTACAACGGTGAACCTGTTGATTTTGGTTTTAACGCTCGCTTTATCTTGGATGTTACTCAACACATTTCAAGTTATACCTTGCAGTTTTTGATTGGTGATGAAACCCAAGCTATTATCGCTAAAGATGCTCTGGATGATTCCGCTCTCTACGTTTTGATGCCCATGCGGGTCTAAAGGAAGCCCCCATCATCACTCAATAGTTTTCATTGAATTATCAATACCCCGCTGGCAAGCCAGCGAGGTATTTTTTCAAACCAAAACTTATAAGACTTGAAAGTCTACTTTTTTTCCCATTCGCTCGATAAAATTAAAGGAATACCCAGCTCTTCAGACATACTCTTAAGCATAGTAAGAACCTCGGGAGAAACCACGTTTGGACTCCATCTTTCCAACTTAGGGACAAGGTTCATGTAGTAAAATCTTTCAATGATTATTTCTTCGGTTGTATCGCGTGCCCACAAACCTGTAACGGTGACCGAGTAAGGAATGCCATCAACAACAGCTTCGGGGACAAATTGAATTTCATTATGCATAAGTATTTGAGTATTTCGCAAACAATCATCACGACTCATGATTTCCCCTCTTTTCATCCTATCGATCACCCCATCTCCATGTGTCTGAACCTCATAATTCAACATATCGTGGGTTGCACGTGCGTAATCTTGAAAATCAGCCAAATAAATTAATTGATAAGGAACCCTTAAGACAAGCCCATAATTACCATAAGTCACTGCTTTTGAAGGATGAATCAATGAACCTGACACGCATAAATTTGACCAGAATCCACCAAGCAACATTTGTGTAAGGGTAGGATTCTGGCAATCAATGTAGTCACCATATAGCCTATGAAAGTCATGGGCATTAAAGGACTTAAGGTTTATCCCATGAAAAATTAAGGAACCTTCCTTTTCTAATTCAGCAGGATCATAGGTTTGAAGATTTGCTAGTTTTTCTGGCTCAAGCCCCACAAGATTAAACGATGTTGAAGGACGAGGAACAGGTTTCTTCGCCTTAATATCTTTTCCATGTCCTGCGAAAAAATCCTCTTTGCTTATTTCTGTTAAGCTTGAACTTGAACTTGAGCCTGTACTTGTACTTAGCTCAGCATTTGCACTGACACTTGAAATTGAAGTTGTGCTTATATTTTTTCTTACTTCTTCCTGTTCTGAATCACCCATACCCCAAGAAAAATGAAACGGAAAGAAGAAAAAAGTTGCAACAATCAAAATAGATTTAAAACAAGTCATATCAATAACCTTATTAAATAATGTATTTCATAGTCCTCAATAAATAGGCTAATTATAAGTTATATAATTACTCCCCCCCAAAAAATTAATGGTGGATTGAATTAAATTGACTAATATGTGTCAAACTCTATGTTTTTTTATTACAAAGCACGTAAAATTCTAACACTTATTGTATTTAATAAAAAAATTGAACAATAATTAAAAATTATTATTTAATTTTTACATCCTTTAGCCCGTAATATTATTAATACCCTTGACCTAAGAATCACCTAAAGTTTATAAATTTTGTTAACAAGTTTGGAGTTTATTCATTGTGAATTTTTTAACACTTGCAAGCAAAGCTGGCTATTTTCAAAAAATCCAAAGATCGAGCCGTATCGGAGATATGCTCCGTCAATACACAGATCCAAAAGTGCTCGCTATTGGATGCATTGCCTTTGCTAACGGATTACCCCTTTTGTTAACATCTAAAACGCTAGCTATATGGCTTGAAACCTATGGCCTTAATTATACCTCTATTGGACTTTTTGGTCTTTTGCATCTTCCCTATACCCTAAAATTCTTGTGGGCTCCCCTTTTAGATCATGTTCCCCTTCCCTTTTTGCAAAAAGCTTTGGGCCAACGACGCAGTTGGCTGTGTTTGACTCAAATAACAGCTATCGCTGGGCTTTTTATAATGGCCAATCTTGACCCGCTTCTCAATCTAAAGGCCTTCGTTGCCTGCGGATTTTTAGTGACGATTTCAGCTGCAAGCCAGCATGTTCTTTTGCTTGCCTATCAAATGGAATCTTTAAAATCTAGAAACTGGGGAATCGGTGAAGGGATGTCTGTATTCTCTTACCGTATGGCTATCCTCACAGGAGGAGCCGGAGCCCTTTATTTAGCCTCATTTTTATCTTGGCAAGCCGTCTATATCCTTCTTTCTTGCCTCATGTTCAGTGGCCTTATTGCCGTTCTTCTCATCCAAGAATCAGACCAAAATGATTTTCAATCCAATCCTTCTTTTGCCAAGGGAAAGGAGTGGATCCGCTACGCTATCATCGGACCTTTTAAAGACTTTATCTCGCAAAAAGGATGGCAAGCAATTCTGATTTTTATGTTAATTTATCGACTTCCTGAAAATCTTTTTGGGATGATGCAAACTTTGTTTTTGTTAGATCTCGGATTTTCATATGTTGAAATTGGCTCTGTAGCAAAAACTTTTGGCCTCTTTGCCGCAATTCTAGGAAGCTTTATCGGCGGATATGCGATTCGTCTTTATGGCTACAAAAAAACCCTTTTTTGGGCCGCACTTGCCCATGGACTCTCTTGTTTTCCTTTTCTGGTGCAGGCAAACATTGGTCCTAGCCTTTCTTTTCTTTACGTTACCATTGGAATTGAACATCTTTTTAGCGGACTCGCCCTCACCGCTTTTTTTTCTTACCAATTAACTTGCTGCTCACTTCGATTTGCCGCAACTCAGCTTGCTCTTCTCACTTCCTTTGCGGAAATTAGCAAAACCTTTGCTCCTTATCTTATGGGAATCGTGATCGATTCATATGGTTGGACTCCCTTCCTCATTCTCATTATTCTTTCTTCTCTCCCTGGCATTTTATGGGTGACCAAGATTCCGTTCTCGCGACCTTAAGAGACGGAAATTTCCTGGAGAAAGACTAGATTTTATGATAAATTTAATGTACTTTTAGATTAAATAACGAGTGATCCTCATGCGTTGCTTTACGACAAGCACTTCTGAAACCTATGATCTCCATGGACTTGCCATGGTTTTGGATGATGTTGAATTTATAAATTTTTACACAGATGCGCTTCATGCTGCCTATAAGGAAGGAAATATTTTTATCTTCTCTTATGGCTGTGTCGTCTTCTGGAATGTTCCTATTGAAAAAGAAACTCAATTTTTAGAATTTTTACAAAAATTTTCTCAAGATTTGATTGATCCTGTTTTTGAAGAATTTGAGTATACTTTCGCCAGTAAACCACGCTTTTTTCAAGATAAAATTACCCTCGCAAAAACACGATCTCATGCCCTTCAAATGCTAGCCGTCTCTTATGGTCTTTCTCAAGCTGTTAAGCTTTCGGCTTTTGAAGCCCGCATTGATAATACCATTAAGATGACCAAAAATATTCCTCAAGAACTTGCTCATCGCGGAAAAATATCTCTTTCTCGTAAGGAAATTTCAAAGCGAATTGGCGAGCTTTTTATTGAAAGAAATTCGGTAAACTTACATAGTGATATTTTGGATGCCCCTGTTTTTATCTGGGATCATCCTGAGTATCAAAGTCTTTATACAATGACGATCAATGACTTAGAGCTTCATCCGCGAACAGCTGTTCTCAATCGTCGCTTAGATATTGTGAAAGAACTGTTTGAAATGATGCGAGATGAACTTAACAACCGCCATTCAACCATGCTTGAATCAATCATTGTTTTACTGATCATGATTGAAGTCATTCTTACTCTTTCTATTCATGTTTTTCATTTGGTTTAGTTAAAGGTTAACGAGATTTTTATCTTTCTCTTTCATACTGAAGATATGAACAGATAATATAGGAGTAGCCGCATGTTTAAGCAGAAAAAAACTTGGGTACTAGTGGCAGATGGAGCAAGAGCTAGGATTTTCGCGAAAGGACATAAAAAGCTTAAAAATGTTATGGGGCAGGATTTTGTCGGTGAGAATCTACCCGACAGAGATCTTACAGCAGATAAACCTGGTCGCGGATTTGAAAGCAACAACCCTACCCGCCATGCTTATGAACCCCGCACTGATTGGCATCAATATCAAAAGCATCTTTTTGCAAAAGAACTCTGCGTAATCCTAGAGAAAGCCAATGAAAATAGTGACTTTGATGAGCTCATCCTTATCTCTCCTCCTAAAACGCTAGGGGACATCAGAGACCAACTAGGAAAGCAAATCCTTGCTAAAATCACCGTTGAGATTCCGAAAGACATGACAAAAATAAGTGAACAAGACCTTATCCATTTTTTGGACCGAGAATTATAGCTTAAAAAGATGATCGCTTAATTGAGCTAAGATTATATTAGCTCCTTCTCATGAATAGCATAAGATAGAGAAGCTATATGGCTCTTGGTCTTTAAAATTGTTCAAAGGACACAGATGCCTTTTATTGAGCACTCAATGGATAAACTCATCCATAAGGATTACTCTTATCACCAGTAATGTGTGCAGCATAATTTTTTCTTTACAATTATAAAAAATAGAATTATTAAAAAATATTTTCATTTTTAGGATTTTGCATGATTAAAATTTTACTATCTATTGTATTTCTCAGTGTACTTCCAGCTCAAGCAATGGATGTTGACTTCCTAGGTGAAGAAGGAAAACGTCTCGGCAGATATCCCCTCTATCAAGAAAGCGATAGTGGTGGTGTTAAAGGAAATGCAACTTTATTCAAAACAAAAGATGGAAAGTATTTCGGTATTACGTGTGCACACTGTATTCCTTATTTAAATTCTTTATCTCTCATTCCCACAAAGAAAAGGAGCTATGGCAATGCTTTGAGTGAAACTTCCTATTCTCTTATAGAAAATATTAAGGTACATCCTTTATATAATGGACACGGAAGAGACTTTAAAAAAGAATATTCAAAATATGATATCGCACTTTTTACAATAAGATATAATTCAAAAATAAAATATTTTGATGGAGAAATCTCTACGGATGTTTTTATGGGAAACACAAATTATGAGGCAAATGTAATGAGCTTCGGACCTTTGTTTTCGAAAGATGGCTCTTCATATGAAGACAGTATTTTTCATACACTATACAGTTCCCTACAATTTAATGAGGACGGCCTTTTCTTTCATCCTTTCCAATCACGGTTTTTTTACCTTTCATTTTTATCTACGCCAAATAGTGAGTTTACCCTATCTTTCGGTCTATTAAGTGACTCAGATGGTGATAACCTTTTGCAGGGAGATAGTGGAAGCTTGGCGATCAATTCAGAAGGAAAAGCGATTGCTCTTGCTTCTGGTCTAGACCTAGACCCCTCTCAATTATTACAATTTGATAATTCGCTTGAAGAAACTCTCAAGATTAAAACATATGATGAAGAGTCTAAACATCGCTTTCTACAACAGATTGAAAATAAAGTTGCAAATCGCACTCAAGTTCTGCAAACGTCTTCCAACAAAGAAATTTATGTTTTTAAATTGAAGGAAGGAGTTCCCGCAATTAAGGGAAATGACTATTATACTCCTCTTTCACGTCATTCTGAATTTATTAGCGAATATCTTAAGGGTGTTACAACATCACCGCAAGAAGACGAAATAACAATTATAACTGTAAACAGGGAGAGTGTTAATGATAGTTTTGATGATCCTGATCTGGTAGAAGAAATTCTAAATGTACGAGAACAAGTTGCTACTTCAAAAACAAATGAAAACACTCTGAAAGAACGCCTATGTCTCGAAGATTTGGAACTTCTAAATTCAATCGATTGGAATGAGGCAAGCTACGAGGAACAGTCTCTATAACCCCAAATTAAGAGAATACATTTCTAAAAAAGACGCCCTCAAATCAAGGCAAATTCTTGTGGATCAACAAAGACCTCATTCAACTGATTTTTGTCTATATTGGCTCTTCAGGCGGTAAACTCCTCTCCTTACGATAGCATCATTTTTTACCACTTTTACAGGTTTGTGAATGAGGTTTCTGGTATTAAAGCTAAATAGAGCCGAGGAACTTTGTCTTGAATTTCCTTTTCTATGTTATTGTTTAATAAAGTTATTTTCTGAAAATCTACATTATTATTAACAAAATATTTTAATATACAAAAATGCGCCCGACCTGCTCTTCTCATTTTAACAAATATTATATTTATTTTTATGTGGAGTTCATGCGCACAGTGATTTGTAATGTCTACAATAATCTTTTCGAATGATGGTTCTTCTGGTTTTCTATCAAGAATATCCTTCACATTTTCAGAAAAGAGAAGAAATGGTTTTACGATGAAAACGAGAACAATGATAAAAGACATTGCGGGATCGATAAAGACTGCTAAATATTGAAGCTCGACATGCGAACTTTTCATTAAAAAATAAGCACTTACAAATCCCCCCAAAAGAGCACATGAGGATAATAAATCATAAAACCATCCTAAATATTCAATTTCAAGTAAAGGAGAGTCACTTTTTTTTCTACACATATAAATATAAATACAAATTGTTATATCTATAAATATTACAATCAATAGATAATAAAAACCAACACTATGATTTGTGAGAAAAGATGATTGATGATATAGATCTTTCAGAGCATGAAAAATACTCATAATGCACGTTACAATTATAATGGTTGATTCGATAACAATTAACAAGGGCTCGAACTTGAAATAACCAAATGGATACTGTTGAGAAGGGGCCTTTAAAAGAAGTTTAAAAACAATGAGGGTTATGTAAGAGCTAAAAGCATCAAAGGCACAGAGCACACCTACTAAAAGAAGAGAAGTTGAATGTGTATGTATTCCTACAAATAAAGCAAAAGGAGCATTTAACACGCAAAATACAAAAACAACTTGTAGACACATTGCTTCGCTAAAAATTCTATCCGTTCGTAAAATGGTTTTCAAATAAGGCACTTCTTATCATCTCCAATTATATATTTTTTAAATTTTGAAAGCTGCAAGGTTTCAAAATTGCATTTTTCTTTAACGCGCTCATCAAAAGTGAGAATTTCTCTATGCTATATCTTAGAGTGAAATTCTTAAAAAATGATGTGTCTTTAAAAAATTAGCAATTCTTGTTTAAACAAAGCTTCAAGAATATGTTGGAGTTATACCACTTATGAAAAATAACGTTAAAAGTGGCGACACAAGGGACGATTTTGTGAATGAAAAAAACAAAATATAATCTGGAGAGCCGTTGATGAGGTATCACGTCACATTCGTTAGACATCCTTTTCTAGGATTAAAGAAGTAATTACTGAAGGAAAAAAGGAAGAATTTTTATAAAACTAAAAAAGTTGCTTAAAGTGGGTTAGGTTAGACAAGAGTCGATGGAGAACTTGCTACAGCCGTGAATTTCCGTTTCACCCCCTTCGACAAAAATGCTATGATTTTCTGTGATTAAAGCTTTAAGTCAAAAAGTGAAGACCAGAAACGATAAGCAAAAGAGGATCCTTTGAAAGTTGTCATTTGTGGCATGGGGCAAGTCGGATTTAGCATTGCACGCTACCTTTCAACCCATGATAATGATGTCACGATTATCGATGAGTCAGAAGCACTCATTAATCATGCTGCAAGCATTTTGGATGTGCGCGCCATCGTCGGTTTTGCCTCTCACCCCGATCTTTTGGCTCGAGCAGGTCTTGCCGAAGCGGATATGATTATCGCTGTCACTTTTGCAGATGAAGTGAATATGGTCGCCTGCCAAATTGCGCACTCTCTCTTCAATGTTCCTTTGAAAATCGCCCGTGTTCGAAATAAAAGCTATCTAAATCCTGAATGGACGGCTCTTTATAACGCCGACAACATGCCCATCGATTTAATTATTTCTCCTGAGCTTGAAGTCGCACGTGCTATTGGGCGGGGACTCGACTTTCCAGCAACATTTGAAGTCATTCCTTTTGCTGAAGGATTAGTTCAACTTGTGGGCATACGCTGTAAAGCCAAATCTCTCATTTTAAATACTCCTTTACGTCTTATTGAAAGCATTTTTCCCGAATTAGATTTAAGTATTATGTTCATTGTCCGTGGAGATGCAGGCTTTATTCCGACAAACACAGATCAACTCCAAGAAGGAGATGAGGTTTACCTTTTAACCCCCAAAGAAAAACTTATCCATGTCACCGAAGCTTTCGGCTTTAGTGAACAAAAATCTCAACGCCTATTGATTTTAGGCGGAGGAAATGTGGGATTTTGCCTAGCTGAAGAAGTTGAAGCCCAGCACCCTGAAATTTCTCTCATGCTCATTGAAATGAATAAAGATCGAGCAACCTATGTTGCAAACCAATTAACGAACACCATTGTTTTACGAGGAGATGCCCTCGATCGAGAAATTTTACGAGAAGCCAACGCAAAAATTACAAACAAAGTTGTTGCCGTCACATCCGATGATAAAGTAAATATTTTGGCCTCTCTCTTGGCCAAACGCATGGGAGCCGAACAAGCGATGGCTCTCATTAATAGCTCTTCTTACTCAAGTTTGGTCACGTCCTTAGGCATCGACTCACTTATCAGCCCCAAAGCATTAACTGTTTCAAGTATTTTACAATACGTTCGCCGAGGTCGCATTCGCACTGTTCATTCTTTAAGAGACAATTTTGGCGAAGTCATTGAAGCTGAAGCTATCAGTACATCCAGTGTCTTAGGCATGACCGTTGAGGAAATTAATATGCCCCGTAGTTTAATCATTGGAGCCATTGTTAGAAACGATCAAATCCTGATGCCACGCAACGATACCGTCATTAAAATTCATGACCGTGTTATTTTGATTGTGACCAGCGCTGCTGTCAAAAGATTTGAGAAATTGTTTTCTGTAAGACTTGAATATTTTTAAATAGGGTCCCAAAAGTTAACACGTAAAGCGTAGGTGTTTTTATAAAATTTTTCTCCTTTGTAAAATTTTTCGGCAAGGAGAATAAAAACTAGAATAAAGATCAATTTTTTTTCAATAAGTTATTTCATGTGTTGGTGAATTTCTTGAACAGGCTGCCATTTTATGAATAAAAAGTTCGCTCAATAATTTGCCTAAATTATTCTTTTATGTTACTTTGAAGACTTACAAAAAAGGGAGACTAAAATGGACATTAAAACACTAACAAGTACACTTGTATTAACCTTTCTTATGACTGCACCTGCTGCTATGGCTATGAATGAAGAACAAGATCAAGTAGGCCAAGTAGGCACCCCGAAGAAAGTAACGTCGTCAATAGAACCCACTACACCAAAGCCCCCCTCTAAAGGCGTGCTGTATTATCTCTCTTTTGGTTATTATGGGGGAAGTAATGAACAACCATTGCCAAACACCTCTCCTGCCTCTTCACTCCAAATCGAAGAACTCGCCCCTAAAACCTTCAGGACAACAGGTGAAAATATACTTGCTAGTAATAAGCACTCAGCTATTCGTATTGAATTATCCAACCAGCAGCTGCAAAGCGATGCCAATCAGCTGATTATTACCTATCGCACAAAAGCGGAAGGCACATTAGTCAGAATAAGCGCAAATCAAAGCTACATTCCTTTAGGCCCCTTACCTGTCTCTGTGGAGTTTAGTGATATATCTTTTGATCTCTCCGACTGGGCTAAAACTGTGCGTCATGATTCTCCTCTTGACTCAGGGTTATCAACCTATTTGAGTTTTACGAACGGCAAAAGTGATATTCATTCTTTTAAAATTTATTCCGGTAAAGAAATTTTAAAAAAAGTCGTTTTGGGTGATCAAGCAAGTGAATCCCAACCAGGAGTTCATGTGTATGCACCTGAAACTGATAAAAATGCCAATGAATGGTCTGAAGCAAAACACGACGATGCTAGCTAATAACTCGTCAAGAAATTAAATCTCGTTTTTCTTGATTGCTTACGAAGATGTTCAAAAAAATACACAACAACACCCCGTTGGTTTGCGCCGCGGGGTTATTTTTCCCAAAAAAGAGCGAGACCTGCCCTATTCACCCTATTTTTTAAAGTTTACTCAAACCAATATCCCAATCTTCAAAGTCATTAGCAATTATTTCAGCTATATGCTGCACTCCTTCAATTGTTTTCTTATGATTATCTCCCTTTTGTGAAAGAAAGACTACTTTGGTTTTTACGTTATAAAAATATGTCAGATGTTAAAAAATTTATCTTATCAATTTGCGTAAACTGTTCTTTTATGTTATTTTGTAAGATCATAAAAATGGAGCCAAAAATGGACGTTAAAACACTTACAAGAACATTTGTGCTAACTTTTCTCGTAACTGCGCCTGCTGCTATGGCTACTGAAGCAAGTTCTGACTCTATCCAGAATACAACTTCAGTAAGCCAAGATACACCGCCAACACCCCCCTCTAGAAGCTGGTTTTCCACTCTTACTGGGGGATTTTTTGACGAGAGCCCTGCACAACATTCAAGTCCTTCTTCTGCTTCTTCATCTCAAGTCGACGAATCCCGCATAACCTTTCGAATAACAGGTGAAAATAAAGATGCTAAGACTAAGCATTCGGCCACTCAAATACAACTGTCTAACAAGGATCTGCAAGCCAATTCTCCATATATCCTGGTTGTTAACCATCGAACAACAGAGACAGGTCCAGTGATAAAAGTTCGCGATCTTGAAACTCAAGAATACATTGAATTAGGCACCTTACCTGCCTCTTCGAATTTTAGTGACACAACTTTTGATCTCTCTGCCTGGGTTAAAGCAGCACGTGATGGTTTTCCTGTCGATTCAGTGATAACAACCTATTTGAGTTTTGCGAATGGCAAAAGTGATATTCATTCTTTCACAATTCAGTCCGGTGGAGAAATTTTAAAAAAAGTTGTTTTTGGTGATCAAGCAAGTGAATCCCAACCAGGAGTTCATGTGTATGCACCTGAAACTGATAAAAATGCCAATGAATGGTCTGAAGCAAAACATGACGATGTTAAACAATAACTCTTCAAGAAATTAACTCTCGCTTTTCTTGGTTGCTTACAAAGATATTTAAGAAAATACACAGAAATGCCCCGTTGGTTTGCGCCGCGGGGCCATTTCTCTCAAAAAACAAAAGACTCACAAACAGTTTTTTCGTCTCTTTCGTCAAAGGTGTCGCTCTTTTGCACCAGATAGAGACAAGCTTCATATCTCAAATGGCCAAACTAAAAATTTGACTTATCCCTCTAAACTTGTAGACTAATGAGAATGTTTGGGGTTTCACCCTCACAAAGAGCAAAGTTATAATGACTGAAATTGGTTTTTATCACCTCACCACGTCTCCTCTTGAGAGAGCGTTACCACGCCTGCTTGAAAGAACACTGGAGGCACGCAAACGAGCAGTTGTGCTGTGTGGGAGTGAAGAAAGGCTTGATTTCCTTAATAGTGCTTTGTGGACCCTTGGCAAACTCACCTTTATTCCCCATGGAAGCTCTAAGGAAGGTTTTGCCGAAGATCAACCTGTTTGGCTAACCACTACGGATGAAAATCCAAACAATGCTCAGTTTCTTATCTTAACGGACGGAGTAGCCTCTGCTTCTCTTGGAACCTATGAACGTTGTCTTGACCTCTTTGACGGTAATGATGAGGAAGTCCTTGCTCAAGCCCGTGAACGCTGGAAACAATATAAGGAGCAGGGACATACGGTCACCTATTGGAAACAAACTGAATCGGGAGCCTGGGAGAAGAACATTTAGTTATCTATAGTTATTTTTTGGTGAAACTATACTAAAAAAATAAACTTTATAAAATTGAGAGTCTTTGCTAGTAAGATAGAGAGCTTAAGTGCTTTCTCATGTGACAAAAGCGCTTAAATTTAGATTGGTTAAGTTTAAAATGGAGAATTGTGATGATCAAATTTAATAAAATAACCACCTATGCTATGATGATAACACTCGCTTGCTCAGGAATAGCTTTTGCAATGGAAGAAGATAAAAATTCCAAATGCCCTGCTAAAAAAGAGCTATCTACAGAAGAAAAATTAGGCAGAGAAAGCGCCAGGGTTGTTGTTCAAGTGGAAAAAGAAGCAAAAAAAGTGGAAAAAAAAGCAAAAAAATTCGGGAATAGCTTTAAAAAACACAAGAAAGCATTTAAAAAAAATAAATAGCGCTTACGCTTTTTACGCCTCCTTGATTCCTGCTACAAAGGGAAATCAAGGAGGGGTTAGCATTCTTGATGTCCTTAACACACTTTTTCTTTCAGCTGTCTGAGGGCTGATTTCTTAAATTTTTTTTTATCTCACTTAAGTATTGAATCAAAGTCACTTTGGCTTTAAAAAGGAACACTAACTAAGGGTATATTAATTCTATTAATGGCAGCATCTGAGGGACTCATGATTACAATTCGCTTTCCTGATGGTTCCCATCGGGAATTTCCAAAAGGTATTACGGGTTGGGAAATAGCGAAAACCCTTAGCACAAGCTTAGCCAAAGAAGCCGTTGCCGTTCGCATTGAAGATGAATTATGGGACCTAACCCGTCCCATCGCAGAGGACACTACTTTTGAAGTGATCAAACGAACGTCAGAGAGTGGGCTCGATGTCTTGCGTCATGATGCGGCTCACGTTTTTGCTGAAGCCGTCAAAGAACTGTATCCTGAAACACAGATTACGATTGGCCCTTCTATCCAAAATGGATTCTACTATGATGTCTATCGGGAAGAATCTTTCACACCTGATGATCTGCTGCGACTTGAAGAACGCATGCATGAAATTGTGAACCGAGACGAATCCATTACCCGCGAGGTTTGGAATCGACAGGACGCCATTCATTTTTTTAAAAACATGGGCGAGTTTTTTAAAGCTGAAATTATTGAAGACCTTCCTGAAGGCGATACAATTACGATCTACAAGCAAGGAAACTTCCTTGATTTATGCAAGGGACCGCACCTCCCCTCTACGGGGAAATTAGGTCATGGTTTCAAACTGATGAAGCTTGCAGGAGCCTATTGGCGAGGAGATCATCGCAACCCCATGCTTCAACGTATTTATGGAACCGCCTGGTCTACCGAAAAAGATCTTCAAACTTATCTTACACGCCTTGAAGAAGCCGAAAAGCGTGATCATCGCAAATTGGGCAAAGAGATGAATCTTTTTCACCTGCAAGAAGAAGCTTTAGGGAGTGTCTTTTGGCACCCTAAAGGATGGACACTCTATCGTTTGCTTGAAGGGTATATTCGCGATAAAATAGCTGATGAAGGGTACGTCGAAGTCAAAACACCCCAACTTCTGGATAGCTCTTTTTGGGAGGCTTCAGGCCATTGGGGAAAATTTCGGGAAAATATGTTCATCGTTGAAGATGGTGAAAAAACTCTTGCTTTAAAACCAATGAACTGCCCCTGTCACGTGCAAATTTTTCGTCAAGGCATCAAAAGCTATCGTGACCTTCCTTTGCGTATGGCTGAATTTGGATCATGTATGAGAAACGAACCCTCGGGTGCACTCCAAGGATTAACCCGAGTTCGCAGTATGGTACAGGACGACGCTCATATTTTTTGTCGAGAAGACCAAATTGAAGACGAAACACGCAAGTTTTGTCTTCTTCTGTTAAATGTCTATCAGGAACTCGGCTTTGAAGAAATAACCGTACGATTTGCCGATCGTCCCCCTGTAAGAGCGGGTGAAGATGACGTCTGGGATCGAGCGGAAGCTTGCCTCGAATCTGGAGCCCGCGCGTCAGGTCTTAGCTATACTTTAAATCCAGGAGAGGGCGCTTTTTATGGGCCTAAACTCGAATTTATTTTAAAGGATGCCATTGGTCGAGAATGGCAATGCGGAACACTCCAATTGGATTTTGTGCTCCCCGAAAGATTAGAGGCATCCTATATTGGGGAAGATGGCAAAAAACATCGTCCCGTCATGCTTCATCGAGCGATACTCGGATCATTTGAACGTTTTATTGCTATTTTCATCGAACATTATGCCGGAAAATTTCCCTTATGGGTCGCGCCTATTCAAGCGGTTGTCGCCACAGTCACCCAGGAAGGCGATGACTATGCTCAAAAAGTTTTTGAGCAGCTCAAAGCGGCAGGTTTGCGCGTTGAACTGGACATAAGGAATGAAAAGATTAATTTTAAGGTTCGCGAACTAAGCCTACAAAAAATTCCCTATATTTTAGTCGTTGGCAAAAGAGAAGCAGAAGAAAATACGATTGCCTTACGAAAATTAGGGGGAGAAGCGCAAGAAATTCTTGCCCTTGACGCCGTAGTTGATAAACTACAGAATGAGGGGGTGCCCCCTCACAAGCCATTGTTCAGAAAAATATAAAAAGGAGAATGCTACATATCTAAGATCATAAGAGAAGACAAAGGGACCGCACAGGATGGTCCTCGCGTCAACGAGAAAATTACTTCCCCAAAAGTCCGCTTAGTCGATGAAAACGGGGAAATGGTAGGTGTTTTATCTCAAAAAGAAGCTTTAGAAAAAGCCTATAAAGCAGGCCTTGACCTTGTTGAGGTTTCCCCTAATGCAGATCCTCCTGTGTGCAAAATCTTGGATTATGGTAAATACAAATTTGAGGAGCAAAAACGCCGCGCGGAAATCCGAAAAAAACAGAAAATCATTGAAATTAAAGAAATCCAGCTGCGTCCTGGGATTGATAAGCATGACTTTGAAGTGAAAATGCGAAGTGCCCGCAAATTTATCGAAGAGGGAGACAAGCTAAAAGTCACCTTACGTTTTCGGGGACGTGAACTCTCTCACCAAGAATTGGGAATGGATGTTTTAAACCGGGTCAAAGACTTCCTTCAGGACATTGCCAAGGTTGAGCAATATCCTAAACTTGAAGGAAAGCGCGTCATTATGGTTATGGGGCCACTCAAATAAAATACCTTTGTGATTGCTCGCGAAGTAAGGAAGTATGCGTTAGTGTGGTGGGAGGCATGATTGTGTCTCCCTCAGTAACCCTTACTCTCGAGAAAGGGTAAGCGTGATTAGAGAAAATTGCCCTAAGGATAGACCTTGAAGACATCCTATTTCATACCGACGTGCGTCATTCCCGCATTGGCGGGAATTCATAAAATAGTTTTTTTGTTACAGATAGTTTCATTAGATCGCCGCGTTCCAAAGGGATGACACCAGAAGAATACAAAACAAGGCAATTTCTCGTTCGATGAGTATTATTTTGTAGAGAATCCTCTTTTCCTCAGAAAGAGCTGCATTATCACCATACTTTCTCTCTTTAAAAGAATATTTTCCCCTTTGAGCCTCCTTACCTCTTAAAATTTTACTCTTTTCGGAAGAAATGAATCGTAAAAACACATGCCATTCTGCCATTTTTTTTCGCCTAACATAAAAAAGTAAAAAAAGTATTTACAAATTATCTTTTTTTTTATATGAACTGCTCAAGAGCCATGGTAAGCCTCTAACTATGCATCTCGAAGAATAAATAATTTATATTGTGGTTGGGTGGTACTTTCTTATATTTTACACAAAAGTACATGCATCTTTTTAAGCTAGCCTCGGTAAATGTAAAAAAGAAAGTGGTGTGTGAAAAAAGGACTCATAAAAAAGCTAATTTGGCTCATAATCCTGCATATTCTTTGGAAAGAATATGGCACTGCAGCCCAAACAGAAACATCGACCTTACTTTATTCTCAACCCAAATGGAACCCTGAAGCTCGCTTTCGCTTTGCAGCAACCACGCGACGATCTTTAGGTCAGGTCGATCTTTTTGTTCCCCTAGCTCAAGATAATACATCTCTCTTTTTTCTTGATCTGCGGTTTTGGCGAGATACAAAAAACACGACAGAAGGGAACTATGGTCTTGCTTACAGGAAATTATGTCCTTCCTTAGGATGGGTTTTTGGCGGCTATGGTTTTTTTGACAACCGCCAAACCAAACATAATAATACCTTTCAGCAAGCAACGTTCGGCATCGAAGCCCTTAGTGAACTTTGGGATTTCCGCGCCAATACCTACGTCCCTTTTTCCAAGTCACAAAAACTTTCTTCCTCTCAACGCAGATATACCTATCGAGGCCACGAAGAGTTCACTCTTTCTCCTAAAGAAGTAGCTTTAAAAGGAGTTGACGTTGAAATCGGTCGTCTGGTTCCAGGCACAAACAATCTTCGCTTTTATGTTTCTGGGTTCCATTTTGAACGATCGGGTGTTCGCCAGATTAATGGTGGTATGGCTCGTCTTATCTGGACAGTGAATCGCTATATCGATCTTGAGGCTGATTATCGATATGACAATGTCCGCCATAGCACCCCCATTTTTTGGCTAACCTTCCGCCTCCCCTTCGGCGAAAAAACGCTTGATAAACTAACACCCCTTGAGCAGCGCATGCAGGAAGTCATTATCCGAGATATTGACATCGTAACCCAATCGACAAACAGGCCCATTTCTACCCATCGCCAATACCTCTTCGCCTCTGCTGAAGGAAAAGGAGACGACGGTACCATTGAGTCCCCTATTAATTCAGAAAAACTAGATGTTATCCGGAAACTTTTGAAAGACAACAAGGACTATGTTTTAGTGAGCCTTGACGAAAGCATGGTGAAGAAAGTCCAACAAAGGGGCAGGAAAGAAAGAGTTCGGTCAAAACAAATTATAACATATCCAAAACCGTTACCGCCAACCGTTATTGAGCGACTACCAGCCGTTCCTCTTCCCCCAGAACAACCCGCTCCTCCTCATCGAGACGACCCGGCACCTATTCGTCGAGAAGAACCGCTGCCGCATGATCATGATGAACAGCCTCCGTTGCCAAAGGAAGACTTAACGCCCCCTCCCCCAGCACGTCGCGAAGACCCCTTACCAGCTCCCGATGAAAAGCCGTCTCCTCCTTTGCCAAAAGAAGATCTTGTCCCCTCCCCCGTTGTTCGTCGGGAGGAACCATTGGCGATTGCACATGAAGAGCCCCTACCTCCCCATCAAGAAGAACCTCAACCTGCTCCTGTTGAAGAGCCGTCTCTTCCTTTGCCGCGAGAAGATCTTACTGTCCATCGGGAAGAGCCCCCAACGCCCAAAGCAGCAGCTTCTCTTAACGCACAACAAAATGTCTTAACAAAGCCAATTCATGTCGACGCTCCCTTTGTCAAAGGTCAGGATCATCCGTCTGTAAATGCAGATACGCAGCCAATTTTTGGACAAAAAGAGACGGAAATCTCTCCAGCACTTGAGGCTGTCTTCATTCCTCAAAATAGCCAAGATAACACTAACCCTTCAGTGGTTATCAGCCACGTTAAAGAGAACAACGACCCTCGCCCCCCTAACAAGTCTTCTGTTGTTGTTTCTAAACCTGCCTCAATTGAAGCGAAGCCAATTGCGAACGTTGACTCCGATAAACCACAAGAGATTGTTACTCCCAATAGTCTTGTGGCTGAAAGCCAACCAGCCGAACCTATTGCTGTTATTGAACAAAAACCTACTGATGTTTCTGCACCTATTCGAGCTGAAGTCAAACAAGCAAAAGATACCCAACCTGCTAAGCCAAAAGATGTTGTTATTTCCAATAATCTTGTCGTTGAAAACAACACAGTACCAATTGAATTTCCAGACCAAAAACCCGCCGATGGGTCAAAGACTGTCCGGAATGAGGTCATTGTCGTTAATGATCAACAAGCCCTTTCTAGCGAACAAGCTGCTCAAAAAGCTATTTTAGAGCAAAAAGAGACTGTTAAACCCGTTGTTGACCCAGCGAAGAACGTAAATCTTTCTGATGATGTCATTGTTTCACCAGAAAAAGCAGCAAAGCTAACTGCAAACTTTGAGCAAAATGAAAAAGGGAAACAGCCCGCCATTATTCTAGAGGCAGAAAAAACTCCAGACGCTGCACCTCAGGAAACAAAACAAAAACCTGTTGAAGACCATTTAGTGAAACCTCTAGGGAATCAAGCCCCTGCTTCCTCTCCTAAAGAAAAAGCAGAACAGGACGGCGATAAACCTCAAGAAGAAGTTCTTCAGCCACAACCTGCAAAAGCACAGCAGAAGCTTGTTGCAGACGCGAATGCTCCTCGAAATGAGGTCGCCCGGATCGAAGCTGAACAGAAAACACTTGTTGCAACACAACAACGCGAACAAGAGCGTCTGCAGCTTGAAACTAAGCAAAAGGCAGAGGCTGACCGTTTACAAAAGCTTGAAGTTGAGCAGAAGGCTGCTGCTGAAGTTAAACAGAAAGCTGCTGCTGAAAAAATTCTCCATTTACAAGACTTACAAATACAAAAAGAGCAAGCTGCGGCTCAGCATAAGGCTGAGGAAGCTGTAAGAGCAGAAGCTCAACGTTTGAAACTCCACCAAGAAGCCGAAGCTAAGCAACGAGCAGAAGAAGAAGAGCGTCAACGCGTAGAGACCAAGCATATAGCGAATGAGAAGCAAGCTCGGGAGCAAGAAGAAGAACGAAAAGCCGAACAAGAGCGCCTTCTCAAGCTTGAAAATGAGCGAAAAAAGCAAGAGGGCCTCCGACTCGAAGCTGAAGCAAAACGTCTACGTGAAGAAGCAGCAGAAAAGGCTCGTCTCGAAGCTGAAGCAAAACGTCTACGTGAAGCAGCTGAACTGAAAGCCCGTCTCGAAGCTGAAGCAAAACGTCTACGTGAAGCAGCAGAAGAAAAGGTTCGCCTCGAAGCTGAAGCACAGCGTCAACGTGAAGAAGCAGCTGAAAAGGCTCGTCTCGAAGCTGAAGCAAAACGTCTACGTGAAGCAGCAGAAGAAAAGGTTCGCCTCAAAGCTGAAG
>JAGONT010000026.1 GCA_017992885.1 Alphaproteobacteria bacterium
TAGGGCTAAAGCTATCTGTTCTTCACTAAATTGCTTCTTCTTCATCAAAAAATTCTCCTTATTCTTTCTTCCTTTTATATTGAGAATTTTCTCATTTCCTCGGTCCTATTTCTAGGGTGAAGACCATCTATTGAGCCATCCGATAGTTTGTTCAACAATCCACTTTTTTGGTAAAGTCACAAACCCTTTTATAGCATCGGAGCGCTTTACAATTTCAATCTCAAGTTCTGGTAAAATACCTGACAGCGCTTCACGAAAGATAGGCCCCTGATATGCACCATCAGCAAAAAGCTTTTGCAAAAAGGGAAAGAGGCCAAATAATGTGGAAAGCAAAGTGATACCTCCATCTCGATCTTGTATGTCAGCAGTGAAGTGACCCCCGTGGTTTATGCGCTTCCTAAGACTCATAACCTGAAGGTCGTAGGTTCAAATCCTACCCCCGCAACCAAGTAAACATTCACTTTTTTGATCCTCTGAAAGTCTCACATAACCTCTATGGGACACTGGATGGACACTTTGAAAAAACACTCCCTTCCTCTTTCCCCATACTTAAGTTTGTCTATAAGAAATTAAGCGTTGCAATTTCTCCTGTATTTTGATGTATTGATATGCAGTTTTACAAAAAATATAAAAAATACGATGGCAACGATAGAAAAAAGGACCACAGACATACAGACCGCCTGGGAAAATGCCCTCAAAAGGGCTGAGATTGAAGACTTTCGTTTCCATGACCTGCGACATTCAGCCGCTTCCTACTTAGCCATGAATGGAGCAAGCATCGCTGAAATTGCAGAGGTTCTAGGACGACCCTCCAAATGGTCAAAGGCTATGCCCATCTCAGCGAAGCCCATACAGCTAAAGTTGTCCAAAGTATGAACGAAAGGATCTTGGGGTGCATAAGCCGTTTGCACAAAAGATACATGAACAGGATGTTGACTCTTACAAAAAGTGGCTATGTGACCAGACATCCATAAAGGTTAAAAAGGGGTTAGGTTATATAGCTTCCCTTAGCAGTCTTTATGGACCACCCTATAATGACTGTTTGGTTTTTCGGGTCAATCAATGGTTCATTATTTTCCGTAATTGGAATTGATATGACGGCTGGATCGGCAATAAGTGTAATGGATTTTTGCGCGAAAGCTTGGAGCATGATTCCTCCTATTATTGAAAAATAGATCAATATCTTCTTTAAAGTCATATTCTATTCACCATAATAGAGCTATCTAACACTTCGACGGGAGCCCTTATTTTATCTGCACAACAACTTGCTCATGATTGGCATTAAAAGCAAGAAAATCGACTTCGTAACCTGTATTTTCTAAGAATTCTTGTAGAGCTTTCCATTCATGTTGAGCATAATTTGGATAATTATAGAGCTCATCAAAAACAATTACTGTCCCTGGAATGATGTTTTTCCCAAGTGCAGTAAAAACATCTTTGGCTGGTGTGTAGCTATCACAATCCATATGCAAAAAAGCAATTGGTGTATCACCTAGGATGTGCTCTTTAAACTGAGGCAATACGTCTGCAAATAAACCCTTATACACCCGAATGTTATTAAGAAGGGGCGGCAAATATGTAGGCTCTTTGACAGCAAACATTCCTTTTGGAAAAGTCTTATCACCTTTATCCCAATCTTCGGGCAGTCCCTCAAAGGAGTCAAAACCGTAAATAGTTTTTGTGGGATTAAGAGCTGCAATAAAATTAATAGTCCTGCCCATGCCGACGCCCATTTCAGTAAAACAACCGTTTGTTTGTGATGCAACTTCTACACCATATTTTAAAACATCAGCGTCAGATATTAGAGGCATTGTTCTTGATAAGTGGGCGTTAACGAACTCTATCGCCTCAGGACTATTCCTATAAGGTTTATTTGTAGATTTAGTATGTAAAACTTGATTTCCTACTTCCGCTTGAGGAGTAATAGTCATGTGAAAACTATTGCTCCAATCATAGGGGGGTAGCGGTTTTAATGGAGTTTGTCGACTTGACCCTTTGGATACAGTATCGATTTCATCTTCCATAGCAAAAGCTGGGTTTGCTGCTAAAACTGCTAGGCTTATCATTAAGGTTAGAAAATTATTCATGGTGGTTCGGCCTTTAATTTTTCATGGAGATTATTTGTCAAAAATTGTTATTTTCTTCGTCAACTGCTCGCTACCCGACAGTTTTTGAAGGGATTGCAGGCAGGAGTAAAATCTAATGAAAGTCATTGATCTTAAAAACCTTTTAGAGGCACTAAATGACTCAGCAGCTCTCGCTCCTAAAAACAATGACTAGCTCTTTTCCTTGGCACCCGTCAAGAATTAAGTGTTTTGTTTTCATGGTTATAGGTCTTATTCTTTCACGGAGTGTTCAGCAGCATATGATGGCCACGGCTTTTCTAACCAAGCACAGAGGGATTCTAGTGTACGTCGTATTCAACGTTTCCTTAAAGAACAGACCTTTGACTTTCAGGCTGTAGCTCGCAGCAATAACAATAACTTTTTGTTTTTAAATATATAAAGAAATTTTTTATCCAAAAATCAGGTTTACCATACTTATTCAACCCCCAGCGCTTTTTTCTGTAAGGCTGTAATTTCTACGATTCCTTGACGAGCGAGTTTCATCATTTCAAAGAAAGCCGTTTCTTCGAAGGGTTTTTCCTCTGCTGTTGTCTGAACCTCAATGATCGTTCCGCTATCTGTCATAACAAAATTAGCATCTGCTTGAGCCGTACTATCTTCCTCATAATCTAAATCGAGGACACAAACACCTTCCACAATGCCACACGAAACGGCAGCAACCTGATGGCTAAGCGGAAGAGTGGCAAGTTTTCCTTCTTGCACAAGCTTTTGCAGAGCACTATAAAGAGCAATATAGGCCCCTGAAATAGCGGCAGTGCGCGTTCCGCCATCAGCTTGCAAGACATCACAATCAATAATAACTTGTCTTTCTCCAAGGGCTTTTAAATCAACAACAGATCGTAAAGCCCGTCCAATCAAGCGTTGGATTTCCTGGGTTCTCCCATTTTGTTTGCCACGAGCTGCTTCGCGATCCATGCGAAAATGAGTGGAACGAGGCAACATCCCATATTCAGCAGTCACCCACCCTTTTCCCTTATTCCGCAGAAAAGGAGGGACTTTCTCTTCAATCGAAGCTGTGCACAGCACATGGGTATCTCCAAATTTCGTTAAGCATGATCCTTCAGCATGTCTGGCAAATCCGACTTCAAAAGAAACGGAACGAAGCTGATCAGGAAGACGACTTGAAGATCTCATAAAAACTCTCCTGCAAAATGTTGACGTAGCCTCAACTCATTACTACATTCTAACCAAGGTGGAAAGAACTATGACAAAACTTGAAGAATTAGACAAACGATCTCGAGAGGTTTTTCGCCACATTGTTGACGCCTACGTTGAAACGGGTGAGCCTGTGGGTTCCAAAACCCTCTCTACTCGTCTAGGGATGTCTTTATCACCGGCAACCATTCGCAATGTCATGGCGGATTTAGAAGCTGCAGGACTCCTTTATGCGCCCCATACATCTGCTGGGCGCCTGCCGACAGAAGCCGGTTTGCGTTTCTTCGTTCATGGTATCTTAGAAGTGGGAGACCTCAGCCCCCAAGAACAAAAAGAAATTGATCATCAATGCAAGTTGAAAGGAAAAAGTTTTTCAAACCTGCTTGAAGATGCAACAAAAACTCTTTCTGGGTTGAGCCGTTGTGCCGGCCTCGTTCTCGCTCCTAAACAAGACACTATCTTAAAGCACATTGAATTTGTAAACCTTAATCCTGGCAGGGTCTTGGTTGTTTTAATCACCGAAGACGGAGTGGTTGAAAACCGAATTATTGAAGTCCCTCTTGGAATTCCTCCTTCAAGCCTTATTGAGGCTGGAAATTATTTAAATAACCGCCTCGTAGGTAAAACCCTTAAAGAGGCTAAAATACAAATTTTAGGCGAACTTGAAGACAACAAATCGGAACTCGATCTCCTCTCCTCAAAAGTCGTTGAGGAAGGGCTTGCCATATGGGCTGGAAAAGGAGCTGCAACGTCATTGATTGTTCGCGGTCAATCTAATCTTTTACAAGATGTTCGCCATGTGGAAGAACTGGATCGCATTCGTGCCCTCTTTGAGGCGCTTGACACTCAGGAAGGACTTTTAAACCTACTTGATGCCTCCATTGCAGCTGATGGTGTCCAAATTTTTATTGGTTCGGAAAGTAGCCTTTTTCAACTTTCTGGGTGCTCTCTTATCGTCTCATCTTACTCCCTTGATTCTGGACGAATTGTGGGAGCAATTGGTGTTATTGGCCCCACACGATTAAATTACAATCGTATTATCCCAATGGTCGACTACACCGCAAAACTCATTAGTAAAACAATAGGATAAAGAATGACAGAACAAGAAACAACTCTCCCCGAAAATGAGGAGTGCTCTCATGAAGAACCACTTCCTGAAGCTTCAAGAGAAGAAGAGCTAACTGCTGAAGTTGATAACCTTAAAGATCAACTCTTAAGAACGCTTGCCGAACTTGAGAATTATCGTAAGCGGTCAGAACGCGAACGAGAAGAAACAGCCAAGTTTGCTCTTACAGGCTTTTCCCGTGAAATTTTAACTGTTGCGGATAATCTAAGACGGGCTATAGAAAGCATCCCTGAGGAATATGACAACCCGCAAGATCTTTTGAGCAGCCTGCTTGAAGGAGTCAAAATTACAGAAAACGAGCTTTTTTCTGCCTTTAAAAAGCATAACATTGAAAAAATTGATCCCTTAAGCCAGCCCTTTGATCATCATTTACACCAAGCCATGTTTGAAGTTGAAGATCCAGATCAGCCTGCAGGAACAATCGTGCATGTTTTACAACCTGGCTATCAATTAAATGGTCGACTTTTACGCCCTGCTCTTGTGGGAGTTTCGAAAGGAAAAAATTCAACCACGGTGTTGCAACCTTCCGATCCACTCCCCACATAAGAACAAATAACCTAAGTTTAGTTTTCATGATACGAAAGGAAGAAAATAATGAGTAAAGTGATTGGAATTGACCTTGGTACCACTAACTCTTGCGTCGCCATTATGGATGGCAAGAATGCAAAAGTTATCGAAAATGCAGAAGGGGCCCGCACAACTCCTTCGATCGTTGCCTTTACAAAAACGGGTGAACGACTTGTCGGACAAGCGGCCAAAAGACAGGCCGTCACTAATCCTGAAGATACTCTTTTTGCCATTAAGCGTCTTATCGGACGAAGGTATGATGATCCCCTAACGCAAAAAGACAAAAGCCTCGTTCCTTATAAAATTGTTGAAGGAGGAAATGGTGATGCTTGGATTGAAGTCGAAGGTAAAAAATCTAGCCCCAGTGAGGTTAGTGCCTTCATCCTGCAAAAAATGAAAGAAACAGCAGAAAATTTTCTCGGAGAAAAAGTAACGCAAGCTGTAATCACTGTCCCCGCTTATTTCAATGACTCTCAACGACAAGCCACGAAAGATGCAGGGAAAATTGCAGGTCTTGAGGTTTTGCGTATAATAAACGAACCGACAGCTGCAGCTTTAGCCTATGGTTTGGATAAAAAAGAAGGCGAAGTCATCGCCGTCTATGATTTAGGAGGAGGAACTTTTGATGTTTCGATTCTCGAAATTGGCGATGGTGTGTTCGAAGTTAAATCAACGAATGGCGATACTTTCTTAGGAGGCGAAGATTTTGATCAACGTATTGTTGACTATCTAGCCGATGAGTTTAAGAAAGAACAAGGAATTGATCTCCGCAAGGATAAACTTGCGCTTCAACGCTTGAAAGAATCCGCCGAAAAAGCAAAAATTGAGCTGTCAAGTGCTCTGCAAACGGATGTGAACCTCCCCTTTATTACAGCTGATGCCTCTGGGCCTAAGCATTTAAATGTTAAGCTTTCCCGTGCAAAACTAGAAAGCCTCGTGGATGACCTTATTCAAAGAACCATCAAACCTTGTAAAGCAGCTCTTGAGGACGCAGGCCTTTCTGCTGGGAAGATTGACGAGGTTATTTTGGTGGGTGGTATGACGCGCATGCCAAAAATTATTGAAATCGTAAAAGAATTTTTTGGCAAAGATCCCCACCGTGGCGTTAATCCAGATGAGGTCGTTGCGCTGGGTGCTGCCATTCAGGGCGGTGTCTTACGCGGAGAAGTAAAAGACGTTCTGCTGCTTGATGTCACCCCTCTTTCCTTAGGAATTGAAACCTTGGGAGGTGTCTTTACGCGCTTGATTGATCGCAATACAACGATTCCTACGAAGAAAAGTCAAATTTTCTCAACGGCTGATGATAACCAGACCGCTGTTACAATCCGCGTTTTCCAAGGAGAGCGTGAGATGGCAGCAGATAACAAAATCTTAGGTCAATTCGATCTGATGGGAATTCCCTCAGCACCCCGCGGTATCCCACAAATCGAGGTGACTTTTGATATTGATGCCAACGGTATTGTTCATGTCTCTGCCAAAGACAAGGCGACAGGAAAGGAACAACAAATACGCATCGAAGCTTCTGGTGGTCTTTCTGACCAAGATATTGAAAAAATGGTCAAGGAAGGGGAAGCTCACGCCAGCGAAGATAAAAAACGCCGAGAGCTTGTGGAAGTTCGCAATCATGCTGAAGCTTTGCTCCATACAACAGATAAAACGCTTAAAGAGCATGGGGATAAAATTAACGCAACCGATCGCGAAAAAGTGGAAGAAGCTGCAAAAGATTTAAGAGAATCACTTGATTCTCCTGAAAAATCTGTTATCCAACAAAAAATGGAGGTTCTCACCCAAGCCTCTATGGCGCTTGGTGAAGCCCTCTATAAAGCATCTCAGGAAGCAGCTGAAGAAGATACCTCTTCTGAAATTAAGGATGAATCCGCAACTGCCAACGCCGAAGATATCGTTGATGCGGATTTTGAAGAAGTTGATGATACAAAAAAAGAGTAAGGAATTTTAATATAATTATTGCGCCGTTCTCTATGAGCGGCGCAATGGCGTGCTTGATTAAGCTGTAATTATATTGTACTCCTCTCTTTGAAAAAATATTAAGTAACCCTCAGGACTCTATTGGTTAATTTATGGCAAAACAAGATTACTATGAACTTCTAGGCGTGTCTCGCTCTGCTAAAGCAGACGACCTTAAAAAGGCTTACCGTAAACTCGCGATGAAATATCATCCAGATAAAAATCAAGGGGACAAGGAAGCTGAAAAAAAGTTTAAAGAAATTAACGAAGCATACGATATCCTAAAAGATGAGCAGAAACGCGCCGCCTATGACCGCATGGGGCATGCCGCCTTTGAAGGTGGCATGGGAGCTGGCCCAAGCACTGCCGGCTTTGACTTTGAGGCTTCCGGCTTTGGCAATATCTTTGATGAAATGTTCAGCGAATTTATGGGGGGGCGAACACGCCAGGCTGACGCCTCCTTACGAGGGGCCGATCTTCGTTATAACATGGAGATTAGTCTTGAGGACGCCTATAAGGGTCTTAAGAAAAACATCAAAATTTCAACAAATTCAGCCTGTGATACATGTCACGGCGCAGGAACTGCTAAAGGGACAAAACCTGAAACGTGTCCCACCTGCCATGGACAAGGAAAGGTCCACGCACGTCAAGGGTTTTTTACCATTGAAAGAAGCTGTTCTACTTGTCATGGCTTGGGCCAAATTATAAAAGACCCTTGTAAAACATGCCATGGTTCAGGAAGAATGAGAAAAGACAAGGTTATTTCTGTCTCTATCCCCGCGGGTATTGAAGACGGGGCACGCATTCGTCTTACTAGCGAAGGAGAAGCCGGCTTGCGCGGAGGCGCGTCTGGAGATCTCTATATTTTTCTGCATATTAAACCCCATAAGTTTTTTCATCGAGACGGCACCAGTATCTATTGCCAAGTTCCTATTTCGATGTCCACAGCTGTGTTAGGGGGAGAGATCGAAGTCCCTGCACTTGATGGGCATAAATCACGCGTCAAAATTCCTGAAGGAACCCAATCGGGAAAACAATTTCGTCTTAAGGGCAAAGGAATGTCCATTCTAAGATCTACAGCGAAGGGGGATATGTATATCCAAACCAGTGTCGAAACACCTGTTAATCTTTCCAAACGTCAGAAAGAACTTCTAGAAGAATTTGCCTCTTTGGAAAAAAAATCTCATTCCAGCCCCCTTTCTGAAGGTTTTTTCTCAAAGATCAAAGATTTTTGGGGCGATCGAAAAGAATAGAAAAATGCAAACTTTAAAAATTTTCCTATCACCTTGAAATTCGACATTGTCGCTCTATCTAAAAAAGAAGCTTGCTCTCCATCCTATTATTTCGCTTATACTTTCTGAAAGACACACAATACTGATTCATCAAGTATACTGCCAATTTGAAATCTTTTTTTTGCTAGAAATTGACTTTATATTTTCAACTAGTTATAATGAATAATTTAAAAATGAGGGGGTAATAGATAAATAGAGATTGCTTTTTTACTCAAAAATCATTAAACAAACATAGAATATGGAATACTCCAAATTATTCTTTAATTTTTCTAAAAAGAGAATATATAAATGAACATTAAACTAGCGATTGCTCTTTTTGCATGCACTATTATAGTAAACTCATCAGTATTTGCTATGAATCCCGACACTGAGAAACACACCTCTGTTCCGCCTAAGAAACCCGTCAAAAATCCCTGGGGTAGTGATAAGTTTTTAAAGTCTGTCCATGAAGGAATTGTAGCGGGCTTCTGGACTGATCCAAATATTTATCGAGGTAATGAATCAGAGCCCCCTGCGAAAGAGTAGGCCCTGTAGTTATTTTTTTAACCATAGGGGCTACCGTAATGAGCAATGGCCTCTATGGTTAATCTTACTTTTCTTTACTTTTAAATTACTTGCATTCTATTTTCTAAAAAATATGAGGATTTCTTAGAAAATATTTATTAATAATTGTAATAAATAGAACAAAATAGATTATTATATTTGTTCGTCTCAAGCGCTGGCGTGGAATCACCACGCGGTATGCCAAAAATACGGCTTCATTTCTTGCTGCGATTCAGATTAGGTGCATCGTACTGTGGGCTAACATCTCGTGACTATACTATCTAAAGTTATGGGAGAAGATCGCATGCTTTTTGCAACAGACTATCCTTATGAATCCCTCTCTCAAAGCATAAATTTTATAAAAGATTGCCATTTATCAAAAAATGTCATGGAAAAACTTTGCCATGGTAATGCTAAAAATTTTGGGATTGTCCCTGCATGAACCCTAAGGGCCATTAAATTTCTTAGTTGACCGTCGTAAACCTACATAAAAAGCCCCCTGCCCGCCATCTTGTGGCTTGGCTGGATAATGAACAGAGGACACCAACTCTCTCAAAGGAGCCTCTTCCAACCAACGTGGAAGCTGGCACCTTAGGGTATTTTCTAATGTAAGACTGCCTTTCCCTGTAATCACCAACACTATTTTAAAACCCTGTTCTTGCGCCCTTAACAAAAATCGCCCTAAAGTTTGATGTGCCTTTTCGAGGGTTAAACCATGTAAATCTAAGCGCCCGTCTACCTTTACGCGCCGAAACTCTTTGCGCCCCAACGCAGGAGGAGGAGCAGATGTCTCTCTTCCATGCCTCAAACTCTGGCAAGGAGAAATCGATTCAGACAAACGATGACGAACGCGAAGGATCACTTTTTTATCTAGGTTCGGCAGGTTCGCTTGAGTTTCACTCTTAGCTTTTACTAGGACTTCTACATCCTTCACATAGTTTTTCCAAAGATGCAAATCTTCTGGAGTCAACTTTCGCTTCATCTCTCCTCACGCAAAGCCCTGAGGGCCGCTTCACAAACACCAAAAGCTTGCCATTGACAGCCTTTACATGCTGTGCGAAAGGCGGGAATTGACATTTTTTCCTTAAGGCGCTCTTGTGCTTCTTTCCACGTAAGTACATCACCGGACATAATCTCTAAAATTTGAGAATGACGAGTATCAAGATGTTGAATTTTATCTTCTGTTTTGCATACACCCTGTCCATTATGAGGGCAAGGCGCACAAATAGAATCCAATCCTGCTACAACTTCAATTGGAAGCTCATCATTTTCCTGAAGAGCTTCCACAATATTCGTGTAGTTTTGGATAAATCCCGGCGAGTACCCCATTCCCTGAAACCCTAGAGTACAGAGAAAATGGTGCGGCCGAAAGGAAATCTTCATCCGCGCTGATAGTGACGAAGAATTTGTAAGGCTGTACATAAAAGCCCCGCCTTGACTAGACCTGGGAGTATAAAGGGCAACACACCACTCATCAAAGCCTTTTCAAAGCCAATCAAGTAAGAAAGCCAAGCCACCCCTAATGAAAAAACAATACCCGTTCCCAGCAAGCAAAGAAAAACATCAGAAAGCCAAGAGCCTAAGGAAAACGTTTTCTTTAGCGTTGCCATAACATACGCCGACATGACAAACCCCAGCAAATATCCGAAAGTTGACCCTGTGAGATAGGCAAACCCTCCGTTAAAACCTGTAAGCACGGGAAAACCTGCAGCAGCAAACCCTAGCCAAATCAGTAAAGATTCAAGAGCTCGACGGGGAGTATAAGTTAACCCAATCAGCATTACCGCCACCGTCTGTAAGGTAATAGGAACTGGCTGGAGGGGTATTTCAATTTGTGAGGCCGCAAAAAGGAGCACAACGCCCCCAAAAACGATTATTATTTCATTCCAAACGCTAGACTTAGATTGAATGGTCGAAAGAACTTTCATCCTTCTTCTCCTTTTGTCGTTGTCTTACAGCCAACACTTTTGTGCAACTGGGAGCTCATCCTGCCATAGGTCATTTTCTAGATCAACCCACAACTTCCTCATTACCAAAGACTCATCATTCTCAAGAGGCTGAAAAAATTCACTCTTTTTCCATTAACTGGGAATGCCTTATTTTTCATTTATCTGTGAAAGACGCTCTTTAAGAGCATGAAAACAAAGAGAATTTTCTATAAACTTATCCAGCAAATTTGGAGGCCAGGAAAGATCCTTTTCAATTACCAACTGGCATGCTTTTCTATTTGCTTCAATAAAAAAATTCAGATGATTTCGAGCCTCTTCACTGTTATCAGGAGTCATAAACGAACGAGGATCACACACGCTTTGCAAAATTTCTTCCAGAATTCCCTGCAGTTCTAAAATTTGCTTAAGAGCTGACTCTGTCAGCTCTAACTCTTCGTGTTCCAAAGCATATAAAAGCGTATCAACATAAAATGCTGTCGCTAAATCTTCAATAAGTTCAGGATTTCGGAGTAATTTTCTTACTGGGCCGTTCCGAGACTTGGTTTGACCAGCAGCAAGGTGGCTTATACTCTCTACGATTTTCACAACAATAGGAATTCGACAAACAATCCAATCACGATCTAAATTTCTTTTACAAATCGATCTTCTTTCTGTGCCCTCAATCTGTTCCATCGCTTTTACCGAAGAAATCCCTAAAACAAAGAAAAGAGCCCCCCAAACCAAAAAATATATCTTTAAAAAAAGTTTATGCATCCCTACTTACACTCCAAAAAAGGTCCGACAAATGAGACATCTTTTATATTATCTTCTGTAAGCTTATTTATCTAGTCGACTCTTATTGATTTTTAATACACCACACGGAAAATTCCACAAATCTTCCTTGACTTAAACCGCATAATTCTTCACAAGTAACATATAGTTATTAAAAAATATTAATATTTATGCAAAAACCTCTTCTTGAACATTTAATTGAATTAAGAATTCGATTAATCTATAGCCTTTTAGCTCTTATAGCCAGTATGGCTGTGTGTTATCCTTTTGCCCCCCCTCTTTTTCAATTTTTAACCGCTCCCTTATGGCATGCGATGGGTGAAGAAGAAGGTCGTCGGATGATCTACACAGGTCTTACAGAAGCATTTCTCACTTACCTAAAGGTGACTTTCTTTGCAGGTTTTGTGCTCGCCTTTCCTTTTATCTTATGGCAAGCCTGGGTTTTTGTGGCTCCCGGACTTTATGATCGCGAGAAGAAAACCATATGGCCTTTTCTTGCCTTAAGCCCTTTTTTATTTCTTGCCGGTGCATGCCTTGCCTATTATGTCGTATGCCCCTGGGCATGGCACTTTTTCTTAAGCTTTGAAATGCCTACCTCTCCTCATACCCTTTCTCTTCAGCTAGAAGCTCGGATGGGTGAATACCTTACACTTATTCTGAAGCTGATTATGGCTTTTGGCCTATGCTTTCAACTGCCTCTTATTCTTGTAGGACTTGTTCAACTAGGGTTTCTGACCCTTGAAAGTTTAAAACGTAATCGTAAATACGCCTTTTTAAGTATTGTCATTGTTGCGGCTCTTATTACCCCACCTGACATCATTAGCCCTTTAAGTTTAATAATTCCTCTTTATACCCTCTATGAAATTTCTATAGGTTTGGTAAAACTATCCTCAAGAAGGAAAGGACTTCACTGTGCTAGACATAAAGTGGATTCGAGAGAATCCGGAAGCATTTGATATAGCTTTAAAAAATCGTGGTCTTGAAAAGGCTGCGCAAAAAATCATTACGCTCGATGAAACACGTCGCGTAACCATTCAACGCGTTCAAGACATGCAAAATCAACGACATGGTCTTGCTAAACAAATTGGTGAGCACAAACAACAAGGTAAAGATGCTGAAGCCCTAATGAAAGAAGCAAGTCTTCTGCGTGAAACCCTTGCTCAAGAAGAAGAAAATGTAAGGGTTGCTGAAGAAAACCTAAAAAAAGTTGTGGCAATTTTACCAAATATCCCTGCGGCTGACGTTCCTATTGGATCAACAGAAGCTGACAATGTCCTTATTCATCAATGGGGAGAAAAACCTTCTTTCTCTTTTAAGCCAAAACAACATTTTGAAATTGGTGAAGCCATGGGGCTTATGAATTTTGAAGAAGCGTCCAAGCTCTCTGGCTCTCGATTTGTTGTTCTAAAAGGCGACCTTGCTCGTCTTGAACGAGCTCTTGGTACATTTATGCTCGATACTCACACCCAAGACTATGGGTACTTAGAAATATCTCCTCCCTATCTCGTCCGTCCACAAGCGATGTATGGGGCTGGCCAACTTCCAAAATTTGCCGAAGATGCCTTTGTCACAACAAATGACTATTGGTTGATCCCTACAGCAGAGGTACCACTCACCAACTTAGTCGCTGATGAACTTTTAGATCCGAATCATCTTCCCAAACGATTTGTCGCTTACACGCCTTGTTTCCGATCAGAAGCAGGTTCGGCAGGAAAAGATACTCGCGGTATGTTCCGTCAACATCAATTTCACAAAGTAGAGCTCGTTAGCATTACAAATCCTGACGATTCAGAGGCAGAACATCACCGCATGCTAGAGGCTGCCCAATCCATTCTTGAACGCCTTAACATTCACTATCAAACGGTTGTTCTTTGTACAGGAGATATGGGAACCTGCCCTCAAAAAACCTATGACATTGAAGTTTGGCTGCCAGGTCAAAATACCTATCGTGAAATTTCAAGCTGCTCTAATTTTGGAGATTATCAAGCGCGTCGGATGAATACACGCTTTCGAGTTGAAGGAAAAAAGACTTGCTTTGTTCATACGCTCAACGGTTCAGGGCTTGCTGTCGGACGAACTCTTATTGCTATTTTAGAAAACTATCAACAAGAGGATGGATCTATTGTCATCCCTGAGGTATTAAAGCCTTATATGGGAGGACAATCCTTCATTAATGCGCAAAAGGTGGTGTCGTGAAAAATACAAATTTAGTTTTATTTTTAGGGCTTTTCTTTCTCGTTGAAGAAGTTGCCTTTGCTGAGAAACAAATCGTCGTGGGATCCGATGATACGGTGTATGGAATTGCCTATAATAATGGAATCCCCACAAGAGCCCTTATTTCAGCTAATAACCTAAAGCCTCCTTATACCCTTAGACCAGGACAAACGCTTATTGTTCCTGCTTCCAATGAGCATATCGTAAGCAACGCAGAATCGCTTCAAAGTATTGCCGAAGATTATGGCGTAAAAATGACTGTTCTCGCGCAGGAGAATGATATCAAAGCCCCTTTTTTTGTCTCACCAGGAACGCGTCTTTCCATTCCTTCCCGAGATACGGAAGCTTTTGCTGAAGCTTTAAGCCCCCCTCCCTCAAACATATCCAGTTCTTCATTAGCCCCTTTGCCGCTTGTCAAATCAACCCTAGCACCCGAGAAATCAAGTGTCGCTCCACCATCGACAACTGAAACTTTACCTAATGATCTTGCTGAAGAATTGGCTCGCGAGAAAAAATCGAGCGGTAGAAAAGTGGACGTTTCTTCTTCGTCAAAACCTCAATTGATGGGTAACTTAGCCCAAAAGAATGATGATTCCGCTGCAACGCCGCTTTCAGATTCTAACAAGGAAAAACAAAATCCTAAGAAAGAAAAAAAACAAGACGTAAAAAAAGAGCCGAAGAAAGAAGAAAAAATAATTGAGAAGAAGGAAGACAAAAAAGAAGAAAAAGCTGAATTCGAAACCAAAGAAACAAGCTTTATCTGGCCTGTTAAGGGTGAAGTGATTAGTAAATTCAGCCCTGGTGGTAAAAATGACGGTATTAATATTAAGGTGCCAGAAGGAACCCCCGTCAAAGCTGCGGCTGATGGTGTGGTTATGTATGCTGGCAATGAATTAAAAGGGTTTGGCAACCTTTTGCTTATCAAGCACGCCGACGGTTGGGTTACGGCTTACGCATATAATTCTGCCCTTCTTGTAAAAAAAGGAAGTAAAATAAAGCAAGGACAAGAAGTTGCAAAATCTGGAAATAGTGATGCCGGGGAGCCACAGTTGCATTTTGAAATCAGAAAAATAAAACAACCCATTGATCCCTTGACTAAACTTGAGTCATAACAGAGTATAATATTAATTCATAACATAAAGAGGCCCCATGGACTTATTCATCACCCCAGCACTTGCACAAAGCGCTACAATTGCAGGCTTTGACTTCATGTCACTCTTGCCCCTCGTTCTCATTTTTGCTGTCTTTTACTTCTTTCTCATTCGCCCTCAGCAAAAAAAAGCCCAACAACAAAAAGAACTTTTGGCTGGATTAAGGCGAGGAGACAAAGTTGTGACAAACGGCGGGCTGATTGGTGTCATTAGTAAAGTCATAAGTGATCAAGAAGTTCAGGTCGAAATTGCAGAAGGTGTGCGCGTACGTGTTGTACGTGCAATGATCTCTCAGATTCTATCAAAAACTGAGCCTGTTTCAGAGGATACTAGCGAATCATCATCATCTGAGGATAAAAAATCCATCAAAAAAACTGCTGTAAAAGGACCTACAGTTCGGAAGAAAAAATCATCATAATTAACAAAGTGGACTGAGGCCATGATTCGTATACCCCTATGGAAAACATTATTAACTATAGGAGCTTGCCTTCTTGGAATTGTGTTTGTCAGTCCTAATTTTTTTACGCAGAAGCAACTAGAACAATTTCCAAGCTGGTTTCCCAAAAACCAAGTGGTTTTAGGCCTTGACTTACAAGGAGGGGCTCACCTGCTGCTTGAAGTCGATTTTGACACTGCCCTTAAAGATCAACTGCATAATCTAACAGATGTTGTGCGTTCAATCCTTCGGAAAGAACGAATCGGTTATACAGGGCTGTCCCTTAAAAAAGATTCTGTTGTCCTCACTTTACGCGATCCCGGGGATTTAGAAAAAGCGACTTCTCTGCTCACAAACGCTGATAAAGAGATTGAAGTCAAATCAACCCCTGAAGGGCAAATGACTTTACACTTCACGGAAACAGCCCTCAACGAAAGAAAGAAATCAGCTTTAACACAATCAATCGAAATTGTTCGTCGACGTGTTGATGAAATGGGAACTGCAGAGCCTTCGATTCAGCGTCAGGGAGATGATCGTATCTTGGTTCAGCTTCCAGGCATGCAAGATCCCACACGCATTAAAAATCTTCTTGGAAAAACAGCAAAGCTGCAGTTTCGTTTTGTCGACTCTTCCGTCACAGCTGAACCAGGAAAGATGATCCCTGGGGTTGACATCCTCCCCTCACAAGAAGAACATAATGCGGTTCCCATCTATTTCCCCGTAAAAAAAGCGGTCATCTTGAGTGGCGAAAATCTGGTCAATGCCCAACCTGCATTTGATCCAGAATTCAATCGCCCCATTGTGAACTTCACATTCGATTCAATAGGAGCTAAAAAATTTAGAGAAGCCACCACAAATAATATTGGCCAACGCTTCGCTATTGTTTTAGATGATAAAGTTATTTGTGCTCCCAGTATTAGCACCCCTATTCCCGATGGCAAAGGCTACATTTCTGGCATTGGGAATGCGCAAGAAGCTCAAGACCTCGCTCTTCTTATGCGCGCCGGCGCCCTTCCCGCCCCTCTCAAAGTTCTTGAAGAGCGTACTGTAGGACCTGGCTTAGGCGCTGACTCCATTGCTTCCGGGGAGATAGCAACCGTTATTGGCATTCTCCTCGTCGTTGCCTTTATGTTCATCGCGTATTCTTTCTTTGGCCTTATCGCCAACATCGCTGTGATCTTTAACCTTATTCTTTTATTTGCAGCTCTTTCTGTGACCCATGCTACCCTTACCCTTCCTGGAATTGCAGGTATTGCTCTGACCATTGGTATGGCTGTGGATGCAAACGTTTTAATCAATGAGCGGATTAAAGAAGAACTGCGCCATGGCCGTAAAATGCTTAGTGCCATTGATGCTGGCTATAATCGCGCCATGACCACCATTACGGACTCTAACCTGACAACATTGATTGGCGTTGGCATTTTGTATTATTTTGGTACAGGTCCAACGCGTGGATTTGCTGTGACGACTGCTCTTGGGATCCTGATTTCCATGTTCACAGCCATCATTCTGACAAAACAAATTGTGGCCTGGTGGATTCAATGGAAACGTCCAACTCGCCTTCCCATTTAAAGAGAGGCCTCCATGGGACTACAACTTATTTCATACGACACAAATTACAATTTTGTTGCTAAAAAAAATATTATTTTTGGCATTCTGATTGCTATAGCTGTCGCCTGTCTCGGCTCAATTTTTATTCATGGTTTTAATTATGGAATTGATTTCAAAGGGGGTCTTTTATTAGAAATTCGTACACATGCCCCTGCAGATACCGCTCAATTACGGACAGATTTAAGTAGCCTTGTCCACGGAGAAGTGACGCTTCAAGAATTTGGATCGCCAAATGATGTCTTGATTCGTGTAGAGCGTCAACCTGGCGGAGAAGAAGAACAGCTGGCCGCTTTAAGTAAAATTAAAGAAAAACTGGGATCCAGCGTAGATTATCGTCGTGTCGATTCCGTAGGTCCAAAAGTTAGCGCTGACCTGATTCGTAATGGGATATATGCTGTCATTTGGGCGCTGATAGCTATGCTTGTTTATATCTGGTTTCGCTTCGAATGGCAGTTTGGGGTTTGCTCAGTAATCACCCTCAGCCATGACGCCTTAATCGTCCTTGGCTTTTTTTCACTTTTTCAATTTGAATTTAATGAGACAGCAATTATTGCCGTGCTGATTACGGTAACCTACTCTATCAATGATACGGTTGTGATTTACGATCGCATTCGGGAAAATTTACGAAAATTTAAAAAGATGCCTCTTTCTGAGCTTATTAATCTCAGCATTAATGAAACTCTCTCTCGAACAATTTTAACCTCTACCACAACCCTTCTCTCTCTTTTAGGGCTCTATTTCTTTGGCGGACCTGTGATTGCCTCTTTCAGCCTTCCCATTCTTATCGGCATTGCCGCAGGAACCATTTCCTCCATTACTGTGTCAGCCCCTCTTCTATTGCATATGCACTTGCGGACAGATCAAGTGCTTACCTCTGCAAGTAATAAAGAGAAATAAAGATAAAGAGAAATAAAGCTTAAAATTTATTAGAAAAGCTTCTAAAGAGGGCAATAATTTTTTTGAACATCCTTGAGCTTTAACTCTAAGTCAAAAATCTTTAGAAGTGGGCATCTTACAAATTACACCGGAACTTAAAAAAACACCTCAAAGCGAAATGAGTCTATACAAATGATCGCTCAAGGACGAATAAAAAAGACCCCAACAGCTTACCGTCGAGGTCTGGAGTCTTCAGATTTAGAAGAAAAAGTTCAACCTTTCCTTCTAAGTTCAGGGAAAAGTTTTAACCAAAGGCGGTCAAAAAGAGATAAGTGACTATTTCCTCGGTATGTTTGTAACATATGAGACGCTTCATCTGGTCTATTATAATATCTGATATCGTCAGAACGACCTTCCCTGAAAGAATAGAAAGGGAACACAAAACCTCTATAGAGTCTATCTGCCTCTTCTAGAGAAAAAAAAGTTCTTTTGTGAGGAGAATAAAGAGCATGAGAGTCTCTACTCATTATCTCACAAGAAATATCTTTTAGAGCTTCACTAATGTTTTGTTTTGGTTCGGCCCCATGCGCGCATAGATATCTTAGACAGAGCAGCTGGTACATACGAGCTGTTTCTTCAGAAAAACCCTTGGTGTGAAGATCTTGGAAATAGGCGTTAGACTGAAGTTCTTTTTCTGCAAACTCTGTTTGTGCAAGAGAAAAGATGTCAGGCGAAGGATTTTGACCCTTAACCACGACTAAACGCCCTTCAATTGAAGCAAGCATGCCCGCTCTTATCCAACTCGCATAATGACCTTCTTCGCTGCTTAGATTCGTAAATTCTTCTGAAACTTTAATGTTATTCAGAATTTCATGGCATCGCTTGACTTCGTAGCTTGCCCGTTGAAGGCAAAGTTTTTTTGTTTGTGAATCGTAGGGTACTTCGCTATGGGGGTAACTCATAGGTTTAGAAGAGCGAAGATACTCTGCTGCTTGTGTTACTATCCTGCGGAGGTAAATATCGGTAGCCTTTGTAAGAGGTCTCTCTGTAAGAGGTATTTTCTTTAACATCTCATCATAGCATGATTGTTCTATCGCTATAGAAGGTAATTCTCTTTTCAACATTCCCATATTCGTCCATAATTGTCTGAGCGCAGCCAGATGTCCTACATCTGTGATAACTGTGCCATTCAGATTAAGATCCCACAAATCTTTTAACCTAACCAAAGATGATATATCTGTGATTTTTGTCTCTCCCAGGCTAAGACGCTGCACTTTGTCAGGTATGTGTGATACATCTGTGATGGCTGTGCGACTCAGGAAAAGACCCAGCAATTGGCCAGGCAGGTGCGATACGTCAGTGACGGCTGTGCCACTCAAGCTAAGGTATTTCAAATTTGGTAACAAAGCCAAAGCTGAGACGTCTATAACGGCTGTGCCAGATAGTTTAAGATCTTCCAACACTGGTAACTCAAAAAGAGGCGATACGTCTGTGACAGGTGTGTCATCCAAGTCAAGATCTTCCAACGCTAATAACCCAGAAAGAGGCGCTAGGTTTACAACTCTTGTGCCACTCAGATTAAGATCTCTCAACGCTAGTAACGGAGAAAGAGGCGATACGTCTGTAATGGCTGTATCGCTCAAGTCAAGATCTTCCAACGCTAATAACCCAGAAAGAGGCCTTATATTTGTAACACCTGTTCTGTGCAAACCAAGCCGTGTCAACCTTGCCAAGGGACAAATAAAGGAGAGGTCTGTAACGCCTGTCAGACCCAGTTGAAGCTCTTCTAACCTTTTTAAGCCAGAAAGAGGGGATACATCTGTAACATCTGTGCCAGACAGGTTAAGAAACCACAAATTAGATTGAGTCATTACGATATGCTCAAGTTGCTTTAAGGAGGGAGTAAAGGAAAGAGTTAGGTCACCAAATTGTGTACGTGAACGATTTAAAATTTTGTAAAGCTCTTCTGGAGTGTCTACGACTTGTTGCTGGTCACTTATTTTACGACTGGCGGCGGGGTCAATTCGAATTGTATATTGTAGATTAATGCTTAAATTTGGATGTGATGAAGGGCGAAAAATGTCAGAATGTGCCTTTGCATTTGTGCTCTTTTCCTCCCCACTTCTAAAAACAGCCTCTACATTTCTTACATTTGTGGAACTCAAATCAAGATATTCCAGATTGTTCAACGCAACCAGAGGCACTATCTCGTGAGTTGTCACGTCTGTGTCACTCAAGTCAAGATTACGTAAAAATGGCAATAGATTTGTAAGATGAGAGAGCTGATCTACAGTCGGTGTAAAATTAAACTTTAACCCCGAAATGGCGAACTCCGGTTTCTCTAAAATGGCATTAAACTCAAGAGGCGAGTTGACTATGAAATTTCGTGCCTGTTGAAGAGAGTGCCCTTGACCATCATTCTCGCTTCTCTCGGCCCAGTTTAAGGCGCGAAGTCCTAGAGAGGGAGACTCTGGTGCGTCTGTACTGCACGGCAGGGAGCTGATGAAGAAGAGCTTGGCTGTTGCGGAGAAGACATTAGCGATTGTGATGCGGAAGATGCACCCGCATCGTCATTATCATCCAACATTGCCATTGAGGAAGAACTTGTAAAAAGACAAAACAAAAATAAATAATATTTCATAATCATATAACCTTCTTTGAAATTAAAAACAGTACTGCACTTCACTTTTTATATAAAGTGAAATTTATATCTTAATAAAAGAATCTGATTCTATATATTAAGAATGAATAACATCTTCATTAATATTTGATCCATAATGTCAAAATACAACTCCCTCGTCAATTAAATTCAATTTATATAAATAAACCGCCAATAGGGGTTTTAGGGATGGCCGCTTTTGCCTACCCTCTTTTTCTGTTTATGGGGCCCACGCCAACTCTTGGGAGCATTCTCATCACTCAGCTTATTCTCAGTGTATTTGCAATTTCTTATGCAGCCCCTACCTCTGCTTTACTCGTTGACCTTTTTCCTGTTAACGAACGATACAGTGGGATTGCTTTTAGTTATTCACTTGGCCACGCGATTTTTGGGGGATTGACCCTCATTATTTTAACAACATTGGTTCAGTCCTTCGGGTTTACCTTTGCTCCGGCTATATGCCTTATCTTAAGTTGCCTTTTAGGATCAACCGTACTCTATAAAAATTCTAGCTCCTCAGTGAGCCAATATCAGCAGAAGTTAAGGCCTCAATCGTAACGCACACTAGCCGTCACTTTTCTAGCAGATAATATGCTTCTTTCCAAAAGGTTGGGAGGTATTTGAATAGCTTCAGTTAAGGAACGAGCGCGTTAAAATTGAAAATGAATCCTCTCCGGCAAAGCCGTAAGTATTCAATGTGAACCGCTCAAAGTGGTTTAGATATTAAACGAGATATCAAATGCCGCTCTATTATTGAACCTATCATTGGTCATGCAAAAAACTGAGCCCTTCAGTCTGTATTAAAAAATTCCGTTGACATTTATTTAATTCAATCTATATCCTGTTTTTGAAATCAAAAATTTAATTCAATTTTTAAATTTATTAATAATAAAAAATTTTATTAAATTAAAACATAAAAAATAAAACAAGTCTTTATAGAATGTATTTTTATTTTAAATTTTAAATAATAATAAAAAAAATGAGAAACCTGACCATGAGAAAATTAATAAAATTTTTCCTTATATGGGGACACTTATTCCTAATAACACTTTTTATGCCTCTCTCGGCTTGTTTTAGCATGGAGAGTGAGGATGAAGGAGAAAAGCAAAGCTTAATTCAAAAGAAATCTACAGAAATAGAGATATTCATAGACTCAAGCGATGAGGAACAAGACAAGAGACACATAACCGAGGAAAGAAAAGATCCACCAAAAAGAAAGAAAAGTCAAAAAAATAAAACTGAGATAGTGACTGTAGTACCAATAAATATAGAGGGAGAGGAGAACAAAAATAGATTCTTAAACTCGAATATTGATAATCTGGTCAGTAGTATAAATTTGCAAATGGCACATTTTGGAATCTCTACTCTATCGACCGTTCGAATATACACATTAGACTCTGATGATGATAGTTTTAACACTTTCGCTCAAAACATGGATGAAGCTTTTTTTCGATCGTCCTCAAAGAAAGTAAAGGCAGCAAGAGCGCTTGGTAGCCTTTATGGATTCGGTGTTCCTCTTGCGATGTCGGGCCTTATCATGGGGGCTATTGGGGACGTGACAAGAGCTATCAATCCGGCCCTTAATCCTATCCTATCATACGGCATCATTTTGCCAACAACCTTTCCCGTAGCTCTGCGCGTAGGGTACCAGCGAGCCGGAGCAATAGCTACATCTGTCTTTGGAGAAAGAAAATATGCGCATACAGCCAACGACGAAGAAGATACGGATTCAAAACCGCATATCTCAACTAAAAACCTTGCACACAGAACCGCTATTGTTCTTTGTACAGTAGGAGCCGGGTTAAATGCTTTAATCCCAACGGTATTAATGATTTCTGAGGAGGTTCCTTATTTTGATACATTTGCTGCGATCAGTGCTCCCTTTATTTGGGGATTTTACGCAGATGCTTATTATACAATGGGACAACATTGTCTTAGAAATTTCTTTAATTTTTATTCTTATCATACGCCTAATCGTTCCATAAAAGAACATGCTTTATCAACAGGAATTGATCGATTCTTAGACCTCATTAATCATCCGAAGAAGACATTTAAGGAAGATTCAGACAATTTGGTTAACATAGCTTACAATACTTTTTTTGATGTTTTAAAACGACAGTCTTCAAGGTTAAAAGCAAATCAAAAGCATGTTGAGAAAAAAAATAATGTACTCGAGGGAATGCTTACAGAAAAGGAAATTATGCTCTTTAGCATTCTCTTAGTAACAGATTTAACGCGAGAAGATGACTCAATTTTCTATCAGAGCTTTGGCGAGAGAGTGGAAGAGAGTGAGGAAAAAAAGGACTCAAATGTCTATCACGGCATTGATGATATAAAGGAAGAGAGTGAGGAAGAAAAGGACTCAAATGTCTATAGCGATATTGATGATATAAGGGAAGTAAATATGGGAGAAGATAGCAAGAGGGAACAAGAAATAGAATTATTACCGTTAGTAAATGTTTCATCTTCAAAAGAACCACAATATAACGTAGAAAATTTACAAAAAACCATTAAAGACCTAAGAAAAAAAATCCAAAACCTAAATGAAACCACTGAGAGAGAGGAGGCTTTTAAAAAAGATTTAGCAGCTACTCGCCCCCTCTGGAAAGAAGCGTTTATGGAGACGCTAAGTCAACTTATGGTGGGAGCCGCTTATTATGGACGCATTGAGATTTTACAAACCACTATCGAACAAATTCTTATAGCTACTGGCGTTGATCCTGCAACTTCTGCCAATATTGCTTACGCTGTTGCAATATCAGAGGTTTCCTTTAGAACATTAGTTGAAACAAAAGTTCATAAGGAAGAATTTAAAGGGTGGCTAAGTGTTTTTTCTCTCAAAAAATTGACCAATTTAACTTTTCTAAGAAAAGCTGCGAATCTTTCTGCAGCCCTTGACGGGATTATTTATACTCTTCCCAGCATTCTTGTGGGCCTTACCGCTTTTCAAGATTATTCTATATCAGCACAAGCTGCTCTTATTGCGCCTTGCGCGATTCTTGATTTCAATATATTTTCCAAGCTTTTTAGTAGGCATAATAATGCTATAATTACGGGAGCAGCCACGGTAAGAAAGAGTCAGTCTCAGTGCACTCTTGGAAAAAGAGCTCACCTGAATCGATGGGCACAATTAGCAAAAGAAACTCTCCCTAAGTTTGATGACAGAACTATTTCTATCCTCTATGAAAAACTTATGAAAGGTATTAGAGAGAAACACACTTAAGTATATCGTACTTAAAGAATAGACAAAATCGATTTTTTATCTTCTAAAAATCAACATCCTTGAATTATTTAAAAAAATAAATTGAATTTAATTAATTAACGATTTATTTATATCTATTGTATAGATTAAGAAATGAAGAATAATTTTTTAAGGAGAAAAACATGAAAACTTTCAATATACTGATGATCTGCGGCCTCTTTATGTTAAATAACGTAAGTATAGCCTTCGCGAATCCGACCTTTAGTGGGGAACATAGACTTAATCAGCACATGCTTGAAAAGACGCACTTTACCAACCAAGCTAAAAGTTGCAAGCCTACAGATCCTAGCGCTTGCTCATAAGAAATTTGAAATATTAAAGTTCCGAAACATCCTTGCTGATCTGAAGAAATAATCATACAACCCGTCATTTTTAAGTATTGACGGGTTGTATGACGAGGATTACAGAAACCCTTGGAATAGACTTTTACCGAAGAGAAAACAACGGGCGCCCTTTATATGGAGCACTCCATTTTTTCTTACCCTTACTCGCTTGCCGTATTATTCTTTTGGCCCTTTATATCAGCAGCTTTTTGATCCTCAGCCTTTAATGGCACAGGCTTCAACGTCAAGGTAAGATTAATGAGCTGGCCAGTAAATTTAAAGGGGACTTGATAGTCTTTGTCTTCAACAGAAGTACCAGTATCAATCCCAACGTCAAAGGTTTCATTCCATTGGATGGTAAAGGGAATCGTTCGTTCAATACGATGGTTGGCAACTTCTTTACCGTCCACCTTTAGCACGCCCAGACCACCTTTACCAAGGCCTCCGCCATCATATTCGAAATCAAAGACAAGAGTATGCTTCCCCGGCGAAAGCGCTTCAGTGCCTTCCCAACGCGTACGCTCGACGTCAACAAAATTATATAAGAAAACAGGCTTGCCCTTTAGAAGATAGAATCCGTATCCCCCAAATCGTCCGCCATCCGTCACCAACATTCCCTCAGCACCCTCTTGAGGAATTTCTATGTCAGCTGAGATGATAAAGGAATGATTAAGAATGTTTGGTGCGTCATTGTTTGGAATGCCTGATATTTTTCCTGAATAAGTAAATTTTGTTTTTCCTCCAATATGGCTAGGCCGCGGTATGTTAGTGCGTTGTGCGGCTGATGTATCGAAAGGGAGAACATTATGTTTTGCAGCTTCCACCAAAAACATCTCTTGAAGTTCCAACAGCTTTTCAGGATAAGTAGCAGAAATGTCATTAAATTGCGTCCAGTCTTTCGTGAGATCATAAAGCTCCCACTTAAACTTATGGGCCGCATCCTTATCCGCTTCTTTAGTAATGTCCCAAGGGGGTTTGATGGGTGTTGTGTTTGCAACCCATCCTTCATGATACAAGGCACGGTTGCCAAACATTTCAAAATACTGCGTATGGTGTTTCGAGGGAGCATTAGCATTTTGTTTATCAAAGGTATACATAAGACTTACGCCTTCAATTGGCTTTTGGGGTACACCGTTAACCATATTAGGTTCCTTAATGCCAGTTGCCTCTAAGATTGTAGGCATAATATCGATGACATGATGAAACTGATTGCGAATTCCCCCCGCATCCTTAATGACTTTTGGCCAAGCGATCGCCATTCCCTGGCGCGTACCACCAAAATGAGAGGCAATCTGTTTTGTCCATTTGAAGGGGGTACCGAAAGCCCAGCTCCACGGAACAGCCATATGAGGATAAGTCATGGAAGAGCCCCAAATTTCATAGAAATCTTTAAGCTGTTCTTCAACGGAAATGTTGACTCCGTTAAAGCTTGCCATTTCGTTGGGCGTTCCTGTCATGGTTCCCTCAGGGCTCGCTCCATTATCCCCACTAATATAAATAATTAAGGTATTATCAAGTTTTCCCATGTCTTCTACAGCTTGGATAACGCGGCCTATCTCGTAATCCGTGTAAGCCAGGTAAGCCGCATAAACTTCGGCCTGACGCGCATACAGCTTTTTTTGATTATCAGGGAGAGTATCCCAGCGGGGGAGCAAATCATCAGGCCAAGGAGTCAATTGAGCGCTTTGCGGAATCACCCCCAATCGTTTTTGATTGGCAAAAATCTTCTCACGTTCCACATTCCACCCTGCGTCGAAATGACCCTTGAATTTTTCAATCCATTCTGGGGTGGGGTGGTGAGGAGAGTGCGTTCCTCCAGGGACGTAATAGACAAAAAAAGGCTTTTCTGGAGCAATTTCATTGATCTGCTTCATCCAGTTTATGGCTTCGTCAGCCATAGCTGTTATAAGATTCCAGCCTGGTTTGCCAACGTAGGGGTAAATTGGGGAGGTGTTGCGAAATAAGTTTGGCTCCCATTGGCTGGTATCTCCGCCATTAAAACCATAGAAATATTCAAACCCTAAGCCTGTTGGCCAGCGATCGAAAGGACCAACTTGGCTTTCTTGAAAAACAGGCGTGGTATGATTTTTGCCAAACCATGATGTGCCATATCCATTTTGCTTTAGAATTTCACCTATCGTTGCCGTATCTTTGCCAATAATGGTATCGTAACCAGGATAACCTGTTGACAATTCAGCAATCATTCCAAAGTGAACAGAATGATGATTGCGACCCGTGATCAAAGCGGCACGTGTAGGAGAACACAGAGCCGTAGAATGAAATTGGGTATAACGTAATCCCATTTTAGCTATACGATCCAATGCGGGGGTTGGAATGGTTCCGCCAAACGTACTTGGAGCACCGAACCCAACATCATCAGTCATAATCAATAAAATATTAGGCGCCCCTTGAGGAGGAGTTATTTGTGGAGGCCACCATGGTTTTGATTGGTAAGCATTTAAGTTAATTTCTTCGCCAAATTTTGAGGGCGGTTCTGGAAGTATTGTGGAATCCAATGATTTCATTGCAGACGGTGAGCCGACAGGAACTGTTACCTGCTGGTCCTGGGCCTGAGCCATCATCCCCATTGATAAAAATAAATAACTGAGAAGTAAGCCTCTTATAGCACTTTTAGAGGTAAAAACTGTGAAGATGGTAATCACGCAATACTCCCTTTCTTAGATCTTCTTGAACGCAATCCTCTCTTTTACCTTTAGACGTCAAAAGAGAATGAAAACTAATTTTTTAACTTTGATTAGGTTTATAGGATTTTGATTAACAAGTCCTTAAAAGTCGGGGAATAAGTGGAAATGCTTAGCTGATGAAGCTAATGTATACTTTTCTTATCTTGTACACAGCGAAACCCTACATTTCCTAACGCAGTATCTGGGGATGTTTTCATCCTTGCTGAAACGCGATAGCCCATGCAATAACTTTTATGGCAAAGGAATGAACCTCCACGTAAAACATACTTTTTAACATTCGGTTCATCGGGATCAAAACTTTTTTCAACATTATGTGGATTGACCGCAATGCCTTGTTTTTCTAAAGATGAATAATAGTTTGCATCATAAAAATCAGCTGTCCATTCCCAAACATTTCCGGCCATATCATAAAGACCATAACCATTGGGGGAGTAAGTTTTTACTGGAGTTGTCCAATAGTTTTTTTTGGTGCTTTGATGAGGAAAAGCACCTTGCCAAATATTGGTTTTAATTACTCCCAAATCAACGTCTTCATCTCCCCAGGGATACATTTTATTTTCCAAGCCCCCTCTGGCTGCCCACTCCCGTTCGGCTTCAGTGGGTAATCTTTTCCCTTTCCATTGACAATAAGCATTCGCATCTTCCCAAGATATATGGACAACTGGATGATCATTCCCCAATATTTGTGAGTTAGGTCCTAGCGGATGCCGCCAACTCGCACCATTTACCCAAAGCCACCACTGACTTGGATCATTCAAGTTAATGGCATGATCCGGAGGAGAAAAAACGAGAGAACCCGGTGCTAAAACCTCAGGGGATGGTTTAGGCGTATCCGGGGGTAATTGCTTTTTTAATAATTCCCAATCAACGGGCTTTTCAGCAATTGTAGTAAAATGTGTCTTTTCTACAAATACTTCAAATTGCGCATTCGTTATTTCTGTTTCATCCATGTAAAAACTATCAAGCTTTACTTCATGAAGAGGAAGCTCATCGAGTTTTGCTTGACTGTCATGGCCTCCCATCATAAAGGTGCCAGCGGGAATTTCGACCATTCCTTTAGGTGTTTTTTTATGGACAGAGGCTAAAATAGCATTTTTTTTCAAAGACTTCCCACAAGAGCAAGGAAATTTAGATGTGTTCTTGTCGTTTTTAGCATAACTATGATGATGATTAAGTATAACAAAGAGTAAAAGAAAATACTTAATCATTTTTATCTCGTTCTTCGTATAATTTTAAAACAGCTTAAATACGTTCATAGGCGCTTATATTTTTGAACGAAAACAAACAAATGATTCATTTCACCGTTCTTTTAAAAACTATCAAACTCTATTGTCGTGGATTCTGGCAAGAACAAAATTACAGTCCACATCACTTTTTTAAAACCTTCCTGGGCATCTTATCCTTGAGAGAGCTATGCAGCCGTTCCTCATTATACCAGTAGATAAAGCACGCAAGCACGGCTTTTAGATGATAGAATTTTTCCCACTCTTCACTGGTAGATTGAGCTCCCAGATCTGAGTTGATGATTTCTGGGCATAAAGCCAAATACCATTTTCCAAGGTCTCTACCTACACAGCCGAGGTTTTTAACAGATGAGAGAAAGCTGGCTTCATTAACAAAAAATTAACTTAATTTTTATATAAATTCAAGATAAATGAAGCACAAATGCTTTCACAAAAAGAAAAAATATGACGTTTTGTCAGCGAGTTTAGAAAAAAAAGCCGTTTTTAAAGGAGGCCTCCATGACTATTTTTACCCCCCATTCTTCTGCAATTTTTTTAAATCGGCAAAAGGATAAGAAATGTGTAAAGAAGGCTTATAAAATGAAAAAAATGGCAGTTTTATCAAAACTATTAATTGTGCTGCACTCCACAACAGCATATGCACAAGTACTAACGATCGATGCTGGTACGACACAAACATTCAGTGCTTCACAGCTTCAAGATAGCTATCCCGGTGGAGTTACTGATAATGGTATCCTTAATATTTCTCCCTCTAACCCAGCAACTTATGATTCTCAAATTTCTGGTTCTGGTAATGTAGAAATAAATGCCCCTAATACGACCGTCTCACTTTTTGGAAAAAATATTTATAGTGGAGGAACAACGATAAGTTCGGGGACGCTCGAAGGAGTTTCTCCCCCGAATTCTTTACTTATTTTAGCTCATCCAGGAACTTCCTATACTTTAGGAGGAAGCAATCGTACTATCGGGGCTCTTTCAGGTGCCTCAGGTTCTACTATTACTTTGGGGGAAAATACGCTAATCATTGGGGAAACTGGCGTCTTCCACGCTAACACAGCATTTAGCGGGAACATATCGGGTTCAGGAGGTCTTGAATTAAATGGGCTAATAACGATGGCTCTTAATGGAACAAACACCTATACTGGCGGAACAACGATTAACCAAGGAACCCTTGTAGGAACAGTAAATGGAAACGCAGGTAGTTTTCCAGCAACTCAACCTATTGTTAATTATAGCGAACTTGTATTTGCTCAAGAAACAACGCAGCAACAACCCGTAAACGGAACTCTTAGTGGCATTATTAGTGGTTCTGGGAATGTAAGTGTTGGTGGCAGTGGAACTCTTACCCTAGCAGGTCAGAATACTTACACGGGATCAACATCCATAGGAGACGATAATCAACCTGGAAATCTTACTGTAACTACTGATACCCTTCCTGCTACTTCAGTTTTTATTGCGAATGGAAACTTAACCTTTAATCAGGGAGATACAGCAACTTATTCGGGAACTATTTTGGGTGCAGGGAGCGTAACTATTTCTGGAAGTCCAAATATTACATTTAACGGAGAGAATAGTTATACAGGGGGCACTATAATTTCTGACGGAATAATTACTGAAACAGGAAAGGGTATTCCTATAAATGGTCCTATTACAATGACGGCACAAGGTGGACTTTTATTCGAGCTGACAAAGGATGCTACATTTTCAGGAAATATATCGGGAGCGGGGTCTCTAGAAGTAGCAAGAAGCCCTGAAACCCTTACTCTGACGGGAACGAATACCTATACAGGAGGAACAACAATAAATGAGGGTAAACTTACAGGAACTGCGGGCACAAGTACAACCCCTGGGAGTCTTACGGGTGATATTGAAATTCTAGATTCAGGTATCTTAACCTTTAATCAACCCCCATCAGCAACTCCTTATATTTTTTCAGGTAATATCAGTACTGTTAATGCTAACCCAGAAGTTATGTCCGTCGATGTAGTAGGAAATACAGGTTCTTTCACGCTTAACCTATCTGGAAAAAAAAACTCTTATTCAGTCCCCACAAATGTAATTTCAGCCGTAGCCACATTGCAGGGGAGTATACCCAATTCAACATTGAATCTTGCTGTTGGTGGAGCTACGTATGATTTGGGAGGTAATGACCAAACCATCGGAGCCCTTTCAAGCGTCACAAAGGTAGATGATAAGGTTACTGTTGTTTCAGGAACTATTGTTAATTTAGGAGCGAATACCCTTACCTTAGGAGGGAACAATGCAAATACCACTTATGGTGGTCTCCTTCAGGATGGTCCAAGTGGTGTAGGGGGAAGTTTTGTTAAAAACGGCGAAGGAACTATGATATTTTCTGTGCCGCCTACTTATACGGGCTCAACAAAAATTAACAGCGGAACTCTTCAAGTTTCAGGTCCTCTTCCTCAAACCTCATTGATTCTCAATGGCGGATCATATCCCTTATCGGTCGGGCAAAACTTCACAACCTTCTCTGGAACAGGAGGGAGTATTAATTTAGGATCTTCCACAACACCCTATACTCTTAATATTCTAGGAGATAATAGCCCCACACAACATACTTTTGGGGGATCCATCACGGGGGGAGGAACGTTTATCCTTGGAAGCGGATCCTCTTCAGGAGTTTTAGAACTTACAGGATCTAACTCTTACACAGGGGGAACCGTTATTAGTTCAGGCAGTACGCTTATAGCAAACATAGCTAACAATAGCCTTCCCTCAGGCTCTCTTACGAATAGCGGTACTTTTATTTTTAATCAACCTCAAGGTACGACAGGAACTTTTGCAGGAATCATTGCGGGAGCCGGACAAGTAGGCTTACTGGGAGGGGGGATTCTTACTCTGTCAGGTATTGGTAATTCTTATACAAAGATGACGATTAATAATGATGGAAGTCATCTTATAGGAAACACAGAGACACTTCTTGGTGTTCCTACTGTTGTCGGTTCTAACGGATCAAACGCGATTCTTACCTTTAATCAATCTCTGGGCGTGCCGTCACCCATCAACGGAACTTTTGCAGGAAGCCTTTCTGGGTCAGGGCTCGTTGTTGTCGAGAAAGGAGGTGTTGATTTTACAGGAGGACCCACCAATATTCCCTTTTCAGGGATTTTGTTTGCAGCACCTGGGGGGACTATAACGGGGAACACGGATAGTCTGACGGGAGACATCGTTGATAATGGTGTGGTGACTTTTAACCAAGTTGCCCCAGGGACGTATGCGGGAAGCATCAGTGGAAGTGGCTCCTTGATTAAAGAGGGAATTGCTCCCCTTACGCTGAAAGGAGTTAGTCCTTTAACAGGACAAACGACGGTGAAAGCAGGAGCATTGTCTGTACAAGGGGGATTACCCAAAAGTCACGTGAATGTTGAGAAATTTGCAGCCCTCAAAGGGACGGGCAAGGTGGGTTCTGCAGATATTAAGGGCAAAATCATGCCAGGAAACTCTATAGGAGTCCTCCAAATCCTTAATGACTTTGCCATGGAACCAACAGCAATCTATGAGGCAGAAGTCAGTGTCAATGGCGCCGATACCATTCGTGTAGGGAAAAAAGCTCAGCTTGCAGGCATTCTTGATCTGCGACTCTTTGAGACAAAGCGTCCCCAACTCAAAAACAAAAGCTTTACTCTTCTCACAGCAGGCACCAGAAGACAGGGTATTTTTGCACACACCTCAACAGATCGTATTAAGTATACGGTTCAGTATTTGCCCCAGAGTGTCCAAGTCCTCATTGGCAATTTGCAAGACTTTACGGATGCATTTCCTCCAGGAGACAATAGCAATGCGGAAAAAACAGCTGCGTACTTTGACACCTTTGCGGACAATACCATTCCCGGAACAGATTTGGCGAACGTGATTAACGGATTAGATACCCTGCTTGCAGCGGGAGATCCCGCGGTGGTACAGAACGCCTTTAACCAGATTCAGCCGTCTCAATATAAGGAATTGGGGCAGATCTCCTTTTTAAATAATGAATTGGTGAATCGGACGGTAGGCACCCAGCAACAGAATTTACGGGAATCCTTGTGGG
>JAGONT010000027.1 GCA_017992885.1 Alphaproteobacteria bacterium
CAGAACGCCTTTAACCAGATTCAGCCGTCTCAATATAAGGAATTGGGGCAGATCTCCTTTTTAAATAATGAATTGGTGAATCGGACGGTAGGCACCCAGCAACAGAATTTACGGGAATCCTTGTGGGTAGAGAAGGAATTGGAAACTTACGCCGGGAGTGCAGCACTTTCTCCGCAGAGGGTAGCGTCTTTCAACACTCTGGCAAAAAGCGCCAAAGGATTTAAATCAAGCAGTATTCTCCAAACCCAATATCACCCCCAACGTCGTTTAGGGATGCTGGCTCTTCCGGGATCGGAAAGAGTTGGCATGCCAGCTAACAACTGGATTAAACTAGGACGATCCTCCGTCTGGGTTCAATCCTATGGGCAGATTGAACGCACTAAAGGTAACCATGGCAATGCCGGCATTCGCAGCGAGACCGGCGGGATCAGCTTAGGTGGTGATCATGAGGTCTTGAAGAATACCTACCTGGGATTCTTAGGCGGCATGTCCACCACCCCCTTTCATTGGCAACAAGGCCGCGGCAGTGGTCGGGTCAAAAGCTATTATGGAGGAATCTATGGCACGTGGTTAAGCCAGACAGGATTTTATGCCGATGGTCAAATGATTGCCGGTGGAGATAACTATAACTCCCATCGCAATATCGTCTATCCAGGAGTGAACCGCAAAGCAAGACAAAGCCACAATGGAGGGCAGTTCTCTACCGATCTTCAAGCAGGCTATGTGTGGTCGTTGAAACACTTAACGGTGCAACCTTATGCGGATGCAACCTATATGTTCGTCAATGAGAGCGGGTTTAGAGAAAAAGGCGCGCAAAGCTTAGACTTTAAGATTAAGGGTCGGATGTCCCAATTCTTTAGAGGAGAGATTGGTGCGCAAGTCTACAAGACCTATGTCTTGTGTGATGCACTGGTTCGTCCTGCCTTGCAACTTTCCTGGGTGCACAAGCGGTCCATGGGCCCGAACTCCGCAAAAGTTCAGGGGGGCCTCGTCGGTCAAGCCCAATCCCTGAGTGTTGCAGGAGATAATCGCACCCGCAACCAAGTGGCCCCCGGCCTTGCCCTGACCGTCCAGTTTGCCAAAGGCTTGTACATCATCGGCAATGTCAGCTCTCAATTCGGCGGCGGTCAAAAGCTCGGCGATGCTTTGATCCGCGTAGGATATGACTTCTAAGGGTCTTTGGGAATTTTATTTTAGCGATGGGTTGAGCTCACTCAGTGAGGCTCTAAGATCTGGAGAGAGAGAGTAAGAAGATTGCAGAGCCAAAGTTGCGAGGGAATTTTCGACTTTTACTTTAATAATAATTTTTGTTTTTCCTGGAACGGCTTTATCAAGGATAGAACGGAGAGAAGAAATTTGGCTTTGTGAGTGAAGAGTGAGGATTAAAACGCCTCCATCTGCAGCCTTTTCAAGGCATTCTACTCCTTGACAGGTGAGGCGTAAAACATCGTTTGAGAGTTGAGCGGACACTGTGATGAGCAAAGCCGTTCCAGGTTCAAGCATCTCTCGGTATTGGGTTAAAAGTTCGGAAAAAACTGTGATTTCAAAGATACCCGTAGAATCTGAAAGTTGGACAAAAGCGTATCTCTGCCCACTTTTAGCAGCTCGTTCTTGCTTTGTAATAACGATTCCTGCCAACCTATAAATTTGATTTTCTCGACCGTCTTTCGCAAGGGTTAGAAGTTCAGAAGCTGGGAGAACTCCCACTTGTTCTAGCGAAGAGCCGTAAGCATCTAAGGGATGAGAGGTAAGGTAAAATCCCACAGCTGAAAATTCATGACGAAGTTTTTCGAGAGAAGGCCAGTCCTCAACATTACTTAATTTAGGGCGGGTAATGTCTAAGCTAAAAAGACTTTGAGATCGTTTGTCTTCATTGCCATAGCGTAACAGAAGCTCAAGACTTTCCATGAGTTGCCGTCGGTTGGGAGAAAGTGAATCAAACGCTCCAGCTGAGATAAGATTTTCAAATTGTCTCTTATTAATAACGCGCCCATCAATCCGTTCGACAAAGTCAAAAATATCTTTATAAGGACCGGCTTTCTGTCTTTCAACCATAAGGGCATCCATAGCTGCAGCTCCTACATTCTTAAGGGCTGCGAGGGCATAACGAATCGCACTATTCTCGACTTTAAATCCTGAATGAGAGTGGTTCACATCAGGGGGAAGGAGCTCAATACCTAGACGTTTCACTTCACGGGCAAAAAAAGTTAGCTTGTCAGTGTTATGAAGCTCAAGAGTCATTAACGCTGCCATATACTCAACGGGATAATGAGTCTTAAGATAGGCGGTTTGATATGTAATTAATGCATAAGCAGCAGCATGAGCTTTAGGAAAGGCGTAGCTCGCAAATTTTTCAATCTGCTCAAAAAGGATTTTAGCCTTAGAGGGGTCTCCTCCGAGACGATTCAAGATACCATCTATAAAGCGCTTTCGTTGAGCATCCATTTCAGATTTTATTTTTTTACCCATTGCACGCCGCAAAACATCGGCTCCTCCAAGGGTATACCCGGCAAGATCTCGGGCTATTCGGAGCACATGTTCTTGATAAACAATGACTCCATAGGTTTCACTCAAAATAGGTTCGAGCTCAGGGTAAAGATAGCTTACTTTTTCTTCTCCATGACGACAGGCAATGTAACGAGGAATATCGTCCATCGGTCCAGGACGATACAGAGCATTAAGAGCCGTAATTTCTTCAAATTTTTCCGGTTTAAGCTTGCGAAGGACATCCGTCATTCCTCCACTTTCCACTTGAAAAAGACCAATCGTTTCTGCGCGTCTTAAAAGCTCAAATGTTTTCTGATCATCAAGGGGAATGCAAGAAATATCCAAGAAAGTTCCTTGCTCTTTAAGATAATCAATAGTTTGCTGAATAACTGTAAGCGTTTTCAATCCTAAAAAGTCAAATTTCACAAGACCTGCTTGTTCGACATATTTTAAGTTGAATTGTGTCGCAGGCAAAGGAGAACGAGCATCGTAATAAAGAGGAACAAGCTCTTCCAAAGGTCTGTCTCCGATCACAACACCAGCGGCATGGGTTGATGCATGGCGATAGAGACCCTCTAATTGTTGAGCAATATTAATTAAATGCTTAACTTCAGTTTCTTGCTCGACCATTTGCTTAAGCTGTGGTTCGACGGTGAGGGCTTCTTCAATTGTTACGGGATGAGCAGGGTTGTTAGGAATCAATTTACAAATTCGATCTACCTGCCCATAAGGCATTTGCAAAACGCGACCGACATCGCGTAACACTGCACGGGCTTGAAGCTTGCCGAAGGTAATAATATGAGCAACACGATCGGCCCCATATTTATTCTGAACATAACGAATCACTTCATCTCGTCGATCCTGGCAAAAGTCGATGTCAAAATCCGGCATACTCACACGTTCAGGATTTAAAAACCGTTCGAACACAAGTCCCCAACGTAAGGGATCCAGATCAGTAATGGTCAAAGACCAGGCGACAACCGACCCTGAGCCTGAGCCACGTCCTGGCCCCACAGGGATTTGTTGAGCCTTGGCCCATTTAATAAAATCGGCAACAATCAGAAAGTAACCTGGAAATTTCATTTCTTCGATGACATCAAGTTCATATTCTAGCTGTTTGAAATACTTTTCTCGCTGCTCAGCTTTTGCTTTCTCATCTAAGTTAGGCGTAAAAACATGTCGATTAAGCCGTTCTTCAAGCCCAACGCGGGCTTGCTTGCGAAGCTCATCTCCCTCAGCTTGACAAGGAAAGGAGGGGAGGATGGGATGAATAGGGGTGAGCAGAAAGCTACACCGTTGAGCAATGACAATAGTGTTTTCAATAGCTTCAGGCAGGTCTGCAAATAGAGACTCCATTTCTTTTGGGGATTTAAAGGAGTGATCTGGTGTGAGTCTCCTACGATTTACCTCATTTACATAGGTCCCTTCAGCAATACATAACAAAGCATCATGGGCCTCATAAAGGGCTGGGTCGGGGAAAAAAGCTTCATTTGTAGCAACAAGTGGCAAATTTTCAATATAAGCTAAATCAATAAGAGAATTTTCTAATATTTCTTCTTCAGGTGTAAGGATACCTTGTCGAGAGATTTCGATATAAAGATGATCTTTAAAGAGGGAGTGAAGAACTTTCAGATAGTCCCTCCCCTCTATTCCGCGTGCTAACCGTTTTGCAAGACCACCTTGGAAACCCCCTGTAAGAGCGATAAGTCCTTCTGTCCACTGACTAAGTGTAGGGAAGTCAATTTGTGGAGATTCTTTTTCCTTTCCGTTTAAATAGGCATGAGAGACGATTTTAAGCAGATTTTGATAACCCTTTTGATTTTGAACAAGTAGAATAAGGGTATCTGTCTCATTGTTTCGGTTGCAAAGATCAGATGTTATTTGAATTTGGCAGCCTATGATGGGCTGAACTCCGGCTTCTTTTGCTGTGAGTGCAAACTCTAAAGCTCCAAAAAGGTTGTTTGTATCGGTCATTGCAACAGCTGGCATCTGATATTTTTTGGCGAGCGCAATAAGCTTTTTAACGGGGATAGCACCCTCTAATAAGGAATAGGCCGTATGAACTCGTAAATGCACAAACATTTTCACCTCATTTTCCTATCTATATACGAGATTTTATAAGGATAAAAGGAGTCGTCTTTTATGCTGGGGATGTGGTATCCAAAATTGAAAGCTGAACAGCTGAAAAAGCATTGGGCTTCACAGGGAATAAAATACCAGAGAGGGAGTAACAAGTAACAATTATAGAGAATATCTTGCCAGATGGGCGAGAGTGAGGTATACAAGTTTTCTTACGGAATTTAAAGGATATCAATATAAGTAATAAAGATCTTATGTATAAGCAATTACTTAAAGGAATATAAATGCCTGAAAAATTTGTTGTTGATAGTGAGTCTGTACGGGGGCTTGCTAAGCTTCTTGAGGAAACGGGTCTAACTGAAATTGAGTATCAGATGGGAACTCAACGTATCCGAGTGGTTCGTGGGACTACGTCTGAATCTTATACGCACTATCATCCTTCGACACCTCCCCATTCTTCACCAATTCCTCCCTCTCAACAAGGAGAAACTTCTGTTTTGTCTGTTTCTCAAGGTGAAACCATTACCTCGCCTATGGTTGGAACGGTGTATTTAGCGATGGAGCCTGGAGGAGTCCCCTTTATTAAGGTGGGTGATCTTGTGAAAAAAGGAGATACCTTATTAATTGTAGAAGCGATGAAAGTGATGAACCCAATTCGCGCTGCTCGAGAGGGTAAGGTACTTGAGATTTGTGCCCAAGATACAAAACCTGTTGAGTTTGGAGAAGCTCTCGTCATTCTCGAGTAATAAAGGATTATCCAGATGTTTCAAAAAATACTGATTGCTAATCGAGGGGAAATTGCCCTTCGCATTTTAAGGGCCTGTCGTGAGATGGGTATTCAAACCGTCGCTGTTCATTCCTCAGCGGATAGTGAGGCAATGCATGTTCGTTTGGCTGATGAGAGTGTCTGCATTGGTCCCGCACCCTCTCGCGAAAGCTATTTGAATATGCAGGCTATTCTTTCGGCTGCTGATGTTTGTGGCGCGGAGGCCATTCATCCTGGTGTTGGATTCCTGTCTGAAAATGCTGCTTTCGCTGAAATGGTGGAAGAGCATGGCATGACCTTTATTGGCCCAACGCCTGACCATATCCGTCTAATGGGTGATAAAATTACAGCTAAGAAAACGGCACTCGAGCTTGGAATTCCTGTCGTGCCTGGTTCGGATGGGGCGTTAGATCTTCAAGGAGACATAGATTCTCTTGCGGAACGCATTGGATATCCTGTTTTGATTAAAGCCGCTTCAGGGGGAGGCGGAAAGGGAATGAAGGTTGCCTATAGCTCTGCGGATATTGAAGAGGCTTTACGTCTTGCTCAAACAGAGGCGAAGGCTTGTTTTGGTAATGACGAAGTCTATATGGAAAAATATTTGGGAGGTCCTCGTCATATAGAGGTTCAAGTGATTGGCGATACCCATGGTAATGTTGTCCATTTGGGTGAACGGGATTGTTCTCTTCAACGTCGTCATCAAAAGGTTTGGGAAGAAGCCCCTTCTCCTGCAGTTTCGCCAGAAATTCGGGAAAAGCTAGGAAAAATTGTGGTGCAAGCGATGAAAAAGCTAGAGTACCGTGGTGTTGGAACTATTGAATTTTTGTATGAAGGGGGAGAGTTTTATTTTATTGAAATGAATACACGTCTTCAAGTTGAGCACCCGATTACGGAAATGATTACAGGTGTGGATTTAGTCCGTGAACAAATTCGTGTGGCTGCGGGCTTTCCCTTAAGCTTCCGTCAAGAAGATATTCAATTTAAAGGTCATTCCATTGAATGCCGTATTAATGCGGAAGATGCGGAAACTTTCATGCCTTCACCTGGGAAAATACAGGATTATCTTACACCTGGCGGGTATGGAGTGCGAATAGATAGTTCAATGTATCAAGGATATCAAGTTCTCCCTCATTACGATAGTTTAATTGCTAAGCTTATTGTCCATGGGTCGAATCGCGAAGAATGTCTTAAAAGGGTTAGTCGTGCACTCCATGAGTATGTCATCACAGGCATTAACACACTTTTACCTCTGCACTGTGAACTTGCAGAAGCTGAAGATGTCATCAAAGGGGACTATGATATTCATTGGCTTGAAAAATGGCTTGCTTTAAAAGCCAATAAAGAAGCGGCTTAAAATTCTCTCCTTAAAAAGGGATCTTTAGTGTTTCTTAAGAAAAATAGAATACACTAAAATAAAATCACTTTTTACAATAAGGAGAGAAAAATGAAATATTTAATATTTTTAGCCCTATTAGGAGTTATCGCAACGTCTCTATCGGCATGCTACACTGTAAGAGGTGCTGGTGAAGATGTGGCTGCTGCAGGTGGTGCTGTTGCAAGAACCGTAGATCCTGCGCCTTATCCAACTCCCGTTCCTGTGATTGTGCATTATTAATCTCAATAATGTTTAGGAATATTTTAAAGATTTTGATGCCTGGTTGTTTCAGCCATCATGGTTCTTTGGTTGAAAAAAGAAAAACAGTGTTTCTTCCCTTAAATCGTAACCCCTCTCTTCGTGAAGATGGGGACGATGAGAGGGATCAGAGAGAAGATGGTCAGGATAATCTAATTTTTTTTAACTATTTGTATTTTTATTAATCATTATTTGATAATGAAAATTTCAGTGAACATTCCACGGAACAAACCTCGTGGAGTGTTCATTGCACTTCTAGTTAGCATGGAATCTTTTTAAAAAACTAAATATGGCTTAACATTTTCTCTAAAATCTACTCTAGCAGTGACTCTATCCCCTCAATAACCTTTTTTTCTCGTGGAAGATAAGTTTGATTCGCATGAAGAGTAAAAAAAACGGGGGCAGGCGTATTTGAAGGAGTCCAGGAAAATGTTGCAGTGGAGAAGGTTACCTCCTCAAGATGATATCCTTCGACATCACCTCCAGTTTCAGGACTTATAATTTTATGATTAACCCACAATGACCAATGACTGGAGTCAAGATAAATAATAGTTAACAGATAAAGTGGATTGATTTTTTGCTGCTGACCTTGAAAATTTTCACGAATATAAAAAATTTCTTCTTCTGAAAAAAAAAGGGAAGGATAAGAATAAAGATTATTTCTATTGAGCAAAAAAAACATAATGAAGGCTAATTTATTTTTCATGGCTTTGTTTCTTCATGGCAAACCACTCAAAAACGAGCTTTCCCGTCATAAATGAAAAAGTCTCTTCTTTGCTTAAAGAAAAAAGATTTTTCTCGTTTGCAGATGGTGAACGCACAAGAGTGAGCTCATGAGAAACGAGAATCCCTGGAAAATTATCTAAAAGTCTATCAACAAAATCATAGATATCCGTGTCAAGTAAGGCTCTAACTTCAAACACTATTTTTGTAACTTTGAAAGGTGAGTCCCCACCGATGGTTTTTAAATTTTCAGGTTCAAAAGTATAAGAAACTTCACTTAAAGCATGACACAACTCTTCCAGAGCTTCTGCAGCGACCAACCGATTGTGAGGAAGAAACCATCCTTTTTGAGTCAAGAACATAAGTTCTTTCTGGTGAGTTTTTATAAAAATGAGGTCATTTTTTAAATCTTTAACGTTTCTTTGAAGGGCTTTTTGCTCTGTCATCATTGTCTGAAAATAATTTTTTTGAGTACTCTGAAAACCAATGGCTCCGCAAAGGCTGAGGATAAGACCAACTCCACACCCTACCCAAAGACTCAATTCTTTTTTCATTAAAGCACGATTTTAATTTGAACGATGGGGAGGACTTGATCTGCATGGTTTTTGAAAATTTCATGTGAGCTACTATTGAAAGGAGCCTTTAAAACGTGAATGTGACTTCTGGGAAAGATCTCTTGGCAAGACGTGAGGAAAGATTCAAATTGGGCAGCAAGAGCACTTCCCCGTTTATTATTCATCCAAAAGCTGATGATAAGTTCAGGTTTTGCTTCAGCATACCATTTTAACTGATGAAGACGTATTTTGTGCCTATTGAGCAAAGTTACAAGCTGATCGACGATTTTTAAGGGGTTAATCGTAAAGGATTTTAAGTGGTGATATTGGGTAAGGGCTGCCTTTATTGTACTAACATCCTCATTTTCTAAGAGAATTCTAAGATGATGCGCTTTGGTTTGCAAAAAGTCGATTGTTTTTATAACTTCTACTGTTTTGTTTTTAAAATAAAACCCTTGATACAAATGAAGTCCGAGAAAAATAAGAAGGCCCATAAAAACAATCCCTATGCTTATTCGTAACCAAATGAACTTAGAAGAAAACTGCCTTTTCAGCGTAAAAGTAGGATGTTTTTGAGAGGCAATAAAACTAAGAAGAGTCTGGGGGTTAGGCAAGACTTTAGCTTTTGGAAAGGTTAAGAGGCTTTCTTTTACAAAACTGAGAACCTGAATTTTTTCATGAATATCTTGATGGGTGCGACTGACAAAATGTAGAGACGTTTTCAGATCTTCTTCCTTTTGTGAGAGACGAGACAAGAGAAGCCTGTTTCCTTTAAAGATGACGTGACGATTTTCATAGGAAGAAATGGGATAAACAAGCATTTGATAGCCTTTTGAAAAAGGCAGATTGCTTTTTAGAAAGTTACCAGCTTCAAGAGGAACAAAAAAAATTTCTTGACCTGGGTTTGCAAGAGACGTTAACCACGAAAGCCAAGGACTTAAAGAATTATTCGGAGCAATATGAATCCACCTGAAATAGGACTCTTTTTCCTGCGTAAAAAAGGCAAACCCAACATATCCGCCGAGCTCATATAATTCTGCTTTCTTATAGGAAAAAAATCGCACGCGATCCCAAGGGAAAAGAGGAGGAAGCTTTTCTTCTCGTATATCCTGATGATTGAGGTCAACGAGAAGACGAAGGGGAATCTTAGGGAATCTCAGAAAAATTGCTCGGAGCTCGGCTCGAGCTTTCTCAAAGTTATTTTGCAAAGAATAGATCTTTTCATCGGCCCCTTTATAAAGAGTAGCTTGCGAATCGGTAAGATGTAAAAAGAATTTTTCTTTCATGATTTCAATTATCTAAGGTGGAAATAGTATCGTAAAGAGGGAGAAATATCGAATGAATGATCCAAGCCATAACGAGTCCGACACTCGTGATCATAAAAGGTTCAATAAGTCCAACCATGTGATCAACTTGACGCTTAATAAGCACATCAAAGTAGTTTTTTACATGAAAAAGTGTTTTTTGAAGAGAGCTGGTTTGTTCTCCTATCTTGACCATGCGAATAACCATAGGAGAAAAAATACCGACACTGCGAAAAGCTTCGGAAAGGGAAAGCCCCTCGCTCACAAGACCTTCCACAGTTTTTATGGCTTCATAGATTTGTCCTTTTTGTAAGGATCTACGGGCTGTTTGGAGCGCGCAGAGTATATCAATGCCATTTCCAAATAAAACGGCAAAAATATGGCAAAATCGAGCAAGACAGAGTTTTTTTCTCAGAGGGCCAATGAGAGGAAAATGACTCAGCAGACGATCTTTCCACATAAAACCATCTGGATGACATTTAAAAAAGAACATAGAACATGTAGTCATTATTCCACAAAAAATAATAATATAAAAAATATATTCTGAAATAAATTGTGAAATATAAACAATAAGTCGTGTTGAGACGGGGAGAGCGGGTGTAGAGGTTTGAATGAACTTAATAAGCTCTGGAACCAAAACAGTCATTAAAGTAACAATAACACCTCCTAAGACACTTGCCGTAATTAAGGGATAGCGAATCGCTTTAAGAGTTTGAGCCTTGATCTCCTCCATCCATTTCAAGTGCTGAAAAAGCTGAGCATAAGCGAAAGAAAACTGCCCTGTTTTTTCTCCTGCAGCGACAAGACCAACAAAAACAGAATCAAAAGCAGTAGGATGCTTTGCAAGGGCATTTGAGAATAAAAGTCCATGCTCAACATCGCGGATAACTTCGGTAAGAATGGATTTAAGTTTAAGCATACTTTGAACATGACATATCTCTTCCAAGCTTTCTTTGAGGGAGATCCCTGCATTTTCAAATTGTTCCAAGTGTAAGCAAAAATCTATTAAATGCTTTTGATTGATTTTTTGTGGAAAGCGAAAAGACATGCTTGTCGAATAGGTAATAAGAGAAAGACTATGATGATGAAGATAAGTTTTGAGCTCACGTGGAGAAGAGGCTTCTAAAATACCCTTTTGCAGAGCTCCCTCTTTTCCCAAAGCCTTATAACGGTAAATCCTCATATTCCCTCCCGTAAGTCAATAGATCGCAAGACTTCTTCAAGACTGGTGTCGCCTTTTAACACACGCTGACGTGCGTCTTGTCCCATGGGAATGTATCCCTTTTTTTGAGCAAGATGTTTAAGCGGTAATCTCGAGGTCGAGGTGATAAGAAGTTCATCAAGATCGGGGTCAAAGACGAGAATTTCAGCAATGGCAACACGACCACGATATCCTGTTTTTTGACACAACTCACACCCTTTGGGGACACGCAATCGAGAAGGGATTTCTAAGCCCAGCAGGACGGCTTCATAAGAATTCATTCTCCTTACCTGCTTGCAGGAAAGACAAAGTTTTCGGACAAGGCGTTGAGCAATAACAGCCATTAGATTACCAGCAAGCATCGATTGGCTGAGACCTAAGTCGATTAATCGAGGGATAGATCCCAGAGCATCATTTGTATGAAGGGTTGAAAAGATTTGGTGACCTGTCATTGCGGCTCTCAACGCCATTTGAGCTGTTGGTGGATCACGAATTTCTCCAATAAGAATAATATCAGGGTCTTGTCGTAAAATAGATCGAATGCCTTCAGCAAAGGTCATGCCTCCTTGTTCACGGACATGGGATTGACGGATAAGAGGAAGTTGATATTCAACAGGTTCTTCTAACGTCATGATATTAAGTTTTAGTGAGCTAATGTAATTTAACATAGAATAAAGAGAGGTTGTTTTTCCGCAACCAGTAGGCCCAGTGATAATAAAAATTCCTTCAGGTCGTTTTAAAGCCTCCTTTATTTGGCGTATAACATCTTTCGAATATCCAAGTTCATCCAGAGATAATAAAGATCTGTTCTTATCCAAAATGCGAACCACAATATTTTCTCCATGAACCGTTGGATGGGACGCCACGCGAAGATCAATTTCTCTTGGACCTACATAAAAAGTCATACGACCATTTTGCGGACGTCTGGATTCGGCAATATTCATTTCCGCCATAACTTTAAGGCGGACACAAATGGCGGGCCAATAGGACGAATGCAACGTACAAATTTGAGATAAAATCCCATCTAATCGATAACGAAGACGCATAAAGGATCCTTCAGGCTCAAAATGAATATCAGAAGCGTTTAACTTGATAGCATCAATTAAAAGAGCATTAATGAGACGCACCGTAGGATTGATAGGATTGTTTTTGGAAAAAATATGGGGGGAGGCTTCTTCCAATTCTCGCAACAAAGCAGGAATTAATAAATTATAACCATAAAATCCATCAATAGCTTCAAGAATATCTGACTCAGGGGCGATAACAGGAATAACTTTTTGGACAAATGGGGTGTGATAACGAAGGTAATCTAGAGCAGGGAGATTATAAATATCAGCGACAGCAACCCTAAATGTACCTTCCTCAATGGAAAGAGGAATCAAGCAAAATCGTTCTGCTATTTCACGCGAAATTAAATCTTTTAAAGCAGGGTCAAGGAGTGTTTGCTTCAAGTTAATTTTATCATACCCACTCGTCAGCGAAAGGACTTCAGCAAGAGCTGCTTCGCTAATAAACCCGAGACTTACTAAACAATCTTCAAAGGAACTTTTCTGCACTCGTTGTTCTTTTAAAACCACATCAACCTGATCAAAAGATAAAAACCCTTTTTCAATGAGTGTTGTAATGAAAGTCTGTGATACGGAATTTGAATCTTGAGTTTTCTTGTGTTTCATTAACTTTCTCTGTTTCGCAAAAAGTGAAAATTATGATCATTTTATTTTTAATAAAATTTATCAAAAATATTTCATTATTTTTATCACAAATTGGAGATAAGACAACAGAAAATATTATGAGAAAAATGAAGGAGAAGGGGGAGAGATTTTTTGAGTTTACTTTTTGACAAAGTCAAGATTAACTCCTTTTAGCTTACACAATGGTCTTTTTCTCCACACTTTTCCCTTTCAAGAAGAAACGGAGCTTTGAGGGCTTTTTGCGGCTGTTTCCTGTGTCTTCCCGAGTTATTCCTGGCATCCCACTTTTTAGCTTCAGATTTTTCTAAAATGGGAACCAACTTGGTTTGGAACGTTAAATCATCAACGGCCGCAGTCTGAGTTTCATGATTATTAGCTCATAAGCCACGAAGGTATCCGCTAGTTTGCGGGAGATTGCTCAGAACCTTGGTTAAATCAGATCTCTTCTTTTTTACGAGACTCTCGTCTATTTTATCTCTCTGTTCAATAAGTGTCTGTACACGTTGATTTAAAGTAAGACGGCAAGTCCTTCCCTTCTTTCAGAAGAAAGAAAAATGCTGTCATAACGATCCTTTTTCTAGAACATGAGAAAGTTTGGGATATTTCTTGTCATTTCCTTCAAATAAGTTGAAAAAGAAATGGCTGGGGCGGTAGGATTCGAACCTACGGATGGCGGTACCAAAAACCGCTGCCTTACCACTTGGCTACGCCCCAAAAGGAATTGCTCGTACCATAAAAATAATTGCCATAAATTGCAACTCTTTGTTATTTTGCAGCAAGAATTTTTTCAAAATTGACCTTTACTTATAAGAAAGCTATTCTCTTTACTTTACAAAGAATCAGTCATTAAAAGGAAAAAAAATGTTATTGAGGGCCATTTGTCTGTGTTTGAGTCTTATTTCTCTCGTTGCCTGCGGTGAGAAGAAGGGTCAAGACGCTCAAAAGCCATTGATTGTGATTACATCTCCCGATAGCCCCCCCTTTGAATTTAAAGACACGGCTCGAGGAGGTGACCAAGTCATTGGTTTTGATATGGATGTCGCTCATAAACTTGGGGAATATTTAGGACGTCCCGTTAAAATTGTTGAAGCTGATTTTTCGAGTCTTATTCCTTCCCTCCATTCTGGGCGTGCTGATATGGCGATAGCTTATTTGTCTGCAACGGATGAAAGACGTAAAAGTGTTGATTTTTCAGAATCTTATTATGCTAATAAGCTTGCCCTTTTGGTTCCTGAAAGCTCTTCAATAACATCGGAAAAAGATCTCGAGGGTAAAAAATTAGGGGCTCAACTGGGAAGTACTAACGAAATCATAGCCAATCAATGGTCAAAAAGTTTTTCAGGGCTTTCTGTTGTTTCCCTCAATAAAGTAGGAGATTTGGTTCAAGAGCTTAAAAGTGGCCGCATCGAGGCTGTCTTAGCTGAAGATATCGTTGTCAAGAAAGTGGTTGCTGCCAACCAAGAACTCAAGATTGTGAGTTTAGAGGTTACTGGCGATCCCCTCTCTATTGCTTTTCCAAAGGGATCTCCCTTAGTTGCTCCCACAAATGAGGCCCTGAAAAAGATGAAAGGAGATATTCAGGAATTCGCCTCAAAGTGGTTGTTAGAGTGATAATATTAGATTTTGAGCGCATCTGGCCCTCCGTTCCTTATATTCTTGAGGGTGTACAGACCACACTTTTTTATACCAGCGTTTCCTTAGGTTTAGGCTTTTTATGGGGGATGCTTTTGGCTCTCTGTAAGGTCAGTCATCTCTCCTTCCTCAAAGGGTTTGCCAGCTTTTATACGTCTATTTTTAGAGGTACTCCCTTATTATTACAGTTAATGCTCATTTATCATGCTACTCCCCAACTCACAGGATATAAAATTTTAATTTGGGAAGCAGGAATTCTAACCTTTACCCTAAATTCAGGAGCTTATGTTGCTGAACATATCCGCGCCGGAATTAATGGAGTCGATAAGGGACAAATGGATGCTGCCCTTTCTCTTGGAATCTCGTATCCTTTAATGATGAAAGATATTATTCTGCCGCAAGCGATTCGTAATAGTCTTCCCTCACTGGTCAATGAAGCCATCGACTTACTCAAAGAGTCCAGCCTAATTTCTGTTCTGGGAGGCACTGACATTTTGCGTCGGGCAAATAATGTTTCTGCTGAAAAATTTCTTTATTTTGAGCCTCTTCTTATTGCCGGTTTTTTGTACTATGTCCTGGTTATGATTCTTGCTTTTGGGGCTCGACTTCTTGAAAAGAAATTGAAAACAACATGATTCGTCTTGAAAAAATTCATAAATTCTTTGCAAACCATGAAGTTCTAAAGGGCATTTCAGGAACGATTCCCCAAGGGGAAATTCTAGCCATTATTGGTCCTTCGGGATCTGGGAAATCAACACTTTTGCGTTCGATCAATCTTTTAGAAATCCCTACAAGCGGTAAGGTGTATATTGATGATGTGTGCCTCAATGAAAAAGGGATTGATATTGGGAAAGTTCGCACGAAAGTTGGAATGGTTTTCCAACAATTTAATCTTTTTCCGCATATGACAACCCTTGAAAATGTGATTTATGCCCCTCTTAAGGTCAAGAAAATGTCACGAAAAGCAGCCGAAGTTTTAGGGAAGACCCTTTTAGAAAGGGTCAATCTTAAGGATAAATTTAATACCTACCCCCCTCATCTTTCGGGAGGACAGAAGCAACGAGCGGCCATTGCCCGTACTTTAGCGATGGAGCCCGAAGCGATTCTTTTTGATGAGCCGACGTCTGCGCTCGATCCTGAAATGGTTAAAGAGGTACTTACGGTCATCAAAAGCCTCGCGCACACAGGAATGACTATGGTGATTGTCACCCACGAGATGAGTTTTGCCCGAGAAGTTGCCGATAGAATCTGGTTTTTAGATGATGGGTTGCTCGTAGAAGATTCTTCAAGTCAGGATTTTTTCACTTCTCCCCAAACCAAACGAGCTCAAGCTTTCTTAGAAAAAGTACTGTAATAGAAAGCCCCTTACTTTTATAGTGAGAAAAACAGTTTAAAATAAGCGGCAAAAGAGAACAAAAATGATCAAGAAAATTTTATGTGCGTTTTATCTTGGTGCGCATTTCTTGTCCTTTTCTTGCAAAGCTAATCCTCATTATATTAAAAATTCTCTCGATCCCGAAAAGCAAGTCGATTATTTTGTTAAGCCTCCTTCCTCATCTTAGGATAAGAACCCTCTGATCATCTTGATTCATGGGCACCAACTAGACCCCCCAACCAGGAGGTAAGGTGTTTTTTGATAATGGATCTCTCGATAGATATGCACAAAAAGGCTTTATTGTTATCGCAGTATCACAACCGGGGTATGGCAATTCTGATAGCCCTGCTGACTTTTGTGGTCCTCTCTTAGTCAAGCCGCAGTGAGAAGTTTTAAAGAACGTTTTGATGTGAGTCCCCTGTAAAACAGGCTATAGACTTCTATGAAAACCTTTCAAAAGCAGGAACTTCTGCGCAATTGCATCTTTTTCCCTGCGGCCATCATACGCCATGTGAGGAAATAAGGCTCTTGTTGATCTATTTTTAGAGAAAAAGCTTTCCCTTCATTAAGTTTTTAAAAACTTTTTAGTTCATCAAAAAGACTTTCTCAATAAAAAAAGGCGCTTCACAGCGCCTTCAAGTTTTATTAATACTTCTTTTTTTATTATTTCTCAGTCTCGAGTAAAACTTGAGCTCGATCTATTTATAATCGAAAAACAAGATATCTACTCGACGGTTATGTGCATCTACTTTTGGTCCAGGAGCTTCACCTGCAGCTTTTATAGAGATGCGATGGGGATTGACACCCATACGAACAAGTTCCTTTTTGACCATTGTTGCCCGTTGTTTGGAGAGTTTCTCATTATGCTTTTCATCCCCAATGGGATCCGTGCGTCCAACCAAAAGAAGATGGCCTTTATAATCTCCTGACATCGTTGCCCCAACTTTATCAACGATTCGCTTGGCTTCCGCATTAAGATGCGCAGTTCCAAGCTCAAAGAATACCATATCCGCAGGAATAGTCTTTTCAATTCCACCCGCCATCAGCAGATCAACATCAACCATGGAAATGTAAAATTCGGCTCGACATCTCGCGATGTCTTCTTTTTGCCAACCTTCAGCTTGTTGTTCTACCCAACAGTCAAAATGAGTTTGAGCATGCGCTGTCATTTTTGGCGCTATTTCCGGTGCACCAGCTCTTAAAGCTCTTTCTAAACGTTCTCTAGCTGCTATAAGTTCAGGAAGCTTATCTTCTTCAATATCCCATTCACACAATTGTGTTGGTTCAACTAAACATCCTTCTTTAGCCTTAAGTGCCTTACGATAATAGTAAGACGCAGACCATTCATCATACATAATAGATTGTTCAGTATTACCGAGGGTTTCATATTCTGTAGCGAGCGTTCTTGTAAATTCAGAGCCTTTTTCTTCAGTCTTCTGCAAAACTATTTTGTGATATTCAGAACAGCCAGTGATCGCAAAAAAAACGCTAAGCGTGCTTATCTTAATACCTGTTGCTAAAATTCTATTTCGCATTTTTGACTCCCTTTTTCTTAACCTCTACTTCGATCACGTGAAAAGAAATGGAAAAATCTCTTCAGATTCTAAGCAGTTGCTCACAAGACTCTATAAATAAACGTATAAAATTTTTATCATGTCGCTACCAGAGTGCCAGCTAAATTGTTTCTAATGGACCAAAAAATAACAAGAGTGAGGTAATTTTAACACGTTCTCATCTCACGACGTTTAGAATTCTTAGTTGTGCTTACCTGTTGCTTCCCCAGCTGGGGATAAAAGATAAATATGACTTAAAAACTTAAGATTTTACCCTCATCAAAATGCTCAAGATATCAATCAATTTTTGCCGAATTTCTGGACGAGCCGTCACCATATCAACCATTCCATGTTCGAGTTGAAATTCAGCGCTTTGAAAGTCAGGAGGAAGAGCATGGCGGATTGTTTCTTGAAGAACGCGAGCTCCCGTGAATCCGATGATGGCTCCTGGTTCGGCAATTGCAATATCACCCAACATGGCAAAAGAAGCGGCAACACCTCCCATTGTGGGATTTGTTAAAATGGGAAGGTAAGGAAGACCTGCTTCTTTCACTTGTTCAACGGCAATAACCGAACGTGGCATTTGCATGAGAGAAAGGATGCCCTCTTGCATCCGGGCTCCTCCTGAAGATGGAATGACAATATAGGTAGCTTGAAGGTCTATAGCGCGTTCGGCTCCTTTCACAAGCCCTTCTCCCACAGCCATTCCCATGGATCCACCAATAAAGGAAAAATCAAAAGCAGAGATAACGGCAGGAAACCCTCCTATTGTCCCCTCAGCCACAAGAAGGGCGTCCTCCTCTCCAGTTTCAGCTTGGGCTGCTTTTAAGCGGTCTGGATATTTTTTCGAATCTTTAAACTTCAGAGGATCAATAGAAACATCTGGCAGAGGAATACGGAGATAATTTCCCTGATCAAAAAGAGTATCAAGACGCATCTTCGTGGGCATACGCATATGATAGCCACAATGACGGCATACATATTGATAAACAACCAAATCCTTATGAAAGACCATCTGTTCGCAAGCTGGGCATTTAGACCAAAGGTTATCGGGAATTTCCTTTTTGCGAATGAGGGCATTGATTTTTGGTCGCACGAAAGTGGTAAACCAACTCATGGTTAACTCCTTTTCCTCTTATTGCTTTTCCCTACCAGATGAATCATCATCTGACAAGAAAAAGGATTTTATAATTCCATAGTAAATACCTGTTAGTCTTTGAATATCGATAAGAGCCACGTGTTCATCTACTTGGTGCATGGTGGCTTCGCGCATACCGCATTCAATAACGGGACAATATGCGCTAATAAACCGGCCATCTGTCGTTGCTCCTGTGGTAGAAAGGGAGGGGAGATGACCGATCGTATCACGGACTGCTTTTTGCACAAGCTCAATCTTCTGTTGATCTTCCGTTAAAAAAGCATGACCATGGAAGGTAAGGACAAGGTCATGCTTACCCGCATATGGAGTGCAAATTGTTCTCACCTTCTCACAGAGTTCTTTATCATTTTGTAGTGTATTAAGACGAATCCCAAACTGGGCCTCAATTTTGTGAGGAATGATATTGGCTGCTGGATTTCCCACATCAATAGACGTAACTTCAAGCCGAGTTGGTTCAAAAAAGTTTGTTCCAGTGTCAAAATGATAGTCATTAAGAGCTTTTAAACAAGCCAACATACGGGGAATGGGATTGTCTGTATATTGAGGATAGGCGATATGCCCTTGTGTTCCATAGCAAGTGAGCTTTCCCGTAAGGCTTCCCCGTCGACCTATCTTTAAAGTATCTCCAACCTGATGAAGAGATGTTGGCTCACCAATCAAACACAAATCAGGAATATCTTTCCTTTTGACTAAGATAGGGAGGACTCTTTGAGTTCCATGAATGGCATCCTTTTCTTCATCTCCTGTAATTAACAGACTAATCCTACCTTTAAAGGATGTTGTCTTTAAAAACTGGGAGAGAGCACTGATAAAGCAGGCGATGGCGCATTTCATATCCGCTGCCCCTCGGCCCCAAAGTTGATCATCTTTAATTATTCCTTGGAAAGGATCATGAGTCCAAAGATTTGCTTCTCCTAAAGGAACGACATCCGTATGTCCTGCAAAACAAAGGTGAGGATGGCCTGAACCGAGATGGGCATAGAGGTTGACGATGTTTTCAAAATCGAAACGCTCGCAAGTAAATCCCAGGTGAGTTAAGTATGCTTCGAGAATTTCAAGAGCCCCCTCATTTTTTGGGGTAATGCTGGGGCAACGAATAAGTTTTTGGCTTAAGAGAACAGGATCCATCAGCGTAATAGCTCATTAATAGTTGTTTTAGAACGTGTTTTTTCATCGACATGTTTGATGATAACGGCACATTGAAGACTTGGTTTTTTTGGATCATCCTCAGAAATCACGCCAGGAACTACGACAGAATAAGGAGGAATTCGTCCATAGGAAATGGCATTTGTCTCCCGATCGACAATTTTGGTAGAGCCGGTTAGGATAACACCAGCACCAAGAACAGACCCTTCTCCAACGAAGACACCTTCAACGATTTCGCAACACGCTCCAATAAAGCAATTGTCTTCAATAATGACAGGATCTGCTTGGGGGGGCTCAAGAACCCCACCGATGCCTACATTATCTGAAAGATGGCAGTTTTTACCAATTTGCGCACAAGATCCAATCCGTACGCTTGAGTCAATCATTGTGCCCCCATCAATGTAAGCTCCCACATTAATAAAAGAGGGCATAATCACTGCTCCGGGAGCAATATAAGCGGAATACCGAACGATAGTACCGGGTACTACGCGAAATCCGGCGGCTTTAAATTGGTCTGCCGTCCAGTTTTGAAACTTTAAAGGAATCTTGTCATAGGCAGGAGAATGAGAGTGATTCATAAGGATCGAATCTTGCAGTCGAAAAGAAAGAAGAATGGCTTTTTTAATCCAACTTTGAGTAATCCATCCCGTCTGTGTTTTCTCAGCAACTCTTAATTTTCCTCGATCCAGTTCAAAAAGAATGTCTTGGACAATACTTTGGATGTTTTCTGTGCTTTCAGGCGAAAGGAGCTGGCGCTTGTTCCAAGCTTCTTCAATGATGTCTTCAAGAGGGGAGTGAGTTTTTAACATAGCATCTCTTCAAATTATCAATAGATAGGACAGCTTTCTTTGCGTCCTCTGTCAAGAGGTTAACTGAAGTCTTTAAGGTTGTTTAACACATCAAAATTTTGCATTAAGATATAATGCTATGAATTAAAGACAGTTGTGGCGTAACAACAAGCTACAGGTAACGTCGTTGGACCACTATAGCTATTCTTTACTTTGTTTTTGTAGATAGAGCTCTATGATTTTATCTTTTTCCTTAATATTATCCAGCAGGTTCTCCAGAAAGTTGATTTCTTTTTCCTTAAGCTGCAGTTCTGTAAGAAAGGGGTAAATTTTTTCATTAACTTGAGAAATTAAAGCGGATCCTGCCTCAGTTAGGCATAAAAGACGTTGTCTTTTGTCTGCATGAGGAGGTTTCTTTTTTAATAATTTTTTTGCTTCTAAGGTTTTTAAAACTGGAGTTAATGTTCCAGAATCTAAGGAGATTCTCTCACTGATTACAGACATAAGTGTTTCTTTCTCATTATGTAAGAGAGAGAGAACTAAATACTGTGTGTAAGTTAAACCAAAATGCCTTACCAATTTTCCATACATATTTAATAAAAGACGAAGTGAAGAATAAATTAAAAATAATTGAGAATTGTCAAAAGAATTATTTTGAGTTGTATTTGAAGCTTTTTCTTTCATAAGGCTGCCCTTTTTATGCATTTTTTAAAAATAAAAAATTATCATGAAATAATAAAACATTTTGAAAAATAAATCATCCCCTTCTTCACCTTTATTTTATTTTTATGCTGGGGGCTCATCTTGTAAAAAATCCATATTTAAGTATGAGCTGCTTCTCTGGCAATTACGAAATTAAATTTCTTATAATTTTTCTCTCTCAATCGAAAAGAAGAGTCTCATAAACATGACTAATAAGCTCTCACATTTCCTATTGACGGAAAAGGCTATGTCGTTATGATGCGTTTCACGAGCCCCTGTGGCGGAACTGGCAGACGCGGCAGACTCAAAATCTGTTGCCCGTAAGGGCGTGGGAGTTCGACTCTCCCCGGGGGCACCAAGGAAAAACTTGAAGTTTTAGGGGCTCTCTTTTCTTGTTTCAAAAATTCAAAAATAAATTTTCGCCAAAGTTTCGCCATAAAAACTTTATGGAACAGGTTTCTCAGAAAAATCTTGAGGAAACTGTTATAAATTATACTAAAACACCTAAAAAATGCCTCGCTTGACTAAGGTCTTTTGAAGTCTTAAAAAAATATTTGGCACTTCAAACTCGAATGCAGTTTATGCTTATTTTAGAACAGTCTCTCTAGTTAATGGCTTACATTGAATTAAGGATTATCAAATGACAATTTTAGCTCCAGACCAAATGCTGCGAATGATAAAATTTTTAAATGTAGCCGAAAAATTAAAGTGTGAACTCCGCCATTCATGGCTTTCCTCTGGACGTCAAGAAAGTGTTGCAGAACATACGTGGAGAATGAGCCTTATGGTTATCTTATTCGCCCCTTATTTAAGTAAGCCTGTAGATCTTGAAAAATGCCTTAAAATTGCGATCCTCCATGATTTGGCTGAAGCTAAGGTTGGAGACATCCCTGTTTTTGAAACCCAAAACCTTAAAGCAAAACAGCGAAAGCAAGCGCTTGAACAGAGTGCTATGGTTGAACTCTGTGCTTCTCTTCAAGATAAACTGGGAGATGAGCTATTCTCCTTATGGGAAGAATATGAAGAAAAAGACAGTTTTGAAGCTCAATTCGTTAATGCCCTCGATAAACTAGAGGTTTTTCTGCAGCATGTGGAAGCCCCGCTTTCCTCATGGACGGAGTTCGAAAAGGACATGCTTTTTCAAGAAAAGTGGTTAAGAGCCCATTGTCGATTTGACATGACTTTATTAGCCCTTGCGGAAGAAGTTTTAAGTCAAGGGGTTCAAAAACTTGAAGATGCCGGAGAGGATGTCTCACAAATTGCTCATAGAGCCGCTTCTTAGCGCCCACAAGATTGAGAATAAGAGATGATATATAAATTAATCCGCCACGGGATTATCAAGCTTTAAAATCACGACCTCATCAGGATGAGTATATCCTAACTGAAGACGAACTTGTTGATCCAGAAGGTCTCGGTTAATGTTTTCGGGTCGTAAGTCACGGACCTTTTCTTCAAGAAATTGACGCTCTTGAATAATTTCTTTCAACTGACTTTCAACATGAAGAAGGCGTTCTTGGAGTTGCAGCCATGCAAGCATACCTCGATCTCCCTGAATTGAGTGATAAATAAAATACCCCATAACCGCTAAGCCTACAGAAGGGGCAAGCGCTTTTTGACTCAGTCTCTGAAAATTTCGTATATTAAAATGCATAATGGGAATCTAGCGGACTTTTTAAAGCATTAAAACAAAATATTATTTCTTATGAAGAAAAAGATCTTCTAATGTGTTCCGAAAAGACGATCGCCTGCATCTCCCAGGCCAGGAATGATATAAGCTTTTTCATTAAGTCTTTCATCCAGTGCAGCTGTGTAGATTGGAATGTGGGAATATTTTTCATTGAAGACTTGTATTCCTTCAGGAGCGGCCACTAAAGCCATGAATTTTATGTTTGAGGCTTCAGCTCCGTGTTTAATCAGTATATCAATAGCCGCGACTGCTGAATTCCCTGTAGCTAACATAGGGTCAACGACAAAAAAAATACGTCCATTTGCACTCGGAAGCTTAACTAAGTATTCAACAGGTCTTTTGGTTATAGGGTCCCTATACATTCCGATGTGTCCTTCATCAGCTTCTGGAATGAGCTCTAAAAGTCCATCAGCCATTCCAAGTCCAGCCCTTAAGATTGGTACAATTGCAGGGTTTGGACCGGCAATGACAGGGGAATTCATGGTCATAAGGGGGGTTGAAATGATTTCGTTAGTCAAAGGAAAATCACGCGTAATTTCATATCCCATCAGAAGAGAGATTTCACGCAAGAGCTGACGAAATGCATGTTTAGGTGTTTTCATCTTTCGCATTTGGGTTAGTTTATGTTGAATCAAAGGATGATTGATAATATGCAGATTGGGAAATTTTGGGTGAATCATCTTAGTACCCTACCTAAATTACTAGCCCTTATAATTACGTGATCTTGTCTTTGGCATCAAGTTAAATTCGGCTTACTCTCTTGCTTTTCAATTTCTTTAAGAACAACTTCGAACACATCAAGTGCAAAATCAATCTCTTCTCGGGTAATAATGAGAGGAGGAGCAAATCGTATAACCGTTTCATACGTATCCTTAGACAGGACGCCTCTTAAACACATTTTTTCACAAACCTTCCGCGCACTAACAAGATGCTTATGAAGATCAACGCCTATCCACAGACCCATCCCTCTCACCTCTTTAATGAGAGGAGATTTGATATTTTTGAGACGCTCTAACATATAAGTACCCAATTCAGCCGCACGCTTATCAAGACGCTCTTCTTCCAACAAAGTAAGGGCTTCACGCGCCACAGCACAGGCTAAAGGGTTGCCCCCAAAGGTAGATCCATGGCTTCCTGGCGTCATTACGGAGAGGATATCATGCCGGCTTAAAAACAGAGAGACTGGTAAAAGCCCACCTCCCAGTGCTTTGCCAAGAATCAATCCATCAGGTTGAATATCTTCATGTTGAAAAGCAAATAGCTTACCTGTTCGGCCTAGCCCAGATTGAACTTCATCGAGGAGCAGCAACACATTTTTGGTCGTGCAAAGACGTCGTACTTCCTTAAGATATCCTTTAGGGGGGAGAATAATCCCAGCTTCTCCTTGAATGGGTTCTATTAACACAGCACATGTATTTTGTGTAATGGCCTCCTCTAGCGCTTTTGTTTCTCCAAAGGGAATAGCCTTAAAGCCAGGTGTCAGAGGACCAAAACCTTTTTGGTAAAGTGGTTCAGTTGAAAAACTTATAATGGTTGTGGTTCTTCCATGAAAGTTATTATTTGCCACAATAATTTCGGCTTTGTTTTCAGGGATTCCTTTGATTTCATACCCCCATCTGCGAGCTACTTTAATCGCTGTTTCAACGGCTTCTGCTCCTGTATTCATAGGAATTCCCATATTAAATCCTGAGAGAGCACAAGCTTTTTCTAAGAAGGGAGCCAATTGATCCGAATAAAAAGCACGAGAGGGTACCGCAACTTTTTGAGCTTGTTCAATCAAGGCCTTTAAAAGTCGAGGATGCCCATGACCAAAACTAATAGCAGAATAGGCTGTCATCATATCAAGATATTTTTTCCCTTCAATATCCCAAAGCCACACTCCTTTTCCTTTACATAAAACTACAGAAAGGGGCTCATAAGTATGAGCACAAACAGCAGCTTCTCGTTTAATAAGATCTTGAGTGTTCATGCTTTTTCCTTATTTGTTAATAACAGATTTAAGAGTAAGTCTCTGATAAGAAAAAGGGTTTTTCCATCCTTATCCAGGTTAGGATTATACTCTACAATTTCAAGGGCTTTTAAAAGAGGATCATTGTGAGCCATTGAGAGAACAGGGAGGACTTCACGTGCTTTCAAACCATGAGAAGCTGGAGTCCCTACACCTGGAGCATCTTCTGGATCAAACCCATCTAAGTCAATGGATAGCCCAAACCCCTTTGTTCCTTTCTTTACAAGCTGAAGGGCTTCTTGGAAAACAGCCTTAAAGCCTCTTTCTTCAACCTCTTTCATAAAATAGATGCGAACGCCCAAACGTTGCAAAAGAGTGGCTTCTCCTTCTTCATAACTGCGAACTCCGATAAGGCAGACGTGCTGAGGACTTAATACAGGTCCCTCTTCTAATAAATTGCACATTGCAGGTTCTCCAAAGCCAAGTAACATCGCTAGCGGCATACCATGGTAGGCATGAGAGAAGGATGTCTCCATTGTATGAGCGTCCATATGAGCATCTATCCAAATTAGACCAAACTTTTGTTTGGCCTTAAGATGATGAATAACTCCAGGCCATGTTCCCGCTGCAACTGTATGATCTCCTCCAATAACCACAGGAAATTGTTGATTTTGAAGAGCTGTTCCGATGGATGAGGAGATGCGGCGACACATGTCTTCAATATAAGGGAGGGTTAAGTCACCGGGGGGCAAACTCACTTCCTGTGCTGTTTTAAGGGGAAGAAGAGTTTCTTGCCAAATCCAAGGCAGGGAAAGTGAAGACAAAATACGCGATTCATAAAGTGACAAGGGTCCTTTTTCCGTTTCTCGAACTTGAGCCCCCCATCCTGAAGAAAATCCAATAAAAGCTATTGTTTTCATAGAACATTCCTTTAATCAAAAATTCTTCCCTTGCCCAGTAAAAAGGAGGGGATATAATTTAATATTCGCATAGAAAAACATAAAGGATTAATAATCTAGCGATATATGAAGTTTGTGGAGAAAAACCTACACGCTTGAAAAGTCATATAGGTTAACCGACCTTAGAAGCTACGAGGTCGCTTATAGAGGAAACAAGGATTTTGAGTGAACTTGCTTAATGTCATTTCCCTACATTAAAAAAAAAATTTATAGATATCAAGGAAAAAATTAAATACTAAAAATGGCATTGAGCATTTTGAAGCCAAGAAAATACGGCACAACACATCCAAACAAGAAGAGAAGTGAGAACCTATTCTCATGTAGCATGTTTCGCGCGCCATTCAACACGTTTTTGCCTGCATTAACCGTGTCAATCATCAACAGGTCAAAACCATTCCTTATGTCCTGTTAGACAAAGGATTATTCAGATCGGTTCCAAAACAGTTCTTCAGGGTATTGCAAAACATAAAACCTCTGGAAATTCTCTCTATTATAAAGAGAAAATAAATACTTATCAAAGATTTGGCTAATGGAACACGCTATTTTGTTGAAACTAATTGTGATAGCTCGCAGATTTAATTGGGATTCACCTTAAAAATTAAGCCGGTTTTACACCGATGATACCCGCTGTTTCTTTTCCATCAAAGCGAGCATCTTGGGGAATGTTGCTTTTAGAAAAAAGAGAGCATTTTTCAATATTAAATCCTGCGTTAAGAAAAGATCTTTTAAGCACCTTATCATCAAGAAAATGGATGGTGTCGGGCAAATGCTCTTGTCTCTTGCTCATGTGATGTCTGACATGATCAAGTTCACCTGGCCAATTATGGTTTTGTGCCATCCGTTCATGAACAATCGGAATAATTTTTTTAAACAATTCTTTGTATACGGTTTCAGCGATGATATAAACTCTTGCTCCAGGCTTTAGCCATTTAAATACTTTTGACAACCCCATATCAATTTCATCTCCCGTTAAAAAATTGAGAACGCGAGAAATCAAAACGGCTCCAAGACTATTTTCTTCAAAATTAGTTTCCTGGGGAAATCGTCCTAGATTAAGGGTGAGATGATTTTTCAGTGCGGTAGGAATATTTTGAACCAACAGATCTAAATGGGGTTTGTATATATCATTCGCAATGACATAAGCTCCCATTTTAAGAGAGTCTAACACAGTCACACCATAGGCAACACCAATATCAAGAACTGGGTCTTTAATGTGTGAGAGGGACTCAATATACGCTTTTAAATATTCATTCACGAAAGGACTGTATCTTTCATACATATATCCCATCCCATTAAGTGTAGGGATGAGGTTATATAGTTTCCTTTCTCGCTCTTCTTCAGCAGTTAATGATAGGTTCAACTTTAAAGTCAGTTCCATAATTACCAACCTTCACCTTCAAATTGTTTTTTTGAAAAATTTCCATCTCTTTGCCACTACCTATCACATAAAAGAATTAGGCGGCAAGTTTTTTAGATGTCTCTTCTAAGAATTCTACACCTTCATTCTCATTAACATTTATGGAGATTACGGCTATCCAACCACATAGTCCTGCAAACATAAGATATAGCGCTGGAGCAAAAGTTAAACCATGGTTGACAAGCCAGGAAACAATCAAGGGAGCCGTTCCGCCAAAAACTGCCACGCCTAAAGAATAGCTAAAAGCAGAGCCACTGTAGCGTGCAGCTGGAGGGAACAACATAGGCAAGACTGAAGAACAGGTTGCTACATAGGGCATGCTTGTTAAGCAAATAAGTGTCTGACAAGCTAGGAAATGGGTAAAGGTCTGGGTCTCTTGCATTATATAAAATAGGGGAAAAGCTGCCAAAATCGTTGATACAGCGGACCAAGCCATAAGTTTTATTCGTCCAATTTTATCAGAAAAATAGCCTGCTATGGGGAGAACGACCACCCACAAAACCATCAAAGATGTGCTGAGCATCATGATTTGTGACGTTGTAAGGCTAAATTTATCTTTATATTGTGTATTCATATAGATAACAGTTAAATAATAAGGAATTGTCGTGTTCATCCCAATTCCTACCCCTGACAAAATGCCTTTAAAGTGGTCTTTAAACACTGTAAAAATAGGCACCTTTAAAATGGCTCCCTTTTTTTCTATTTCTTGAAAAGCAGGAGTTTCTATGAGTTTGCGACGGAGGAAGTAGACCACAATACCAAAAGCCCCTCCTAAGAAAAATGGAACTCTCCAAGCCCATAGAGGCATTGAGCTCATTGTAAAAGTAGCCCCAACAAAAGTGCCAGCGAGGGCTCCAACAAACCCAATAGCCGCAAGAAGACTTCCTGCAAACCCCGCTGCATTCTTTTGCACATGTTCACGGATGAAAATCGCAGCTCCGCCATACTCTCCTCCCAAAGACACGCCTTGGAGGAGGCGGAAGATGATTAACAAGATAGGGGCAGCAATCCCAATCGTATCATATGAGGGAAGACACCCAATCCCAAAAGTTGGGACAGAAATAAGAAGGATTGAACTCAAGAACGCTACTTTCCTTCCCAGCCGGTCGCCCAAATGGCCAAAGAAAATACCCCCTAAAGGCCGCATAACAAAGCCAGCAGCAAAAGCCCCAAAGCTAGAGATCAGGGATACGGTGGGATCGTCAGAAGGAAAAAAAATAGGCGCCAGCATAAAAGCAAAATAGCCATAGAGGTAGCTATCAAAATATTCAATGATATGTCCAGCTGATGTGGAAAAAATGATTAAGTCTCTTTTCATATTTACTCTGTGGATTCCTAAAAAGCTTGAATTTTTCTAAAATTAGTTGCATTTTTTCTTAAGACAATCAAGAATGAACTTAGTATATCTATCAAATTTTAGTTTGTTTTTAGGGGGGATGTTAGAATGAATTGGGAGAGGCTTAAAGTTTTCCATCAAGTTGCTCGAGCAGGGAGTTTCACAAACGCTGCTTTTCAAATGAATATCAGCCAATCCTCTTTAAGTCGTACGATCATGCAATTGGAACATGAATTAAAAACGCGTCTTTTTCATCGTTTGCCCCATGGTTTAGAGCCGACTCCCCAAGGCAAGAATTTATATACTGTAACCACACGCATGTTTTATGAAGCTGAAGCTGTAGAGAATCTCTTTACTCAAGAAAAGAATGAGCCTGCAGGACTTTTGCGTATAATAACGACAATCTCCCTAGCCTCCATGTGGTTTCCTTACTATGCCCTTGGATTTTATGAAAAATATCCCGATATGCGGCTGATCATTACAGGTAATGATGACAACTTGGATTTAAATCTAAGGCAAGCTGACGTTTCAATTAGAACCTTTATTCCCCACCAACCTGACCTTATCCAAAATTACCTCCTCACTTTTACTCCTAAATTTTTTGCAAGTCGTGACTATCTTAAGAAACATGGAGAGCCAAAAACAATCGAAGATTTGGATAATCACCGCCTGCTCACCTATGCTGATTATCATATCCATCCCTATGGCAATAGCCTTCATTGGGTTTTGAACGCGGGAAAAACGATGGAGAATCTCAGGAAACCGTTCTTGCGGGTAAACACAGGCCCTGGGCTTTTGAAAATGGCTGAGCAAGGTTTGGGAATCTTAGCTATGTCCGATCAATATCCTGCCGTTCAGGAATCTTTACTTATTCCCATTCTTCAAGAATATGAAGGGCCAGGAACAAAACTGTATTATTCATACCCTAAACAGATGAAGGGTTTTAAGCGCATAGAGGTTCTTAATACCTACTTGCAAGAGGTTCTCAATACAAAGAAAACCTAGACAGGATCAAAAACTGTTCAAGAGTTGCAGTAAAAAAATCTAGAATGTCCCTTCTTGCAAAAAAGGCATTCCACAGGAATGGCGTGCCTTTCATTTGACTCTCATTTTCAAGAGAATTCTATCGGACATCTGATAGAAGTTTAAGTTTTTTGACTCCTTCTAGACTATAGATAAGCTGGAATTTCCTACGCATTTGTCATTTAAGCATACCAGAAATATCATACAAGCACTTGGATTCAACTGCTATAGCTCCTATCCTTCTCTTAGTGAGTATCGCTTGGTAAGAATGTGTGTGGGTGGTAGTGAGTTTGATGTTTTGAAGAGTGGTGTGGTGGTGATGGTAGTGAGTTTAGTGTTTTGAAGAATGGTATGGTGGTGGTGGTAGTGAGTTTGGTGTTTTGAAGAGTGGTGTGGTGGTGGTGGTAGTGAGTTTTGTGTTTTGAAGAGTGGTGTGGTGGTGATGGTAGTGAGTTTAGTGTTTTGAAGAGTGGTATGGTGGTGATGGTAGTGAGTTTAGTGTTTTGAAGAGTGGTGTAGTGGTTATGGTAGTGAGTTTGGTGTTTTGATGAGTGGTATGGTGGTAATGGTAGTATGGGTTTATTTTTAGGGGAGGATCTTAGAATGAATTGGGAAAGGCTTAAAGTTTTCCATCAAGTTGTTCGAGCTGGGAGTTTCACAAACGCTGCTTTTCAAATGAATATCAGCCAATCCTCCTTAAGTCGTACGATCATGCAATTGGAACATGAATTAAAATCGCGTCTTTTTCATCGTTTGCCCCATGGTTTAGAGCCGACTTCCCAAGGCAAGAATTTATATACTGTAACCACCCGCATGTTTTGTGAAGCTGAAGCTGTAGAGAATCTCTTTACTCAAGAAAAGAATGAGCCTGCAGGACTTTTGCGTATTATAACGACAATTTCCCTAGCCTCTATGTGGTTTCCCTACTATACCCTCGGATTTTATGAAAAGTATCCCGATATGCGGCTGATCATTACAGGTAATGATGACAACTTGGATTTAAATCTAAGGCAAGCTGACGTTTCAATTAGAACCTTTATCCCCCACCAACCTGACCTTATCCAAAATTACCTCATCACTTTTACCCCTAAATTTTTTGCAAGCCGTGACTATCTTAAGAAACATGGGGAGCCAAAAACAATCGAAGAATTGGACAATCACCGCCTGCTTACCTATGCTGATTATCATGTCCATCCCTATGGCAATAGCCTTCATTGGATTTTGAATGCGGGAAAAACGATGGAGAGCCTCAGAAAACCGTTCTTGCGGGTAAACACAGGCCCTGGGCTTTTGAAGATGGCTGAGCAAGGTTTGGGAATCTTAGCCATGTCCGATCAATATCCTGCCGTTCAAGAATCTTTACTTATTCCCATTCTTCAAGAATATGAAGGACCAGGAACAAAATTATATTATTCATATCCTAAACAGATGAAGGGTTTTAAGCGCATAGAGGTTCTTAATACCTACTTGCAAGAGGTTCTCAATACAAAGAAACCCCAGGCAGGATCAAAAACTGTTCAAGAGTTGCAGTAAAAAAACCTAGAGTGTCCCTTCCTGCAGAAAAGGCATTCCAAATGAATGAAGTGCCTTCCATTTGATTCTCATGAGACTCATTTTCGAGGAAGTTCTATCGGACGCTTGGTAGAATTTTAAGTTTTGTGAACCCTTCTAGAGTATAGATAAGCTGGGATTTCTTACTCGTTTGTCGTTTATGCATACCAGAAATATCATACAAGCACTTGGATTAAAATGTTATTGCTCCTATCCTTCTTTTAGTTGGTATCGCTGGGTAAGAATGTGTTTGGTGGTAGTGAGTTTAGTGTTTTGAAGAATGGTATGGTGGTGATGGTAGTGAGTTTGATGTTTTGAAGAGTGGTATGGTGGTGGTAGTGAGTTTGATATTGTAAAGAGTAATGGTGGTGATGGTAATGAGTTTAGTGTTTTGAAGAGTGGTAATGGTGTTATTAGTTTCTGTCATCCAAAGCTATGGATCCCTAGAGAATGCAGGCTCTCGAGATTTTTAGTCCCTATCTTTTTCGAGGCCAGGATCAAGTCCTGGCCCTTCTCATTTTTCTTTTCATCCTGTTTAAAAGGAGAGCACTAAAAAGGGGGTGTTAGGTTCCGTCCTTATAAGAAGCTGAACAATAAAATGACACAGTGGGAAAAATACCTATGCGCTCTCGTGAGGACAAACAAGAAGAGAAAAAACCCTTTATTTAATTGGTGTGCCCGAGAGGATTCGAACCTCCGACCCCAAGATTAGGAATCTAACGATGAATTAAAATAGAACGCCTTATGAATTCTCGTTTTTCTTTTCTTTACCTAGGCAAATTTCATGTTTGACTTCTATCACGTTCTTTGAAAATCTCCTAAAGTACGCCT
>JAGONT010000028.1:5000-30183 GCA_017992885.1 Alphaproteobacteria bacterium
ATTCCCGCATACATGGACTGTTGGAGTCACTGCAAAGCCATCTGGGTGTCATGTTTAGCTTCCTGTGGATACGAAGTACCATCGCATGACAATTCCTATAATCTCCCTCTCGATTATACGGAACAGCATTTATGTGTGAAGTATTGCTATAGTCAAAGAGAAGAATGTAATAATAATTGCAGTGAAACTCACAATTAAGGAGCTGTTGCGAGCTTAGCTTGTATAAAAAGTAACGGGTTTCAGAGAACTAAGTTTAGAATTTTATCCAAGCTAAACTCGCAACAGCCCCATTAAGTAAAAATGCAATTGAGAATGACCAATTCTCACCAATCTTTTTTAATTTTCCACGACTGTGAGGAGCACATCATTAAAACTCTTAGGAGCTTGGCCAAAACGTCATAATGAATTGTGGGGCATTGCCCTAAAGTCAGCACCTCACCCATACACCTGGTGAGCTCGTTTTTCAAAGGCGCTTAGCATCTGACTAAATGCACTTTCCACAAACATTTGTAGCGTATTTTGAAGAAGACGATTACGAAACTCAAACTCAATAAAAAAATCCACGTCTGTTCCCACGCCTTTTGCTTCTTTAAAGACCCAGTAATTGTTTAGATAATGGAAAGGACCTTGAATATATTCAACATCAATACGGGATTTTGGCGTTAATGAAACGCGCGAACGAAATGTTTCTCGGAAAAATTTATAACCCACACTTAAGTCCGCAACGATTTCTGATTCTGACTTTGTCAGAATACGCGTTGCCCGACACCACGGTAGAAATTCTGGATATTTTTCTACATCTGCGACCAAATCATAGAGTTGATCGGGGCGATACGGCAAAAAGTGAGTATGGTGTCGTGGTTCCATTTACAATCGCAATTGGGCTTCCCGAGCTGCTTTTAACCGAATAAAATCCTCTCCTGCATGGTATGAAGACCGCGTTAAAGGAGAAGCTGAAACCATCAAAAATCCCTTACCACGAGCCATACGTGCATAATCTTCAAACTCTTCTGGATGAACAAAACGATCAAGACCATGATGTTTCGGCGTCGGCTGAAGGTACTGACCAATCGTAAGAAAATCAACGGAGGCCGCCCTTAAGTCATCCATCACTTGATAAACTTCTCCCTTATCTTCTCCCAGCCCCACCATAATGCCTGATTTTGTAAAAATAGAAGGATCTTCCTCCTTGACCGTCTGTAAAAGACGCAAGGAATGAAAATAGCGAGCTCCCGGACGAACTTCTGAATAAAGCCGTGGCACTGTTTCTAGATTATGATTATAAACATCAGGATGAGCCTTAATAACAATCTGCAGGGCGCCTTCTTTTCGTAAGAAATCAGGAGTTAAAACTTCGATTGTTGTTTGAGGCGCTTTTTTGCGAATGGCTTCAATCGTTTTCGCAAAGTGATTTGCCCCTCCATCATCTAAATCATCCCGATCTACAGAAGTCACCACCACATGATGAAGACCCATTGACGCAATAGCCTCCCCTACCCTTTCTGGCTCATGTGGATCCAAAAGATCAGGTCGTCCCGTTTTAATATTACAAAACGTGCAAGCACGCGTACAAACACTTCCCAAGATCATAACTGTGGCATGTTTTTTTGCCCAGCATTCTCCAATATTAGGGCAAGCGGCTTCTTCACACACAGTATTGAGCTTTTGACGGCGCATCAAATCCCGTGTTTCCTGGTATTCCCTTGAAACCGGTGCTTTTACACGAATCCAATCTGGTTTTTTGAGGAATGTTGCCACAATGCCGATCCTTTATTCCTAAAAATGAATGACCCGACCAAAAGCATCCAAGACTGATTCATGCATAGCTTCAGAAAGAGTTGGGTGCGGAAAGATCGTATCCATAATTTCTGCCTCAGTGGCTTCTAGACTTTTTGCCAAACAAAAACCTTGGATGAGTTCTGTGACTTCAGCACCAATCATATGTGCGCCTAAAAGTTCACCCGTTTTACCATCAAAAATGGTTTTTATAAGGCCTTCGGGTTCACCCATAGCAATGGCTTTACCATTTGCAAGATAGGGAAAACGACCCACTTTAAGGTCATACTTGCCTATAGTCTTCGCTTTTTCTTCTGTTAAGCCAACACTTGCAATTTGTGGATAACTGTAAGTGCATCCTGGGATATTTTCCTTTTTTAATGGATGGACCGTTTTTAGCCCCTTAATCTTTTCAACACACACGATACCTTCATGACTCGCTTTATGGGCCAACCAAGGGCTGCCAGCTACATCACCTATAGCGTAAATTCCGGGCTCAGCCGTTGCTCCCCACTCATCTGTAACAATATGACCTTTCTCAATCTTAACTTTTGTTTTCTCAAGACCCAACTGTTCTGTATTCCCCACAATTCCAACAGCGACAATCACTCGCTCTACAGTAATTTCTTGAACCTTCCCATTGATCTCTAAAGTAACCGCTACAGAATCCTTATTTTTCATTAAAGACTTAACCGTAGAACACGTATGAATTTTCATTCCTTGCTTCTCAAAAGCTTTCTTTGCTAAGGCTGAAATTTCTTTATCTTCAATAGGAAGAATTTGTTCTTGAACTTCAACGACGGTGACTTCTGCTCCCATCAGTCGATAAAAACTTGCAAATTCCATCCCAATGGCCCCGGATCCAACAATCAAAAGAGACTTAGGCATTTTCTCTGGAACCATGGCTTCTTTATAGGTCCACACCAACTTTCCATCAGCCTCAAGCCCTGGAAGTTGTCGAGGGTGAGCTCCTGTCGCTAAAATAACCCGAGGCGTCTTAAGTAAGGTTTTTCCATCAACCAGAAGCTCAATGTCCGCTCCCTTACGACCATTGATTTGAGCTGTGCCTTCTATGACCGTTATATTATTTTTTTTCATCAAATGCCGAACACCATTTGTAAGCTGGGTTGCAACCCCGCGAGAACGATCAATAATTTTTTTGAGATCAAAGGAAACTTTTTCAGCTTTAAAGCCATAGGCGTCTAAGGAATGCAGCAAATGATTAATTTCAGAGGTGCGCAACAAAGCTTTTGTAGGGATACATCCCCAGTTGAGACATATACCGCCCAAATGCTCCTTTTCTATAACGGCTGTTTTAAACCCCAATTGACTTGCCCGAATCGCAGCTACATATCCACCAGGACCTCCTCCAACAAGGATAATATCATAATCAGCCATTTTAACTCCCCACTCCTTTTCCTATATATTATTGCATCGTCTGATAACATATGTATAACGATATCTCTATGGTAAATTTCTTTTCATTTACGCAAGATACTTTATACTACATAGATGACAATGGCAAAAACTCACATCTTACTGGTTGACGACGACGAACGCTTACGAGATCTTTTACGTAAGTATCTCGTTGAAAATGGTTTTTTCGTTTCTACAGCACGACATGCGAATCATGCTCGTGAGCTTATGAAAATTTTTATTTTTGATTTAATGATTGTGGATGTCATGATGCCAGAGGAAGATGGCTTTTCTTTAACAGAATCTATACGAAACGGTCCCGTACGCTTTAAAGATATCCCCATCCTTGTGCTCACTGCCATGGGAGAAACCGAAGATAAAATCACGGGCCTGAGTCGAGGAGCTGATGATTATCTTTCAAAACCTTTTGATCCTCGCGAACTTCTGCTTCGCCTTCAAGCAATCTTACGACGCAGTCAAGGAGCTAATGAAAAGCCAACCCTTTCTCTCGGACAAGTCACCTATAGTTTGCAATTTAATCGACTCGAGCGAGACGGTATTCCCATCGCTTTAACAACCCTGGAGAGTACGCTTTTAAAAATTTTTGCACGACACCGGGGCAAGCCTCTGACACGAGAAGACTTAATTACAGAGTATGAAGGGGATTTAAATCCTCGAACGATTGATGTCCAAATCACCCGTTTGAGAAAAAAAATTGAAGCTGACCCTAAACTTCCTCGTTACCTTCAAACAGTTCGAGGAAAAGGGTATATTCTCATTCCAGACGCATGAAGTATTTGCTCACTCACCCTTTTAAAGCCATAAAAATGTATCTCCCAAAAAGTATGTTTGGGAGATCACTTCTTATCTTAATGGCGCCTATGATTCTTGTTGAAACCCTCTCAACTTATGTTTTTTTTGACAACCACTGGGATACTGTAACAAAAGCCCTGACTAATACCATAGCCGGAGAAGCCGCTACGATTATTGCTCTTTATAATTCAGAACCTGATGATGACAGTTTTTATCAATTTTTAGCGGGAACTCATTTGAAAATAAGAACGGAGTTTATTCCAAACACAACAGTTCAACCTCTCATTCAAGATCAGTGGCAAGAAAGTCTTTTAGATGCAGCCCTTAAAAAACACATATTTACCCCTTATATATTTGACATCACAACCAATGACATCATCATTCAAGCTAACGTTGAAGGAGGCGTTTTAGAACTTATTACTCCTCGCAAAAGGCTTTATAGTAAAAGTTTTTATCTCTTTATTATGTGGGTTGCAGGAACATCAGCTTTTTTCCTCTTTATTGCTTCTGTCTTTATGCATAATCAAGTAAAACCCCTACGCCGACTTGCTATAGCTGCCGATAGATTCGGCAAAGGACGTTCATTTCCAAATTTAAAACCCGAAGGATCGATTGAAATTCGTAAAGTTGCACAAGCTTTTCTAGGGATGAAAGAACGCCTTCATCGACAATTAACCCAAAAAGCAGAAATGCTTGCTGGGGTTTCTCATGATTTAAGAACTCCTTTAACACGCATGCGGCTACAACTTGCAATGATGCCTCCTCTCACTGAAGTTGAAAATCTACAAAAAGATGTGGAGGAAATGAGCAATATGCTTGAAGGCTATTTATCTTTCGCCCGCGGAGATGGTCATGAAGAAACACGGGAAGTTCAGATGAATGAACTTCTTTTAGACACTATAAATGGCCGTGCGCAACCTGATGTAACCGTTCATTATACACCTCATCCTCTTTTACAGTTATGTGTAAAACCTCAAGCTTTGAAGCGATGCTTAACAAATCTTATCAATAATGCCTCTCGCTATGGCCATGAAGTGTGGATCACAACCACAGTTGACAATAGTTATCTTACCATATCCGTTGAAGATAATGGACCAGGAATTCCTGAGGACAAACTTGAAGAAGTCTTTAAACTTTTCTTTCGGTTAGATCCTTCTCGTAATATGGCTACAGGTGGCGTAGGGTTAGGCCTTACTATTGCTAAAGATATTGCTCAAAGCCACGGCGGCGATATAAAACTTTCCTCTTCGGAACAACATGGAGGCCTTAAAGCTTCTCTTATTTTACCACATTAACTTCTTGACTTCCGCCTTTCTTTCTTTTTAAAATCCCTTTAAAGTTATAAGGTAAGCAAGGAGATTGCTATGAAAAATACAATGCTTAATTTTTATACGGCTTCTCCTTATTGGCGTTGGTGGACCTCATATTATTATTCCACAATTTTATTTCACCAATTTTTGCCAACGAGAGAAAATCATGACACATTTAAATACCTTAAAAAAACGTCTTAAAGTTACCGCCTTTTTCCTTCACTTTTTTTGTTCTACAGCTCTTTACGCCCACAAAACGATTGGAATAACTCAAATTGTAGATCATCCCTCATTAAACACCATTCGAGAAGGAATTTTAGAAGGTCTGGCAGAAAAAGGATTTATACAAGGAGAAAACCTAACCGTAATCTTTGAAAATGCTCAAGGAAACCCCGCTACAGCTGTCCAAATTGCTCAAAAACTAGCAGGTCTTCCCCTTGATGCAATTGTCCCTATTTCAACCCCTTCAGCCCAACCTATTGTTCAACAAATCAAAAAAACACCCATCGTTTTTGCCGCAATCAGTGATCCTTTGGCAGCAAAGCTTGTCTCTTCCTTAGACCACCCAGCCGGTAATGTAACAGGTGTAGCTGATACTCCTCCCCTTCAAGAACAATTAGATTTTATTACAAACTGCATCCCTAGCCTTAAAACTCTTGGGGTTGTGTATAATCCTGGCGAAGTGAACAATGTCTCTTTCCTTGAAAAACTTAAAATTTTAGCCCAAGAAAAGAATATCGAAGTCAGCGTTGCAGCTGCACCTAAATCGGCAGATGTCCAAGCAGCGGCGCATAGCCTTGTGGATAAAGTAGACGCAATCTTTATAGGAAATGACAACACAGTTGTTTCAGGGCTCGAGGCGTTAATCAAAGCATGTTTAGACGCTAAAAAGCCTCTTTTCGTTAGTGACCCTGAATCTGTCAACCGAGGAGCCTTAGCAGCTTATGCGTATGATCAAAAGCAAATGGGCCAACAGATCGGTAAAATGGTTGCAGACGTGCTTAAAGGAAAAGAACCATCAGAAATTCCAGTCGAAAAAGCGAACAGTCTTAAAATGTCGATTAATCCCTATACTGCAGAAAAATTGAAAGTCACCTGCCCTTCCCTCCATTTACCTACAGAAGGAATAGCCAAATGAGATTTTTCTTTTATTGGTTTTTAATTGTCTTTTTCGGATGGAAAAGCGAGACCTTCGCCGAAGAGCAATTGCACGTAGCTGTGGGTCAAATCGTAGAACATCCTGCTCTCGACATGCTTCGAGAAAGCTTAAAGAAGGGCTTAGAGGAAAAAGGATTTGTGGAGGGAAAAAATTTGATATGGACCTATGAAAATGCACAAGGCAGTCCAACAACGGCCGTACAAATTGCCCATAAGCTTACCAGCCTTAACCCCAATGTTATTGTAACATTTTCAACTCCCATGACACAAGCTGCAGCAGCAGCTACAACCGTTATTCCTATCGTCTTTGGGGCTGTCTCAGATCCTGTTGCAGCAAAGCTTTCGGGGCATAAGAATGTGACGGGTCTTACGGACTTTGTTCCTCCTCAGCAACAAATTGATCTTATCAAATCTTTTATTCCCGATGTTAAAACAATTGGTGTGATTTTTAACTCAGGAGAAGCCAATTCACAAAAACAAGTCCAAGACATAAAAAATATTGCAGAACTGCAAGATATTAAAATTATGGAAGTTACCGTTTCTAAGAGCGCCGAAGTTTCAACGGCTACGAAAACACTCGTCGGTAAAGTTAATGCGATCCTTCTTCCAACGGATAACACTGTGATATCAGCTTTAGAATCTATTATTAAAATTGGCATTCACAATAAAATCCCTATCTTTGGTAGCGATATAGATATTGTTCGACGAGGTGCCGTTGCAGCCTATGGCGTGAATTGGCGTGAATCAGGTTTTACTTTAGCTGAAATGGTGAGTCATATCCTAGAAGGAACTTCTCTTGAGGAGATTCCTATTCAAAACCCTCAACAATTAGTTTTTCATATCAATCTTAGAGCTGCCGAGAAGATGGGTCTCCACGTCCCGAAAAATCTTCAAAAAAAAGCAGATCTTGTATTATAGAAAAATATTATCTTATTCTTAATACACAGGTATAAAAATGGATTTTTTAAAAACTAATACTTCAAAAAAACCCATTCTCCTTATCACAGGAATGTCGGGCTCAGGTCGTTCTCTCGCCCTACAAACATTAGAAGACATGGGCTATGAGACAATTGATAATCTTCCTCTTGTTTTTCTAGAGCCCGTAGCACTTGCACGGCATCAAGTATCTCAACCTTTAGCTATCTCTGTTGATGTACGAACCAGAGATTTTTCTTCGGAACAATTCTTGCAAGAGTTCTCTAAGCTTACCCAAGACCCTCTTCTTAACACTAAACTTCTTTATTTTGATTGCGACGATGATATTTTGGTCCGTCGTTATAATGAAACCAGACGGTTTCATCCTTTGGCCCGAGATCACCGTGTGATCGACGGCATTTGCCTTGAACGCGAATTAGTGTCTGGTCTTAGAACACATGCAGATTTTGTTATGGACACAAGTCTACTTATACCTTCAGATTTTAAGAGACAACTCCGCGATTTTTTCTTACCGAAAAAAGCACCTTCCCTCAGTATTTTCATTATATCCTTTTCTTTTCGCCTTGGCTTACCTCGAGAAGCAGATATGGTTTTTGATACACGTCTGCTAAAAAATCCCTTTCATATAGAAGACTTATGGGCCTTATCGGGAGAAGATTCAAAAGTAGCAGACTATATCCAGACAGATCCCCTATTTCCTTCTCTTTTAGAGTCTCTCAAATCTCTATTATCCCTCTCTCTTCCCCGCTTTGAAGAAGAGGGAAGAGGCTATTTAACCCTTGCTATCGGTTGTACCGGAGGACAGCATCGCTCTGTTTTTATTGCTAGTGTGCTTAAAGAATGGTTACAAACGACAAAAAAACGGGTAAAACTAGAGCATAGAGATTTAAAAAAAAGCAAAGTAAGATGATTGGAATTGTTCTTGTGAGCCACGGAAATCTAGCTGAAGAGTTTGCAAAAGCCCTTGAGCATATTGTTGGTGAACAAAGCGCTTTTGCAACCATTAGTTTATTTCCTCACGATGATATCGAAGCTAAACGTAAAGAAATTTTGGAAGCTGTTCAAACTGTTGAAAAAGGCCATGGGGTCATCATTTTAACTGATATGTTTGGAGGAACTCCCTCAAATTTAGCTCATTCCTTACTCGAAGGCAGGAACGTGGAGATCGTATCTGGGATGAATCTTCCTCTTTTGATTAAGCTTGCCAGTGTTCGTAAAACGAAGGCACTTCGTGAAGCTGTTCTTTTGGCCCAAGAAGCTGGGCGCAAATATATTCATGCCGCTTCTCATGTTTTGAAAGAACCTGATGCACAAAGTAATTAAACAAGAAACCATCATTCAAAATTGCAAAGGGCTTCATGCCCGGGCTTCAGCACAAGTGGTGAATCTTGCCGAATCTTTTCGTGCAACAACCTACATCTGTCATCAGGGTTTACGTGTATCCGCACAATCTATAATGGGACTTTTAATGTTAGGAGCAGGACAAGGATCTATTGTAGTGGTCGAAGGAGAAGGCATTGATGCTGATCAAGCCGTAGCTTCCTTAGTCCACTTGATTGATAATAAATTTGGAGAGTGACCAATGCCCAATCCCATTATGGCTGAAGCGACACGCGGACGTTACCAAGAATCAAAACATAGAGGAGCAGCTGCCGTTCTTAATTCATTAGGACATGTCATTCGCAGTTGGGGGAATATTCATGAGCTTGTTATGGGAAGATCAGCTCTTAAACTTATTCAAGCGCTCCCTCTTATTGAAAGTGGAGCTGAAGAGGCTTTCCACCTTACCGCGCAAGACGTTGCTCTCGCCTGTGCCTCCCATTATGGAGAAGAGATGCACATCAACGCACTTGAAACGTGGCTTAACAAATTAGGGAAAGATGAGCGAATTCTAGAATGTGGCGCCCATGTTCCTCATTACACCTTATCTACAAAAAAAGTTCAACCTCTCCTTAAAAAAGCTTCTGTTTTACATAATGCTTGCTCTGGAAAGCACTTAGGTTTTTTAACAACAGCCCTTTATAGAAATGAACACCTTGAAGGGTATACTGCAAGAGAACACCCTGTACAACGACGTGTTGAACAAGCTTTAAGTGAAATGACAGACGTAGACCTTTCCCACGCATCATTTGGAATAGATGGGTGCGGAATTCCTGTCTTTGCTTTTCCTCTTTACAATATTGCCTTTGCAATGGCACGCTTTGCTGACCCTTCGCATCTCCATTATCCACGTCAAAAAGCCATAAAGCACATTATTTCTGCGATTCAAGCTTATCCTGAAATGATTGCAGGAAGCGATGGTTTTGATACAAAGCTGATTCAGGCATCTCATGGTCAAATTTTGAGTAAAGTAGGAGCAGGCGGTGTTGTCGTGGGTATCGTTCCTTCTTTAGGTTTTGGTATTGCCTTGAAAATTGATGATGGAAATGATAAAGCTGCCAGAGTTGCTTTCTTAGCTATTCTACGCTCTTTAGGCTGTTTAGATGAGGATCTTTACGAAAAACTAGAACCCCGGTTTCCTATTCTCACTCATAGAGGAAAAACTGCGGGCTTTCTTCAACCAACGCATTTCACTACCCTATTCCCTGAAAGTGGGCAACATTAGGTGAATGAAGGAGCCTCTATCATTAACATGACCTCATTAACGCAAAACACTAGGGCGTCCTGGACCTTTTGGTTCCTTATCGTTTGGTTGTGTTCTCTCCTGCTTTGTCCCCTTCTTCACGCCAAAGCTCCACGCATCGTGAATATTTATAGTTGGGCTTACGTTTTAACACCTGAAATCATACATCAATTTGAAAAAGAAACAGATATTAAGGTGAATTACGATGTATATGATAGTGCAGAAGTCATGGAAACAAAGCTATTTGCTGGTCATTCGGGATATGATCTTGTTCTTGTCACCGTTTGGCCTTACTTTGCCCGCCAACTTGAAGCTCATATCTATCAACCCTTACAGTCTTCCCTGATTCCAAATAAAGCCAACTTGGATATTGATCTGTTAAAAAGAATGGCAGAAATTGACCCAAGCAACCAATTTGCCATTCCCTTGATCTGGGGAACAACTGGATTTGCTATCAACAAAAAAATGATTTCAGAACGTTTTCCTCAAGCTCCTACCCAAAGTCTTGCCATGCTTTTTGATCCTGCAGTCGTTGCCCATTTTGCTGACTGTGGTGTAATGTTGCTTGATTCGCCTGTCGATGTCTTTCCTGCGGTCTTAAAATATTTAAAGAAAAATCCTAACTCTGACAGCTTAGTAGATTTACAACAAGCCAGCCAAACTCTTACAACGGTAAAACCTCTCATTAAAAAATTTCAAGCTATTCCCTCTGAAGGGGATATCCTCTCTGGGGGATATTGTATTGTTGAAGGATACTCGGGCGAGCTACTTTTAGCTCAACAAATAGGTAAAGAAAGTGGCATCGAAATAGACTATATCATTCCAGAAGAAGGAACCGCTCTATGGATTGATGCTCTTGCCATTCCTATAGATGCCATTCACGTCAACGAAGCCAATAGCTTTATTAATTTTCTGTTACGTCCAGATATTATTGCGCAAATCACCAATGCCTTTGAGACTGCCAATAGCATCCCTGCTTCTTTTGCTTTTACGAAAGAAATAATTAGAACAAATCCCCTTATTTATCCTTCAAAAGAAACTTTAGAAAAATTATACATAGACAAAATTCATACTCCAAGATATGAGCGTTTACGTTTACGCGAATGGACTCGTGTGAAAATTGGTCGCTGAAACGAGGAATGACGAGTGCAAAAATCTAAAAAAATTGACCTAGAACCTTGGCAAGACGTAAAAGCTAAACCTTACATTCACTTGGAAGGTGTTTCAAAAGATTTCAATGGGAGTCCTGCCGTTGATGATGTGACTTTATCTATTTTTCAAGGGGAGTTTTTTTCACTTTTGGGTCCTTCAGGCTGTGGAAAAACGACACTTTTACGTATGCTCGCAGGATTTGAAATGCCTAGTAAAGGCAAGATTTACATAGATGGCGTTGATATGACGCGCCGGCCGGCTTATGATCGACCCGTCAATATGATGTTTCAATCTTACGCTCTTTTTCCCCATATGACAGTCGAACAAAACATCTCTTTTGGTCTGAAACAAGAACGCCTCGCTAAAGCTGAGATAAGAGAGCGCGGCAAAGACGTTTTAAAACTCGTCCAAATGGAAAAATATGAGAAACGCTACCCTCACCAACTTTCTGGAGGGCAACGTCAGCGCGTCGCTCTTGCCCGCAGCTTAGTCAAAAGACCAAAGCTGCTACTTCTAGATGAACCTCTGGCAGCGTTAGACAAAAGGCTTAGAGAACAAACTCAATTTGAACTGGTTCGCATCCAAGAAAAAGTTGGAATTACTTTCATTATGGTCACCCACGATCAAGAAGAAGCGATGACCATGTCTTCTCGGTTAGGGGTTATGGACCACGGACGTTTAAGACAAATTGGAACCCCCAATGAAGTGTATGAATATCCTCATTCTGAATATGTAGCTGATTTCATTGGATCTATGAACAAGTTTGAAGGCCGTGTGATTGAAGATGAAACGGATCATGTTCTCGTCGAATCTGAAGAAGCGAGTTGTGAACTTTATGTAAGCCATGCGGGGGATGCGCCCCTTGGCTCTCAAGTAAAAGTAGCTATCCGACCTGAAAAAATTATGATTACAACCATTGAACCTGAGCAAAAGCGCAACACGACGAAAGGAATTGTAAAAGATATTGGTTACCTAGGAGATGTTTCCATTTATCACGTTGAACTTAGCAGTGGTAAAATCGTCCTTGCAACCCAACCTAATATTGTTCGCCTTGCTGAAAGACCTGTCACATGGGATGATGAGGTTTATCTCTTTTGGCGGGCAGAAAACAGTATTGTTCTAACAACATGAAGCACATTTGGCACCGCTTACAGAAATCTTTTACGTCTCCTTTTTGGGTGATCTCCTTTCCCTATACATGGCTCATTCTCTTTTTTCTCATTCCTTTTTTAATTGTTCTGAAAATTAGTTTTTCCGATTTGAAATTAGGACTTCCTCCTTATGGTTCCCTAACTGAATGGCTCGATGACGGTGTTTTAATCATCAAACTTAATCTTACAAATTATGGCTTTATCGGAACAGATTCCCTTTACCTTTTTACTTACCTTGACTCTTTATTGATCGCTATCATTGGAACAATAGCTTGTCTTTGCATTGGATATCCTATGGCCTATGGCATTGCCAAAGCCACACCGTCTTTACGCACCATCTTACTAATGATGGTCATTCTGCCTTTTTGGACCTCTTTTTTATTGCGCGTTTATGCATGGATTGGCATTTTAAGTCCCCAAGGTTTTTTAAACACGGCCTTAATAAAAATCGGCATTATTTCAGCCCCTTTGCCCCTTCTAGATACAACTTTTGCAACGATTTTAGGAATTACCTACTGTTACCTACCTTTCATGATTTTACCTCTTTTTTCCTCCCTTGAAAAAATTGACCATGCCCTTGTTGAAGCAGCTTACGATTTGGGCGCCCGCCCCTTTCAAGCTTTCATACGCGTGATATGGCCCTTATCCATGCCTGGGGTCATAGCCGGTTCTATGCTTGTTTTCATTCCTGCCGTGGGGGAATTTGTCATTCCCGAGCTTTTGGGGGGATCTCAAACCTTAATGGTTGGCAAAGTTATTTGGAATGAATTTTTTACAAATCGCGACTGGCCTGTGGCCTCAGCTCTTGCTGTTTTAATGCTTATTTTATTGATTACGCCTATTGCTATCTTCCAACGACTGCAAGAACGGCAAATGAGGTTCTTAGATGCAACATAAACTTTCTCCTTTTTTAAAAACGTCCATGATTCTTGGTTATGTTTTTTTATACCTTCCCATTATCACCCTTATCATTTTCTCCTTTAATGCCTCGCGGCAAGTCACAATTTGGCATGGGTTTTCAACAAAATGGTACGCTTCTCTTCTGCAGGACGACGTATTGATTAATTCAGCTTGGGTAAGCCTTCAAATTGCCATCTCTGCCGCAACATTAGCAGTTGTCCTTGGTACCATAGCTGCTGTTGTCCTCGTCCGATTAGGACGATTTCGGGGACGAAGCTTCTTTGGAATTTTAACAACGGCTCCTCTTGTCATGCCAGAAGTCATCACAGGTCTAGCCCTCCTTCTTCTCTTTATTGGACTTGAACAAGCAATAGGATGGCCAAAAGGCAGGGGCATTTTAACCATCACGATCGCTCACATCACTCTTTGTATGGCCTATGTCACAATTTTGGTAAAAGGCCGACTTGCTGACATGGATCGTTCCTTAGAAGAAGCCGCTCTCGATTTAGGTGCTCGTCCCTTAAAAGTCTTTATGGCCATCACACTGCCCCTTATCTTTCCCGCGTTACTCGCTGGATGGCTCTTGGCTTTTGCCCTCTCTTTAGATGACCTTGTGATAGCCAGCTTTGTCTCTGGTCCTGGTTCATCCACCCTTCCAATGGTCATTTTTTCAAGCATTCGCTTTGGCATAAGCCCTCAAATCAATGCCCTGGCCACAATTATTATTACAAGTGTCGCCATCAGTGTCATGATAGCCGGATGGTTACTGCATCGTAGAAGATAATAATTCTTAAAGTCCTCGATCTTAATGTTTTACGGTTTCTTAATATTTTTATTAGAAGCTCATGCTGATGAAAAAGAAAATGGACTAAGAATGCTTACAGTACTTCATAAAAAAAGCACCATTAAGTTTTGCTTGTTCGGAATAGTACTATTTTCTTTATGCTTAGCCTACTTTGTTTTGAGAGATACGAAAGATGTATTACTTATAAATTCTCCTGCTGGAGCCCCTCTCATCTCCTTTTTGAAGTCTTTATCTTTCCTAGTAAACCTCGTTTTTTTTGCACTCTTCTTTCTTTGTTATCGAAGAAATAACTTGCCGCAAATCCTGTTTGTTAGCACCACTCTCTTTTTGATAGTCTTTATACTATTCCATTTTTGGGGATTCCAAAATGCTCATCTCCTCCACCCTAACCCTGACTTTATTCAAGAATTATTAAAAGCCCATGCTGAAATTACCCCTTTGCTTTCAGCCTATGGTGTCTGGAGCTTTTCTTGTTATTATTTATTAGCAGAGATGTGGGGACCCTTTACAATCATCTTTCTCTTTTGGGCTCTTGCGAATCAAACGTTTACCCTAAAAGAATCTAGTTTAAGTTATCCTTTTTTGCTTTTTATTTTTCCAAGTCTCGGCGCTCTTTGGATAAATGAACTTTTCTCTGCTATCACAACGCCTAATTCCACTTTTGAACATACAATGCACTCTTACGGTTATGTTTTATTGGGAGGATTACTTATTTTTATTGTAGGTGCTTGGCTCATTAAAAAAAACAAGCTTACAGACCTTCCCACTTTAACTACAGAAGCGGCTCAAATACCAAAGGTAAGTACATCTTTTAAGTGCTTTTACTTTTTTCTTATTTTTGTCATCATTACATCTCTTGGATTTTGTGAACAACTCACAAAACTGCTATTTAGGGCTCATCTTAAAAATTACGCTTCAACCACTTTAGAGTACACTCAATTTATGTCGCAGTACTCCAACTCTATGTTTTATTTTTCAAGCTTAATATTTTTGCTTACATTTTGGTTGGTGTGGAAATATGGATGGCTAAAAAGCGCGCTCATCTTCCCTCTATATTTATTTATCACGACATGCTTTTTGCTAATTTATATCCATTTTCCAAGCGTCAACACTTCACTGAATAAACTATTTATCAGTGAACTCTCTGTTATTTTTTGGTTTTTTACTGTTCAAACTCTTATGTTTTCTGGACTCAAAACTCTCTTCTTAATCACGAAAGAAATTGCCTATATTCCTCTCGCTGCAACCACAAAAGCGCGTGGTAAAAGCATCACTGACTTTCTTTTTGCGGGAACGGGGGTATGGCTAGGAACATCTACCTTTATTCACTTTAACCTTGTTTCTATGCAGCAAAATATAGAGAATATTCTCTTCATACTGACTGGAGCAACGATGGTGTGGGTCCTTTCCGTGGTTCTATTGGCTAAGATGTTCAACAAAATAAGTTTTGTGCAAACCAGGATTTAGTCAAAAGAGCCTTTTCAAAGTCAGGCATTATCCCAGAAATTGAATTTCCCTTGACAACAGAGGGTTGAGTACGGTATCTGGAGAACGCTTACGTGGGGGTGTAGCTCAGTTGGTTAGAGCGCCGGCCTGTCACGCCGGAGGTCGCGGGTTCGAGTCCCGTCACTCCCGCCACGTATGATCATCATTTGCGTCAAAATCGCGACAATCTTCATTACTAAATTTATTACTTGTAACCCATCTTATATATCCTCAAATCTTGCGTTGGAAAGTTGCTTTGTGGGAAGAAGCTGGTTCTTTCTTTCAGCTAAAGGAATATATGGAGCTGCCTCAGGTCTGAGGGTGCTCTTTTTGACATCTCTCTCCTCTGCATTAATGTCTTCTTTCTTGGTCTTTAGGGAATGTCTCTGCTTAGCTGCTTCAATGAAAGGCGATAATTTGCCTGCTAAATATGTATGTTGGGATTCTAGTGTTATCATCTTGTTCCATTCATAATAAGGTATGCGCACTAATCCTGCAAACTTTTGGCTTTGATGGAGGATCTCCTCTTTTAACTTATTTTTAGGTTTATATTCTTGTGTGCCAGCAAAGAAATGAGAAGGCCCATCAACTTCAATAATAACATTAAGAGAAGCTTGATAAATATCAACATGAGACGCAATGTCATCTACCCAATATTCTTCTTGTGCAAGATTGCTTACACCAATTCTTGCTAAGTAAGAATTTACAGATTGAAAGACCTCCTTCTGTAACTGTGAGCCCTTTGAAGTTTTTATTTTCCGCTTCTTTACCAGTGAATCTTGTGGAAAGTTGTCACCAAGAATACTTCCTAAAGAGAATCTCTTTAGAATTAGGTAGATACTATGAATCTCTTTCAGAGGGAATTGCTCTTGTGGATTTGTTGACTGTAGGTGAGGGAGAGCGACTTGCTGCCAGGCGCTGAGAAACTCTCTCTCTGGCTTCATGCCTAGCTGAGCATGCCCGTAAAAGATGTTCGCAAGGTTTTGCTGATTAAATTGGTTACCTTGTAAGCTATGAATGGTATTTTTTGTCCAGTTGCTAATTAACTCAGGTTTCTTTTGGAAATAGTCTTGTAAGACGGCTCTAATTTTTTTGTCTTTCTTTGCTTTTTGACCTAACAATGTAATTAAGCTAGCAAGTGTAATTTCATTGATATCTTTTTGGCAGGAGGACTCTTCAAAAAGACTTAACATCCCGTTACACCAATCAACCACAAACTGAGGGGCTGGACGTTCTTCATCTTGCAACTTAAAAAAGAACTTATTCTCAGAGAGATCATTCCACTCAGAAGGATAGGGGCGAAAGAGATCAACTTTCTGTTTAACTAGCTGAGGTTGAAGTCGTCCTGTAGCCTGATGTGGGGTTTTTGGTGATATTCTTTTATTGCCCGAAGCAATAGCTTCACCCATAGATAATGACATAGCAAAAGCAGCGCCATATAATAAACAAGAATTAAAGTTGTATTTCGTAAAAACAATCCATATAAAAATAAGTATTTATTTAGATATAACAAACAAAACCCAAAATACAAAACTAAATATGTAAATAGCTCATTTATCTGAGAATTAAGAGCCTCACATAACTCGATATAAAGCGCATGAACGGAGAGAACATAAAAACCTAACAAGAACGTCATCTTCTGGTGTCTTATATTGCGAGATCATGAGAGTTATAACCTCTTTGAGAGGAAAAAAACTTAGTTTAATAATGTATCCTTCTTAAATACGTTATCGCCAGAAGTGGGTGCAGTAGCAAATCAAGCAGCTAGTTCATCGTGAACGATGACTTCCCAACCATTAGAAAATTTGATGTCCGAAATGACCTTTGGCCATAATATGGAGGGACTAATGCATCTTGTTCAAAATATTTGCTGTTGTATGCACCGAGCCGCGTTGATGACACGTTTGAGAACAGACTTTCTTCCAAAACTAAAGCCTCATCTCGAATGGTTAGCTGGGGAAAATGGATAGTTCTCACGCTTTTAAATCACGGAAAAGCTCAGCCTAACTTTGAGCATTTTCTCGATAGCCATCAACGAATCTATAGATCTCCATCCTTTAAACAACAGAGGGATAGGCTTGGCGCGTGGCTATTTATTATTTTTGTAAGTATATAATGATAACAAAGGATTTAATCTAGAAAAAGCGATCTCTATAGATTACCCCCAAGATAAAGGAAAATTTGCAAGTCATATGTCCATGGAATGGCTTGCTGTGAGAGAATTAATTTGCAAGAATATGTTGGAAATGTTAGCCAGGCACTTACTAAAAATAAAATAAAGGAGTTTCAGTGAAAAGGAAGCTTATCTGTTACATCCTTGCAGGATTAATCTCGACGAAAGCGAATACTAATCCTATTTATTTAGACTACCAAGCCACAACACCTGTAGATCCACGTATCTTAGAAACGATGTTACCTTACTTTACGAAAGAGTTTGGCAACCCCCATTCAATAACTCATGTTTATGGAACTCAAGCCTCTGCGGCTGTTGAGCAAGCCAGAGCGCAAGTTGCAAGCGTTATAAACGCAGATCCTCAAGAAATTATCTTTACTTCTGGAGCAACAGAAGCAGATAATATAGCTATTTTAGGCGTTAGTCGCGCCTTGAAAAGTCAAGGTAAGTCTGAAGTCATTAGTGTGATGACAGAACATAAAGCTGTTCTGGAACCCCTTAAGGTTCTTGAACAAGAAGGGTTCAAGGTCACACTCCTCCCTGTCCAAAAAAATGGAATTATAAATATAAGAGATCTCAAAAAAGCCCTATCCTCAAAAACAGCGCTTGTTTCTGTGATGGCTGTGAATAATGAAATTGGCGTTCTGCAGCCTATCCGTGAAATTGCTAAGCTGGCGCATAAACATGGGGCTCTTTTTCATACAGATGCTGCCCAAGGATTTGGTAAAATTCCACTTGATGTTATCAAAGATGAGATCGACCTTTTAAGTCTTTCAGGCCATAAAATTTATGGTCCAAAAGGAGTAGGAGCCCTTTTTATTAAAAAGGGAACACCCGTCATTCCTCTTGTTTATGGGGGTGGCCAGGAAAGAAAAATAAGACCTGGAACCGTACCTACCCCTTTATGTGTTGGCTTAGGAAAAGCTGCACAAGTTGCTGAACAAGAACGTATTGCTGAGTCACAGCGTCTTTTAGATTTAAGAACTAAACTGCTAAGTATTTTACAAAAAAATCTTACAGGAGTCCTTGTGAATGGTGACCTTGAGAAGAGACTCCCTGGCAATTTAAATCTTAGCTTTGTTGGCGTGGATAGTGCACCGCTTTTATCCCATCTTAAGGCTATTGCTGTTTCAGCAAGCTCTGCTTGTAGCTCTGATAGTTTAGAACTCTCTTATGTTATTCAAGCTATTGACCATGAACATACAATCCCTCCCGCTATTATCCGGTTAAGTCTGGGTCGTTTTACAACTGAGAAAGATATAGAAAAAGCCGCTGAAGAAATTATTGGGGTAGTCAATGGCTTAAGAGAGAGAAATCCCGAAGGAGGAGCTCGTTCCTGTAAAGCTTTAGACATTGAAAAAATAAAAGAGGGATTATTGAAAGGTATGTAAAGTTATCGTTGAAAACCAAAGCAGCAGTTTTATAAGCGGACAACTCCTCCTAAGCTTTCAAAAAAGCGAAAGAGTTCATCGAGTGGAGAAAGCATCATAAAGAACAGGCAGATCGCTGGACTGCTGACCGTCATGATGCATCTCTTCCAAATGTCTACGCTAAAAGTTCATCCTTTATTTTATTAAAGGGGCTGGTATCATGAAATAGCTCATTTCTTATGATCAGCCCCCCTTGAAAGGTCATCAGTGCTGCGCCCGAAACTTTTCCAACAGGCACAGGGCACGCTAAATCATAAACGACTAAGGCCTGATCTTCCTCACCAAACTTTGCACGTAGGGTAAGAGTATTAAAAAAAGCAGTGAAATTCTTTGCAGCCTCAAGATAAGCTTCCTTTCCCTGTAGGTTTGCGTGTGGTGTGATCAGTTGAACGTCAGGGTGTAGATACTTTTCCATGACCTCAACATTTTTCTCTCCAAATGCTGTGTAAAAAGCTTTGGCTATGGCCACATTATTTTGATCCATCATTATCTCCTTCTGAATCGTGTTGACATTTCATATTGGATGCAGCAAACTATATCCAATATGAATTGAAAATAGTAAGCTATATCTAATATGTCAAGTCATAAAAAAAGGACGTATAATTCCGAAACAAGACAAGCGGGAGCGGTACAAACCCGTGCTCGCATTCTTGAATCTGCAAAAATGCTTTTATCGTCCGAAGATATCGAGAACGTAACGATTGAAAAAATAGCACACGCGGCGAACGTTTCGATGCCAACTATTTACGCACTCTTTCAATCCAAGCGTGGCATTTTGCGGGCTATCATCGACAACGCTCTTCCTGCTGATCAATTTGAAGCGCTTATAAGAGAGGCCAAGAAGACAGACTCAGCAAAAGAACATTTGATGATCAGCGCTAAAATTGCACGTCAAATATATGATGCAGAGAGGGTACAAATGGAAGCATTTTGGGGGGCTTCTATTGGAACCCCGGAATTCAAAGAGCTTGAAAGAGAGAGAGAGCAGCGTCGTTATAAACGGCAAGAAGAGAGCGTCACAATGATGGTGAAAGAGCAATCTCTCGCAAAAGGACTCACCATACTTCAAGCACGAGATATTTTATGGGCCTTCACGGGCCGGGATATGTATCGCATGTTCGTTGTTGAGCAAGGTTGGTCATCGGAAGACTACGAGAACTGGCTCGCCCAATTGCTCGTAAAAACCCTGGTTGAATCTGATCTGTAAAAAATTTAGGCGGAGACCCCTCTTCCCTTTTATCCTAAAAAAAGAGGAAAGCCTAAGCTTTCCTCCGTATTACAATGAACCAAAATAAGCTTTAATCTTTAAGCTATTACCAACCAAAGAAGCCCAACAAACCACCCTTTGCCGAAGGGGTACCAGTATCTTGCGGCTTATTGGTATCTTAAGGATTATCGGTATCTTGAGAGTCATCGATCATCGTCCATTCATCACTATCATCACCATCTAAGTTGGTCACTTGAGATGTAGGGCTCGTCGCCTGTTCACGCAAACCATCGTTCCCCAGTTGCTGGTTATAAAATTCCTGAAAGTCATTTATGTCGATCACTTGATGTGCAGGGTACGTAGCCAGATGAAGTACGGGAGGGTTACTTACTTGCTCATAAAAATCTTGAAGGCTAGGGTCAGACCTTTCGCTCAACAGTCTTTGAACGTGATCATAAGAATTCGTTATAAGAGGACTATTGTCCCCCCCTATCGGAAAACTCTGATGCGCGTAACTTGATTGTGGCTGTGAAGAGATAACCTGCGGACTGGAGGTTAGAGGCGGAACGTAATCATAAAAACCGCCCTCCCCTTCTCTGGCCGCAGTCTTAAGTTCCGGCAATGGAGAAGGCGCGTTCAAAGTAGCTAACAAGTTCTGCAATCCCTCTTGAAAATCAGCTACTTTATTCTCAAAATTTGAGCTTCTACCTATCCATTGAAAATCAGATGCCAAACTTAAAACGGCATCAATTTTTATTTCTATATTGTGTAAAAAATCTTTATTATTAAATTTATCTTCGTACAAATTCACTTCTTCTAAGAAATTAGTTAATGAAAATGGTGAATTTCCAATCAATATTGATCTCAAGTCATAATTTAATAAAAGCGCAACTCGTTTAATATGGCTCAGGCTTTGAAGAACGGGTGGCGTTAAGTCTGCTGTTGCTAATCTTGTAATAAGAGCATCCAACGGTCCTTTCAGGGGAGTAAGAACGCCCCTGACAAAGTCTGGCACCGAAACTTCTTGTTCTGGAGCACTAGGAGACTTATCCTTAGCTAGCGGTGCAAGGCTTATGACTGGTTGTTGATCGTCATCACTACCATAATGTAATGGCATACTCGAGGGAGGTGAGTATAAGTTACCTAGCGCGGATGATGGAATCACTACAGGCAAAGCATCAGAAGGACTGGTGCCCCCTCCTCCGCTCTCATTACTAACAACTATTGAGGATGGTACTTCCGAACCAATATCCTGAGGATGAAAAGAGTGAAGAGCAGAGGACGGAATCTCCGCCGACAAGGTACTAGGTAGAAGGGTGTTCCCTCCTCCACTCGCTTCTAACACCTCTCTCTGCCCATTACTTGGTACATTTGGCGTGGACTCAAGAGATGACTGAGACACCATGCCATCAAGTGCAGAAGAAGGAATCGTTACCTCTAATTCCTGGGGAGTTGCCTTCTTCAAGAATTTTTCTGTTTGTACAGTAATCTTCGACTGAATCTCCTCTAAAGTCGATCTCAGAGCATCTGCAGCTTGCATGAACGGCGGTAAAGACGCCAACTTTTGCTTCATCGTAAAGGCACGCACTTGTAAATCACTAAGCCTTCTTTGCATCATGGCATCTCCATCAGGACCAACCTGATCCATTTTCAAAGAAAGCCTCTCTAACGTATCTATCGCTCTTTTAAGACCTGTGACTTGAGATTCAAGGCTTTCCCCATCACCAGGTTGGATACCTTGATCCACCCCTGTGGAAACAGAACTTACTGGGGATATTGGATCTGATCCGTTATTATTTCCCATTCCTTTTTCTGAAGAAATAACAACTCCCTCTCCAGCTAAAATGCTTAACACCTGTCCTATTTTTCTTTTTATCATATGGGCGCTTGTTCGCAGACTTGAAAACCAAGCTTGAACCTCTGAATCAGAATCGTTTATTACAACTTTTAAAGCCTCCCCCAGCTTTGATTTTAAGCCATATAAAAAGCTACCATCTTGAGTTGGTGAGGAATATAAACTCCCCCACTCATTCAGGCTGAAATTTGGCGCCTGTTCTCCCAAAGACTTCTTCAAGACTCCTCTCAGTTGACTTTGAAAGTGGTTTACAGATGCAACCATTTCATTGATTTTGTTTATAGCAGTGATACTCAGTCCAGAGCTAGGTAGTTGCGCAATTAAAGTATCCAATTCAGTTTGCAAGTGAGTAAAAACTTCATGGCATGTCCTTTCCTGAGGCCCCTCAATTTCAGAATGGAATTGTGAAGAACTGATGATGGGTGAGGAACTCGCCACTTCAATGGTTGATGGTGGAGTATCCGTTGTTGGTTCTTCAGCGGTTGGTGATGAGAAAACCACTGCCGGAGTATTCATATCTGGTCCTTGAGGCGTTAACGTGCTCAAAGAGGATAGTTGATTAGCCACATTTAGTTGAACCACACGTAATACCTCTCTCAAGCTGTCAATCCTTGTCTTGTAGAAAATCCTCTCCTCCAACGTTTCTCCTGTGTAGCTTTCGAGTCTAGACTGCAAAGTTTTCAGCTTGTTTTCAGCCGAATTTGCTAATGTTTCTAAATCATTAAGTTTTCCCTTATGTTCAATAAATTCCTGAGAATCATTGATAGGAGAAAAGTACAAACTAAAGTTACTAGAAGGTTCTCTTAACTGCTTAGTTCTCATCTCCAGTTCTCTGATCAACGTTCCTACACTTCCAAGCTCTTGGCTATCAAACTTATCTGCTCCCATTAAGAAAAGAGAACTTGAAGGATGCATCGCACTTGCTTGCTCTATTATGTTTGAGCTCTCAAGAGTTTCTTCATTACCTATTGATGTCTCTTCCCCTTGTTCAGCACGCTTAGACTTAATGTGATTGACTCGCATCTGATTATATTTTATATCTTCCATTATTTGGAATAATTTAGATTCATAAATTATTATTTCTTGATACAAACGACTATTCTTAAAAGAAAGTTCACTTTTACTTTTAAACTCAGATTCAATCACATTTAAATGGAGTAAAGTATTCGTTGCAACTTCGAAAATATTATCCAATTTTACAAGTTGATCCTCTAAATTTATATGTTCTTTAGGTTTGGCAGAATAGTAAGTACTCGATATAGACGCCACATCAGAGAATAAATTTTTTATATCAAATTTCATAAGCTCAAATTCAATATTAAAGCTTTCTGTACCTATGTTTTCATCCTCAGAAGATACTTTTTTTAACTCTGATGTCCATGAATCTTCGTGCAGATCTGAGTATTCTCTATTCAGAAAACTAATTTTCCTCAAAGGAAAAGGCGACCGCTCTTGAACTTCTTCAGGTAAGTAGAACTTTTGAACTGCTAAAACTCCTCGCGTTTTTTCGAGTAACTCATTTAGAGTTGCAATCTTTGCTTGTTGCAGAGATGGATTCCCGTCATCTAAAGCTTCATTATCAGGAAGACTTTCTTGTAGAGAGGACAAAGAAGAGCGAACAGTACCCATACATTCTTCGAAACTCTTTACTATAGATTTTTTATAAAGAAGGTCTGCAGGTCCGTTTAAAGCAGTCTCTGACAATTCGTATACACCGAAACTAATGTAACTTAAAATAGCTTGAATATTTTCTAAGTGATTCTCTAATTGAGATTCATCAAGAACGACCCCCATAGACACTTTCGGAGAAATTTCGCTTAATTGCTCTTGCTTTGAATCAATTTTTTCTACTATTGATTTAAGTTTTGCAAATTGATCCTCCCCCTCTTCTGGAAAAATATCCTCATCTTGTAGAGCCCCTATTTTTTTCTTTGCAGAAGCATCTCCGATTAAATCGTCATCTGAAGCTGTCACTCTTTTGCCCCACTGTGGTAGAACAATATGATCCTTATTAAACGAAAGACTCGAGGACTCAAATGATCCACGGGATGGTAATAAAAGTTTTCGAACAGATAAATCTCCTTGAATATCATTTAATTGGTTCGTTAATCTTTCAATCTTCGTATCTCTTTGTTCATTCTCAGCAAGCCCATTCTGTTCAGGGATTTTTTCTAAAAATAAACGAACCCCTTCTGAATGCTTTCTCAAACCTTTAATTATAGATTTCTTATCATCACGCTCTGCAACGCTTCTTGTAGGAGTTTCTCCTAATTCATACATCCCTAGGTTAATATGAGATAAGACAGAGTCGAGCTCATCTAAGCGACTCTCAATATCAGAATCTTCAAGAACAGAATCACTAGGTAATTCTGATGGAGCTTTACTTAACTTCTCTAGTTTAGAATCAATTTTTTCTACTATTGACTTAAGTTTTGCAAACTGATTGTCGTCTTCCGGTGAAATGTCTTCATACTCATCTTGTAGATCAACTATGTTTTGCTTTTTAAAAGCGTCCTCGTTTAAGCCTTGATCGTCACGTGGTTGTTCATCTTCAGGCAAATCAAAGAAAGCAAAATATTGATCATCTTCATCCAGTTGATAGTCACCATAATCAAAGAGTTGTTCTTGATCAGGTGCTTCGTTTCGTTCCTCCTGTTGATCATTTGCTGCATGGGGATCTACATCACCGTTGACTTCTACAACTTGTTCGAGCTGATCTGCACCGACTTCAGCACGGTGCTCAACGGGTTTTTCATCCGCTTGTTGATCATTTGCTGCATGGAGATCTGCATCATCAATAACCTCTTCAACTTGTTCGAGCTGTTCTGCATCTCCTTCAGCACGGTGCTCAACGGGTTTTTCATCCGCTTGTTGATCATTTGCTGCATGGAGATCTGCATCATCAATAACCTCTTCAACTTGTTCGAGCTGATCTGCACCGACTTCAGCACGGTGCTCAACAGGTTGTTCTTCATCAGCTTGTTGATCATTTG